>JABAQT010000090.1 GCA_019187195.1 Bryobacteraceae bacterium
CGCGGTAGCGGGTAGGGCTGATTCGGGTGCGCAACCCGGTGAAGGCATTCCATCCGAGGTGGCGGCAATATCCACGTCGGGAGCGTAGCTGGTTCGGAGATATTCCTCGACGGTGACCTGAGTTGACGGAGACATGGCTTCCTTCCAGCGCCGCGACGGGGCTAGCGGCCTTGCTTCTTCTTTTCGAGGTTCCACAGGCCGCGGGAGATGACCCTGCCGCAGAAAGGGCAGTAGTTGAGGCCGACGAAGGAGGGGCGGGCGTCGCCGAAGACGAGGAAATATTCGGTATCGATTTCGTTGAGAATGCGCCCGTCACGGAGAGTATGGACGGGGCCGATGCGCAGGAAATCGCGATCGGCGAGTTGCTGGAGTTCGTCGCAACAAACCATGACGATCATGACACCAAATGGGGGAGGTGCGCGTCAAAGAGTTCATTCGAACCCTGTGGTATTCTAAAGCCAAACCAGGGCGGCCTGATGCGATTCCGGAATTTCATTGTCGCGCTCGTCGCGTGGATCACGCTAATGAGCGCGGGGTACGCCTTCCAGCGGAGGATGGCGTTTGATGACGACGAGGGCCCGCTGACGCTGCCATCCGACGCCAAGGAAAAGACGGAGTACACTTTCGCGCGATTGCGGTATCCGAACTTCCGCGGCGGGTCAGGGTTGTGGGCGGCGCGGGGAAACTGGACGGTGGACTTCCCGAAAGCGGACCGGCAGTTCGTGCAGGGAGTGCGGAGGCTGTCGCGAATCCACACGCGCTCGGTCGAGCAGGTTGTCGATCTCGAAAGCGACGATATTTTCAACTATCCCTGGGTTTACGTCGTCGAGCCGGGGCACTGGGACCTGCCCGACAGCCAGGCACGGAAGCTTCGGGAGTACCTGCTGCGGGGCGGATTTCTGATGACGGATGACTTCCACGGCACCTTCGAGTGGGAGATTTTCACGGCAAGCATGAGCCGGGTGTTTCCGGACCGCCAGATAGTGGACATTGAGAACAAGGACGCCATCTTCCATGTGCTGTACGATCTGGACGAGCGTTTTCAGGTGCCGGGGATCATTATGTTCTACACGGGCCGGACATACGAATATGACGGCGTCGAACCAAAATGGCGAGCCATCTATGACGATAACGGCCGGATCATGGTGGCGATCTGCCACAACATGGATCTGGGTGATGCCTGGGAATGGGCCGACCACCCGCGGTATCCCGAGCGCTATGCATCGCTGGCCTACCGGATAGGAATCAACTATATAATCTACGCGATGACGCATTAGAAGAAGGCAGGAGACAGAAGGCAGAAGCGGCAGTTCCATTCATGTTCGAATTCCTATTCAATTATTCTCGGACGGTCTTTTCCAAGGGGAGCTTTGTGCTGCTTGGGGCATGGCCGGTTTGGGCGCTGGTGGCATGTATTCTGCTGGGAGCGGCGGCGTTGGCCGTGCCGGTTTGGCGGATGAGGGACAGGGCTTCGGGGCGGGCTCGCGGCGTGCGGCTGGGGTTGTTGTGGCTGATGCAATCGATGCTGCTGGCGATTGTGCTGCTGATGCTATGGCAACCGGCGATGAGCGTGGCGACATTGAAGCCGCAGCAGAACATCGTGGCGGTGGTGGTGGACGACTCCAGGTCCATGGCGCTCAACGAGGACGGCAAGACGCGGAAGGAGAAGGCGCTCGAAGCGCTGAACAATAAGGGCCTGCTCGAAAAACTGGGGAAGAAATTCCAGGTGCGGATGTACCGCTTCAGCAGCGGCGCCGAACGCATGGAGAAACTCGATCAGTGGAAGGTGGAGGGGAATGCGACGCACATTGGAGAGAGCCTGGCGCAGGTGGCGGCGGAATCCTCGACGCTTCCCATTGGAGCGGTGGTGCTGTTTTCCGATGGAGCGGACAATGCGGGCGGGGTGGACCTGGAGACGATCAACCTGCTGAAGAGGCAGCGGATCCCCGTACATACGGTGGGGGTGGGCCGGGAGCGGTTTGACAAGGATGTGGAAGTCACGGATGTGCAGACGGCGGCGCGGGCGTTGGCGGATTCGCGGGTGAGCGCGGTGGTGACGGTGAAGCAGCGGGGCTACAGGAGCGCAAAGGGCCGCATCACGATCAAGACGGACAACGCCACGCTGGCATCACAGGAGATGACCTTTCAAGCCGACGGTACGCTGCAAACAGAGACTGTAGTATTCAATGCGGGCAATGCCGGGCTGAGGAATCTTCATGTATCGGTTGAACCATTACAGGGGGAAGAAAACGCGAGCAACAATACCGTGACGCGGCTGGTGACGGTGGAAAACCGCAAGCCGCGGATTCTGTACATAGAGGGCGAGCCGAAGTGGGAGTTCAAGTTTATCCGGCGGGCGATGGACGAAGACCGGACGATCGAGTTGACGACCATTTTGCGCACGACACAGAACAAGATCTACCGCCAGGGGATAGAGAACCCGAAGGAGTTGGAAGAGGGCTTTCCGGCGAAAGTGGATGAGCTGTTCCAGTTTCAGGGGATCATTATCGGCGGAGTGGAAGCAGCTTATTTTACAACTACTCAGATGGAATTGTTGAAGCAGTTTGTGGATCGCCGGGGAGGCGGCGTGCTGTTTCTTGCGGGGCGCAGCGGGCTTTCCGACGGAGGGTGGAACCGTTCGGCGATGGCGGAGGTGTTGCCGCTGAACCTGCCGGATAAGAAGGGGACGTTTCATCGCGATCCGGCGACAGTGGAACTGACTCCGGCGGGGCAGGAGAGCCTGATCTGCCGGCTCGAGGAGAATCCGGAGAAGAACGCGGAGAGATGGAAGAAGCTGCCCTATCTGGCGGACTACCAGGAGTCCGGCACGCCGAAGCCGGGCGCCGTGGTGCTGGTGGATTCGATTGTTTCGGGGAAAGGGAAGTATCCCCTGCTGGTGACGCAAAATTACGGCCGCGGGCGAGCCGGGGTGATGGCAACGCAGGGAACCTGGCGGTGGCAGATGCTTCAGCCGCTGGCGGATAAAAGCCACGAGATGTTCTGGCAGCAGTTGATGCGGTGGCTGGTGCAGAACACGCCGGGAAGGGTAGTGGCTTCGACACCGAAACCGGTGCTCGACGACGATAGCCGCGTGACGTTGCGCGCAGAGGTGCGGGACCGGAACTACCTTCCAATGACGGACGCGAAGGTGACGGCGAATATTATCGGCCCGCAGGGAGTTGCCGAGCAGGTGGAGTTGCGCCCGGATCCGCTGACGCCCGGGACATTCGTCTCGGAGTGGCGGGCGGAGAAGGCGGGGGCTTATCTGGCGGAGGTGCTGGCGAAACGGGGAGAGGAGGAGGCGGGGCGCGACGTGATCAACTTCCGGCGCGAGGACGGCGTGGCGGAAAATTTCGGCGCCGAGCAGAACAGGGAGTTGCTCGAGAAACTGGCGGCGGAGACCGGCGGGAAGTATTACAAGGTGGACGATCTGGCGAAACTGCCGGAAGAGATCTCCTATTCAGAGGCGGGCATCACAGTCCGAGAGACGAAGGATTTGTGGAATATGCCGGTGGTTTTTCTGACGCTGCTGCTGTTGAAGGCCGGGGAATGGCTGCTGCGGCGGCGCTGGGGGGTGGTATGAGGATCGCCGCGCTGATTGTGAGCTGCGCCGTGAGCCTTCAGGCGGCGGCGACGTACGTGACGGTGGCGGGTCTGGGCGGCGAACCGGAGTACGAGCAACGCTTCACGGCGCTCGCCAAAGACCTTGACAAATTATTGAAGAGTTCGAGCCCGGGAGCAAGAGTAGAAACGCTTTACGGTCCGGCCGCAACGAAGGCGAAGCTGGCCGAGGTGCTGGGAAGCATCGCGAAGGCATCGACGGCGCAGGACAGCCTGGTGCTGACGCTGATCGGGCATGGAACCTACGACGGAGTGGAGTACAAGTTCAACCTTCCGGGTCCGGATGTTTCCTCGATCGAGCTGGCAGCGATGCTGGACCGGATTCCGGGGCAGCAGCTTGTGGTGAATACCACCAGCGCGAGCGGGGCGTGCGTACTGGCATTGAAGAAAGAGGGCCGGGCGATCATCACGGCGACCAAGGGCGGGACGGAGAAGAACGCGACGGTGTTTGCGCGCTACTGGGTGGAGGCGCTGCGCGACACGGCGTCGGACGTGGACAAGAACGAAGTGATCAGCGCGCTCGAGGCGTACCGGTATGCGAATGAAAAGACTGTGCGGTTTTTCGAGACGCAGAAGCGGATCGCGAGCGAGCACGCGCAGATCGAAGACACGGGCAAGGGCGAGCCGGTGCGCGATCCTTCGGTCGAGAACGGCGAGGGTCTGCTCGCCGGACGGTTCGTTTTGCTGCGGATCGGAGCGGCGCAGATGGCGGCGGCGAGCCCGGAAAAGCGAAAACTGCTCGAGCACAAGGAGGCGCTGGAACAGCAGATCGCGAGCCTGAAGTATCAGCGGGCGGCGATGCCGAGCGAGCAATACAGGAAGATGCTGACGGATCTTCTGGTGCAATTGGCGCGGACACAAGCGGAGCTGGACAAATGAGACGCGCGATTGTCCTGTTGCTGGCGGCGGCGTCGATGGCGGGTGCGCAGAGCCCCGTTCGTGTTTGCGAGCAGCACAGGCATTACGGGCGGATCGAGGAGGCGCGGAAGTGTTACGAAGCGTTGACGTCGAGCACCAGCGCTTACCTGCGCGCGGAGGGGTTCTGGGGGTTGGAGATGTACCAGGAGGCCAACAACCAGTTCAAGGCGGCAGTGGCGATGGCTCCGGAAAACGCGGACTACCGGGTGCGTTGGGGCCGCTTGTTTTATGAACGGTGGAACAGGCCGGATGCGGAGAACCTGTTCAAGGAAGCGCTGGGAATCAAGCCGGACCACCCGGGAGCCCTGCTGGGGCTGGCGATGGCGCTGTCGGAGGGATTCGACGCCAAGGCGGTGGAGTTCGCCGAGAAGGCATTGAAGGCCGATCCGAAACTGCTCGAGGCGCGGGAACTGCTGGCGAAGCTGGCCGTGGAGGACGTGAACTTCGACAAGGCGCGGAAAGAGGCGGAGAAGGCGCTCGCGATTTCGCCGGAGGCGCTCGACGCGATGGCGGTGCTGGCGACCCTCGATGTGCTGGCGGACAAGTCCCCGCAAGAGTGGTTTGAAAAGATCGCGAAGGTCAATCCGGTGTATGCCGAGGGGTATGCCTATACGGCGCATTCGCTGATCCTGAACCGGCGGTATGAGGATGCCATCCAGTACTTCGAGGAGGCGCTGAAGAAGAATCCGCGATATTGGGCGGCGCATTCGGAGCTGGGGATCACCTACATGCGGCTGGGGCGGGAGAAGCTGGCGCGGGAGCACCTGGAACTGGCATATGAGAACGGCTTCAAGGATCCGGCAACGGTGAATTCGCTGCGGCTGATGGATTCCTACAAGAACTACGAGACGTTCCGCAAAGGAGAGGCGATCCTGAGGCTTCACAAGAAGGAAGCGGATCTGCTGAAGCTCTACTTCGAGCCGGAAATGCTGCGGGCGCTGAGCGCTTACGAGAAGAAATACAAAGTGAAGCTGCAGGGTCCAGTGCAGTTGGAAGTCTACCCGGATCATGAGGACTTCGCGGTGCGGACGATGGGGATGCCGGGTCTCGGGGCGCTGGGGGTGACGTTTGGAAATATCGTAGCCATGGACAGCCCGTCAGGCCGCAAGCCGGGGAGCTTCCATTGGGCGAGCACGATGTGGCACGAGTTGAGCCACGTGTATGTGCTTGCGGCCACGAACCACCGGGTTCCGCGCTGGTTCACGGAAGGGATGGCGGTGCACGAGGAGACGGCGGTGTCGCCCGAGTGGGGGGACCGGCTGGATCCGGTGTCGCTGAAGGCGGTGAAGGACAGGAAACTGCTTCCGGTGACCCAGCTCGACCGCGGGTTTATCCGGCCGTCCTACCCGATGCAGGTGATCGTGTCGTACTTCCAGGCGGGGAAGATCTGCGATTACATCACGGGGCGTTGGGGATTCCAGAAGATTCTGGACATGATGCACGACTTCGCCAAGAACACGCCCACGGAGACCGTGATCAGGAAGAACCTGGGCCTCGAGCCGGAGCAGTTCGACAAGGAGTTTCTGGCCTGGCTGGACAAGCAACTGGCGACCCCGCTCGAGAGGTTCGAGGAGTGGCAGAAAAAGATGCGGGGGATGGCGGCGGCGGTGAAGGAAGGGCGCGTCGACGACATCATCAAAGTGGGACTCGAAATTCGCGACTGGTATCCGGATTACGTGGAGCATGGCAGCGCCTATGAATACCTGGCCAATGCTTATCTGGCGAAGGGGGACAGGAAGTCGGCGGTGGACGAGTTCGAGCGCTACGCGAAGGCGGGCGGGCGGGATCCTTCGTCGCTGAAGAAACTGGCGGAGTTGCAGGCGGATTTGGGGCGTCCGAAGGATGCCATCGCGACGCTCGACCGGCTGAATTACATCTATCCGGTGGCTGATCCGGAGATGCACCGGAAGATGGGGGAGTTGGCTCTGGGGCAGGGCCAGATCAAGGTGGCGGTGAGGGAGTTCGAGGCCGTGCTGGCCTCGAAGCCGCTCGATCCGGCGGCGTCGCATTACGAACTGGCTCAAGCGCTGGTGAAGGCGAACGAGATGGATGCCGCGCGGGATCATGTAATATCAGCGCTCGAAGTGGCTCCCGGCTACCGTCCCGCGCAAAAGCTATTGTTGGAATTGACTTCACAGAAAGAGAAACGTTGAAGCATGTCAGTCATCGCTCAAATCGACGCCGCCGAACTGAAAGGGCGCATCACACGATTCCAGCAGGCCTACAACGACATCGTGACGCAGGTAAGGCGTGTCATCGTGGGCCAGGAAGAGGTTCTCGAACAGGTGCTGATTGCCCTGTTCGTGGGTGGCAACTGCCTGATCACAGGTTTGCCGGGAACGGCGAAAACGCTGCTGGTGCGCACGCTGGCGGCGACGCTGGGGCTTGAATTCAAGCGCATTCAGTTCACGCCCGACCTGATGCCGAGCGATATTACGGGGACGGACATCATAGAAGAGGACCCGGGGACGGGGCGCCGGACGTGGACGTTCGTGCGGGGACCGATTTTCGCGAACGTGCTGCTGGCGGATGAGATCAACCGGACGCCGCCAAAGACGCAATCGGCGCTTCTCGAGGCGATGCAGGAGCACTCGTGCACGGTGCGCGGGAACTTCTACCGGCTGCCGGACCCGTTCTTCGTGCTGGCGACACAGAATCCGATTGAACTCGAGGGGACGTATCCGCTGCCGGAAGCGCAGTTGGACCGGTTTCTGTTCAACGTGATGCTGGACTACCTGTCGGCGGATGAGGAGTTGAAGGTGATCTCGCTCACGACGACGACGCATATTCCCTCGACCGATCCGGTAACGAACGGGGAGGAGATTCTGACGTTCCAGGAACTGGTGCGGATGGTGCCGGTCGCCGACAGCGTGGCGCGGTATGCGATCGACCTGGTGCGGTCGACGCGAAGTTCGGACGCCGGGGCTCCGGACTTTATCAAGAAGTATGTGAACTACGGCTCGAGCGTGCGCGGCGCTCAGTACCTGGTGCTGGCGGCGAAAGCGCGCGCGCTGATGAAGCAGCGCTACCACGTGACGTTCGAGGACATCCAGGCGATGGCGATTCCGGTGTTGCGGCACCGCGTGCTGGTGAACTTCCAGGCGGAGTCGGACCGTTTGAGCACGGACGAGTTGTTGAGGCGGGTCATCGAGGCGCGGCCCGCTCCGAAGGGGTAAGAATGCTGCATCGCTTCCTGGAGCCGGGAGTTCTAGCCGGCATTTCCGATCTGGAACTGGTGGCGAAGACGGTGGTGGACGGCTTCATCGCGGGTCTTCACAGGTCCCCGGATTTCGGATTCAGCCAGGAGTTCGCCGAATACCGGCAGTACAGCCCGGGCGACGATTTGCGGTACGTGGACTGGAACGTATACGCGCGGACGGAGCGCGCGTATTTGAAGAGGTACCGGGGCGAGACGAACACGCAGGTGACGATTCTGCTCGATGCGAGCGCGTCGATGGGATTCAGTTCGCACAAGGTGAGCAAGATCGATTACGCGCGGTACCTGGCGGCGTCGTTGTGCTATCTGGCGCTGCACCAGCGGGACGCCTGCGGGATGATCGTGTTCGACGACGAGGTGCGCAACTACGTGCAGCCGCGGTCGCGGCAGGGGCAGTTGGCGCGTCTGCTGCACGCGGTCGAGAAAGCCGAGCCGGCGGCGCGGACGGACTATTCGAAGCCGTTTTTCCACTTCCAGCAGTACCATTTCCGGCGCGGCATGGCGATTGTCATTTCTGATTTTTACGCGCCTCCGGAGACGGTGGTGAAGGCGATCGAGCCGTTGCGGTTCAAGGGGAACGAAGTGGTGCTGTTCCACGTTCTCGACCCGGAGGAGTTGCATCCCAGGTTTCGCGAGCCGGTGATCCTGATCGATATGGAGACGCGGGATTCGATGGAGGTTTCGCCGGACTACGCGAACGTGGAATACCGGCGGAAGATCAACCAGCACATCGAGGAGTTGGGCGCGAAGGCGCGCGGGGCGGGAATGGATTACCACGTGGTGGACACTTCGCGGCCGCTCGATGAGGCGCTGCGGGAGTACTTCGTGATCCGCCAGGGGAGGATCTGATGGGCTTTCTGTCTCCGTGGTTTCTGGCGGGGTTGGCGGCGCTCGGCCTGCCGGTGTGGCTGCACCTGCTGCAACAGCATAAGACAACGCCGAAACAGTTCAGCTCGTTGATGTTTTTCGAACGGCGGACGCAGAGTTCGATCAAGCACCGGCGGCTGAAGTACCTGCTCCTGCTGGCGGCGCGGCTGTTGCTGTTGTTTCTGATCGTGCTGGCCTTCGCGGCTCCCTACATCCGGCACGGGGGAGTGTTCGCCGCGGCGGGCCGGAAACTGGTGGTGGTGGCGGTGGACAACTCCTTCAGCATGCGGGTGGGGGACAGGCTGGCGCGGGCAAAGAGAGAAGCGGCGGGCATACTGGCCTCCCGTGGAGAGCGGGACGCGGCTCAGGTGCTGACGGTGGGCGCGACGGTGCACGCGCTGACGCAACCCACGGCGGAGACGGGTGAACTGCGTGCGGCCGTCGAGAGCATCCAGGCATCCGATTCCCGCAGCTCATATGGCGAACTGGCGCGGGCGCTGCGGTCGATCGAGCAATCGGCGAAGATTCCGGTGGAGGCGCACCTGATCAGCGACATGCAGAAATCGTCGCTTCCTCCCTCATTCAGCGATTTGCGGCTGGGGCCGTCGACGCGCCTGATACCCCATCCGGTGGCGGAGGGGGCCGAGGCGAACTACGCCGTGGAGACCGTAACGGCTCCGCGAAGCGTGTTCGACCCGAAGAAGGCGCGGGTGACGGCGGTGATCGCGGCGTACAACGCTCCGGCGGCCCAACGGACGGTGTCGCTGCTGGTGAATGGGAAGACGGTGGGGAGCAAGACGGCGGACGTGCCGCGGAATGGCCGGGCTTCGGTGGAGTTCGTGGGCATGGACGCGAACTACGGGTTCAACAAGGCGGATGTTCGCCTCGACGCGGCCGATGCGCTGGCTGGCGATGACAATTTCTATTTCGCCGTCGAGCGCTCGGATCCGCGGCGGGTGCTGTTCGTGCATGAAGAGGGGAAGACGCGGGGGCTGTTGTACTACAAGGCGGCGCTCGAATCGGCATCCGAGGGGGCTTTCGTGGTGGACGCGGTGACATCGAACCAGGCGGCGAACGTATCGTCGAACAAGTACGGGTTCGTGGTGCTGTGCGACGTGGGCGGGTTGCCGGGAGCTTTCGAGGAGGCGCTGAAGGCGTATGTGCGCGGGGGCGGCGCCGTGCTGGTGGCGGCAGGTCCGGCATCGGCGGGGCGGTTGCGGCTGCCGGTCTACGACGAGGCGGTGCGGGAATCGCGGTATGCGTCGCGCTCGGGAGAGCGTTTTCTGGTGGTGGGCGCGATGGATGTGACGCATCCGGTGCTGCGGGCCACGGGACGGTGGGAGAACGTGAAGTTCTACCAGGCGATCAAAGCGGATGTGGGGCAGGGAAGAGTGCTGGCGCGGTTGAGCGACGATACCCCGCTGCTGGTGGAGAAGAAATTGGGAGAGGGGCGGGTGATGTTGTTCACCTCGACTCTCGATAACATCTCGAATGATTTCCCCCTGCATACGACTTTTGTGCCGTTCGTCGAGCAAAGCGCGCGCTACCTGGTGGGCGCGGAGGTGAGGCCTTCGGCCTACACGGTGGATTCGAACGTGGAGTTGCGTTCGGAGAAGGGTCTGGGGACGGTGGAGGTTCTCGACCCGAAGGGGAAGAGGGCATTGAGCCTGCGCGAGGCGGCGACGGCGCGGAGTTTTCTGTTGACGGAGGCGGGGTTTTACGATGTGAACCGTGCCAATGAGCGGCATGAGCTGGTGGCGGTGAACGCCGACCGCAAGGAATCCGACCTCGAGACGGCCTCGAAAGAGACAATGGCGTTGTGGCAGGGGACCGGCTCGCAACCGGTTCCGGCGGATGCTCCCGAGGCGGAGCAGCGGAATGCCGGATTGTGGTGGTATGTGCTGCTGGCTGCTATGCTGGTGGCGCTGGCGGAATCGATACTCGCCAGCGGACATTTGAGCGCCGAGCCCGGAGAGGCGTAGGGGGAGTGCGGAATTTCGGATAGTAAGGTCTACTAGAGGAAGGGGGACCGGATGAGCGCCTTTGACCAACTGGAAGGGTATCTACGTTCCGTGGAGCGGCGTTTGCGCATCATGGCGCTGACGCAAGGGGCAGCCATCACAGCGGTGAGCGCGCTTGTGGCCACAGTGCTGCTGGTGATGATCATCAACGGCTACGCCTTTTCCGAACGCAGCCTGCTGTGGGCGCGGTGCGCCCTGTTTCTCTCCCTGGCGCTGGCGGCGGGGTTCGGCATTCTGGCCCCCGTGCTGCGGTTGAACGCGCGGCGGGCGGCGCGTGGAGCGGAATCGAAGTTTCCGGAGTTTGAAGAACGGCTGCTGACGTTTGCCGAGCGCAAGGACGAGGTGCGGGAGAACCCCTTCTTCGAGCTGCTGGCGCAGGATACGGTGGAAGTAGCGCGGCGGGCGGAGCCGTCGGTGCTGATACCGGCGATGCGGCTGGCGGCTTTTCTGGTGGCTGCCGTGCTGGCGACAGGCGTGCTGGTGTGGCTGACGACATCGGGGCCGGGATACTGGGGGCACGGGGCTTCGCTGCTATGGGCGGGGACCGGGCGAGACTCGCAGCCGTTTTACGACATCAAGGTGACGCCGGGCGATCAAAAGGTGCGGCGGCGGACGGACCAGATGATCGCGGCGCAACTGATGGGCTTTCAGACGCCAGTGGTGCGGCTGTTTGCCCGCTATAACGGCGCGACGAAGTGGGAGCAGGTGAGAATGCTGCCGCAACCGGCCGGGGCGGGGTACGAATTCCTGTTCGCGGGGCTCCCGGAATCGGTGGACTACTATGTCGAAGCGGGCGCGATCCGCTCCCGGCAGTACCGGCTGACGGTGGTGGATTTGCCGGGGATCAAGAAGGTTAGGGTGAGCTACAGGTACCCTTCGTGGGCGGGAATGCGTGATGTTTCCGAGGAAGGGAACGGAGATTTGCGCGCCGTGGCGGGAACGGAGGCGGAGGTTTCTTTTCTGACGGACAAACCGCTGAAGAGCGGGGTTCTCGTGTTGGACAACGAGAAGAGAATCGAATTGAAGGCGGCTGACGGCGGATGGGTGACGGCGCGCGTGAAGATCGAGAAGGACGGAATGTATCACGTGGCGGCGATCGATGGCGGCGAAGAGGTGCGCATCAGCGAAGACTTCTTTATCGAGGCGAAGCAGGAGACGCCTCCGGTGGTGAAACTGGTGCGGCCGCGCGGAGACGCGAGGGTGAGTCCGATCGAGGAAGTGGATATCGAGGTGCAGGCGGACGATGATTTCGCGCTGCGGGATGTCGAGTTGA
Organism: Bryobacteraceae bacterium; assembly: GCA_019187195.1. Classification (GTDB taxonomy): domain Bacteria; phylum Acidobacteriota; class Terriglobia; order Bryobacterales; family Bryobacteraceae; genus CADEFT01. Next base: position 11,918 of record JABAQT010000090.1, read on the forward strand.
AGTATTCGGTGAACGGCGGCCCCGAGCAGACGGTGAACATGCTGGCGAAGAAGGGAGCGCCGTCGGCGACGGGAAAGACGACGATATCACTCGAAGATTTCAAGCTGGTTCCGGGCGACGTGGTGAGCATGTACGCGGTGGCCAGGGATGCTTTGTCGGCGAGCCAGACGGACATGATGTTTCTCGAGGCCGTGCCATACGAGTACGAGTTCACGCAATCGCAGCAGATGGGCGGAGGCGGAGGCGGCGCGGGCGAGGAGCAGCAGCGGATATCGGCGCGGCAGAAAGAGATCATAGCGGCGACGTGGAACCAGTTGCGGGATAAGAGCAACGACCGGGCAGCGGCGGCCGAGAACGCGAAGTTCTTGTCGGAGGTACAGGGCAAGCTGCGGGACCAGGCGACATCGCTCGCGCGGCGCATGAAGAGCCGCGAGCTTTCGGGAACGAACAACCAGTTCAAGAGTTTCGCGCAGGACATGGAGAAGGCATCCGAAGCGATGGGTGTGGCGGCGGACAAGCTGAAGGGGCAGGGATGGAAGGACGCGCTGCCAAGCGAGCAGAAGGCGCTGCAGCACCTGTTGCGGGCCGAGGCGACGTTCCGCGAAATCCAGGTGGCGTTCGGGCAGCAGGGCGGCGGAGGTGGAGGCGGCGGTGGAAGAGACCTGGCGTCACTGTTCGATCTCGAACTGGACACGGAGAAGAACCAGTACGAGACAGGGCAGCAGAGCTCTTCGGGAGAACAGCAGCAGAAAGAGATTGACGAGGCTTTGCAGAAGCTCGAGCAACTGGCGCGGCGGCAGAAAGAGCTCGCCGAGCAGATGAAGAAGAACCAGAAGGACACGCCGCAGCAGAGATGGCAGCAGGAGATGTTGCGGCGGGAGGCGGAACAGCTTCAGAAACAGATGGAGCAGTTGGCGCAGGGACGGCAATCGCAGCAAGGGCAACAGGGGCAGCAGGGCCAGCAGGGTCAGCAATCGGCATCGGCTTCCAATGGGCAGGGCTCGCAAAGCAGCCAGCAGCAACAACAGGAGCGGATGCGTCAACAGATGGAGCGGATGAGGCAGCGGAGCAACGGTTCGGGCGGCGGCATCGATCCACGCGTGGAGCGGGCCATCGAACGGCTGAAGCAGGCGACGGAGGACATGAGGCGCAATGGCGGCGAGCAGGGGGACGCCGGATCGAGACGCGCGGCCGAGAGGTTGGAGGAAGCCAAGGATCTGCTGTCGGCGTTGCGCAAGCAGGAGGCGTCGAGCCAGGTCGCGGATTTGGCGAACAAGGCCGAGGAACTGGCGAACCGCCAGCGCGAGATGCAGAATCAGTTGCGGCGGATGTTCGGACAGGGGCAGGATCCGAACGACATGCGGCAGTTTACCGAGAATTTGCGCAAAGGGCAGCAACTGGCTCAGGAAAAGGAAAAGATGCTGAGCGAGTTGCAGAAGCTTGAGCGCGAGATGCAGCAGGCGGCGCGGGATCTGGCGGGAACGAGCCGGCAGACTTCGTCGAAGATCCGGGAAGCGCTCGGGCAGATGCAGGGGGAAGAACTCGCCACGCGGATGAAGTTGGGCGCGGAGTGGTTGAAACGCGGGATCGGCTCGGCTACATATATGCGGGAGCAGCCGGTGACGGCGGGCATGGAGAAACTGAAGGACGGGCTGCGGCAGGCACAGCAGCAGATGGAGAAGGACGGCCAGGGCAAGACGGCAGGCGGAGATGATCTTGAAGCGGCGCTGTCGCGGGTTGAAAAACTGCGGGCGCAGTTGCAGCAGTTCGGACAGCAGCGCGGCCGGCAGGGTCAGGCTCAGCAAGGGCAACGGGGGCAGCAAGGACAGCAGGGCCAGCAGGCTCAGCAAGGGCAACAGGGACAGCAGGGTCAACAGGGTCAACAAGGCCAGCAAGGACAGCAAGGACAGCAGGGACAACAAGGACAACAAGGCCAGCAGGGGCAAGGACAGGGGATGGGTCAGGGCGGAGACCGGCAGAGCGGGCAGCCTGGACAGCGGGGATACGGCAATGACAACGGCCGGGGGCAGCCTGGAGCACGGGATCAGGGCGGCTATCGCCAGTACGGATACAGCGCCATGAACGATGGGAGCCTGCAAGGTCCGTGGGGACCGCTGCCGGCGGAAGGTCAGCGCGGACTGGAGACGGCGTATCGCGAAGGTTTGCGGGATCTGAGCCAGTTGCGGCAGTCGCTGGCGCAGGACAACGCCGAGACGGCACAGGAGATCCAGGACCTGATCCGGCAGATGCAACAGCTCGATCCGTCACGCTTCCCGGGCAATCCGCTGCTGATTGAGCGGATCAGGGCGCAGGTGCTGCCGAACCTCGAGCAGCTCGAGATTCGATTGCGGCGACAGTTAGAAGAGAAGAACGGTGGGCAGGTGCGTGCGACGAGCCCGGACTCGATCCCGGCGGGATATGCGGATGCGGTGGCGGAATATTTCCGGAAGCTGAGCCAGGGGAAATAGGACTGGACATATAGGTAAGACGCCGGCTGCGTGTTCATCATGCGGCCGGCTGGAATGCGGGGGCCGGGGTTCGGCTGGTCGAACTTCCGATAACATGTATTATGTCAACTATCGGGGCGGCCGTTGCGGACAGCCTCCGCCTATCTCGGCGGCTTCGGTGATGCCGGTTGCGCCGGCTCTTCCTTCGTGACATCCTCTGGAAGCGGTTCCGGGGTCTCGAACTTTATCGTTGCCTCGGCGCCGAACTTCCGGTACATCCGGAACTCGACCTCGTTCTTCACCAGCGTCCGTCCTTCGCGCATCCGCACCTCGGCTCGCAGAGGAAGAACATGCTCGGCGTCACCGATCTTGATGAAATCGTAATCGAGCGTCGTTCTTGCCAACTGGATCGGAAACGATGGCGGAATGTCGACCGCTTCGAGAGTAATCCGCGTAACCGTGAGAAGATCCGCGTCCACGTAGATCAACCCGCGGTAGGCGGGAACGATCTCCATGCTGCGCTGGTAGTCGATGCGCCAGTGGGACCGTGATTGCGACACGCCGTAGGAATAGACGTGGTTCCGGCGGCCGCGCAGCGTTCCCCACCGCAACCACCGGAACTCGGTCTCGGTCTTCGGATCGAAGATTTCCTTCATCATGCTGCCGAACTCGCCGCTCGAGGTGGCGCCCCCGAGTTTGTCATGCGTTGTGTCGGCCAGGCGTCCGTCCACGGTCACCACCTTGTAGTCTTCCTTCTGCTCGAAGTAGGTGAGTTTTTCGGTGATGGTGTCCATGCTGCGCCAGAACTCGAGACCCGCCGGATCGTAGTAGCGGCGGGTGACCTGCGTGCAAATGAAGTCCGGCAGGCGCTTGCTGTAGCTCATCGCATACTGCCGGGCCTGATCGAGCACACGGCGCTGTTCCTCGGGTGATGGTGGTGGAATCACCACGGCAGGCTTGACTATGGCGGCGGCCGGTTTGGGGAGGCTTTGCGAACTTTCCACCAGGCCGCGGAGAGCCTCGACGGTTTTCGGCCCAAGTCCCTTCCCTTGCCAGACCTCGATCGTCCGGTCATCCAACCGCTCCGTGAGGTGGATCTTCCGTACGTATTCGGCGACGCGCTTATCTTCCTGTTTGAGTTTGATCGAGGACTCGATGAAGCTGGTCAACTGCTGAATAGTCAGCTTGAGCTGGGCGGCGGCGGAAGCCTCGAGCAACAGGACGACAGCTACCGCGCGAATGAACCACATAGCTATATGATCGCTCAGGTTCTTTCGACGCGCCGTGGGGCGGCCCGGTTACGGGGTTAGCCCTTGAGCGGCCCGCGGCGCCAGAGTCCGATGGCGAGCAAGCTCATTCCAATCAGACCGAACGTCGCTGGTTCGGGCACTGGATTCTCGATCGCGGGTCCCGGACCCGCGACGGACCCGAGGTAGTTCAGGCCGAAGCTGGATCCGTTGCGCTGCGCCACGTCGAAGCGCAGGGTGTTGGCGCCGGAGGACAGGAACGGCGTGATGTCCATGGTGACCTCGGTATTGACCGTACAACCAACCGGAACGTCGGAGCAGCGGGTGTAGGTGTTGCCCGCCACGGGAGCTTCGGGCCTCACCAGAACATTGTTGATGTAGAAGGCGGCCGAATCGTCAGCGCGGTATGTAATGGACGCGGAACTCGCCTCCCACGGCAGCGTCAGCAGTTCAAAGAACGAAACCACTGTGCCGTTCGGGGGACTCATAAACAAGGAACTGGCAGGGTCGCCGGTATTGAAATAGCTCACCCAGTCGGAGCCCGGCAGCGCGGGCGCCCACGCCGGATTCCGGGTGATGGTGATCGAGGCTCCGAGGCTGTTCCATTCGTTCGGGTCGGAAGGCGTCCCTTGCGAGGCGAAGGTTATGGTTGCGCCATGCATGACGCCGGCCGCGGGCAACAGCAGGCCCAGGGTGAATAAGTATCCTGACAGTTTCATGGTAATCAAACCTCTCTTCCCGGTTCTGTAAGTCATTTCTTCTGACTTATTGTGCACGCTCGAATGGAAGCGAAGGGAGAACAGTTAGTACCGTGACGAAGTTAGTTTGGTACGCGGGATATCCGCGTAAGTCGGCAGGAGGTACTCCGTACCAGAAAACGGCTATAGGACAGGGTGACGGCGGACTAGAGGGAAGCGGCGGCTCTTGTCTCCGCCTGGCCGGCGGATTTCAGAAACGCCAGGAATTCATCGGTTTTCTTGGTCAAACTGGGGAATGTGGCAATCACATTCTCATCCCCGTCCATGAGGACATAGTACGGAATGGCTATGGTTGAAAAGCGTGAGTTCTGTAACTCCTGGTTTTTTTCCGATTCGGCATCGGTACCATCGGTGTATAACTCGACCAGTACGAACTTTCGCAGTTCGGCCATAATCTCCGGACGGGGGAACATATTTGCCTTCATCCAATGGCAGTTCGTGCAAGCGTAGCCGGTGAAGTTGACGAAGAGTAACTTATGCTCCGCCTTCGCCTTCGCGAGCGCTTCCTTGTACTGGTTTTTCATCCAGACGAGTCCCTGGGCCGCGGGCGCTCCACCGGCCGGGGCGGCGCAACTTTCGCTGGCGGGCGGAACATAGGCGTCCAGTTCGCCCAACCTGCCGCAGAACATGCCTGGAACGAGGCTGATCGAGAAAATGAGGAAGGCGGCGGCGGCAAGCGCGCGGCCCACACCCATGTTCTGGTCCGGTTTGATTCCCTCCATTCTCAGCAGCCCGAGCAGATAAAGACCGGGAAGCGCGAAAAGGACCACCCAGGCGGCGAGAAAGCGGTCGCGGGTGAGAACGTTCCACTGCAGCACCTGGTCGATGTTGCTGATGTATTTCAGCGAGGCCGCGAGCAGCACGAAGCCAAGCACCGTCTTCACTCTGGGGAGCCACGCCCCGCTGCGCGGGAGGCTCGAGAGCGTCGAGGGAAACATGGCCAGCAGGAAGAACGGGCAGGCCAGTCCCGAGGAGAACGCCAGCATCCCAATGACCGGCTGAAGCTTTCCGCCCTGGACGGACGCCGCCAGCAGGCTCCCCACAAACGGACCCACGCAGGCAAATGAAGTGAGCGAGAAGGTCAGCCCCATCAGCAGCGATCCGATGACGCCGCCCTTGCTCTGGGAAGCACGGTCCATCCTTGTCAGCAGGCCGGAGGGCAAAGTGATCTCGAAGGCGCCGAGCAGGCTCAGTGAAAAAGCCACGAAGACGGCGGCGATGAATCCGTTCACCCACGGATTGGATCCGAGTTGCACGACGCCAAAGGGTCCCAGCAGGGCCGTGGTGACGAACCCCAGCGATGTAAACAGGAGAACGATGCCGGTGGAGAAGACGCCCGCCTGAAGAATGCTGTCGGCGCGCGAGGCGGACTGACGGTTGAGGAAATAGGTCACCGTGAACGGAATCATCGGGAAAACACAGGGCGTGAATATGGCGGCGAGCCCCAGACCGAAAGCGAGCAGGACAAACTGCAACAGATCGCCGCCCGCCCCCGTAGCCGGGGAAGTGGATGCCGGCGGCTTCCCTGCCCCGCCAGCGCTACTCGCGGATACAGCGGCAATGGGCGCATAGCCAGCGGGCAGTTCGAAGGACACTGCCGGAGCCGCCGCGCCGGGAGTCAGGGTGGCGGACGCCGCGCGGCGCACCGGAGGAAGGCACTGCTTGTCGGTGCACGCCTGGTAGCGGGTATTGGCGGTCAGTTCCACGGGTTGAGCCGGCGAGCCGGGCTTCAGCTTCACCTTGAGAAAGAAAACGGCTTCCTTTTCGTATGTCTCCGTCTCCAGGTTGAAGTTCGGGTCGAATTTCCGTTCCGGCATGGGACGGAAAACCTCCACCGCTTCGACGGCGTCGTTGGGAGCGAGGGCTACGGTGGTGACAATGGGGCCGCCCTTCGGGGTGGTGGGAGAGTAGAGATGCCACGGGGGTTCGATGGCGGCGGTGAGTTTGCCGATGGCCACCCCGCCCGGGCGCACCGTGGCGGGCTGAAACTCCAGTTTCCACTTGATGGGGTCGAGTCGCTTCGATTGCCCAAACACCAGCGGCGCGAGGAAAAGCGGGATGAAGAGACGGCGCATGACAGGCTTATTCTCATTGTAGGATGGTCATTCGATGAGAATTTTGCGCCGGCTGCGGGTGAACCCGCCACCGGTTTGGGCCGTGGCCGCGAGTTCGACGCCACCGGCGGCGGCGGGCGCGGCAAGGCTGAAATTCCAGGTGTGCGCTCCAAGAGCCGGGATTTGAAATGTGACCGATTGCGACTCTCCGCCCGCGAAGGCCAAAGTGAGTTTGCCCTCGCGCGGAACGGGATCGTCATTGACCATCATCACGCTGTAGACGCGTTGTTCTCCCCGCCGCAGCCGCGGGTCCCAGAAGTTGATGTACAGGCCGAGCGGCTTGAATGCTTCCCCTACCCATTCCTCGAAGTTCGGTTCGAGTTCGAGTTTCCCGACATCGCGCCAGTGGTCGCCGGTTTTCACGCCCGGGTACGAGCAGGTGAGCCAGGTGAAGTGCAGAACGCCGGCAAAGTTGCGATGAGCGCGCCAGAATTCGGTCAGCCCGGCAAGATAATACGCATACGTCTCGAAGCGCTGTTTGGGAGTGGCGTCCCTGCCCAGGAGTTTCTCGTAGACGGCTTCGGTGAGCAGCGCCGGCGTACCGTCCCGGTTCAGCCAGAGCCAGCCATACTCGTTGACGATGGCGGCATGGGCCGAAGGATGGCCGGCGTTGGTGGTCTTCGATCCGGTCATCCGCGTCAACTCGGTCATCTGGAAGTTGCCGCCGGCGCGGATGCGGGAGAAAAGGTAGGGGTGGTCCTCGACGGGATCGTCCGGACCGGAAGGGATAGAGTAGCCATTGTCCCACGGCCGCCCGGAGAGATCGAGTTTGCGGACAGCGGGAATGACCCGTTCCCGGAGCATATCGGAACTGGTTTCATTCGAAGCGTCCCAGATGGCGAGCGACGGATGGTTCCAGTGGTCACGCATCCAATCGCTGTACTGGGCGATGAGTTCTTCCTCCCGGTAGGGCGGGAAGTAAGCGCGCCCGTTCCAGATGAAGAACTCGTTCTGGATGAGGAGCCCGGCTTCATCGGCGATGTCGAACCAGAAATCCGGCACGGGTCCGATGCAAAAGCGGAACGCGTTCCAGTGGAACTTCTTGGGAAGCTCGGAGAGGAGGCGCTTGACCCAGGCGCGATCCCAGGGATGCTGTTTCGAGAGCGGGTCCTCGAAAAAGCGGTGGAGAGTGATGTTCGAGCCGCGGAGGAAGAAGGGTTTCCCGTTGAGGTAGGCGCGCTTGGTGGCGGTATCGAAGCGGAACTCGCGGAAACCGAAACGTGTGTCGATCGAATCCTTTCCGGCGGTGGTGCGCACTGTGTACAGATACGGGTCGGAGGGTGACCAGAGATGCGGTTGAGGCAGCCTGATAGTGGATTGAACAGCGGCGGTTTCGCCAGGGGGGATGGTGATGGCGCGCGGGGTGGAGGCGAGATCCCCGATCGAGTTTCGCACCTCGAGACGGGCGGGTTCGGAGCCGCGGTTGCGAAGGGTGGTCTCGATGAGAACGGCCGAGTCGCCTAACCTCGGAGCCGCCTGGACATGCTCGATGTAGGCGGCCGAGGGCAGAGCGATGAGGTCGACATCATCGTAGATGCCCGGCGTCCACTTGTACTTTTCGAAATCCGTTCCGGCTGGAGCCCATACGGGAAGCACGGCGGGGTGCGCGCCGACGCGGACAACCAGGTCGTTCGTCCCGCCCCAATGAACGGAGCCGCTCAGATCGAAGAAGGTGGCGGACCAGCAGGCGCGGGCTTCGCCGATATAGGCGCCGTTGAGATAGACGGCGTGGCCGAACTGCGCTTTACGGATGCGCAGGAGCAGACGGGCTGTCCTGGGCGGGGCCGTGAACCGCCGTTTGTACCACAGGTAATTGCGCTGCTGCCGCGGGATACCGGCATGTTCGACGCGGGCCGATTCTGGCAGCCGCTTTTCGCGGATCGAGACCTGGATGAACTCGCGGGAGTCGAATGCGTCGATAGCGGCAAGAGGCGGCGTGGCCGAGTGGGCGAGTCCGGGAACGGGGACGCGATGGGGATAGTCTTGCGGAGGCTGGGCGCTGTCGAGGGATTCGGCCAGTTGCCAGGTTCCATTTAGAGAGATGACAGCGCGGGATGCGAAAACGGCGAGCGCGCTCGCGAAAAACAGACAGATGACTCTCATGGCGTCACCAGCCTATCATTCCGGAATGGATTCCGAAGAGTTGCCTGTCCCCTATTCCGGCGGAGCGGGCGCCGAACCGTTCCCGATCGCCGATTTGCGCAGTTCGCTGGCAATGCGCTCGTTGATGTTTGCCTGGGCAAACTCGGCCGCGACGCGGACCGCGTTCTTGATGGCGTTGGGATTCGAGCGTCCATGGCAGATGATGCAAACGCCGCGCACGCCGAGCAGCGGAGCCCCTCCGTACTCGGAGTAATCCACTCGCTTCTTGAAGTCGGTGTAGGCCGAACGCGAAAGGACATAGCCGATCTGGCGTGTAATCGTCTCGCGGAGCGATTCCTGAAGCATGTGCTTCATCACATCCACCACGCCCTCGCTCACCTTGAGCGCCACGTTTCCGATAAAACCGTCGCACACCACGACGTCGACCTCCCCCGTGTAGAGATCGCGTCCTTCGACGTTGCCGATGAAGTTGATATCGAGCGTCTTCAGCAAGGGGGTAGCGGCGCGCGTGAGTTCGTTTCCCTTGTGCTCCTCCTCGCCGATGGACAACAGTCCCACGCGAGGGCGCTCGGTGCGGCAGATGACGCGGGAATAGATTTCGCCCATGATGGCGAACTGCGCCAGCATGCGCGGGGAGGAATCGACATTGGCGCCCACGTCCACCATCACCGCCGGAATGCCCTTCATGGTCGGAAACACCTGGGCCAGAGCGGGGCGCTCGACGCCGCTGACCATTCCCTGCACCATTTTCGCGGTCGCCATCGCCGCGCCCGTATTTCCCGCCGACACCACCCCCTGCGCGATTCCGTCCCGCACCAGACGCGATGCGACGCGGATCGAACTGTCCTTCTTCGTCCGCATCGCCTTGGCGGCGCTGTCCTCCATGGTGATCACTTCGCTTGCGTGATGCACCCTGATGGGAAGACTCCTCCATCTCTCATGCTGGGCGGCCAGTTCGTTCCTGACGGCATCCTCTCTTCCTACCAGGATGACCTCAACGGGGAGGCTCTTAACGGCGCGGAGAGCCCCTTCGACTTCAGCCTTGGGTGCGTTGTCGCCGCCCATGGCGTCCACGGCGATGGTGACCATAGAGTGAATAATGGACTAAATGGAGGAGCCTGCCACGGAGCCCGGTTATTGTTGCGCGACCTCGATCACTTCCCTGCCTTTGTATGTGCCGCAATACGGACACACCCGGTGAGGCAATTTCGGCTCGGCGCACTTCGGGCATTCCGACGATGACGGCTTCTTCAGATGATCGTGGGCCCGGCGGGTGCTGGTCCTCTCTTTGGAATGTCTGCGTTTTGGATTCGGCATTGTCTTGGCGTTCCTTCTAAAACAAAGTCTATAAGTCTTTCAGCGCCGCCCACCTGTCGTCGGTGCGGCCGGCGCGGCAATCACACGCGGCTTCGTTCCGGTTCTGTCCACACTGCGGGCAGATTCCCTTGCAATCCGGCCTGCACACCTTTTGCATCGGCATGGCAAGCAAAACAAACTCACGAAGGACTTCCTCCAACTCCAGGCCGTCCTTCTCATAGAATCCGATTTCCGTCTCTCCGTCGTGGATCTCCACTTCGGAGGCCTCCGGACCTGTCTCGAGCGGACGGTAGAACAGGTCGAAGGCGGAATCAATCAACAGGGCGGCCGGCTCCAGACAACGATCACAGGGAGCCTCCATGGTAACCTTCAAATGCCCGCGAACCCGGATCTCCCCAAGCGTATGGCTGAGTAACTCCGCTGTTCCCCGCGCCGTCAGGACGCCCAACTGGCGCACGCCGGGGTCGAAAAAGTCGATCTCGCCAGGCGGAAACTCCACATCGAAATGGATTTTCCGAACTTCCAGGTCGTGAATCGAAAAGAACACACAATACTCCGCGCCCCGGCGAGTGAGGCAGCAACTGATTAGTATACCGTGTTTACCGCACCGGATGTATGCGGTTCACGGATGAATTCCCCCCTTTGGCCGGGCCCTCCCCCGGGGTTCGAAGCGGTGCGCTTTCATGTCCACCCTTGCGCCGCGGAACCTCACTCCCTCGGCTTCGAGAAGCAGACGCTGTTCGAATGCGTCCTCTCCGCGAAGGCAGATCCTGCCACCGGCGCCGAGCACGCGCTGCCAGGGAGCCGAACCGCCCGCCTGATGCAAGGCCGCCGCCACCCCCCGCGCGGCCCGCGGAAAGCCCGCCGCCGCCGCCACATCCCCGTAAGTCGCCACCTTTCCACGCGGGATGCGGCGCACCGCCGCCAGCACCTTGCTTACGTAGTCCGTCGAGGGCACCTGCCGCTATCCTACCATCGGCTACACTGGGAGAACGCGCGTGGAAGAGGAAGTATCGGGCCGTTTTTATGATGGCCGCCTCATTGTCCGGCTGCTCTCCTACCTCAAGCCCTACAAGAGCTCGGTAGCCGTCGCCGTCGTGTGCATGATGGTGCATGCCGGAGCCGAAGTATTGGGGCCGCTGCTCACCAAACTGGCGATTGACCGCTATCTGGCTCCTCCCCCCCATCCCACCGCTTCCTGGCTCGACCCCTACCTCTCTTCCGACCCGTTCACCGGACTGGGGCAGATCTCCATCGTCTACCTGCTCACGCTGATCACGGCGCTGTTCATGGATTTCTCCCAGGTCTACCTCATGAACCTCACCGGACAGAAAGCGATGTTCGATCTGCGCCGCCAGACCATGGACCACCTGCAACGGCTCGATGTTTCCTACTACGATCGAACTCCCGTGGGGCGCATGTTGACACGCGTCACCACCGATGCGGACGCGCTGAATGAGTTGTTCGCTTCCGGCCTGGTGACCCTGCTTGGAGACGTGCTGATGCTGACCCTGGTGCTGGCCGTGCTGGCGCAGCTCAGCCCCAAACTGACCCTCGTGCTGGTGGCGGCGCTTCCCGCCGTTGTCCTCATCACGGTGCGCTTCCGGCGCGACGTCATGAAGAGCAACCGCCGCATCCGCACCGCCGTGGCGCGCATCAATTCCTATCTTCAGGAACACATCAGCGGCATGAGCGTCCTTCAGTTGTTCAACCGCGAGGACAGAAGCCGCGAGGAGTTCACCGCGGTCAACCGCGAGCACATGCTCGCCTACAAGGAAGCCATCATCGCCTACGGATGGTTTTACCCGGCGGTCGAGTTTTGCGGCATGGTGACCCTCGCCGCGCTGCTTGCCTGGGGCGGATTCCGGGTCAGGGAAGGAGCCTTGAGCCTTGGCATTTTGGTGGCGTTCTTTCAATATGGTCTCCGCTTTTTCCGGCCGATTCAGGATTTGAGCGAAAAATACAACATCCTGCAGTCGGCGGCCGCGGCGGCGGAGCGCATTTTTCATCTGCTCGACACGCCGGCCGTGATCGGAAGCGCCCCGGCCAAGTCTGCCCTTCCCGAGGGAGCCGCCGCCATCGAATTCGATCACGTCTGGTTTGCTTACAAGGACGAAGACTGGGTCCTGCGTGATGTCAGCTTTCGCATCGAACCGGGCGAAACCATCGCCGTCGTGGGACACACGGGCGCGGGCAAGACCACTCTCGCCAGTCTGCTCCTGCGCTTCTACGATATCCGCAAGGGTGCGATCCGCATCGGAAATACCGATATTCGCGACGTCGCTCCCGCCGAATTGCGCCGGCGCTTCGCGATTGTACTCCAGGATTCCTTCCTCTTCACCGGCACGATCGAGGAAAATATCCGCCTCGGCACTTCGGGAATTTCGGAATCGCGAATCGAGGAAGCCATCGAGCAGGTGAATCTCTCCGATTTCGTGGATAGCCTTCCGGACGGGTTGCGCCACGAAGTCCGGGAACGCGGCGAAGGGTTGTCGACCGGGCAAAAACAGCTGGTCAACTTTGCCCGCGCTCTCGCCCATGATCCGCTGTTTCTCATCCTCGATGAAGCCACCTCGAGCGTGGACACGGAAACGGAGCTTCGCATCCGCGAGGCCCTCGAGCGGCTTGTCGAAGGCCGGACCAGCCTGGTGATTGCGCACCGCCTGTCCACGATTCAGAAAGCCACGCGCATTCTTGTCATGCACAAGGGAGCGCTGCGCGAGCAGGGCACCCATCAGGAATTGCTCTCGCAACGCGGCATCTATTACAAGCTCTACCAGTTGCAGTACAAGGAGCAGGAACCAGCGGAGCAGCCCTCGCTCAAGCAGTGATTACACCGCGGCTGCCGTCCTTTTACTGCTTCCGCGGGTTCGATGGGTGCAGCCGCCGTATATCGAGGCGCGCTCCTTCGAGCGGGATGCGCACGACCGCGTTCCGGCCGCCTCCTTCGGTGAACACGCGGCCCTCCGCGCCCTGCGCCGCCACAGGCGCCGCGGTTCCAGCTTCACCAGCACACTCGAAACCGGCGCGGCTCCGGAAACCGCGGGTAGAGGTTCGCGCGCGCCCGTCACTTCCCTCGAGGCTCCAACACCAGCCAGCCCAGGTCGGCGGGATTGTCGGTTCCCAGGGACAGCCGCGAAACAAGCGGGTGCTCGGGTAGCCACAACCCGCTGGCGCCGTCCTTATATTTCACCCGCAGGTTCAACCGCACCGGGTGCGGCCGCCGTATATCGAGGCCCGCTCTTTCGAGCGGGATGCGCACTACCGCGTTCCGGCCGCCTCCCTCGGCGAACACGCGACCCTCCACGCTCTGCGCCGCCACGGAGTCCGGCCGCTCCGCCATCACTTCCGCCCCTGGAACGAACAGCAGTTGCTTGCACGGCCAGAGGCGCCGCGGTTCCAGCTTCACCAGCACACTCGAAACCGGTGCGGCTCCGGAGACCGCGAGGTAGAGGTTCGCGCCGTCGTAGCTCGCTCCCCAACGGGAGCCCGTCTTCTCTCCGGCGAACGTCTGCCACTCGAATCCCGGCGGCGGCGCGAATCCCGCGCTTGTCCAAATAGCATCATCCGCGGGAACGGCGCGGGCCACCGGGCCCTCGGGGCTCCTCCCCGTATAGGCGGGGAACAGAGGCTGGTTGCCGCGGATCTGCTTTTCGACCGCCGGAACGTCGTTCGCAAGCACGCTTTCAATCTGCCGCATCCGCCAGCGGATCTTCTCCGGAAAGTACTTGTAGCCCTCTGCTTCGGAGTGGAAGCCAAGGCGCGAATCCCGCTCACACAAAGCGAGCAGCACCTTATCCTGCTCCAGTTCCTCACGCGCGATTTCATTCAATTGCCGGAGCATGTCGAGCCGTTCGGGGCCCTCGGCGCGCACCATCCGCTCCCGCAGTTGATAAAAGCGCAGAATGTTGTAACCGCTTCGGAACTGAATGCCGAGCGCGCGCGCCACGCCGATGTCGAGCAACCGCTCCGGCTGGTTCGCGTAACGGGGCTCGAGTGCCCCGAGCGTCCGCATGCCTCTCTCCCAGGCGGTGGTCATGCGCCGCGCCAGTTCCACGACCTCGTCCAACGTGAAGAGTTCCTTGAAGCTCTCGCCCACCCGGTCTCCGCTAGGAGGCCAGGGCTTTCGCGTGATAGTGGAACCAAGCAGCCAGGTGGGCGTCAGCGGCGCATCGGCGGGCTTCAGCAGCAGCGGCCAGACGGGCCCATCGTGCATCGGACCGTAGTATTGAAACAGGGTGGTGAGCGGATAGTGCTGATACCCATCGGCGAAATCCTTCCACGCCTTTACCACGGTGGCGGCATCCTGCCGGCCCCAATAGAGCGTTGCCAGCCGGTTCAGAAAATCATCCTCATTTTCCGGGAAGGGCTCGAAGGACAACTCTCCCGCCGCCTTGTTCATCAGCCCCGGATAGTTGCCGAAATACCAGCACAGCATGGTGCGCGACACACCCAGCCGGCGCATGGCCGCGAACTTACGATAAAGCATCGAGGGTACGGGCACGTAGGGGACAGTGGCCACTTCATGCGAAACGCCTGTCTGAATCTTGGCCGAAACGGGCGTGTGGTTCTCTCGCGCGACCTTCGCCACCCGCTCGAAGCGGTCGCTCGGCCCCGGCGTCGAGAGCCAGTAATCGCCGCCCACGAACTCGCGGCCGAACTCGGTCCGCTTCACTCCCGACTCGAAGTTGAATTGCAGCACGACGCCCTTCGGCGTGTGCGCGGGCAACTGATAAACCCAATCCGCCAGGCCTTCACGCGAGGGTCCGCGCGCCTGCGGCATATACAGCCAACTGATCAACTCCGCGTCCGGCGCGGCGGCGTGCATTCCCTGCTCCATCGCCGAAAGCGAAGCATGCAGAATCTCCCACGGAGCCTTGCGTGAACACCGCGGGCAGTCGATGCGCCCTTCGCCCACCGAGGAAAGCGCGCTCAGGCAGGTGGTGGCCCGCTCACCGTGCGAAATGTTGATGAGCCCTCCCAGTTCGGGCACGGACTTGAAAATCTTGTTCACCGATTCGTACAGGTATTTGCGCGAATTCCCCGTCAGCGGGCAGAAATATTCGAATCTTCCGTCGCGGGTCCTGGCGCCGCCCAGTTCGGGGTGCTGTTTCAAGACCGGGCTGTTCACCTCCCAGGCTCGCGGTTCGATGGAAAAGATATACGTGCGGATGCCATAGCGCAGGCACGCCGCCACGGTGCGCCGCAGCTTGGCCAGCCGCTTCGCCGCGTCCCGTCCGGCTTCCGGAGTGAACTCGGTCGAAACCAGGTCCCTGAACTCGATGGTCAGCCACAAGCCGTTCACCCCCTCGTGCGCCAGCCGGTTGAGGTACTGCTCGGGGTAGTAGTTCACATCATCCATCAGCTCGTCGCGCATTCTTGGCGGGCGCTTGATGGGACCGAAGAAGCAGCGCGAAATGCGCCGCTCGATCACCGGACGCCGCTCCACGCTGCCGGCCGCCAGAAAGGGGCCCTGCCGCCGCAGCATTTCATCCTCGATGTAGAAAATCCCGCGCCGGATTCCTTCCGTATCTGAGGCGGAAATACGGCAGGAAGTCTTCCCTGTCTCGATGCGGAAAGCCTCGCTCCCCAGCTTGGGATCGAGAGCCGTCTCGATCGTGTAGTTGCCGGACTCCGCACCTACTCCGCCGGCGGCCAGGAATTGCCGCAGGTCCTCGTAGGCCGTATCGAGCCGCTTCTTCGGGTCCGCGAAACCAGTCACCAGGCGCACGCCGCCGGACAGGACCGCGTCCTTCGCGTCCGGACGGGCAGTGCCCCATGCGTGCCGCGTCCACATGGGGGACTTCAGGTCTTCGGTGAACTTCCAGCGGTCTTCTCCGGGTTGGGGCGGCACGTCCTTCCAATCCGGAATAGTGATCCCGGCGGCGAGCGGAGCGGCGGGGCGGGTGCAACCGCCCGTCAGCGCGCACACGGCCAGAAGCGCCCCAACCGCGTATTCTTTCAAGTGCAACCTCCTTGGCGGCGCTGATCCATATCAGAAGCTGAAACGCAGCGACAACTGTATGACGCGCGCCGCCCGCGCCGCCGTCACCTGTCCGAAGCGCGCGTTCACCTGGTTGCCCTGGGCGTCGAACCGCGCCGTCGCGTCCACGCTCTGAAACTGCGTATGGTTGAACGCATTGTACATCTCCCAGCGGAATTGAAGAGCGCGCGGTTCGCTCACGATCAGGAAGTTCTTGAACAGCGAGATATCCCAGTTGTTGATTCCGGGCAGCCGGAAGACGTCCTTCGGAGCGTTCCCCATGCTGCCCTTGGGCGGACGGGCAAACACCCCCGTGTTGAACCATTTCTGAAAGCTCCGCTCCCCGTGTTCGAGTGGCGCTTTGCCCGTCACGATGATGCGCGATCCGTCGCCGCCGCCGGTGATGTCCGCTCCATCCACCGTGCTGAAACCCACTCCGCTTGGCTGGCCGCTCACGAAGGCTGTAAACCCGGCCACCTGCCAGTTGTCGAACACCTGCCGGACCCCGGCGTTGTCCCAACGTTTGCTCAGCTTCGGCACATCCCAAATGTAGTTCAACACCAGGTTGTGGGTCTGGTCGAATGCCGACTTGCCGTAATTCCACACGCGCCGCGGCGCGTAGGTGGAGACGGTGGCTTGCTCGTTGGTGCTGAAATCCATGGCCTTCGACCATGTGTAGGACATGCCAAACTGCAGAGCGCGCGTGAACCGCCGGTTCAGCGTAACCTGCAGCGCGTTGTAATTGGTGGTTCCGCCGTTTTCGTAGTAGTTGATGTTGCCGTATCCCGGATAAGGGCGGAAGTAGTTGTCGTTGAGCGGCGTGGACGGGTTCGCCGGATCGGCGTTTTGCGGCAGGAACCGGGCGCCGTAGGGCACCAGGTTCAGGTTGCGGATCTGCAGAACGTGCCGGGTCACATTGCCCACATAGGAAGCGTCCAACACCGTGCCCGCGCCGAGACTGCGCTGGATGCCGAACGTGTAGCTGTACAGCGTCGGCGTCTTCGACGCCTTCTCGAAGCCATACACCGTTCCCGGAGGTGACAGATAGCTGCTGGCGCCCTGCATCGCTTCCATGTTTCCGTAGTACAGCGTCGGGTTGAACTGCCTCGGCGGATTGAACTTCGAGGCCACCACCGGTGGGCCGCCCACGGCGGTCGATTCCGGTGCATACCGCTCTCCTTTGGATCCGCTGAACAACCCCTGAGGCTGCCGCGCGGTATTTGTATACGGAAAGTATACTGCCTGTTAATCGAAAGTCAAGAGTGAATCGAGAGGCAATGTTTGTGGCATCTCTGGCCGCCAGGCACTGAAATCCGCGTTCCGTACGCCGGCGTACGGGTTTCTGTGCTCCGGTGGAACGGCGGTGAGACTTGCATCGGCGGTGGGATTCGTGGATACTCGCTGTATGCAACGATCGCCACGCTGCGTACTCCTGGCTGCTGCCCTTCTGCCTTCTGTCTTCTTCACCTCCGCCGCCGAGCCGCCCATCTCCGCCGCCCGGTTCGCCGCCCAAGCGCTGCCCGCCCTGCCCATCGAACAACCTCACGACTTCCGCAAGGCCATCGAAACCTGGACCGAGCCGCTCCGCCGCGATCCCACCGCCAAGCCGTCACCCGATGAGCTGGCGCTCCCCGAGCAGGGCTGGACTCTGGCCATACCCGCTGACGCCGGCCCGGTGCTCCGCCAGGCGGCAGCGGATTTCCGGGATTACCTCCATCGCGCCATGCGAGTGGAAGTCACGCTCGAAGCGCCCGCCTCGCTCACCGCATGGAGCGGCATGAGCCGCGCCGTGGTCGTGGGCACACGCGGCCGGATGCCGGGTTGCGGCGAATCGCTCACCGCCCGCAAGGATTACGAGATCATCGTAGGACCCGAGCGAGTCGCGGTCTGCGGCTACGATGAGCGTGGTGCCATGTACGGGCTCTACAACCTCGAATCGCGCATGAGCCTCCGCGAGGCCCCCTTCCTGCCGCGCGCCCTCAACACCGTGCGCCACAGCCTCTACGGCGCGCGTATGACCCTCTCCGGCCTGGGCTGGATGGAGTGGCCCGATACATATCTCTCGATGATCGCCCACCACGGCTTCGACGCCATCTACGCCTCGGTTTACGCCAACCCGAACGGGGCGATCGCCGGCTGGCCTTACAGTTACATGATCAGGAGGCAGGATCCGGCGCGAATGCGGGACCTGATTGACCGCGCCGCGCGTTACGGCCTGGATGTCTACGCGCCCATCATGCACCACCTCGACGGCACGCCCGAAAACGAAGCCGCGCTGCGAAAGCTGGTGCGCGACAATGTCACCCGCTTCCCGGAAATCCGCGGCTACGTGCTGCTCATCGAGGGATTCGATTACGAGCGCTGGCCTTCGTGGAACCGCGCCGACATCCGCAAATGGATCGACGCCTGGACGCATGGAGTAGCCATCGCCGCTGAAGAGATGCACAAGATCAATCCGGCGATCGAGGTGCTCCCCTGGGATTACAACATCGATTTTCGCGCGCGCTCGGTGGACACCAAGCGCTATGTAATCGGCCGCTATCCCCTTGATGTCATCCCCCTGGTTACCTGGGAGAACGGGAAGACCTTCACCCGCGACGGCGAGGAGGGCTATCTCAAGGATTACGCCATCAACGAGGTGGGTCCGGCGGAAGTGTCAGCGGGGCAGATCGAGCGCGCCCGCGAACGCGGCATGAAGGTCTTCGCCAAGGCCGATACCTTCGCAAGCTGGCAGTTCGGCACCTTTCCCTACCTGCCCTTTCCCTACCAGTGGCATGCCCGCTACCAGCAACTCGAACAACACAGGATTGACGGAACCATGGAAACCTGGAGCTATGGCTTCAAGCCGAACTGGGTGGCCGAGCTGCGCAGTTGGTACAGTTGGTCCGGCGCGCCGCCGATCGATGATCTGCTCAAATCGATTGCGCGCCGGGAGTTCGGCCCGGGCAGCGAAGATCTGGCCCTGAACGCCTGGAGCCACTTCAGTAAGGCCATCGCGCTGGTACCCGATACCGGTCCCAACATGGGGACCACCAACGCCATCGGCTCGCCGCTGTTTTTCGAGCAGCCCAAAGTGCGCGCCATCGAGGTCGAACACAGTTGGGCGCTTCCCGGCATCGAAGCGGGCGGAGTGCGGGTGAGCAAGTACTGGCCCTATGCCCCGGAGCGTGTGATCCTCACGCCGGATTTCACCAACAAGACCAACGCCGCCGCGCGCTACGCCAGCCCTTTCAGCCTGCCGGTCTTTAACAAGTATCTGCTGGCGGCCGCCGCGGAGATGGAGAAGGGACTCGAGAGTTACCGCCGCGCCGCGCTCCGGGCGCCCTCCGGCAAGCGCCGCGCGGCGTTTCGCGAAGTCCTGCTGGCGGAGCAGTTACAGCGGATGATGCGCAGCGACGCCGCCATCCTCGAATTCGAGGACCTGCGACTGAAACTGGCCAAGGCCGCGGAAGCAGCGGAGAAAACCGTTATTCTGAAGCGCATGGCCGCCATTGCCCGCGAGGAACTCGGCCGCACGCGCGCCGCCCGCGACACCCAGATGCGCGATTCCCGCCTCGGCTACGAGTGGGAGCAGGACTACTTTTACACGCCGGATGTCCTCGCCGAAAAGATCCGGCAACTCCGTGGTGTTCTGGATCACGAGATTCCGGCCTATTCGAAAAAGCACGGTCTCAACTGGCAGGGAATGCCGTGATGGGTTTTCTCATCCGGACTCCGGCTATCGACTTCTGACAGGAGGATTGTATTATGCCGACCGGCATTTCACGCCGCGAATTGCTCGGGAGCGCCGCCGGACTGGGGTTTCTCGGGTCCGCCGGCATCGCGCCGGGAGCCGGGGTTCCACCCGGCGTGGTCACCTTCCGCCACATCCACCTGGACTTTCATACTTCTCCGGCGATCACCGGGGTAGGCGAGCGTTTCGACGCGGAAGAGTTCGCGCGGGTGCTCAAGGAAGCCTCGGTGAACTCGATCACCATCTTCGCGAAATGCCATCACGGCATGTCCTATTACCCCACCAGGGTTGGAATCAGACATCCGAATCTGAAGACCGACCTCGTGGGCGGCATGATCGAAGCCTGCCACCGGCAGGGCATCCGGGTGCCCGTGTACATCAGCACGATGTACGACCAGCACATCTGGCGCAAGCATGCCGAGTGGCGCGCCCTGGACGCGGAGGGCAAGTCGTACGGACACCGCGGGGGCGCCGGACCTTTGACCCCCAACCTGGGGCTGGTCTGCAGCAACACGCCCTATGCCGATTACATCATCGAGCAGGCCGCCGAGGTGCTGCGAAACTACGAAGCCGACGGCCTGTTCTACGACAACTACGTCCATCCCTTGACTGGCTGCTTCGGCCCTTCGTGCATGGAAGATCGCGATCAACTGGGCCTTGACAGCACAAAGGCGGAAGACCGCCGTAAGCACGCCTACATCGTGATGAAACGCGTCATGGACCGGTTCGCGGCCACCGTGCGGACGCGCAAGCCCAAAGCGAGCGTCTATATCAACGGTCCCTTTCGCCTGGCGCAGGAGCCACGGTTCCTGCGCGAAGCTGCGTCCGATTACACTCATATCGAAATCGAATCGCTACCGGGCGGAAGCTGGGGCTACGGCCATTTTCAGATCGCTTCGCGCTACCTGCGCAACTTCGGACTCGAGGCCCAGGGGATGACCGGGGCCTTCCACCGCAGTTGGGGCGATTTCGGCACCGTGCGCAACCAGGCGGCGCTCGATTATGAATGCTTCAGCATGCTGGCGCAGGCCACCCGGTGCGCCATCGGCGACCACTTGCACCCCGATGGCCTTCTCAACCCCCGAACCTATGATCGAATCGGGCTCACCTATCGCTCGGTGGCCGCCAAAGAGCCCTGGTGCGAAGGAGCCCGCGCCGTCACCGAGGTCGCCTTCCTCTACCCGCCCGGACCGCGCGGCAACGATTCCGCCATGGGCGTCAATCGCATGCTGACTCAACTGCGCCATCAATTCGACGTGCTCGATCGCGAGTCCGCCTTCTCCCGTTACAAAGTGCTGATCCTCGCCGACGACTACCGCCTCGATGACGCGTTGCGGGACAAACTGGCGGCGTATGTCGAAGCCGGCGGCGGACTCATCCTCAGTCATGAAGCGGGACTTGACTCCGCCGGGAAAGGCTTCGCGCTACCGGGCGTGGGAGTCGATTACGAAGGGCCATGGAAGCACGAATCGCAGTACATTGAAGCCCTCGAAGCGCTGCGCGAGGGCATCCCCGCCATGGTCCACGAGATGTATGAGACAGGATCCGCCGTAAAGGCGAAGCCGGGAACCACGGAACTGGCGCGAGTCTGGGCCGGCTATTTCGACAAGGACTACCGCCATTTCCAGGTCGAGCAGACCCCCTATCAGAAGCCCACCGGCTACGCCGCGGCCGTTCAGCGCGGACGCATCGTCTACTTCGCGGTGCCCATCTTCCGGGCCTACGCGCGCCATGGCTACGCGGTCTACCGGCAACTGGTGGGCAACGCGATCCACCGGTTGTTGCCGGAGCCACTGGTGCGGGCGGAACTGCCCACCACGGCGCAGGTGACTCTGACCACCCAGCGCGGCCGTCATATTCTCCACCTGCTCCACTATATTCCCGAGCGGCGCAGCCCGGACCTCGATATTGTCGAGGATGTCATCCCGCTGCGCGGCGTGGTGGTGGCGGCCCGCCTTTCGCGGGCGCCCGCGAAAGTCTATCTCGCCCCGCAACGCCAGGACCTTCCCTGCGACTACCGCGAAGGCTACGCCACAGTGACCGTTCCGGTGGTGAACGGCCATCAGATGGTGGTCTTCGAGGACTGAGCGCCTCCAACCGCGGTTGCGGGTAGTAAGTACCCTAGCCCATTGGTAATATTGATCGCCCTCTTCGCCCTGCCCTAGAATAGGTTGAGTCACCTTCGCCATCAGGGAGTCGATTTGCAGGGTTCGGATGACCGCGCGGGCGATGTATTGCTATGGTCGGTAGCGGAACACCCGTTAGAGATTGAATGCCAGTGGGCCGTCCTCGACGAGATCCAGGAGACCGTCCAGGAAGGCCTGCGGCGCCTCAGCCGAGGCGGCGTCGAGGTGGGAGGAGTCCTCTTCGGACGGCGCGGCCAGGATCGCATCCGCGTTCTCGCCTGGAAACCCATCACCTGCGATCATGCCCGCGGCCCCGCCTTCGTCCTCTCCAATGACGATCAACAGGGCCTCATGCAACTGCTTGAAGAGGCGCAAAGCGACCCGCGCTTACAGGTGCTCGATCCTGTCGGGTGGTTCGTCTCCCACACCCGGCCCGGACTGCGCATGACGGCCGAGGATGTCGACCTGTTCAACCGTTTTTTTCCCGAGCCGTGGCAGGTCACCCTGGTGATCCACCCGCGGCGTGGCAAAGACACCCGTGGCGGATTTTTCGTCCGCGAAAAAGATGGACGCATTCAAACCGCGGAGCCCCACGGCGAGTTCCCATTGAACGGGGCGCGTTCCCTTGCCGTTTCTCCCCGTCCGGGTCCGCTTGCCCTGCATCGGGAAGAATCTTCCGGTGGAGGCGGCGCGCAGGAGGGAAACAGACTTTCGCGCCTCGCCTGGGTGGCCGTGGCGCTATTCGTCTGCGCCCTGGCGCTGTACGCCATTCCGAAATTCAGACACCCGCCGGCGCCGGACGCGCTGCAACTGCGCATAGTCGATGTGAATGGCCAGTTGCGCGTGGAATGGGATCGTGCGAGCCCCGCCGTGCTCCGCGCCGGTTCGGCGACGCTGTTCATTGATGATGGCGGGATGCTGCCGCCGATTCATCTCGACGGCGACGCGATACGGCGCGGTTCGGTTACCTACGCGAGGCTCTCCGAGGATGTCATCGTGCGCCTCGAAGTGAGCCGCGAGGATCTTCCGCCGCTGCGGGAACAGGCGCGGTACGTGGGCCCGCCGCTCGCCAGGCACGAAAGCCGTGAATTGCGCGAAACCAGGGAGCAGGCGCGCCAACTCGACGCCCAGGCGGGAGAGATCCGCAAGGAGATTGCCGCCGAGGACGCGCGGGCCGGTGATCTGAAAAAGGAGATCCGCAAAGCCGGACGCCCGCCGGTCCAGCCCCGCAAATAGAAGCCTACATCTCGCGGCGGTTTTCCATCGACTTCGACATCGTCACCTCATCGGCGAACTCGAGATCGCTCCCCACGGGCAGGCCCATCGCGATGCGCGTCACCTTCACGCCGAGCGGCTTCAGCAGCCGCGAGAGATACACGGCCGTGGCTTCGCCTTCCACCGTCGGGTTCGTGGCGAGAATCACTTCGTTCACCTCGCCTTGCTGAAGCCGCGCGAGCAGGCTCTTGATGCGCAACTGCTCCGGACCGACGCCGCGCAGCGGGCTGATCGCTCCGTGCAACACGTGGTAAACGCCTTCATACTGCCGCGTCGTCTCGATGGGCAGGATGTTCGGAGGCTCTTCGACAACACAGATGACGCCGTGATCCCGGGCAAGGTCGCGGCAGTAGGGGCAGAGTTCTCCATCGCTGATGTTGTTGCAGATCCTGCACAGGCTCAGCTTGTCCTTGACGTCCATGATCGCTTTCGACAGCCGTTCGGCGTCCTCGCGGCTTGCCCGCAGCAGGTGGAACGCGATCCTTTGCGCCGACTTCTGCCCGATGCCGGGCATGCGCCGCACTTCCTGAATCAACCTCGAGAGCGGTTCGGCGAAGTCCATCTAAAACAGGCCCGGCGGCAGTCCCAGACCGCCCAGCATGCCGCCCATCTTCTGCTGGATTGCTTCATCCGCTTTGCGTACGGCTTCGTTGCACGCCGCCAGAACGAGGTCCTGCAGCATCTCGACGTCGCCCGCCACTTCTTTATCGATCTTCACGCTGACGACGTTCTTCTGGCCGTCCATGGACACCGTCACCATCCCGCCGCCGGCCGAACCCTCGACACGGATCTTCGCAACCTCCTCCTGCATGCGCGCCTGCATCTGCTGCGCCTGCTTCATCGCCGCCTGCATGTTTCCTGGTAATTTCATCTCTACTCCTTCAGATTCCGCACGGCGCGGACCTCGCTGCCCGGAAACAGTTCCCGGTAGCGCTGCACCTCGGGATTCTCAAGCGCCTTCCGTGCCCCCTCATCCTCGTTCTTTCCACGGTCCGCCGCCGGGGCGGCCGCGGCGGGCTTATCCGTAAAGGTTACCTTAATCTTCATCGGACGGCGAGCCAGCGAGTCGACCGCTTTCTGCATGTCACTGCTGCGGACAGCCATCGAGAACTCCTTGCCCGTCACGAATTCGAGTTCTCCGGGGCGCTCGATGATTTCCGAGTGCTCCACTGCGTCGGCGATGAACGTCATCCCCTTTTCGTTCAGGTTCTCGAGCAGCCTGCGCCGCCAGTCTCCACCTGCCGTGGGCGCGGCGGACGCGGTTTGCGGCCCGGGAGCGGCCTGTTTGGCTGCCGGCGCCGTAAGCCGCGCCGGCGGCTGTTTCGGAGTGACCGCCGCCGCCGCGCGCGGCGCGCCGGATTGCAACTCCGCCAGAATCTCCTCGATGGGGCGGAGCTTTCCGGCCTGCACCATTCTCAACAATCCAAGCTCCAGGTGCATCCGTGGTTGCAGAGAATACTGCATGGTTTGAAACAGTTCCAAGGTTAACTGCAAGTATCGTGTGAGGTCTTCCTCTCCAAACCGCGAGGAAAGCGAACCTAAACGTTCCCGCTCAGGCCCTCCGGCCGCGATCAGCCGGCTTTCGGCCCCGGCGATTCGCGCCACCAGCAGGTTGCGGAAGAAACGGCACAACTCGCGGCAGAAATGCTGCAGGTTCCCACCGCTCCCCTCCATCTCCTGTACGATGTCGAGCATCCGCCGGCCATCGAGAGCGAGCAACGCTTCGGCCACCTGCTCGAGAGTCTGTATCGAGAAGCGTCCCAACAACTGCCGCACGTCCGCCGCTTGCAGCATGCGGCCGCAGCAGGCTATCGACTGATCGAGCGCGGAAAGGGAATCGCGCACGCTCCCTTCGCCGGCCAGTGTGATGACCGATAACGCCTCGGCTTCCGCCTCGATGTTCTCCCGGGCGCAGATATCGCGCAACAACCCGAGCACCTGCTCATAATCCACTGAGCGGAAGCTGAACTGCTGGCAGCGTGAGGCGATCGTGTTCGGAATTTTGTGCGCTTCCGTCGTGCAGAGCATGAAAACCACCCACTCGGGAGGCTCCTCGAGCGTCTTCAGCAGGGCATTGAATGCTTCACTCGTGATCTGGTGCGCTTCGTCGATGATGAAGACCTTGTAGCGGTCGCGGGCGGGGCGGAAGCGGACGCTCTCCCGCAGTTCGCGCATCTCGTTGATGCCGCGATTCGAAGCCGCGTCGATTTCGATCACGTCGATCGAGCCGCCGCTGTGAATTTCCACGCAACTGGCGCAGCGCCCGCAGGGCGTGACGGTGGGGCCCTCGGCGCAATTCAGACACCGCGCGACAATGCGCGCCACCGTTGTCTTGCCCGTTCCGCGCTGTCCCGAAAAGATGTAACCGTGGGCGATGCGGCGCTGCGTGAGGGCGTTCTCGAGTGTCGTCTTGACGTGTTCCTGGCCGATCAGATCCGCGAACGAGCGCGGCCTGTACTTCCGCGCGATGACCTGATAGTGCGCATCGGCTTGTGGGACGGGTTCATGCATGCGGGCTGAGGGCGAAGTAAACGCGCGTGAATCATTGCCAGACCCCGGGTGATCCGCGGCACACAAGCTAAACCACTACCGTTGCTTCCTTCCGGACCTGGCGGGGTTTGCGGCCGCCCATTGCACGAAGCCCGGAGCCTGACAACTTATCATGCTACCACGACGCCGCCGTCCCAACAGCGCGGAT
>JABAQT010000001.1 GCA_019187195.1 Bryobacteraceae bacterium
GCGCGGGCTTTGACCCAAGCGAGCGTTGTCATCCAGAGCAAGGTACACGGTGCGATGCAGCCTCTCGTTGCAACAGGCATCGCGAACAGACAACAAGATCGGCGCGAGTTTCCACCGCGCAGCACTGAGTGGTTGGGCCGGGGGCCGCCGGTTTGCGCAACCGGTAGAGGACGCCGCCTTCACGGCCGGAACCGGCGGGCGTGATAACTTCGACAGCGGCTTCAATCGGGTAGGCGGCCGAGGCCGGAAGATCGAGACGCGCGGTAACCGGCTTCCCGGACGCTTGCCCGGCGGTGAGGTCGAGCTGTGCGGAGCCGCCGCAGGCGAGAACAGCCTCCCGGCGGGCGACGGTGTTGCCGGCATCGTTGGTGAAGCTGAGCGTCACTGTCAAGCCGGGTTGGCCGGCGCAGAAGACGGCGCGGCGCACGGTGAGCCTGGCGATCTGGCGCGGATCGAGGCGGAACGGGCTCGAGACGAGCGGTTGCGGCGTGGGGGCGCAGGAAAGCCAGAGAGCCGCGAGCGCTAGCGGACCGGGAGGGAGACGACGTTGGACCTGCGATCGGATTGTTCGAGCCATACCTGGACCTCCCGGCCGCCCGGTGTTTCCGGCGGAAGTACGAAATTGATTTGATCCAACCCCGGGAAGACGGGGTTCGGGCCGGCGAACTGCACGGCGGCCTCGCGCGAGTCCACCAGAACGCGGGGACGAACCCGGCTGGAGTGCAAGCCGGGCGAGCCTTCGAGCGGATCGGCAACACCCAAACCGGTGGCATAAGCGATCAGAACGCTACCGGGGGTAGCAGGCGAGCCGGCGAGAATAATTCCGCCAGTCACGCTGGTAATCGCCCCGCGCGTCTCACCGCCGATCGAGACCACAAAGATGGCGGGGGCGACGGCGGTGACGGGCAGGCTCACGGGCGCGCTGCGCGAGGCGCCGCGGAGCACTGACACGGTGGTGTCTGTCCCGGGGGTCAAGGCGGGGACAAGGAGATTGATCTGGGATTCACCGGCATAGACCAGCCCTGCCGCATGATCGCCGAACAGGACCTGAGTATCGCCGAGTTGCGCCGGCAGGGGCAACGAGGTGGCGACGGCGGATGAAGAGGAGAGCCGCTGGCCATAGAGCGACATCAGCGATCCGGGGACGAGGCCAGGCTGCCCGCTGGCGGCGCTGACGAGAGCGGCGATGACCGGAACCTGGGCGGCGCCAAACTCGAACGCGCCGCGATCCACTCCGGCGCCCGCCGGCCGTGGGGCTCCGATGAAGTCACCGGAGGGAATCAGACCATTGAGACTTCCCACGGCGAGTCCGGAATCGATCGCGGGGCTGCCGGCGCGGAGGCGGCCATCGAATGTCTCGATATCGGGGTTCACAAACAGCGGGTCCGCGCAGACGTTGCGCGCGCCTCCGGGACAAGGAGTTTCCTTCACCCTTTGGATGATGTTGTAGTCCACGTGACCGCGCGTCATGTTGAAAGGATCCCAGGACAGGCCGACTTCATCGCCGCCGAGAGAGTCGCCGTAGCCGGCCAAAACGTTGTTCTGAATGCCCACCGTCTCGCTGCCGTCGCACGCCGGCGCCTGACCGCCCGGCGTGCGGCACTCGATGGTGAACAGGGTGTCGCCGTGACCGACGATTGTGGAGTTAACCACCCAGGCGGCATCACCCCGGTGCATGAACACAGCGACGGTTCCGCCGTAGGCGCGACAGTGATCGCCGCTCATCCGGCCGCCCATGTGACTCCCAAACGGCTTGTCGAGAAAGAACATGCAGTTGCCCACCGCAACGGTGTTCACGATGGTGGACCGGCCGCTGACTTTGATCTGGTTTCCGGCGTTGCCGGAGGCGATGGTACGGCGAATCTCGACACTGGGGCGCTCGCCGCGCACCGTTTCCAAGTAAAGAAGGTCGAGGCCGTCGGAGGTGTTATTGCGGAATTCGGAATCTTCGATGATCCAGCGGCCGGAGGAGGCTCCCGTACCAACGCCGTCGCCGTAGCCGCCGGACTGCTGCGCCCAACAGGAACCGGGTTGCCGCGCGGGCCAAGTCTCGGCACAGCCGTTCCATTCGACCTTCCAGCGGCGGAAGATCAATGTTCCGGAGTTGGAGGAGTCCACGCCACCGAGGTCGCCGTCCCAGCCAGCGAGGCCGTTTGCCGCGATGCGAACATCCTCGACGGTCCAATCGGCGATGCGACCCGCTCGCACTCCCGTCTCGGCGAAGCCATGGATGTTCAGATTGCGAAGGATGACGTTTCTCGAATCCTGGGCATGAAGCCCCATCAAGCCCCAATCGCCGAAGGGATATTGATCGCGCTGGCAGCGGACGGAGCTATCGGCATGGAACTCGACGCAACCGGAATGGTCGGTGATGTCCAGGCAGGCGATTTCGGCGTTCGAGGTGTTATCCAGACTCAGGACGGTGTTTGCCCGCTGGGTGGCCCACAATTCCGGCGCGGCGGCGCATCCGGAGTTCCAGCCGGCGCCGCGGACACGGGTGAACGTCCGGGGATCCGGGCCGGAGGGGAGCGGAGGGAGAACACATTCATAGGCTCCCTCGGGGGAGCACCAACCGGTGTTCGGGGCGCCGAACCCCATCCTGTAGCTGCCGGATTCGATGACCAGCGTGTCGCCGCCGCGAATCCGCCAGGCTCCGGATGAGTTCAAGGCCCAGAATGGGTGTGCCCAAGCGCAGTCTCGATTCTCACCCGAGCCGGGGTAAGGAGTGTTGGCAGTGCCATTGCATTGGGTGGCCGTGCCGCCGCCGGCCCGCACGTAGTAGGTTTCGGCCGTGCATGCGGTGGCGAGGACCAGGAAAGCGATCAGGCCTCTCATGAGGCGAGCGTGCGGGAAAGGAGAGCGATTCTGAAGTAAAGCGGAGTTAGCGTTTACCGTAAACGCGGCTCCGAACGCTCGAAACCGCGACCTACGGTACCGCGGCCATCCAGATATTGGAGGTCACATCGGTAAGGTTGAAGGCCAGGCGATTGCGGGCCACCGAAATCCAGCTTCCCGATAACGGGTAGTGCTGAACGGTGTGGAAGTGGCGAACGGCGGCGGGCTGACCGATCGGGCGGCCGCGGGCATCGAAGCGCAAGGCCCAAAGGCAGCGATGGTCATCCCGAGTCGCGAAATAGTAGAGCAGATTGCCGGCGGGCGACCAACGGAGGTAGAGGTGGTACATTTCCTCGGCGATCGGAACCCAGGTATCCGCGGCTCCGAGGGTTCCCCGATCGAACGGGGCCAGGAAGGCACGGTGCCGCTCACGGTGTTGCTCCCGGACGACGAGGGCGATCGACTTCATGCCGGGAGAGAAGCTGGCTTCCAGGGGCACGATTCGGGGATCCTGAAGAATGGCTACCGATTTGAGTGTCCGGACGTCGAGCAGGTTCAGGGCCGGGGGAGCGACGCCCCGGTAGAGGAGAAGAGTGCCGTCCGGGGACAGGTCCAACGGATGAGCGCAATCGTCGCACAGCTTTCGCGGCAAACGCCGGCGGACATCAGTGAGGTAGATGGATTGCCGCCCGGCGTCCGAGACCTGGTAGGCGACAGTGTTGCCGGCCGCATCGGCGACGGGCAGATCTTCGGGGCGGGGATCGCTGGTCAGGCTCTCTTCCCTGCCGGTGCCCAGGTCCTTCATCCAGATGTCGAGGTTACCGGAGCGGGCGGATTGAAAAATGAGACGATCCCCATCGGCGGAGAGGATCGGGCGGGCGCCGTCCAGGCCCCCCACCAAGGAAGCATCCCTGGTCAGTTGCTGGAGGTCGCCGAGCGGCTGCGAACTGCCTGCATCCACGGGGAGACTCCAAAGGTGGCTCAGGTTCGCGTCGGTGGCGAAAATCAGGCGGAAGGAGATTCCCTGAGAGGCAAGGACACGAGCATGATCAACACCCGGCCCGGGAACCAGTTGAACGGCTGCGCCGGCTCCCTTCCATGTCTTGAACGAGATCGGCACTTTCCATAGGTTCCCCATCCCGTCCACCTTGAGAGTGACGACTATCTCGTTGCCCAGCCAGGCGGAGGGGCAGGCCGTCTCATCGAAGTCATTCAGACCATGCTTGCGAAGCGCGGCGGCGACACCGGTGGGAGACGGCGGGGCATCGCGGGCCAAGGACGCGACCCACCAGTCGTAACCTTCGGGAGTCTCTCCGACAAAGACGAGTCGCTTGCCATCGGGGGTCCAAAGCGGGCAGGCAGCGCCGCCGACGGCTCCGGATACGCGGAGCGGCTCGCCTCCCGATGCAGGGACCACCTGAATGCCGTCCTGGGCATAGGCGATCCACGCTCCGTCGGGTGAGAATCGCGGGGAGTAGCCTCCCACGGCGAGGCGCCGCTCCGGGCCACCCAACACGGGCACGACATAGATCCCGCCGCCGTCGCGCCAGGACCGGAAGACGACATGGGCCCCATCGGGAGAGAAATCCGGCGAGGTATCGGCCGCCGGGTCGCGCGTCAACTGGAGGGCTTCGCCGCCGGCCAAAGGCTGAACCCAGATATTGGAGTCGCCTTGCGGTCCACGGTCGGAGGAGAAGGCCAGGAGCCTGCCGGCGGCGGAAACGGCCGGATGAGTGGTCTGCCCGCTATCGGAAGTGAGCCTTGAAAGAGTGAACTGAAAATTGTTCCGGTGGTCCTCTTGCGAGACGAGCCGCCAGACTGCCACGGAGAGCGCGACGGCCAGCGCGAGGATGACCGCGCCGCGCCGCCAAAATTTTCGGTGAGCCGGAGTGGCGGCAGGACAGGCCGGCGCGTCGATGGACACGCCGCGATTGCGGAACACGGGGACGTAGCTTCCTTTTGGAAGGTCGATGATGATCTCATCGGAGGCGCCCTCCCGTCTGTAATACTCGTCGAGCCGTTTTCGGAGTTTGCCCGCCTGAACGCGCACGATCGGATCGATGCGAGGGTCGAAAGTCTCGCCGCGGCCGAAAACATCGACTCCGATGAGGTACTCTTTCAACGCAGGTCCACGCCCGGCGGTTGTCTCGCGGACTATGAAGTTGAGAAAGCGAGCGAGGCTGGGAGCGGCGGTGAATCGGCGGCCGGCGGTGATCCTGGCCACCTGAAGACGAACTTCGTCCGGCGTTGGACTTCCAGGGCCTCTCTCCAAGTGATTACTCCTTGGGCGTTCCACATTATAGCTTGCAACACGGTGCTCCTATCTTTCGGCTTTCAGCTTTCAGCTCCTGGCCTTCCCTTCCGTAATCCGTCCGTAGCAAGATCGGAGTCGATCGGAAAGCGGGACAGAGCGGCAGGAGAGAAGAGCGGAGATTTCACCCGTTGGGTGCAGAATTGCATAACAGATGAGCCTTTCTTGCAAGCAACCCCAGTCTCTGGCCGAAGGAGATCTATTGTTCGAGATCGATCGCGAGCCGCTGTAGGAGACGGTGACTGCCTACGGGGGAATCCCGCTGCTGCTGCGGGCCGCGCGATCGCTGGACGTCGGGGGCATGGTGAAGCGCAGTCTGCATTTGAAGCAGCGGCAGCGCGGTTTCGATGAAGCCAGTTACGTAGAGAGCTTTCCTGGTGCTGAACGCAGTGGGCGGGGAGTGCCTGGAAGATTTCGACCGGCTGCGGGAAGACGATTGACTGCGCCAGATGCTGGGTCATGACCAGTTCCACGATGAAGAGAAGTTGCAGCGGGCGCGGAGTGAGATACCGCAGGGACAGGTGAGTTATATCCCCGATGAAAGTGGGGCACTGCGAGCTTTGGCGCAGGTGAATCAGGAACTGGTGCGGGAGATCGGCCGGCGCTGCGCGGAGCAACAGATCGCGACCATCGATCTGGATGCGACCATCATCGAGAGTTGGAAGAAGCAAGCTAAGCCGACCTATCAGGGCGGCAAGGGATATCAGCCCATGTTGGCGGTGTGGGCCGAAATGGATCTGGTGCTGCCAGTCGCCAGGCACGCTTTTCAAGCCCTGCCGGCCGGGGTCCAGGAGTTGTACTTTCGCGGCGATGCGGCGTGCTGGGAACGGGAGTTGGTGAATTGGCTGCGCGATGAGGAAGGCCGTCAAGGACCGCGCGGGCGCATTACATTCGGCATCCGCGTGCGCATGACACCCAATTTGAAGAAGCACATACGACAAGGGGAGTTGTTCGCCGACGGTAGTGAGGCGAAGTATTTCGTGGTGGCCAGTAACGAGTGGAACCGGGGGGCGAAGAAACTGCTGGAGTGGCATCGAGAGAAGGCGGGTACGATCGAAGCCGTGCATGATGTGCTGAAGAACGAACTGGCCGGAGGGGTCATGCCGTGCGGGAGATTCGGAGCCAACGCGGCATGGATGCGGCTGGCATTGCTCACTCACAATGTGCTCACGGCGCTGAAGCGGATCGGACTTCCCGAGCCGTGGCTGCGGTCACGGCCCAAGCGGCTTCGCTTTCAGATCTTCCGCTCACCGGCCAAACTGGTGCATCACGCTCGCCGGGTGCTGTTGCGGGTGCGTCGAGCGAAGGCGCAACTGATCGAGTGGTGCGAGGTTTGGCGACTGATGCCGGTAGCGAGTTGAGAGCTTACGGACGGATTATACGAAGCCTTTTCCCGTATTGTGTGGAACTCTGTGCGCGCACAGGCACGGGCGCCTCTTGCCCTCCATTGGGAACCCCTTCGCCTTGCCCGCCGATGAGGTTGCCCCCGCCCCCATGCTCAGAAAACTACGTTTTCAGATGATTGACAGCGATCCCGGCGGGCGGGGTTTTCCCAACAGCGTGCTAGCGTTAGGACATTCGCCCTAGTGATTGTGACTTCCGTCACAGCTAAAGCAGGTAACCCGGCCGATACTCTAATCGAATGTCGATCGGTGAAAGCAAATTAGGACCCAATTATCCTGTTAGCATTCCTGACATACAGTTCTGGATGGATATGGTGCCGTGCCAGGCGGCATGCCCCGTGCGGACGGATGCGGGGCGGTATGTGCAACTGATCGCGGCTGGGGACTATGAGCAGGCCTATCTAACTGCGCGCTCGCCGAATCCGTTTGCGAGCGTATGCGGGCGGGTATGCGCGGCTCCTTGTGAAGACAGGTGCCGGCGGGGGAAGATCGACGCTCCGGTGAGTATCCGTGCGCTGAAGCGATTCGTGACGGAGAAGTATGGAGTTGAATCGCTGGCTCCGGAGACGCAACAGCAACTGTTCCAGATACATTCCGATCCGGGGAACAAGACTGTATGGCACTTACCGCTGCTGCGGGAGAGCCGGAGGCAGCAGACACGGGAGAAGGTGGCGGTGATCGGCGCCGGACCGGCGGGGTTATCCTGCGCGCATGACCTGGCGCTGATGGGCTATGCGGTAACGGTATTTGAGGGCAGCGATACGCCGGGCGGCATGATGTATCACGGCATCCCGGAATTCCGGCTGACGCGATCGTTGATTCACAAAGAGATCGACCGCATTCTCGAGATGGGAGCGGAACTGCGGCTAAACGCTCCGCTGACGCCGGAGTTCGGCCTGAAGGAACTGCGGGAGCAAGGGTACGAGGCTGTTTTCCTGAGCGTGGGAACGCAACGCGGGCGCGACCTGGGCATCGAGGGAGCGGAACTGGACGGAGTGATTCGCGCCATCGACTATCTGCTGAATGTGAACAACGGCTATCGTGTCGATTTGGGCGGCAAAGTGGTGGTGATCGGCGGCGGTTTCGTCGCCTTTGACGCGGCGCGCATGGCGAGGCGAAGCGCGCCGGAGGAAGGGCACTCATCGGACCTGGCTCCGGCGCTCGACGCGGCGCGTTCGGCGTTGCGGGCGGGGATTTCCGACGTGACGATGATGAGTCTGGAATCGCTTGACGAGTTGCCGGTGATGCGCACGGCGCAGGGTAAGGAAGAGTTCGAGGAGGCTCAGAGGGAAGGGATCCGGTTCCTGACGCAGAGGAGCGCGCGGAGATTCATAGGGGCGAACGGCCGGCTGAAGCAGATTGAACTGACCGGAGTGCGCCGGACTTATGACGACAGCGGGCGATTCAACCCCGAGTTTGACGACTCGGTTCGCGAGGTGGTGGAAGCCGACACGGTGATTCTGGCGATCGGGCAGCAGACGGATCTGTCATTCCTGAAGCCTGAGGACGGAGTAGAGTTGACGCCGCAGCGCACGGTGAAGGTGGACCGGCAGACATTGGCGACGAGCGCGGCGGGCATTTACGCGGGCGGCGACGCGGCATTTGGACCGCGCAACCTGATTGAAGCGGTGGCCAACGGCAAGCAGGCCGCGCTTTCGATTGACAACTACCTGCGCGGAGTGAGCGGGATGCCCGAAGTGCGGCTGCGGATCAGCAAGATCCGCACGAGAGAATATACGACCAGCCCGGACTACGACAGACTGGAGCGGGAAGCGCCGCCGTCGATCGATCTGAAACGCAGGACCGGCATCTCCGAAGTGGAAACGGCATACAGCGAAGAGGAAGCGCGGCGGCAGGCGGAGCGCTGCCTGATGTGCCACATTCAGACGATCTACGACGCGGATAAATGCGTGCTGTGCAACCGGTGCGTAGATGTCTGTCCGGAGTACTGCCTGAAGCTGATCCCGGTGGAGGAAGCGGCGCTGGACGGGATAACGGCCGAGGAGATCCGACGGTCTTACGGCGATTCGGCGGACGGCGGGCCACTCTCGGTGATGATCAAGGACGACGACAAGTGCATCCGGTGCGGGCTTTGCGCGCTGCGCTGCCCGACGGATGCGATGACGATGGAGGTCTTCTTCTATGAAGAGTCTGAAACGATGGCTCGCCAAGGCGGGGCCCGCTGAGAAACCGGAGGGGAGCCCGTGCGAGAAGGGAGCGACGCGGCGCACGCTGTTCCATAAGATCGGGGTGGGGTCGCTGCTGAGCGGGATCGCGGGGCTGTGCTACGCAATGATGCGGCCACTGGTTCCGGATGTTCTTTATGAACAGGCGCGGAGGTTCAAGGCCGGGGCTCCGGACTCCTTTCCGGAGGGAGCCACGTTTCTCGAGGACCAGCGGGTGTTCGTCTTCCGGCGGGACAAGACATTTCACGCCATTTCGGCGGTGTGCACGCATTTGGGCTGCACGGTGAAGATGGTCAATCTCAATCAGCCGAAGACGGTGCAGATCGGGGGCAAGCCGGTGGAGGTTCACTACGAGTTTGCGTGCCCGTGTCATGGATCAAAATACTACGGCGACGGCACGAACTACGCGGGTCCGGCTCCGAAGCCACTCGAGTGGTACAAACTCGCGGTGTCGCCCGATGACGGGGCGCTGGTTGTGGATTTGAGCGAGCCGGTAGACAAGAACTTCCGGTTGACGGTGTAAGGAGCGTGAGATGGAGGCCAAGCGCGGCATATTCGAGAAGTTGTTCTGGACGTGGACTCCGAAGACCGAGCGCGAGGCGGGCGATTCCGTGGTGCGGAACCTGCTGCTG
The DNA here is from genome assembly GCA_019187195.1 of Bryobacteraceae bacterium. Classification (GTDB taxonomy): domain Bacteria; phylum Acidobacteriota; class Terriglobia; order Bryobacterales; family Bryobacteraceae; genus CADEFT01. Next base: position 9,368 of record JABAQT010000001.1, read on the forward strand.
CACTGGTTTCCGGCGAAGGTCACGAACGCGAGTTTGAGCTTCGGGTATTCCTTCTGGCTGGGCACGATATCGGCGGTGCTGTTCGCGCTGCTGGCGCTGACGGGAATGATTCTGATGTTTCTGTACGTGCCGTCGGTGGAGCGGGCCTACCAATCCATCAAAGACATCGAGTTCGCGGTTGCGTTCGGATGGTACCTGCGCGGCGTTCACCGCATTTCGGCGCACCTGATGGTGGCGGTGGTTTTCCTGCACATGGTGCGTGTGTTCCTGACGGGCGCGTACCGCAACGGGGTGGCGGTGCACCAGAACCGGCCGCTGAACTGGATCATCGGAGTGGCGCTGCTGCTGTGCACGCTGTTGTTGTCCTTCACGGGGTATCTGCTCCCCTGGGACCAGTTGGCGTACTGGGCGATCATGGTGGGCACCAACATCGCGAGCGCGGCCCCGGTGGTGGGGGAGCGGATCCGGTTTGTGCTGCTCGGAGGAAACACGATCGACCAGAACACGCTGATCCGTTTTTACGTATTGCACTGCTTCTTTCTTCCCGTGGCGGTGCTGTTCCTGTTCGTGTGGCACATGTGGCGCATCCGGAAGGATCACGGCCTGGCGTGCGTGGACCGGCTGGCGCGGACTCAAAAGCGGATAGCGGCTATCGTACCCACGAAGACGTACTCGCTGCTGGGCGTGGCGAAGGGACGAACGGTGCATGTCGAGGCGTCGCTTGTGGACGAGGAGTCGGAGACCGTGCCATCGTCGCCGAATCTCACGCAGCGGCTGCTGGTGGTGACGCTGGTGACTGTCGTGGCAGTGTCACTGCTGGCGATTGCGCTGCCGACGCCTTTGGAGGAGGCCGCCAATCCGAAAGTGACGCCCAACCCGGCGAAGGCTCCCTGGTACTTTCTGTGGCTGCAGGAGTTGGTTACCGACACGACGATTCACCTGGGCGGGTTCACGGTTAACGGGGCGTTCGTGGGCGGCATTCTGATTCCAGGGTTGATAGTGGCCGGGCTGATCGTGTGGCCGTTCCTTGACCGAAGCCCAGTGTCAGCGGCAGGCGTCTGGTTCGCGGCGGCACGGCGGCGGCAGAACACGATCTTTCTGCTGCTGGTGTTGGCAGTACTTGTGCTGACGATCATCGGGACCTTCCTACGCGGGCCGTTCTGGCACTTTTACTGGCCGTGGGACGCCTGGCCCGAGGCTCCCAAACATTTCTGAGGAACGAGATGAAACCAAACAAACGGGACGTAATGTGGATCTCCGCACTCGGTATCGCGCTGTTGATCACGCTGGGGTTCGTGTACGACCGGCACTTCGCGCCGGAGTGGAAGGACTACCAGGACGAGTTCCGCGAGATGATCGCGGAGAAGTACGGGGAGGCGCGGGCGGCGCAGGTTCCGGCCGGGGTGCAGCAGATATGGGTAAAGGAGCTGAATCGCGTGGACCGCTGCACGACATGTCACCAGGGAGTGGAGTGGAAGGGAATGGAGAGCGCGCCGGAGCCATTCCGGACACATTCGAAGGAGCCGTTGGCCAAGCATCCGATCTCGAAGTACGGTTGCACGGTATGTCATGGCGGCCAGGGGTACGCGGTGGACACCGAGTCAGCGCACGCGGTGGCGGTGGAGCATTGGGAGGAGCCGTTGCTTGGAGCGGAGATGGCGGCGGCCTACACGGTGAGCGACAGGAACGCCCTGCTGCAGGTGAACTGTAACGGATGCCATCGCTACGACCGGGAAACCAAGGGCGCGGACGTGATCAACCGCGGAAAGCAACTGATCGCGGAGAAAGGGTGCCGCGCGTGCCATGTGATCAATGGGCGTGGGGGAACGGTGGGGCCGAATCTGACCAACGTGGGCGAATTGTCGCCGGAGCAGTATGACTATGACAGGTTGAACGGGAAGAAGTCCGTGTTTGCGTGGCATATGGCGCATTTCAAGGATCCGAAGGCCATGTCGCCGGCGACGGTGATGCCGAACTTCGGGCTGAACAGCAAGGACGCGCAGGCGCTGACGCTTCTGGTGATGAGTTGGAAACGACGCGCACTTCCGGTGGAGTACATACCGGGGTTTCAGCAGGCGGATGTGCCCACACCCGAGGAGCAGCGGAGAGAGAGCGAGATGTTGACGGGAAAGGGAGCATTCTTTGTGCGCAAGGGATGCTTTATCTGCCATGACGTTTCGTCATTCGGCATTCAGTCCGCCTCGAAGATCGGACCCGACCTTTCGATTGCCGTCACCGATGTACAGAGCCGGTTCGGCAGGACGCTGGAAGATTTTCTGGCGCAACCGACGGGGACGATGGCGGTGGTGCTTTCGACGCAGATTCATCTGTCGAACGAGGAGCGGGCGGAGGCGATCGAGAAACTGCATGAGGCTTACAAGATCAAAGAGGCCGAATCCGGCAAGGCAGCGCAGGGAGAGGCCAGGAAAGGAAAGTGAGCATTCAAATGGCAATCATTCGAAAATACCGGTGGATGACCGCGGCGGTTGTATTGCTTGTGGCGGCGGCTTTAATGGGAACATCGTGCCGGGGACGGCGCAAGCGGGCCGTCATACAGCGCGGCGACGTGGGTGAAGCGGCGGTTTCGACGTATGTGGCTCCGGGGGACATGGACGAATTCTACCTGTTCTCTTCCGGCGGACATTCCGGGAACATATACGTCGCCGGGGTGCCGTCGATGCGGCACATCGCGACGATTCCGGTGTTCACGCCGTATCCGGGGACCGGCTACGGATACGACAAGGAAACGAAGGAGATGCTCGGCCGGTATACATGGGGGGATGTACACCATCCGTCGATCAGCCAGACCAACGGCGATTATGACGGGCGCTGGATGTTCGTGAACGACAACGCGAACAACCGCGTGGCGCGGATCGACCTTCGGGACTTCAAGACAAAACAGATTCTGGGGCCGCTGCCGAACGTTTCGGGAAACCACGGCTCTTCGTTTGTGACGCCGAACACGGAGTACATACTTTCCGCGTCGCGTTTTTCCGCGCCGGTTCCGCGGTCGGCATACGCGCCGATCGAGCAGTACGCAACCGCATATAAAGGTATCGTCGCGGGGGTGAAGGTCGACCCGCAGACCGGACGCATGAGCATGGGATGGGAGATTGTGATGCCGCCGTTCAATTACGATCTTGGCTCGGCGGGCAAGGGACCGAGCAACGGCTGGGCATTCTGGACGTCCTACAACGCGGAGCGGGCAACGGGAAAACTGGAGGTGACCTCGACGCAAAAAGACCGCGACTACGTAGCGGCGGTGAACTGGAAGGCCGCCGAGAAGGCCATTGCGGACGGGAAGTATAAGACGATCGACGGGGCGAAGGTGATTGATCCGAAAGCGACGCCGGGCGTCGTATGGCTGATGCCGTGCGCGAAGAGTCCGCACGGAGCCGATGTGACTCCGGACGGGAAGTATATCGTGTGCAGCGGGAAACTGCAGTCGATCACGACGGTATACAGTTTCGACAAGATCCAGAACGCGATTCAGAAGCAGGATTACTCGGGCGATGAAGACGGGATTCCGGTGATTCGCTATGACGCGATCAAGGAGGCCGAGGTGAACGTGGGGCTCGGGCCGCTGCATACACAGTACGACGATCAGGGGTACGCCTACACCAGCCTGTTCGTGGAGAGCGCCGTCGCCAAGTGGAAGCTCGGGACCTGGGAAGTGGTGGATAAGATCCCGGTGTCATACAACATCGGCCATCTGTGCGCGGCCGAGGGCGACACGATGCACCCGAAGGGGAAGTATCTGATCGCGCTCAACAAGCTTTCGCATGGCCGCCACATCAGCGTGGGGCCTTCGCAACCGGAGGCTTCGCAACTGATCGGAATTTCGGGAGAAAAGATGAAGCTGCTGTATGACGCCTTCACCGAGCCCGAACCGCATTACGCGCAGATGATCAAGGTGGAGACTTTGAAGCCGATCGAAGTCTATCCGAAGGAGGCGAACAAGAATCCGAATGCGATCTGGGATATCAAAGACGCCAAGGTGGATCGCAACGGAAGTAACGTGACGGTAAAGATGATCGCGGTGCGGAGCAACTTTGAACCGAACCGGATCGAGGTCAACCAGGGGGACCATGTGACGGTGCACCTGACAAACATCGAGCAGACGACGGATGAACTGCATGGGTGGGGGCTGGTCGACTACGACATCAACATCGTCGTCGATCCGGGCGAAACGAAGACGGTGGAGTTCGTGGCCGACAAGCCGGGCGTGTATGCGTACTATTGCACGAACTTCTGCTCCGCGCTGCACCAGGAGATGCAAGGGTATCTGCTGGTGAAACCGCGCGGAGGCGGAGGGCCGGCGGCGGCCGTCAAGCGGGACACGAAGGGCAACCTGACGGCCCTGAGGCAGGAGGCGCCGAGATGACCGCGGGAGCGGCGAGCGGACGGCTGCGGTGGTTGGACGGTTTTTTCGACCGGGACTTAACACCGGCCAGCCGCATTCTGATCATTGCCGGCGTGGCGCTTCTGCTACCGGTGTATCTTACACCGATGTATAACATGACGCTGATATCGAATCAGTTTCCGGACGGCCTGGAACTGCACATCTATGCCTCGAAGATCGAGGGCGCGAAGACGGCCGCGCGCGATGATCTGCGGGAGATCAATACGCTGAATCATTACATCGGAATGCGGCCGTTGCTCGAGAGCGATTTCAGCGAGTTCAAGTGGCTGCCGCTAGCTATTGGGGCTTTTGCCGTGCTGGCGTTGCGCGCCGCCGTGATTGGAAAGATGTCGAAACTGGTGGACGTAGTCGTGCTTTTCGTGTACTTCGGGCTGTTCTCACTGTGGAGCTTTCATGACCGGCTCTTCCAATACGGCCACAACCTGGACCCAACCGCTCCGGTAAAGGTGCAGCCGTTCACACCGCCGCTGTTCGGAACACAGAAGATTGCCAACTTCACGGTGACGAACATGCCGGATCTCGGGTCATACCTGATGGTCGCGTTTTCGGCTCTGCTGATTGCGGCGGTGTGGCATTCCGCGCGGCAGGCGCCGCGGGATGCGGCGGCATGAGGAGGGGAGCGGCGTGCGCGGCGCTGTACTGCGCGATTGTTGGCGCCAGGGCGGCGGAACTGCGCGCCGGCCCTGGAGAGCGATTCGCGACGATCCTGGAGGCAGTCGATCGCGCGCAGCCTCACGATGTCATTCGCGTCAGGGGCGGAACGCATGTGGGCGACCTCGTCCTCGACAAGACGGTGCGTTTGACCGGCGAGGGGCGCCCGGTGATCCGCGGCTCGGGAAAGGGCAGCATCATTACAGTACGCGCGCCGGAGTGCGTCATCAGCGGTTTTCGCGTGGAGCACAGCGGCAACTCGCTGATGGATGAGGATTCGGGGATTCTGTTGTATTCGAACGGAAATCAGATCACGGACAACGAACTGGACGATGTTCTGTTCGGGATCTATTTTTACGGATCGAACGGCAACACGGCGCGAGGGAACACGATCCGCGGGCGTCCGCGGATCGAGCAGGGCGAACGCGGCGCGGGTTTGCACTTCTGGAATTGCGACCGCAACCACATCGAGGAGAACGTAATCAGCGGAACGCGGGACGGCATGTACCTGCAGAATGCGAGCGAGAGCGTCATCCGGCGCAACCGGATTGTCCAGGTGCGGTATGGCCTGCACTATATGTATTCGAACGGCAATGTTTTCGAGGACAACTTCTTCGAGGACAACGTGGCGGGGGCGGCGATCATGTACTCGAGCCGGATCCAACTGCGGAGGAACCGGTTTGCACGGAATCGCGGATTCAGTTCGTTTGGAATTCTGTTTCAGGATTCGACGGATATTACCGTCGAACAGAACATCATCTCGGACAACGCAACGGGCATTTTCGCTGAATCGCTGCGGTCGAGCACGTTCCGCCGCAACCTGATATCGGGCAACGATACGGCGCTGGAGATGTTTGCGAGCGTGTCGGGAAACGAGTTCACGGAGAACAATTTTGTGGCGAATCTGACCCCGATCCGGGTGATAGGCCGGACGACATCGACCCGATGGAGCAAGGACGGCCGCGGCAACTACTGGAGCGAATATGACGGCTATGATCTCGACGGGGATGGCGTGGGCGACGTCCCGTTTCAGATCAGGAATCTGTTCGAGAAGATGGAGGGCAACCATCCGCGGCTACGGATCTACTTTCAGAGTCCGGCCGCGCAGGCGCTGGCGGCGGCGGAGCGGACATTTCCCATCATGCGAAGCGCCGCCGAGGCGGATCCGAAGCCGCTGATGCGCCCCGTTGACCTGGGAATTCCAACGAACGGGGGGAAGAGGTGGAAGGCCGCTTACGCCGTGACCGCCGCGTCCATAGCAGGCGCCGGGTTGCTGGCCGGCATGATGCTGATCAAGCACAATGGATAGGCACATGATTCAGGTATCGAACCTGCGGAAGGAATTCGGCAACCAGGCAGCGCTGGATGGGATTTCATTCAGCGTGGAGAAGGGCGAGTGTTTCGCGCTGTTGGGTCCGAACGGAAGCGGAAAATCGACCGCGCTGAAATGCATCGCGGGACTGGTCCGGCCATCGTCGGGGAGAGTCCTGATCGCGGGAATAGACACGGAGCGGCAAGGACGCGCGTCCCGGAGACTGCTATCGTACCTGCCACAGCAGGTGACATTCCCGAGCCATTTGCGAACGCGCGAGGTGCTCGAGTTCCACGCGAAGCTGCGGAACCTGCCTGGCGGGAGAGTGGACGAGGTGATGGAGACACTCGGATGCGAGGCTTTTGAGAGACGCTTCGTATCGGAGCTTTCCGGCGGCATGCGCCAGCGCCTGGCGATCGCGGTGGCATGCCTGCCTGACGTTCCACTGTTGATGTTGGACGAGCCGACGGCGAGTCTTGATCCCGAGAGCGCGGCGGGGTTCCGGCGCCTGTTGTGGGATCTGAAACTGGCTGGGAAGACGATCGTGTTTGCGACGCACGTACTGGCTGACGTGGAGAAACTGGCGGACCGGATTGCGATTCTGGTGAATGGAAAGCTGCCGGCCGTGAAGACGCTGGAGGAATCCGGCCTGAAGCAGTTCGGCTGCGAAGAGATTTACTTGAGGTATCTGCATGCGTACGATGAGCGTGGCGCTGCTGATGGCGCTGAGCGCGTGTCAATCCCATGCGCCGCAGCCGGTTCCGATTGAACCGGCGGACATGTGCGGGCACTGCCGGATGGCGATCTCGCAGAAGCAGTTCGCGGCCGAGGCATTCGACGCCGCCGAGAACGTGGTGAAGTTTGATGATGCGGGATGCATGCTGCGGTGGCTCGTCCGGCAGGAGAAGGAGGCGGTGGCGATTTACGCCGTGGATTATGCCAGCCGGGACTGGCTGGAGGCAAAGACGGCGATGTATGTTCGCACGAAACGAGTGGCGACGCCGATGGGCGGCGGCATTCTCGCCTTCGCCGGGCGGGCCCAGGCGGAGGCGGCGGCAAGGGAGTTCGGCGGTGTGGTGAAGACGTTTTCGGAACTATTGCAGGACAAGATGGAATGGAACTCAACGCAGTCTCGCTAATTGCGCGGCAGGAAATGACGGTGTGCTCGCGGAGCCGCTGGCTGGTTGGATTTGCCGCGGTGTTCGGCATGCTCTCGCTGGCCATTGCGTATTTCGGCACGGTAACCGCGGGCTCGGCCGGGATACAGGGATTCGAGCGCACGGCCGCCAGCATGGTGAGCCTTGTGCTGTATCTGGTTCCGCTGTTGGGGCTGATGCTCGCCGGCTTTCACATATCCACCGAGCGGCCGGAGAATGAACTGCTGTTTTCCCAACCCGTGGAACGCCGGGACATTCTGTTCGGCCGCCTGTTGGGAATGTTCGCGACCATGTCGGTGGCGATCGCCGCGGGATTCGGGCTTTCGGGCGGTGTGATTCTGGCGGAGACCGGCCCGGAGGGGGTGTTGCGATTCCTGGGGGTGATCGGGCTCACGCTATTGCTTTCGGCAGTTTTTCTGGGGATGGGCGCGGCGATCGGGCTGATGTCGAAGTCGCGCGCGCAGGCGTTGGGCGCCGCTTTGGGGGCGTGGTTCTTCTTCGTGATTTTCTATGATCTCGCGGTGATGGGGATGACGTTTGTTCTACGCGAGCGTACGGCGAACAACATGATTTTCCTCTCGCTCTTCGGCAATCCGGTGGGGCTGGCGCGCGTGCTGAGTCTGACGACGCTGAGCGACCCGGCCATATTCGGGCCCGCGGGAGCGGCACTGCTGAAATTCTTAGGAGGAACAGTACAGGCCTATGCGGCGCTGACGATAGGTCTGTGCGCATGGATTATCGCGCCACTGGCGCTTGCGGCGCGCATGATCCGGCGAATCGATCTGTAACCGATTGTTTCGGCTTTCGGTTCAAGAAGAGGAGGCGAATGTTCGGCGCCCGGCGATTCGACGGTGTGGTTGAGGCGCGGGACAGTTAAGCTGAAGGTATGCCCGTCCGAAGTGTCCTGTTTCCCGTGGATTTCTCTCCACACTGCCGTTTGGTTACGAACGTAGTGGCTGACTTTGCGCGGCGCTTTGGGGCGGAGGTGACGGTTCTGCACGCGTTGGACCTGCCTCCAGGGGCGTACGCGGATTGGATTGCGTTCCTGAACCTTGTGGATCTCGAGAACGTCAAAGCCCATCTGCGGCGGCAGTTGGAATGGTTCGGCAGGGAGCAGTTCGCGGGAGTGGATGTAAGGCGCGTGCTGGTGGACGGGAGCGCGGGTCCGGCGATAGCAGAGTATGCGAAGACGCACGGGGTGGATGCGGTGATGATGCCGACGCGAGGGCTGAACAAGTTCCGCGAATTGCTGCTCGGGTCGGTGACAGCGCACGTGCTGCACGAAGCGGAATGCCCGGTATGGACAGAGGCCCACAACGCGATGGAGGTGGAGCCGGCGGCGGAGTTCCGCAAAATTCTGTGCGCCGTGGACCTGTCGCAAGCAAGCGAGGGCGTATTCGGGTGGGCCAAACAGGTGGCGGCCGGATATGGCGCGCCGCTGCGGGTGGCGCACGTAATCGAGAAGGGCGGAGCGGAAGCGGAGATCAGCGCGCGGCAACGCTGGAGTGCGTTTGCCGACGGCTGGGACATCGAGATCCGCACGGGACATGTAAGCGAGGAAATTTGCGCGGCGGCGAAGGAGCACGAGTCCGACCTGGTGGTGATCGGGAGGGGGGCGATCCGGGGAAAACTGGGGAGGTTCCGGAGCCATGCCCAGGCGATTATACGGAAATCCCCGTGCGCGGTATGGAGCGTGTAGGGAGAGATATCAGGGGAAGAAATAGAGCACGTCGGGACGTACACCGTGGCCCGCTTCGGCGCACGGGCCGCAGGCGGATTTGTAATCGGGATAGGCGGCGCGGATGACTTCGGGGATGCGCTTGGGATGATCGGGGGCGTGATAGGCGGAGATCGCCATGCGGGGTTTGAATTTGGCGAGAGTGGCGCGCGCGCCGAGCAGGGCGTTGGGTTCGGCTCCCTCGATATCCATCTTGATGTAATCGACGCGCTCGAGTTTCAACTCATCAGCGAGTTTGTCAATGGTGGTGAGGGGGACGCGCTCGACGTGATCCCATCCTTGTTTGTCGATGACAAAGCTGTCGGCGGCCGAGTTGGTGGGGTCAATGTGAAGTTCCAGGATGTCGTCCTTGTCCCAGACGCCCTTGGGGTAGACGATGACACGGCCGGCGGCGATTTCGCCGGAAAAGTTGCGGCGAAGGCATTCGATGTTTTCGGGAGCAGGTTCGATGGCGACGACTTTGGCGGCCCCGGCGCGGAGAGCGTGGCGGGTGAAGACGCCGACGTTCGCTCCGCAATCGAGGACGATTTCACCCGACTTGACGCCATGTCCGTCGCGGCCGTAGATGTCGCGCGCCTGTTCGGCGAGATTGAAGGGCAGAACGTACTTGCTACGAGTGGGGATCCAATACCTGCCGTTCGGCGTGTCGTAGAGGGAAAAGCCCTTGCCGTCTTCCTGGAGCAGTTTGCTTGCGCCGAGGATACGGTCCTTGGTGGAGATCTGGCTTCGGAGTTCGGCATCGCTCCGAATGGCGTTCGCCATGGGGCAGGCGGGACTGCGGCCCAGAAGGACCCAGGCAGCGAGGCGCGCGGGCGCATAGAAGTAACAGGTGATGCCCACTGCCAGGACGGCCAGAAGGAGAATCTTCTTCATTCACCGTGAATATAGCAAGTGTGGAACAGGGGATGCGATGAGGCGGGAAGTCAGCGGACGGCTCCGATGGCAGCGTAGATGGCGTGTCCGCCGCCGCGGAGCGGGCGGCCGTAGGAGACGGTGAGGGTCATGGCTCCGGTAAGGGCGATTTTGGTCTGAACGCCGGCATCGATGAACCAGGAGCGGGAGAAGCGATGGCGGAAGTCCTGAACACGAGCGACGTCGAGGAAGGGGCCGGCGCTGACGCGGAGCAGGGTGTATTCGAAAAGCTGCTTGTCGAGTTCGGTGTTGGAAAGAAAGTAGGAGGCGGCAATGGGGGCGCTGCCCTTCTTTCCGGAAAGGGTTCCGGAGTGGCCGCGGAGCCACAGCTCGCTGTCACGTTCGACGCCGATGAGAAACAGTTCGTCGAACGGGGCCGGGCCGATGATTTTGCCGGCACGGGCCCGGGTGTTGATTTCATAGTCCCGGCCACGCGGTTGTGGAAGCCAGCGGGCGGCAAGTCCTGCCTGTCCCCGGGAGTAGAGGCCGCCGCCCGCGGAGAAGAGGCGGGCGAGGTCCCAGGCGGCGGTTCCATCGAGAGTGAAACGATGTTCAGGGAGGTCGAGGAGGCGGAGGGCGGCGGCGGCGCGGTACTTGGCGGAGAAGCCGCCCGTGAAGGGGGCTCCGCGGAAATGGCGCGAGGCGGCGATGAGGGCCATTGTCCAGGAGAAGCGGCCAGTGGGGATGGAACGCAGAGCGGCGCCCGCTTCGATCCGGGCCAGACGGAAGTCGGAGGGCGCCTCGAGGTTCCAGGTTTCCGAGCGGGCATCGGCGTAGAGCGTATAGCGCCACTTGGGATCGCCTCGAAATGGGGCGGAGAAAGATGACATGATTCTCCGTTTTTGCGCATCCCACCGCAGGAGGTTCGACCAGTTGCCGGCGCCGGCGACATCGCGGAAATCGGCGTAGAGGGTTTGGTAGGGGAGACCTCCGGCGGCGGCGGCCATGGGAAGCCAGGGTGAGGAATTTGTCCAATGGAGAATGGCATCGAACTGTTCCGAAGGCTTGGCTTGAAGTTCGAGGTTATAGGCGGTGAAAAGTTGGAGCGCATCGAGCCGCGCCCTGGTGGCATGAAAGGCGTCCAGCGTGAGCAGGGCGGCGGGAGAGAATGCCATGGCGCGGTCGAGCAGGACGGCGTGGGTGGGTGAAGGAGGGTCGATCGAAACAGCGCCAAGGCGAGGTTTACCGATGCGGTTCCAGTATTTCAGCGCCGCCTCAATGTTACGGTCGAGGAAGTAGAGCGTGCCGAGGAAATCATTGCCGTACGGATCGCGGGGATCGAGGCGCAGGGCGAGCCGGAGATAGCGCTTCGCGGAGGCATGGTCGCCGTTGCGATAGGCGATGCCGGCGAGTTCCAAGGGGTAGCGCTTGTCGGATGGGGAGTTCGCCCAGGCGGCTTCGAAGACCTGGCGGGCCGCTTCCCACTGTCCGGCGCGCGCCAAGTCCAGACCTCGCTGGTAGCCGTCCACATCCCAACCGGCAAAGAACAGAAGGAGCGGAGCGATCACCGCGGATTCCGGGGTACGGCGAGAAGGGTCCAGTTTTCGCCTGCGGTCCAACTCTTGAGGAAAGCGGGGCGGCCGAGCTTGCGGAGTTTACGATCCGCCGGATCGTTGACGGAGACGGTGGAATCATCGATGCCCGCGACGACGACATAGTGGCGAGGACTGCCGCCCAGGCAAACGATCAGGGGGCGGCCCTTGGCGAGGTGACTTTCGAGATCGCGCCATTCGCCGCGAAAGGCGAAAGCGCGGAAGCCGTTTTGCTCGAGATAGCGAACCATGGCGCTTTCGTAGATGCCGCGCGCGCGGGGCGAATAGAGTTCGTCAAAAATCCGCGCCTGGTCCGCGGGCTGGCGCCAGTATTGCATCACCATGGCAAGCACGGCGGCGCCACAGCCATTTTTCTGCTGGCGCAAGAAGGGGACATCGAGCCAGACGGCGGGCGCCGCGAGGAGAACTGCCAGAAGAGGGATCACCTGGCCACGATGACGAGGATGATCACCGCGGTGGCAAGCGCGATGACGATGTAGGTGAGTTGTTGGTTGTTGAGCGCGCCGGCGGCGAGGTCGGCTTGGGCCTTGTCCGCGCGCGCGGCAAGACGGGCGAGTTCCTCATCGCTCAACAGAGCCACGGCCTGTTGAACCTGCCCGCTGTCGATTCTGACGGCGCGAAGGGCCTCCTGGACGGGGGTGCTGGAGAAGAACTTCCGCAGGCCGGCAAGCCGGGTCTGGCGCGTCTCCGAGGCGGAGACGGCCCGCTGGTGCAACTCGGTGAGGGGCACGACGTGATTCCCGGCGGCGTAGGTGGTCATGACCGGGACCACGGCGCTCAACATCCAAACGACTGCATTCCGCATTCCTCCCTGGGAAAGGAACATCCGGACACCTCCTGGTTATATACGTTGAATCCTCGAATGCTTTGCCTTGAGCTGATACGGGGAGGCGCTCAGAGCGGCGATCTTCGTTTCAGTTTATCATCCACGCCCGCCGAATACGGCCTGATTGACGACACGGCCTTTCACGTCACGGTGCTCGATGACGAGCGGGCTGTCCTTACCGGGATTGACGCGCGCATAGACGAAGCCGCCTTTGATGCGAAGGAAGCGATGGTAGCGCTTGTCCTCGCCTTCACTGGGGGGAACGGCGTGCGCGTCGCTGGCGGGACCGCAGCCAAATTCGTGGAGCCCGGTTTCGGGATCGACGGAGTGGTACTGCCAGTGGCGGTCGCCATTCATGAGGATGACGTGACCTTCAACGTGACTGCGCAGCCAGCGGCGAATCTCGCGGCCTTCGGTGGCGAAAGCGGGATCGGCATGGTTGTCATTCTTGCGCTTGTGGTCGGGGCCGATGACGGGATCGGGGTTGACGATGATTTTCCAGCGGGCGGTGCTCTTTTCGAGCGTGTCCTTGAGCCACTGTTTCTGGACGGTTCCCCAGATGGTTTTCGCGGGGCCGTCGGGCATGGTGTTCGCGGAGCGGTAATCGCGGGCTTCGGGGAGCCAGACTTCGAGATCGGCTCCCCAGCGGAAACGGCGGTAGAGCGGATCGCGCGGGATGGGCGAGGGCGTCTGTTCGCGGAAGATGGGCTGGCCTCGTTCGAAGGTGAAGGGAGCCTGCCTTGGTGGTTTCAGGCCGGGCCAGCAGTCATCGGAGACGGTGTCGTGGTCGTCCTTTTGCCAGTAGCCGGGAAGCGCGCGAAGACAGGAGGAGAGCGTAGGGAGGCTGTACATTCGCGCCCAGTGGTAGCGGGCGGCAGCTTCGCTGTTTACGATGGGATCCTCGGAATCGTAGTAGACATTGTCGCCGCAGGAGACCAGGAAGGCGGGTTTGAGCTTCTCGAGAGCGTCGTAGATCCAGAAGCCGTCTTCGCGGTCCATGCGGCAATACATCTGGCAACTGGAGAGTGCGAATTCGACGGGTATGGGAAGACCGGGCGGAGGCGCGGTGCGGAAGGAGCCGGTGAGCGCGCCGTCCGCGCGCCTGGACCGGGATTCCTTCGATTCGACGGAGAAGCGGTAGTGAGTGGCGGGTTGGAGGCCGGCGAGGCGGAACTGGTGGACGAAATCACGAGTGGGATCGACCTCGGTCCAGGATTCGACGCGCTTCTTTCCGCGGCCGGAGACGGGTTCGATGGTGAGGCGCACGTATCCGTTGCCGCCGGGGCAGGCTCCCTCGAGGGTATCGGCGCTGAGATCGGGATCGAGGATGGAGGCATCCTTGCCATGACCGCGGCGGCGCACGCCGTTGTCGAGGCGGAAGGGGGCGCTGGTCCGGCGGGTCCAGATGACGGCCGACTCGGGAGTGACCTCGCCAATCTTGAGCCCGGTGGCCTGATGCGGTTCCGGGGCGGGTTTGCCATAAAGCGAAGCGGCGGCGAGCGCGCCTAACAGTTCCCGTCTTGTGGAAGACATGGTATGGAGCATATCGGAAAACGGCCGGGGCCGCTATCCCGGTATAATCACGTCCGATGACACTCGAGAAGGGATCCTCCGCGGGCATCCTTCACCTGCACACATACTTCCTGTTTCCGTTCTCGATTGAGAAGAGCGCGGTGATGGAGCACTATCCGGATGCATGGAAAGGGAAGCTGCACTGGATGGACGGGCTGGACGAGTGGCTGGAAGGGCGTGAGCGGATGGCGGGTTCGGTGGTTTGTGAAGCGGTGGGCGGATGGAGACGCGCGGCGTACCGCACCTTCGAACTGGACTCGCCGGCATATCAGGACATGGTGTTCTTCCACCCCTATGTGCGGCGTGTATTCTTCGATACGGCGGGCGTGGCGGCATCGAGAGAGAGCCTGCTGCGCTGCTATCAGATTCCGCTGAAAGACAAGGAGGTGTTCTTCGAGGCGGAAGATGTGAAGGGACGATCGGCGAGGACGCAGATCACGGACTTGCGGCTGTTTCTCTTCGCCAACGGCATAGGGATTCTCAGTATCGGGGTGGAGTCGTTCGGACTTTCACCGGCCGAAGCGTTGTGGATCAACGAGTCGATGCGGAAGGTGTACCCATCTTCGCTGCGGCAGCTACGGGAGGGCCGCTTTCCATCGCGGATGGCATTTACACACAAACAGGATGGAGAGAGCAGGACGATTGTGGAGGAGCGCTTCGAGAATTGTCCTGGGATGAAAGGGTTCCTGCCGCCGCTGTCGAAGACGATCACGTCGCTGCTCTACTTCGCCGATTACGCCTCGCAGGAGTTCGAGCCGGTGCTCGATGAGCGGATGATCGTCTATACGTACGCGGCCATCGAGCCGGGGAGCGTGCCGGAAACCTACATTGCTTCCGAGGAGTACAAGATTCTGCTGAGCCGGTTCCTGTACGTGGACCGGGATGGAGACGACTACCGCTATGACCGCTACTTCGTGCGCCAGCAGATGATGCGGCAGCTTTACACGCGATGGGCGCATGAAGGAACGTATTACGGGTTCACGAGTTACAGCAACATCACGGTTTGCGTGGGCAACTTCGATTGCGGCGAACATCAGTTGATGGAGGGGTTTCTCATCCACCGCATGTTCGACGGGAGATATTACCTGATGGCGCTGGTGGCATTGTTCTACCGGGCCACGCTGCTGCATTTCGCGGAGGTGAGCGCGGACGTTTCGAAGACCCTGTACCTGGACCAGCAGGACGAGAAGCTCACATTCGAGAACATCCGGCTGGCAAACACGCTGCGAGCGGATTTTCTGCACTTCGCCAACTACTGGTATTTTGACGAACTGGCGAACAAGGAGGAGGAGATCGACCACTTTCTGTTGCAGTGCCGCGAATACCGCACGGATACGATGAAGCGGGACCTGGAGGAGGAGGTGGAGAAGTTGAATGCTTCCCTGCACAACTACTTCCAGTTCCGGAATACGGAGGCGGTGAACCGGCTGGCGATGCTGAGCCTGATCTTCGGAGCAGGGGCGATTCTGACGGGCTTTTTCGGAATGAATTTCGGGCGGGAATTCGGGAAGCTGTTTTTCGACGCGGATCCGCGGGCTCCGTGGGTGCATTATGGCGCGGTGGCGAGCGTGGTATTGCTGGCGTTCGGGGCGCTGGTGTTCGGGACGTACGTGGTGGCGTCGAACTGGGCGGATTACCGGGCGATCCTGCTGCCGCGGCGGCAGGGGGGCCGTGGAAAAACCTGAGGGCGAATCAACGCGCAGCGAATTGAATCATGCCCGCTGAAAATAGGCATCGCGCGGCGGGTGGTAGGAAATGTTCAATTCCGGGGTTTCGATAGGTTTCTTCCAAGTGCGTGATTCGAAGAGAATGGAGAGCGCGCAGGTGGTGAGCAAGGTCCTTTCGACCGGATAGAGAGGCTTGCCCGTGATGAACATTTCCTCCATGCAGTGCACCAAGCCGTCGAAGTGGGCCAGTTGGCGCGAATGCGCCGCTCCTCTTGGCTGGCCGAAGTGAGTCGCCAATGGTTGGGCGTTTCCCTTGAGCTTTCCGGCGAAGGTCCATCCGCTGGTGTGACCGTTGATCATATAGGCCACGGCCTTGAGGCCATCGTGGTAGTTGATGAGGAATGCGGAAGGCTTTTTCGCGTTGTCCTCCATGCGGCCGGGCCTGACGGTGGGGTCGCGGGCAAACGCGGCTTCCAGCAGCGGAACGCTCCAACCGCCGGGGCCGTCGCGCCACTTCCAGACGGCATCGCCTTCGATCCACTCGAGGGAGCGAATCCCGGTCTCACCGCCCTTGCGCCGCTCGACCATGCATTGAAGGGACTCGAGGGTATGGAAGCCGTAGGCGTCCAGATCGCCGTATCCGAGCGCGAGAGCGCTTTCCAAGGGGGCTCCATAGGGGATCTCGAGTTCAGGAGTGCGGACGGTGAGAGGAATCGAGGAGCCGGCCATCAAGGGATACTTCAACTCGCGGGACCAGCGATACATTTCCTTTGCCTTGAGCCAGGAGTAGGAGAGGTGCTTATCGCTGAAAAGGGGGACGGTCTTACCAGTACGGCGGAAGACCTCGACGATCTGCTCCATGAGTTCGTAGCGCGGGTAGAGTTTCTGGCCGCGGTAGTTGGTGGGGTAGTTTCCATGCTCGCCGACAAAGCAGACGGCATCCACGGCCAGACCGTCACCACCGAGCGTGAGCGCTTCATGAATGGTGGGAAAGATGCGGAATCCGTGTTTTTCGGCCAGGCCACGGCTGAGGTCGGCGGGCGGAACCTGATCGGTGTACATGGAGACGATGCGAGTGCGCGGGGCGGCGAAGACTCCGTTCGCGGAGTAGCCGTTCAGCAGTCTGCCGATGATCACGTTGGCGTGGGTGTTGAGGCGGCCATCGTTGGTGTACATGGTGACGATGGCGGCGACGGATTTTTGGGGGGATTGGGCGGCGGACGGCGCAGCAGCGGCGGCGGAGGCCGCAAGCAATTGACGGCGGTTCAACATTCGGGTGGCTCCTTATCAGTTGTGTCCTCATTATGACGCAGCGCGTGGGGGACGGCCGGAGTTCCTTGCCTTCGAAAACGGGATGTAATAGTTTGGCGGTTATGATGACGCATCCGTTTAGAATCGTTTCGCTGGTTGCTGGAATCGCCCTGGCGGGGGGAGTGGCAGTCACGCTGGCTCAGGCTCCGAAGCCCAAGCGCATCAACAGGGCAATTGAGCTTTTGGCGGAGGATCAGCCGATCTATTACACGGGCTCCCACTCGGGTACGGCCGGCACGTTCGAGCAGGGCGTCAAGGACGCGCAGACCTATGCCGACTACATCAGCTACGACATGGAGCATGCTCCGTTCGATGTCAAAGGGCTGTCGGAATACATGCGCGGCCTGGTGAAGGGCGGACCCACGAGGAGCGGGCATCGGACGCCGGCGGTGATCGTGAATGTGCCGGTGAATGGGCTCGACGAAACCACGGTACGCGCCAACGCCTGGATGTTCAACCAGGTACTGGCGACGGGGGTCCACGGGGTTCTGCTGACGCATGCCGACGACCCCGGCGCGGTGAGGGCTTTTGTGGAGGCGGTCCGGTTTCCGATACACAAGGAAGGCGTCGGCGTAGACGGCCTGAAAGAAGGACGGAGAGGGGTTCATGGCGTTCCGACAGCGGCGGCGATCTGGGGAGTCTCGCAGGAGGAGTATCTGAGGAAGGCCGATGTGTGGCCTCTCAACCCCGAAGGGGAGCTGCTGCTCGGGCTGAAACTGGAGGACAAGTACGCACTTGCCAACGCGGACGCGAACCTCAAAGTGCCTGGAATCGCCTTTGCGGAGTGGGGGCCGGGAGACATGGCGCTTTCGTTGGGCGTGATGGGGAGCGGGCGCGCCGCGCAGAATGATCCGCGGATGAAGGATGCGCGGGCGACGGTGTTTTCCGCATGCAAGGCGAACCATCGTTTCTTTCTGAACACGATGACGCCGGCGGATGTCGTTGAGAGGATCAAGGAGGGAGTGAGGATCGGTCCGGCGAGTCCGGAGGCGGCGGAAATCGGACGCAAGTTCACGAAGCGCCGGATGCCCTGGTGACATGAGCGCCGGCGGGCCGTCTACAAGGCGAGACGGATGGCCTGTTCGACTTCGTTCCTGTAGTCATCGAGCAGGTGCTCGCTTTCGGCTTCGAAGCGCATGACGAGGATGGGCTGAGTGTTGGAGGCGCGCACGAGTCCCCAGCCTTTTTCGAACAGGACGCGGACTCCATCCACTTCCATGACGGGGCGCAGGTTGCGGAAGTGGGAGGCGACGCGTTCGACGACGGAGAACTTGATTTCATCAGGGCAATCGAAGCGAATTTCAGGCGTGGAGACGAGGCGGGGAACGCCTTCGAGTTGGGCGGAGAGGGGACGGGCGGAGGCGGCGACGATTTCCATGAGGCGGCAGGCGCTGTACAAGGCGTCGTCGAAGCCGTAGTAGCGGTCGGCGAAGAACATGTGGCCGCTCATTTCGCCGGCCAGTTCGGCGCGCTCTTCCTTCATTTTGGACTTGATGAGGGAGTGGCCGGTCTTATACATGATGGGATTTCCGCCGAGTGCGCGGATGCCGTCATAGAGCGCCTGAGAGCACTTGACCTCGCCGATGAACGTGGCTCCAGGCTTGCGCGAAAGGATCTCGCGGGCGTAGATGAGGAGCAGCATATCGCCCCACACGACGTTGCCGTGCTCGTCGACGGCTCCGATGCGGTCCCCGTCGCCATCGAAAGCGATGCCGAGTTCGGCCTTGTGTTCGCGGACGGCGCGGCGGAGATGTTCGAGGTTGTCCTCGACCGTGGGATCGGGGTGATGATTGGGGAAATGGCCGTCCATTTCGAAGTACAGTTCGATGGGGTCAACATTGAGCCTGGCGAGCAGGCGGCGCATGACGGGACCGGCGGTTCCGTTTCCGGCGTCGAGAACAACCTTGATCCGGCGGCGGAAGTCGAATTGGGAGGCGACCTCGGCGACGTATGGAGCGATAACGTCTTCTTCGGAGAACCGTCCCTGTCCGGAGGCAAAGTCCGCGGACTGGATGAGGCGCAGCAGATCGCGGATCTGTTCTCCATGGATCGTGCTCTTGCCGAGCATCACCTTGAAGCCGTTGTAGTCGGACGGATTGTGGCTGCCGGTGATCATGACGCCGCCTCCCGCCTGAAAGTGAAAGACGGAGTAGTAGAGCAGCGGGGTGGGGACGCAGCCGACGCCGGTAACATCGCAGCCGGTGGAAAGGATGCCCTTGAGAAGGGCATCCTGGAGGCGCTGTCCGCTTAACCGGCAATCGCGGGCGAGATTGAGGCGGTTGACGCCGGCTCGCCGCAGGTAGGTTCCGATGCCGCGGCCGAGGGTTTCGATATCCGGGCTCAGGAGGTCGCGATCCGCGATGCCGCGAATGTCATACTCGCGAAAGATATTGGGGTTCAGCACTGGTTAGAGATAGTCCTTGTACAGTTCCACAATGCCTTTGATCATATCCACTTCGGCGGCGTTCACGTTTTCGAGGGGGGGACGAACCGGTCCGCCCTTGAGGCCGATGAGGTCCATCATGGTTTTCATGACGGAGACTTCATAGCCGCGCTTGCGATCGCGGATGGCGTAGAGGGGGTGAACGTACTTGTTGAGGAGATTATTGAGGGCGGCGAAATCGCGATTGATGCCGGCGGCTCCGATGGCGAGCGAGAGTTTCGGAGCGACATTGGAGATGCTCGAGGTGTAGCCCTGGACGCCGATGGCGAAATAGCCGGCGGCGCAATCGTCGCCAATGCCGCCAATCCAGGCGAGGCGGTCGCCGACCTTGGCCATGATGCGCTGGTACTTGCGCATGTCACCCTGGCCGTCCTTCCAAATCTGAAGGGTGGGGACTTTTTCGGCGAGGCGGGCCACCATGTCGGGAGAAAAGACGGCCCAATCACGGCTGTAAAGGGCAAGAGGGAGACCGCTCGCCCTGCCGATGGTTTCGTAATAGGTGAGGAGGCCATCGGCCGGCGCCCCGGTGTAATAGGGGGGCATGACGAGCAACGCGTCCGCGCCGGCCTTCTCCATTTCGCGCGCCATTTCGCACGCGATGGGAGTGTTGAAGCCGATGCCGCCGATGACGGGCATCCTGCCGCCGGTCACGGCCACGGTGCGGCGGACGACTTCGACGTTCTCACCGGGTGTGAGGGAATAGATCTCTCCGGTGCCGCCAACCGCCACGAGAGAGCAGAAAGGATGTTTGATCATCGCGGCGACGTTCGATTCGAGAGCGTCGAGATCAAGTGTGAGGCCGGATTTGAATGGGGTGATGGGGAATCCGACAACTCCCCGCAGTTTTTCGCGCAGCATGATTACTCCGTTGATTGATTGTGATCGGCCAGGACGCTGTGGCGGCGGCCAAAAGTGTAGTACAGCACAAGTCCGACGATGAGCCAAACGAAGAACCGGATCCAGGTTTCCAGCGGAAGGCTCATCATCAGGATGAAGCAGAAGAAGATGGACAGGATGGGAAGGAGCGGCACGAAGGGGACGCGGAAACCGCGCGGCCGCGCGGGTTGCTTGCGGCGCAGCACGAGGACGGCGGCGGAGACGAGCGCGAAGGCAAAGAGAGTGCCGATGTTGCTCAAGTCAGCGAAGGTGCCGATGTCCCAGATGCCGGCTGGGATGCCGACGGCGAGTCCCGCCACCCAGGTGCTGACGTAGGGGGTGTGGAAGCGGGCATGCACGCGGGAGAACACCGAGGGGAGCAGGCCATCACGGGACATAGCAAACCAGACGCGCGCCTGGCCGTATTGGAACACAAGCATGGAACTGAGCATGCCGCCGAGCGCGCCGGTGGTGACCAGGGCGCGGATGTTGTCCATGCCGATTGTCTTGAGAGCATTCGCGACGGGAGCGGCGTTATTCAAGTCCTTCCAGTTGACGACGCCGGTGAGAACGAGTGAGACGGAAACATAGAGGACGGCGCAGATCAAGAGCGATGCGATGATGCCGAAGGGAAGATCCTTTTGGGGGTTGCGGCATTCCTCGGCGGCGGTGGATACGGAATCAAACCCGATGTAGGTGAAGAAAACAATAGCGGCTCCGGTGAGAACGCCGGTGAAGCCATTGGGAAAGAACGGATGCCAGTTGGAGACGCGAATGGCCCGCGAAGCGGCGAAGATGAACAGCAGGATGGCGCAGATCTTGACGACCACCATGATGTTGTTGGCGCGAGCGCTTTCGCGGACGCCGCGCACGAGCACCATGGTCAGCACCATGAGGATGAGAAACGAGGGGAGGTTGAACCAACTGCCGGTCAGCCGGCCGCCGGCGAGGATCGGCTCGGAGAGTTGCCTCGGAAGGTGCACGCCGAAGATCCCATCGAGCATGTCATTGAAATAGGCTGAAAAACCGACGGCGACGGCCATGTTCGAGACGGCGTATTCGAGGATGAGATCCCAGCCGATGATCCAGGCGAAGATTTCGCCGAGCGTGGCGTAGGAGTAGGTATAAGCGCTGCCGGCGATCGGGATCATCGAGGCCAGTTCGGCGTAGCAGAGTCCGGCGAGCCCACAGACGACGGCAACCAGAAAAAAAGACAAGGCTATCCCGGGGCCGGCTCCAGGCCGGCCGGTGGTGGAGAAGGAGCCCGCGCCCTGCAACAGGAGATCGAGCACGGGAGCGTGGAGAATCGAGTGAAAACTCAAGGTCTCGCCGGCCGCCGCGGTGCCCGTGAGGATAAAGATACCCGAACCGATGACAGCCCCGATGCCAAGCGCAGTCAGGCTCCACGGCCCCAACGAGCGGTTGAGCCTGCGGCCAGGTTTCTCGCTGGCCGCAATGAGCGCGTCGATGGACTTGGTGCGGAGTAGCTGACTCATGGGGTTCCGGCAACGAATCCCGGCGCGGCGGAACCCGCGCCGCCGCGCATGACTAGCGTTTACGCTGTCCCTTGGCCATCTTCGGCACCTTCTTCTTCATGGAACCGCGGGCGACGCCCTGAGCCCGTTTGGCCTTGGCCGGCGCCGCTTTCCGTGCCGCGCGTTTTGCCTTCTTGCGCTCTTCTTTGTCAGTGATGTTCTTCGTGTTCATTCGTCAGTCAGTCCTGCGTATTTCGCGATCAATTTTTTCAAACCGTGGCCGGGAAAGCTCACGGTCAACTTGGCATCCGGCCCCTCGCCTTCCTTGCGCACGATGGTTCCGCGCCCCAGGGTAGGGTGGTTGATGACGCTTCCGGCGGAGAGCTTCGGTTTCCTGGCGGCGGGCCTGGTTGCCGGCTTGGAAGCGGCCGGGACGGGAGCAGCCTGCCGTTGCGGCTGGGCGTATACCCGCGGATCAGCCGCCGCTCCGCGCTCCTTAAAAAACTGTGAGATGTTCTCTACGGAATTATACGTCTTCCCGGTGTAGAGATTCTTGCGGGCGGTGTGGCGGACCTCGAACTGCTCGGAAAAGAGATCCACTTCCCGCGGGGCGGGTCCGGTTCCCTGCTTGCGGAGGAGTTGCGGAGGAATCTCCTTGAGGAATTGAGAAGGCATGGCCGGCTCGGGCGGTCCACCGAAGCGCCGCCGGAACCTGGCGTGGGTCACATAGAGCAGTTTTTCCGCGCGCGTCATGCCGACATAGAAGAGGCGGCGCTCCTCTTCGAGCATCGCGGCCGAATTGAGCGAGCGGCTATGCGGGAACAAGCCTTCCTCGAGGCCGGCGATGAAGACGGCGGGAAACTCGAGGCCTTTCGCGTTGTGGATGGTGAGCAGGGAGACCTGGGCGTTCTCGTCGAGTTGATCGGCGTCGCTGACGAGGGCGGCGTGATCGAGAAAATCGGAGATGGTTTCGCCGCGTTCGGCCGCCTCGGAGGCGGCATTGAGCAGTTCCTGGACGTTGGCCAGGCGGTTTTCGGCATCCTCGCCCTTGGCCGACTCGAGCATGAGGCGGTACCCGCTGCGATTCACGACGCTCTCGAGCACGGTGTGTACCGGCATGGAAGCAAGTTCATTGCGCAGTTCGAGGATGAGGTCACGGAAGGCCCGCAGGGAGGATTCGGCGCGCGCGCCGAGTTCGTGGGTCTCGAGAAGCACGCCGATGGCATCCCAGGCGCTCAGTTGCTTCGTGGTTGCGCATTGCTCGAGGGCATCGATGGTGGAGCGGCCGATGCCGCGGGCGGGCGTGTTGATGACGCGGTAGAGGCTGACGTTATCGGAGGGCGTGGTGAGCAGGCGCAGGTAGGCCACGATGTCCCTGACCTCGGCGCGCTGGTAGAAACTGAATCCGCCGACGACGACATACTTGCGGCCATAGCGGCGCAGCGCCTCTTCGATCTGCCGCGACTGGAAGTTCGTGCGATAGAGGACGGCGACGCGATAGCGGGGATGCTGATGGAGCACCTTCTCGATCTGGTCGGCGATCCAGAGGGCTTCGTTTTCCCCATCGGCGGCGGTGTATTGGGTGATCTTTTCTCCGGCCTCGCCGGCTGTCCAGAGGCGCTTGCCCTTGCGCTCGAGGTTGTTGGCGACCACGCTGCCCGCCGCTTCGAGAATGGACTTAGTGGAGCGGTAGTTCTGTTCCAGGCGGATGACGGCGGCGTTGCGGAAATCCTTTTCGAAATCGAGGATATTGCGGATATCGGCTCCACGCCAGCTATAGATGGACTGGTCTTCATCGCCGACGACGCAGACATTCTGTTTCGGTCCGGCGAGGAGCCTCATCAACTCATACTGGTTGCGATTGGTGTCCTGATATTCGTCGATCATCAGGTATTGAATGCGTTCGTGGAAGCTTTGGCGAGTGGCGGGGTCGTGCTGGAGGAGCCTGACGGCTTCGAGAAGGAGATCGTCGAAATCGAGGGCGTTGGCGGAGCGGAGGCGGGCTTCGTAGTTCTCGTACAGTTTACCGACGGTCTTCGCCACGGGATCCTTGGCGGTGGCCTGGAAATCCCCGGGGGAGATCTTTCCGCACTTGGCGTTGCTGATGATGGAGAGCGCGGTGCGGGGGGCAAGCGCTTTGTCGTCAAGGCCGAACTGCTTGTAGAGCGATTTCAGGACGGAAACCTGATCATCGTCATCGTAGATGGTGAAAGCGCTGGTGAAGCCGGGGCGGATTTCGGCGAGTTTGGCGCCATGGCGGCGCAGGACGCGTACGCAGAAAGAGTGGAAGGTGGAAACGGCGGGACCGTCTCCGGCGACGCGGCCCGCCAGAAGAGAATGGACGCGGCGGCGCATTTCGTCAGCGGCCTTGTTGGTGAAGGTGACGGCGAGGATAGATGAGGGCGCAATGCCGCGTTCGCAGATCATGTAAGCGATGCGGTGGGTGATGACACGGGTCTTGCCGCTGCCCGCTCCGGCCAGGAGAAGCAACGGGCCTTCCACGTGGCGGACGGCTTCGGCTTGCTGGGGGTTCAACCCCGCGAGAAAATCCATGAGACTTCGGTTTCGCTGATTCAGAAGAAGAGTGAATCTCCAGTTATTGTGGCATAGTCAGGATCAAGACTACTACGGATGGTTCCGTCCGGGTGCGTGCAGCGGG
>JABAQT010000104.1 GCA_019187195.1 Bryobacteraceae bacterium
CGCGCCGCGACTGGAATTTGACCAGCGCGGGCATTTTCGATATTCTGGTATGAGCGTTTTGAACGGATATTGGTGTAAATAGAAATGGCAAATACGTTTTCTGCCCTCAAGCGGGTGCGGATGGCCGAGCGCCGCACGGAGATCAACCAGCAGCGCAAGTCGCGAGTGCGGCGGCAGATCCGCGCCATGCGGCGGTTGCTCGAAAAGAAAGATGTGCAGGGCGCGACCGCAATCATCCCCCAAACGTTTTCGCTGATCGACCGCGCGGCGAAGTGGGGTGTCATCAAGAAGAACACGGCCGCGCGCTATAAGTCCCGCATTCACGCCCGCCTGGCCAAGGCGGCTGCCTAAGTCACTTCCCTTTCCTGGTGGACTTGCGCGGGGTAGGGGGATTCTTTCCCGCCGTGACCGTCTTTTTGGGCGGCTGCTTGCGCGGCCGCTTGAGACTTTTCCGCGTTGTCTCCACCTCCGGTTCGCCTGCCATATCGAGGCCGAAAATGTCTCCGAGGCTCTCTTCCGCCAGGACCTTGCCCGCGGCGGGAGCCTTCTTCGGCAATGGCATGGACCTGCCCGCGCCGGCGATCAATTCCTTTTCATCCACCGCGCGCAAGCGGAACAGCAGTTCGGGTTGCTGGTCAAAACGGGCCCCGACCCCGTAGAGGACCGCGGCGACGTGCTTGCACATATCCGCCCAATCCGGACAACTGCAGGAGAGCTTGATTTCGGCGGGCGAGGGAAAGAGGCCGTGGGTTTGGCGGCAGACTCTCTCCATCACGGCTTTCGAGAACCGCCCCTGAAGGAGTTCCACGAGCGAATCGATGCCCCCGGCGCAATCCTGGCAGATCGATTCCCAGCGAAGCCTGGGCACGGGCGACACCTTGAGGTCGACTTTGTACAGGCGGGAGCCGCTGACCATCGCCGTGATGGCTCCTTCGCCGATCCGCAGGTCGATAACGGAACCGTTGCGGACGTAAGCGCGGCCTCGCGGCAGGCGGTTGGCGTAGTCGCTGTAGCGTTCGAGATTTTCGCACCATGACTTGCCCCAGAAAGTGGATGCGATGGCGCGGGAGGAAAGAATGACAGGGGAGGCGGATACTCCTTTCCCGAGGCGCTTTGCGAGTTCCCGCGCGGCTTTGCGGCGCCGCTCCGCCACGGGAACGTATGGCCGCCACCCGTAATAGTCCACGATTCAAGCCTCCTTCAACGCCTTGTTCAGATCGAGAGCCACGAGACGAAGCAACTCATCATCCTTCATTTCGGTCAGCAGCAGATTGGCCCCGCCTTCGAGCAGATCGCGCGAAAGCTGTTTTTTCGACTCGATCAACTCGTCGATTTTCTCTTCCACGGTACCGCGGCAAACGAACTTGTGCACGAGAACGCTCCTGGTTTGGCCGATGCGAAACGCGCGGTCGGTGGCCTGGTTTTCAACCGCGGGGTTCCACCAGCGGTCGAAGTGCACCACGTGCGAGGCGGCGGTGAGGTTGAGTCCCGCTCCGCCCGCTTTCAGCGAGAGGACGAAGAACGGCGTCAACTCGTCTTCCTGGAAGCGGCGGACGAGATCCTTGCGTTTCTTGACTTCGGTTTCGCCGCTCAGAACAAGGCCGGGCCGTCTGAATACGGCCGCCAGAAACGCGGCGAGCGGCGCGGCGACTTCGCGAAACTGAGTAAAAACGAGCATTTTCTCCTGTTTTCCGGAGACCACTTCGGCGATGTCCCGAAGGCGCGCCCACTTGCCGCTATCGTCTTCCATCCAGGCGCCATCGCCGAGCCACTGGGAGGGATGGTTGCAGATCTGCTTGAAGCGCATCAGGTAGGACAGCACCAATCCCTTGCGCGCGATTCCGGAGGTTTCCTCGAGCGCGGCGGCCATCTCGTTCACGGCCTGCTCATAGAGCGCGGCCTGGCGGCGCGTGAGCTGGCAGAACGCCTTGATCTCCGTTTTGCCGGGCAGGTCGGCGATGACTCGCCTGTCTGTTTTTAAGCGGCGAAGGATGTAGGGGCGCACCAGTTCGCGGAGCGGACCATAAGAGGGGTGGGGGCTGGCGGCGATGCGCTTGGCATAGGCTGAAAACTGTTTCGCGGACCCGAGCAGTCCGGGATTGATGAAGTCGAAGATGGACCACAAGTCGCCGAGGCGGTTCTCGACGGGGGTACCGGTGAGCGCCAGCCGCGCTCCCGCATCGAGTTGTTTCACCGCCTGGGTTTGCCTGGCTCCCGGGTTTTTTATGGCCTGCGCCTCATCGAGCACGGCCAGCCGCCAGGAAACGTCCTTGAGCCAGGGGATGCGCAGGAGAGCGCCGTAGCTGGTGATGACGAGGTCGGTCTGGCGCAACTGCCGCGGAGACATCTTTTTCAAATCCGGCATGGGGATTGCCGAGGGGTGGGCCACCAGCGCCCGCAACCCGGGCGCGAAGCGCTCCATCTCGGAGGCCCAGTTGGCGAGCAGCGAGGCGGGAGCCACCAGAAGGCTCGGCCGCGACTCCGCCGTCTCGCGTTTGAGCACCAGCAACAGCGAGAGAACCTGGATGGTCTTGCCAAGGCCCATGTCATCGGCCAGACAGGCTCCCAGGCCCAGCCGGGCGAGCAGATAGAGCCAGCGGACGCCGACCTGCTGGTAGGGGCGGAGCGTGCCCTTCAGATCCTCGCCCGGATCCACGGCGGCCAGGCCTTGCGGGGTGCGCAACCCTTTGAGAGTTCCGGCGAGCCAATCGCCGGCGACGACCTGAGCCCAGCCGGGGCCCTCGGCAGGGTCCTCCGCCGCGAGGTTGGCTCCCGCAAGCAGGCGCATGGCTTCGGCGAAGGCGAGCCCCTTTTCACTGGCCGTACGCTCGACCTGTTGGAAGCGTTCGATCATGCGCTGCAGCCGGTCGCGGTCCACTTCGATCCAGCGTCCGCGCACGAGAGCGAGCCCCTCGGTGTTTTTCAGCAGCTCCTGGATTTCAGCGGCGGTCAGCGGCTCACCGTCGAGGGTCAGATCCATGCGGAAATCGAGGAGGGCGTCCTGGCCGAGCAAGGAAGGAGCCTTCGCGCCCACGGTGCCGGTGACCAGGGGACGCGGGGGACGGTTGCCGCTCCAGGATGCGGGCATGCGGACCACCACCCCGGCGCTTTCCAGAGCCGGCACGTCGCGCAACAGGCGCAAGGACTCCTGGGGCGTCCAGCGGAGGGGATGAAAGATCTCGCCCGACTCCACCATGTCCTTCAACCACGGGCAGGTTTCCGAAGCCCGCTGCACGGGGAGGAGCAGTGAAAGGAGCTTCTCTTTGTTGGCGGCTCCGGCATACTCGCTCAAAGCCCGGCCAAGCGGAAGGTGCTGCGCTTTGGCCTGGGCGGACAGACGCGTGGTGTAGGTGGCGAGAAAGGCGAAAGGAGCGGCTTCATCCTTGCGATTTTCGGCGAGGTTGAAGTGGACGCGGCCGACGAGGTTCCAGGCGGGGTTGCGTCGTTTGAGGAAGTCCTGGACGCCGCATCCGGCTTCGCCGAGTTCGAGGCGGAAAGCTGTGTCGAGGGCGGTCCAGAGATCGTGGAGAACCGAAGCGGTCAGGTACTCCGCGCCGGTTGAAAGCGGAGAGGCTCCCGCCATCCGTTCAAGCTCTTCGGTTGCGGGCGCCGGGACATGAATCCCGCCGGAGTCCGTGGCGGCGATGTCCCGCCGCGCGCACAGCGCGGTGAAGTAACGCGCGCCGAATTCGCGCCAGAAGGCGAAGACGGGTGGGAGCAGGGTTCCGGGCTCATCCGCCCCGAGGAGCAGGAGCCCGTGGCCGGAGCCGCGGGCGAAGGCCTGTTCGAGACGCGCGGCGAGCGCATCATCGAGGAGTGGCGCGTCCGTGGCGGCCGTGAGAAGCAGCTTACCGTGGGGTGTAATGTGGAGCGAAAGCGGGACAGCCATCCAGCGACCTAACAGGATAACACCCGCTATGCCTTCAACCTCCACAATATTTGACGCAGGATGCCAAGCCAGATGACGGCGTCCTGGTGGTTGAGGTTCAGGCGCTTGATGAGGGCGCGGAGGCGGCGTTCCGAGCCGGCGGTGGCGGAATGGGAGTAGTAGCCGCTGATTTCGAGCACGCTCCGCAAGCGCTCGCGGAGCACCTCGGTTTGCTCCGCGGTGGCGGACTTTCTTGGCGCGGGCATGACGCGGGCGGCACGCGGGTGGCGGATCAGTTCGTAGAGGCAGACGGCGACAGCCTGGCCGAGATTGAGGGACCGGTGTTCGGGCCGCGAGGGGATTCCCATGAGGAAATCGCAGTGGCTGAGGTCGTCGTTGGAAAGACCGTATTTTTCCGAGCCGAACAGCAGAGCGGCGGCGCCCTGGTGGCGGCGGATGAGGCGGGCTCCGAGTTCGAGCCGGTAGTAGGGCTGGCGCAGTTCGCGATGCTCCCCGGCGGTTGTGCCTACCACGAGGGAGCAGCCGGAGAGCGCATCGGCGAGCGTGGGGTATTCGCGCGCCTGTTCGAGGATCGCTTCCGCGCCCACGGCGGAACGCGCTTCGCGGAAGGCCACTTCATAGGGATTGACGAGACACAGATCGCAAAAGCCGAAATTACTCATGGCGCGCGCGGCGGCGCCGATGTTGAGAGGATTGCGCGGGCCGGTGAGAACTACCTTCAGCCCGTCCATGCGATCAGTGCTAGCGAAGCTCTTCCATGATCATTTCGAGCGCTTCCGGACCGGGACGCACGCGCGACTGAGGCAGCGTGGCGAGCGGTTCGTCGACCAGACGCAACATGTCGTGCAGAGTCTCCCTGTCCTTTTGCACATAGAGCAGGCCGGTGAGCACTTCCCCCTTCTTGTCGGCTTCGTGAATGGCGGCGAGGGAGACGTCCTTGTTCGTGGGATCGAAATCGCCGCGAATCGCGCGGAGACGGAGATGGGAGCCGTCGTGGAGTTCGACATCCTGCGCCTGGCCATCCTCCATCTGCACCTGGATCTCTTCGTAGTAGGGCACGTACTGCATCTCATGAAGCGGGATGTCGTGTTCCTTCACGTAGGAGTAGCTCTTGGTGGAGCCCTCGTGATCGTTGAAGGTGACGCAGGGCGAGATGACATCGATGACGGCGAGGCCGCGATGGGAGATGCCGGCTTTGAGGAGGTTGCTGAGCTGGCGCTTGTCGCCGGAGAAGGAGCGGCCGACCATGGTGGCTCCGAGTTCGATTGCCAGCAGACAGCAATCGATGGGGTGCATTTCGTTGATCACCCCGGATTTCTGCTTCGAGCCGATGTCGGCGGTGGCGGAGAACTGGCCCTTGGTGAGCCCGTAGACGCCGTTGTTCTCGATGATATACATGAGGGGGACGTTGCGGCGCAGCATGTGGACGAACTGGCCGATGCCGATGGAGGCCGTATCTCCGTCGCCGGTAACGACGACGCCCTTCAGGTTCTTATTGGCGAGCAGCGCTCCGGTGCTTACGGCGGGCGCGCGGCCGTGGACGGAATTGAAGCCATGGGACTGGTTGAGGAAGTAAGCCGGGGTTTTCGACGAGCAGCCGATGCCGCTCATCTTGGCTACCTGCCAGGGTTCAACGCCAAGCTCGAAGAAGACCTCGATGAGGCGTTCCGAAATCGAGTTGTGGCCGCAACCGGCGCACAGCGTGGTCTTCGATCCCTTGTAGGGCAGAACATCCAGGCCAATGCGATTCAGCTTCTTGGGCGGCGTGGCCGTCACCGTACTCATAATCCCTCCTGCGATACCACTTCGTTGGTCAAGGTGCGCGCGTCAAGCGGCATGCCGCCGTAATAGCGGATGCCGCGCAGCCTGGCGATGAGTTCCACCGGCAGCTCCATGCGCATCAGGGCGAGAAGCTGGCCGTCGCGGTTCTGGTCGATGACGTAGACCCGCTCGTGGCGCTCGATGAAGCTCGACAGGGCTTCGGTGAACGGATAGGCGAGAAGGCGGAAGCTCGCGGCCTCGAGGTCGTATTCGCGCGCCAGTTGATCGAGACACTCCTCGGCCGCCCAGCGGGAGGTGCCGTAATAGACGATGCCGATCTTGGCCTTCGGGTTGAGTGACACTTCCGGCGGCGGCACATGTTTGCGCATCGTCTCGAACTTGCGCGAGAGGCGGTCCACGTTGTTGATGTAGTCATCCTCCCGCTCCGAGTAGCCGGCCTTATCGTTATGTCCGCTGCCGCGCGTGAAGTAGGCGGCCTTGGGGTGGTTGGTGCCGGGCAGCGTGCGGTAGGGTATGCCGTCGCCGTCGACATCGCGATAGCGGGCGAAGTCGGCCACCTTGCCGAGAGCTTCGGCGTCGAGAACCTTGCCACGATTAATCGGTTTGGTGGGGTATTCGAAGGGGTCGGCCATCCAGTTATTCATGCCCAGGTCGAGATCGGTCATCACGAACACGGGCGTCTGGAACAGTTCCGCGAAATCGAAGGCGTCAATGGCCATCTGGAAGCATTCGGCCGGGGAGGAGGGGAAAAACAGCGGATGGCGGGTGTCGCCGTGGGAGAGCAGTGCGTTCGAAAGCACATCGCCCTGCATGGTGCGCGTGGGCAGGCCGGTGGATGGGCCCGTGCGCTGCACGTCGAAGATGACAGCGGGCACTTCAGCGTAGTAGCCGAGACCCACGAACTCAGCCATCAGCGAGATTCCAGGACCGGAGGTCGCGGTCATGGCGCGCGCTCCCGCCCACGAAGCCCCGATCACCATGCCGACGGCCGCCAGCTCGTCTTCGGCCTGAAGCACGGCGAAGGTGGCCTTACCGGTTTCCTTATCGGTGCGAAGCCGCCTCAGGTATCCGGTCATCGAGTCCACCAGCGAACTCGAGGGCGTGATGGGATACCAGGTGACCACGGTGCAGCCGGCGAACACACAGCCGAGCGCGGCGGCCGCGTTGCCGTCAATGATGATCTTTCCGCTGGTCTTGTCCATGCGCTCGACGCGGAAAGGATCGGTCTTGGGAAGATGCTCCGCGGCGAACTGCCGGCCGGCGAGAACAGCGTTCCAATTGAGGTCGGCCGCCTTTGCCTTGCGTTTTCCAAACTGCTTGTAGAGCGCTTTGTGAATCTCGTCGAAATCGATGCCGAGGAGTTGGCCGGCGACACCGTCATAGATCATGTTGCGCACCAGTTTGCGGAGCTTGGCGTCGGGGCAAACGGGAGCGACGAGTTTGTCGAAGGGAACGGGGTAGAAATGAAGATCGGTCCGCAGTTGGTTGAGTTTCAGCGGCTCATCGTAGACCACGGCCGCTCCGGGCTCGAGATTGAGGACGTCCTCACGCGCGGTTTCGGGGTTCATGGCGATCAGGAAGCCGATTTCCTTCTTGCGCGCAATCCAGCCATTCTTGTTGGCGCGGATGGTAAACCATGTGGGGAGTCCGGCGATGTTCGAGGGAAAAAGGTTTTTCCCGGAAACAGGGATGCCCATCTGAAAGATGGAGCGCATGAGGACGTTGTTGGCAGTCTGGCTTCCGGAACCGTTTACCGTGGCGACTTGAATACTGAAGTCATTGACGACGCGGTAAGCCTGTTCGCCGGAGGAAGAGGAGGCGACCGGGCTGACTTCGAAGGTTGACATAGTGGTAAAGAATGAACTTACACGATGATTATAAAACAGGAGGGGGAAGAGGCGCAGGCGTCATACATAACTAATTCGATCGAGATTAGGTAAATTCACTCGCCCGCATCCTCCAGGTACGTGTACCCCTGCAAGCCATCCTCATAAAACCGCAGCAGCCGCCCCGATTCCTCATACCCGATCCGCCCCTGCCGCAGGGCCGATTCCACGTCCTTGCGAAACTGCTCGAGCAGCGCGCGCGTGTTGAACTGCACATAGTCGAGCACCTCGCGAACCGTATCCCCCTTGACAACGGCGTCGAGAATCGGCTCGTTCTCATCGCCCAGGCGGACGTGCACGGCGTGGGTGTCGCCGAAGAGGTTGTGCAGATCGCCGAGGATCTCCTGGTAGGCTCCGACGAGAAACGCTCCGAGGAAGTAGGGCTGTCCGTTGTAGGGGTGGAGGGGGATGGTGCGCTTCACATCGCGGCGGTCGATGAACTGATCCACTTTACCGTCGGAGTCGCAGGAGATATCGCCGAGCACGGCGTGACGAGTGGGCTGTTCATTGAGGCGGTGGATGGGCATGATGGGGAAGAGCTGTTTGACGGCCCAACTGTCCGGCATGCTCTGGAACAGGGAGAAGTTGCAGAAGTACGTATCGGAGAGCATGCCCTCGAGGCCTTCGAGCTCCTCGGGGAAGTCCTCGAGCTCGTGAGAGAGCCTCTGGATGCGGCGGCAGATGCCCCAATAGATGGTTTCCGCCATCGAGCGCTGCTCGAGCGAGAGATAGCCGAGGCTGAACAGGTTGAGCGCGGAATCGAGAGCCTGCTGCGCGTCGTGGAAGCTCTCGAGGAGGTTCTTCACGGTGAGGGAGCGGTAGGTCTCCATCAGGTCGACGAGAGGCTGTTCGGCATCCTCGGGAAGTTTGTCCATTACGGCCGATTCTCCGCCGAAGCTGGTAACGCCGAGGACATTGAACACGAGCAGGCTGTGATAGGCGGCGATGGCGCGTCCGCTTTCGGTGACGATGTTCGGATGAGGGACTTCGGCCTCGTCGCAGACGTTCTGGATGTGATAGACGACGTCGTTGGCGTATTCCTGAAGAGTGTAGTTGACGCTCGATTCGAAGTCGGTTTGGGAGCCGTCATAATCAACGCCCAGCCCTCCTCCGACGTCCATGTATTCGAGCCCGGCTCCGAGGCGTTTCAGGCCCACGTAACAGCGTGCGGCCTCGGTGACGGCTCCCTTGATCTGGCGGATATTGGTGATCTGGCTGCCGAGATGGAAGTGGAGCAGCTTGATGCAATCGGCCATGCCAAGAGACTTCATCAGGTCGAGCGCCTG
The DNA here is from genome assembly GCA_019187195.1 of Bryobacteraceae bacterium. Taxonomy (GTDB): domain Bacteria; phylum Acidobacteriota; class Terriglobia; order Bryobacterales; family Bryobacteraceae; genus CADEFT01. The sequence continues at coordinate 8,844 of JABAQT010000104.1, forward strand.
GAGGGCTTCGCTGACGGTGAGGCCGAACTTCGAGCGGTAGCCGCCGGAAGATTTCCAGCGACCCGAGCCGCGGCTGGCGAGCTTGATGCGCAGACCGACCTCGGGGCGGATGCCGATCTTGTTCGAGTACTTGATGATGAGGTCGAGTTCGGTGTACTTTTCGACGACGGGAACGATGCGGCGGCCGATCTTTTTGGCGAGCATGACGAACTCGATGTATTCGTCGTCCTTGAAGCCATTACAGATGATGGGGGTGTCGTTATCGGCGATGGCGAGCACGGCGAGCAGTTCGGGCTTGGAACCGGCTTCGAGGCCGAATCCGAACGGTTTTCCGTACGCCACCACCTCCTCGACGACGTGACGCTGCTGGTTGACCTTGATCGGATAGACGCAACTGAAGTTTCCCTGGTACTTGTGCTCCTCGATGGCGTTGCGGAAGGCTCCGTGGATTTCGCCGAGCCGGTGCTGAAGGATTTCGCCGAAGCGGATGAGGATGGGCGGGGAGATGCCGCGGAGAGTGAGTTGGTGAACCAACTCCCTGAGATCCGCCTTGCGGTTCGGGTCCTTGGCCGGGTGCACCCAGAGGTGTCCGTTCTCACCGACGGAGAAATAGCCCTTGCCCCACCGGTCCACATCGAACAGGTCGGCCGCATCATGTATTGTCCAGCGGCCGGTTGGCTCCCAGACCGTATCCCGGTCAGACATCTTCAGATTCAACTCGAGTAACTCCTTCTCGTCCATCGATTCGATGGAACCACAGTTTTCAGTGTCCGATGAAATGAGCAAGCTGGCAATAGAAAAGCGCCTTCCCCGGGCGCCGTTGTGAGAGGATAGGCGGTGTGCCGATGAGACGAGCGATTCTGGCCTCCCTGTTCGCCGCATTGCTGACGCTGGCGCAGTTTCCCAGCCGGGAGCCGTACCCCGGACAGGCGCGGGTGCGGATCGAAGTGCGGGATGGGCCGGGCCGTCAGGCGGGTGTGCGGTTAAGGGTGGTGGATGAAGCCGGGGATTACTTCGCTCCTCTCGGGCACCTGCCGCTTCCCGATCCAGGCAGGCGGATGGCCGGCGATCTGTTGCTGGGGGACGCGGAGACATCGCCTTACGAACTTCATGCCTATGTATATGACGGCCAGCTCATTGACCTGCCGGCCGGCCGCTACACCTTCGAGGCGCGCAAGGGATACGAATACGCGCCGGTGGTGAAGACGGTGGAGATAACCGCGGCGGCGGGGCAGTCCGTACGGCTGGACATGAGGAAGTTCGAGGACTTCGAAGCGAAGGGATGGTATCCCGGCGACACGCACATGCATTTCCCGGATCCGGCGGGCATCCGCTATGAGATGGAATGTGAAGGGCTGCGCGTGTGCAGCCTGCTGCTGCTCAAGAGCGGGTATCGCAACGGCCGCGCGGGGGACGGACATTTTCAGAACGTCGAGCATTTTCGCGGCCTCGAGTTGCAGCCGGTTTCAGGCGCCGGCTACTTCGTCAAGACCGGCGAGGAGTACCGGCACGGGCTGCTGGCGCATATCATTTTTCAAAACCTGAAGTCGATCGTGTGGCCGGTATCGGTGGGCGGGTTGCGGGAGGGCGGTGTAGGCGGGTTCGACTGGCCGTGGATGTTCCAGGCGATGACGGATGCGCGGGATCAGGGCGCGCTGGTGACGTGGGCGCACTGGCCCTATCCTTCGCTCGAGGCTCCGCTCGATATTGCCCTGGGCAAGGTGGATTCCATCGATCTGCTGACGACGGGCAGCCCGTTCGAGCATCATCCGATTCTGGTGGACATCTATAAGATGCATGGTCCGCGTGTGTATAAGATTCCGCCGGTGGAGACCTATTACCACTACTTGAATTGCGGTTTCCATGTTTCGATGTCGTCCGGATCGGACAAGATGGCGATCAATCCGCCGCTCGGGAGCGCGCGCACGTATGTGCGAACGGACGGCGCGCTGAGCTATGACTCCTGGATCGAGGGGATTCGCAAAGGGCACACCTTCGTTTCCACCTATCCGCTGCTCGAGTTCAGCGTGAACGGGATTGGACCGGGAGAGACCATCCGGTTCCGGGACAAGCCGGTGGCGGTGAAGATTCACGCGCGCGCGGTTTCGATCGAGCCATACGACGTGCTCGAGATCGTCCATAACGGCAAAGTGATCGCTTCGGCGAAACCGGGCGGCGCGCGTCATGAAGCGGTGATCGAGAAGAGCATGACGCTCGAGCGCGGCGGTTGGATCGCCGCGCGGGCGCATGGCCGCAAGATGCTGCCCTATGGAGCAACGTGGTGGAAGCAGCCGGTGTTCGCTCACTCCTCGCCGGTCTACCTGGAGGCGGACGGGCGTCCGGCGCGGGCCGCGGAGTCCGCGCGGCTGTTTCTCGATCAGTTGGGTTTCCTCGAGAGATGGGCTGAAGGGGAGGCGCGCTTTCCATCCGAGGCGGCAAGGACCGAGGCCATGGGCAACATCGCGCGGGCGCGCGCCATCTACCGGAAGCTGCTACAGTAGGGCTGATTCCGCGTCCCGTCATCGATGGAGGTCTATCCAATGTTTCGACCCGTTCTTACGATCGCCGCGGCGTTGTGTTCTTTCGCGGCGTTCGCCCAGGTTGGTCCTCGAAGGGCTGTCGTCCGGGCATCGGGCGAAGGCGTGGTGGCAATCAAGCCTGACCAGGCGAAGGTGAGCGTAGGCGTGACCACGCAGGCGCAGACGGCACAGGAGGCAGGCGACCAGAACGCCGCCGCAACATCGAAGGTGCTGGGGGAACTGCGCGGCCTGCTCGGCGCCAATGCGGACATCCGCACTCTGAATTACTCGTTGAGTCCGCGTTATGAGGGCAATCCGGCGCGGCTGGCGGGTTATACGGCGAACAACACGATTCAGGTGACGGTGAGCGATCTCAATCTTCCCGGCCGCGTAATTGATACCGCCGTGCAAGCTGGGGCGACGAATATTTCAGGCATCAGTTTCTCGCTGAAGGATCCGCAACCGGCGCGCATCCAGGCGCTGCGGATGGCGACGATACAGGCCAGGGCGGAGGCGGAAGCGATCGCCGGCGGATTGGGGCTGCGGCTGGGTAATTTCACGGTGGCGCAGGAGGGCTCAGCGGTTACCGTGACGCCGTTTGACACGCGCACCTCTGGGGCCGGGGCGCTCACGCCGATCGAGGTGGGGAACGTGGATGTCCGCGCCACGGTGGCGATTGAGGCGGAGATGGTGCAGTAAGGGGGCGTTGCTCCAGCCGATTTCGTCGAGGAGGTGACAGCGGTCTGGAATCCGCGGCTGTGGAGGCCGGCTGCGATTCGTTCCCGCCGCGGTCGGCTACAATACAGCCATGAAGTTCCACCGGCTGACCCTGGCGGCGATTCTCGCCGCCGGCGCGCTGGCAGCGCAGTCCTCGATTCACCCTTCGATGTCGTCGCCCGACCGCACGCAGTGGTTCCGCGACGCGAAGTTCGGGATGTTCATCCACTGGGGAGCCTATTCCGTGATCGGACGGCATGAGTGGAGCCGGGAGAGGTTCCACATTCCCCAGGCACAGTACGACGAGTATGTCCGGCGGTTCAATCCGGTGAATTTCGATCCCGATGCGTGGGTGGCTTTGGCGCAAAATGCCGGCGCGCGGTATATGGTGATCACTTCGAAACACCATGACGGATTCAGCATTTACCGCAGCAAGGTGAGCGGGTACGACATGGAGATCACGCCATACCCGGGCGACCCCCTGAAGATGCTTTCGCAAGCGGCGGCGCGGCGCGGGATGCGGCTCGGCTTTTACCACTCGATCATGGACTGGCACAACCCGGACTACGTTCCGAAGCGGTCCTGGGAGGTGAAGGAGCCGGACAAGGGCGGGAACCTCGATCGGTATATCGACTTCATGAAGGAGCAACTGCGGGAGTTGCTCACCGGTTACGGCGACGTGGCGGTGCTGTGGTTCGACGGCGAGTGGGAACATTCGACCGCCGCAATGCGATCTGATGAAATCTACGACTTTATCCGGCAGACATCGCCGAAGACGCTGATCAATGACCGGCTGTTCAAGCGGGAGCCCGGCAACAGGGGAGACTTCGGCACACCCGAGCAGTTCGTCCCGGCGACAGGGATGAAAGATCCCTCGGGCAAGCCGATCCTCTGGGAATCCTGCGTGACCATCAACACCGAAAGCTGGGGCTACAACAAGTACGAGACGGAGTTCAAGACGCCGCGCGATCTCATCCGGATGTTGATCGAGGTGGTGAGCAAGGGCGGGAACCTGCTGTTGAACGTGGGACCGATGCCGGATGGGCGCATTCAGAACGAATTCGTGACGCGGCTCAACGCGATGGGCGACTGGATGGCGGTGAACTCGGAGGCGATATACGGCACAACGGCCAGCCCGTTCGCCCGTCTTCCGTTCTTCGGCCGGGCGACGGTGAAGGACAACGTGCTCTATCTGCATGTGTTCCAATGGCCGGCGGACCGGCGTTTGCGGGCTCCGGGTTTGAAGAACCTGGTGCAATCGGCGAGGCTTCTCGGCGCGCGGGGCGGTCCCCTGCGCACCTCTCGCGAGGGTAACGGCGTGGTGGTGGAGCTTCCCGCCGAGGCTCCGGACGAAGTGGCGAGCGTGGTGGCGCTGACGCTCGATGGCCCTCCCGTGGTGGAGCCGTATGTAATTCAGCCGGACGAGAGAGGCGTTCTGCATCTGGGTGTCGAGTCTTCCGAGATCGAGACGCAGTTCGGACAACGCGCCAAGAAGGAGAACTTCCTCGGACGGGTGTTTCTCACGAAGTGGACCCGGGCGGACGATGTGCCGGTGTGGACGATGAGCGTGCCGAAAGCGGGGCGCTACAAGGTGGAGTTGAGTTACGGCTCCGCGCGCGGCGCGGCTGGCTCCGCGTATACGGTGTCGGCGGGCAAGGCGCAGTTGACGGCGAAGACGGAGAGCAGCGGCGGCGAGATGGTGTTCCATACGGTGACGGCGGGAGAGTTGCGTCTCGAGGCAGGGGAACAACAACTGCGGGTAAAGGCCTCGGCAGCGGGGAGACCGGTGATGACGCTGGAATGGGTTCGCCTGGTTCCGGTTTCCTGACCGGCGGCCATGCCGATGATCAGAAACCTGGCGCGTAAGCTGACTTCTTTTCTCGAGGGACATCAGCCGCACAGCCTCGATCTCTACCAGGAAGCGCTCGACTCCATTACAGCGAAGCGGGCCGGGTTGGCGTTGTTAGCCGATGAAGAACTGCGGCGGTTCGCGGCGGAGGCGAAGTCCCTCGCCGATTGCCTGGCGGCGGCGAGCATCGCCATCGAACGGGTGCTCGGGATGCGGCCGTTCGACGTGCAGATACTGGGGGCAATCGCGATGGCGGGCGGGCGGATTGCGGAAATGCAGACCGGCGAGGGAAAGACGCTGACGGCGGTGATGCCGGTGGCGTTCCACGCGGCCCAGGGCAGTCCGGTTCATGTGCTCACGGCGAATGACTACCTGGCGCGGCGCGATGCCGGGTGGATGGGGGACGTGTACCGGTTTCTCGGGCTCACGGTGGGCTTCGTCACGCAGGGGATGGGAGCGGAGGAGCGAAGGAAGGCATATGCCTGCGATGTCACCTACGCGACTCCGAACGAGGTTGGGTTCGATTACCTGCGGGATTCGCTGGCCCTGAAACCGGACGAGCAGGTGCAGCGGGGGTTCGGCGCGGCGCTGCTTGATGAAGTGGATTCCATCCTCATTGACGAGGCGCGCATTCCGCTGGTGATCGCGGGCGGCGCCGCGGCCCCGGGAGAGTTGGCGCGCCGGATTGCGCAGGTGGCGCGGATGCTTCACCGCTACGTGGATTTTCATGCCGATGAACACGGCCGCAACGTGCTGCTCACGGACGCGGGCGCGGCGCGCGTGGAGGCCGCGCTCGGCTGCGGGAATCTGTACGAGGAGCACAATCTCCCGCTGTTCACGGCGGTATCGGATGCGCTGCACGCGGAGGTGCTGCTGCGCCGGGATGTGGACTATGTCGTGCGCGGGGGCGGCATAGAGATCGTGGATGAATTCAAGGGCCGCATCGCGGACCGGCGGCGATGGCCGGCGGGGTTGCAGACGGCGCTCGAGGCGAAGGAGGGAGTAGAGTTGCGGACGCAGGGGCGCATTCTCGGCTCGATCACACTCCAGAGCCTGGTGAAGCTCTACCATCCCCTTTGCGGGATGACGGGAACCGCGTCGACGCAGGCGGAGGAGTTCCGGCAGGTTTACGGATTGGATGTGGTCAGCATCCCCACGAACCGGCCGGTAATCCGTATTGACCGCACCGATGTGATCTTTCCCACGCGGCGCGACCGCGACCGCGCGGTGGTGGAGACGATTGCAAGGAATCACGCCGCCAGGCGGCCGGTCCTGGTGGGTACGCCGAGCGTCGCCGATTCGGAGAGACTCAGCGCGCAATTGACGGCGCATTCGATTCCGCATCGCGTGCTGAACGCGCGCAATGACGCCGAGGAGGCGCCGGTCATCGCGGGAGCGGGAGAGGCGGGAGCGGTCACGATTTCGACAAACATGGCGGGCCGGGGTACGGATATCCGCCTGGGCGAGGGAGTGGCGGAGCTGGGCGGTCTGCTGGTGATCGGAACATGCCGTCACGAAGCGCGGCGGATCGACCGGCAACTTCGCGGACGGGCCGGACGGCAGGGCGATCCCGGCGAATCACGGTTCTTCCTCAGCCTCGAGGATGATCTGATGACGCGGTTCGGACTCGCTTCGATCCTGAACGCGACGGACTATCCCGCCGAGGCCATGGACCACCTCCAGCGCATCATCGAGGGAGAGAACCTCGAGATTCGCAAGACGCTTCAGAAGTACGACAGCCTGATCGAGAACCAGAGAAGAATGACGCAGGAGATCCGGAACGGGGTGCTGCGGGGGGAGCGGGAGTGCGGGAATCGGCGCGCGGCGCTGCTGAAGATCGACGAGTTGTGGTCCGACTACCTGGCGGATATCGCGGAGTTGAAATCGGGCATCCATTGGATCTCCTTTGGGGGGAAGAATCCGTTCGACACGTTCGTTCACGAGGCGGCGGCGATGTTCGAGGAAGTGGAACGTGGAATCGAGGCGGCGATCACCAACCCGGCCGAACACGGAACGCCGGACGGCTTCGAGCGCGGGGCGACGTGGACCTACGTCACGACGGACCAGCCCCTGGGAGACTACGGCCAGCGGCTGGCGCGCGGGATTGCGCGGAAATTTTACGATCTCGCGGAGTTGTTGCGGCGGAAGCCTTGAAGGCCGCTACACATCGAGGTTGCGTACGTCGAGGGCGTTCTCCTCGATGAACTTGCGGCGGCTCTCGACATCCTCGCCCATGAGCGTCGAGAAGACCTCTTCGCATTCCACCATGTCCTGGAGAGTGACCTTGAGCAGGGTGCGCACTTCGGCGTTCATGGTGGTCTCCCACAACTGCCCGGCGTTCATTTCGCCGAGACCCTTGTAGCGCTGGACATTCGAATCCCGCATGCCTTCGTTCTTCACGAAGGTGAGCAGGTCACGCCAGTTGGCCTGGGAGTCGCGGGCCGTGTCCCTGATGACGAGGAACGGAGGCTGATTGTTTCGTTCAATCTGCCGGGCGATGACGCGCATACGGCGGTACTCGGGCTGGCCGGCGAGTTCGAGGCTGATGTGGCGCTCCATGCGTGTCTGGTCGCGGTAGGAGACCATCCATGCCGAATGCTCCTCGTCACGGCTGATGGCGGGCTCGAGCTTCAATTCGCGAAGCATCTTCATGAGGGCTTCGGCGTTTGAATCTTCCATGAAATCAGCCTTGCTGTCGATGTTGAGCGCGGGGGCGCCGAGCACCTCGGTCACCCGCGGATCGCGCGTCCAGCGGTCGACGCGGCGTGTGATCTGCTGGTACTCGTCGAGCAGCATGAGGAAGTTGCGCAACTCGCCGCCCTCGAGCCGCGACTTGTCGGGAAGCTCGACCACCACGTTCTCCGTGGCGCGGCGCAGGATCTCACGCATGAACTCCTTCTGGTCCTTGATGTACTTCTCGCTCTTGCCCTTCTTGATGCGGTAGAGAGGCGGCTGGGCGACAAAGACATGGCCGCGGTTGATCAACTCCTGCATGTGGCGGAAGAAGAACGTGAGCAGGAGGGTGCGGATGTGGGAGCCGTCCACATCGGCGTCGGTCATGATGATGATCTTGTGATAGCGCAGCTTGGCTACGTCGAAGTCATCCTTGCCGATCCCGGTGCCGATGGCGGTGATCATGGCGCGGATCTCCTCGTGGCTGAGCATCTTGTCATAGCGCGCCTTTTCGACGTTGAGGATCTTGCCTTTGAGCGGGAGGATGGCCTGGTAGCGCCGGTCGCGTCCGGACTTGGCGGTTCCGCCCGCCGATTCACCCTCGACGAGAAACAGTTCGCAGCGCTCGGGGTCTTTTTCCTGGCAGTCGGCGAGTTTGCCGGGCAGGCCTCCGGAATCGAGGGCTCCCTTGCGGCGCGTAAGGTCGCGCGCCTTGCGGGCGGCTTCGCGGGCGCGGGCGGCTTCGATGGCCTTGCCCACGATCCGCTTGGCGATGGCCGGGTTCTTGTCGAAGAACTCGCCGAGCTTTTCGTTGACCAGCGCCACTACGTGGCCCTGGATGTCGCTGTTCAGTTTGCCCTTGGTCTGGCCTTCGAACTGAGGCTGCGGGAGCTTGACGCTGACCACGGCGGTGAGACCTTCGCGGACGTCGTCGCCCGAGAGGTTCTCCTTCACGTCCTTGAACAGGCCTGCCTGCTGGCCGTAGGCGTTGATGGTGCGGGTAAGAGCGCTGCGGAAGCCGCTCAGGTGCGTGCCGCCGTCGACGGTGTTGATGTTGTTGGCGAAGCTGAAGATGGTTTCCGAATAGCCGTCGTTGTACTGAAGCGCCACCTCCATGGTGAGCACGCCGTTGCTGACTTCCTTCTCGCCTTCAAAGTGGATCGGCTTTTCGTGAAGGACGTTCTTCCCCTTGTTGAGATGCTTGATGAACTCGGAGATGCCGCCTTCGTAGTGGAACTCGTGCTTGCGGACGGGATCGACTCGCTGGTCGCTGAGAGTGATGAGGAGACCCTTGTTGAGAAAGGCCAGTTCCCTCAGCCTCTGGGCGAGCGTATCGAAGTTGAACGTGGTGGCGTCCATGATGGTTCCGTCGGGCTTGAAGGTGATCTTGGTGCCCGTCTTGTAACCGGCCTTGCCCGCCCGCGTGAGCGGACCCTTGGGGATTCCACGCTCGTAGTCCTGCTCCCAGGTATACTTGTCGCGCCAGATCTCGAGATGCATCCATTCGGAAAGCGCGTTGACGCAACTGACGCCGACGCCGTGAAGCCCGCCGGAAACTTTGTATGAGTTCGAGTCGAACTTGCCGCCGGCATGAAGCTTCGTCATGACGATCTCGGCGGCGGAAACGCCGAATTCCTCTTTGACGTCGACGGGGATGCCGCGGCCGTTGTCCATCACGGTGATGGAGTTGTCGATGTGAATGGTGACGTGAACTTCCGTGCAATGCCCGGCCAGGGCTTCATCGACGGAATTGTCGACCACTTCATAGACCAGATGGTGCAGGCCCTGCTCACTGGTGGAGCCGATGTACATGGCGGGGCGAAGGCGGACAGCCTCCAACCCTTCCAGCACCCGAATACTCGAGGAATCGTAAACTTCAGTCGTACTCACAAATTCTCCTTCGCAGTTGAACCCCGGCGAACGTGGATCAAATGCGCATGGGCATTACTACATAGCGGTAGAGCATGCCGCCGTCGCTTCCCGCCGGGCCCAGTTCGCCGGCGCTGTTGGCCTCCTTGAAGCGGAAAACCACCTGATCCTCGGACACCGCTCTGAGGAAGTCCAACAGGTACTGGGCATTAAAGCTGATCTCGATTTCAGCGCCGCCGTATTCGACGTTGATGGATTCCTCGCTCTCTCCGGTGTCGGAGAGCGAGGAAAAGATGCGGGCTTCGCCCGGAGCGAAGCGGACGCGAATCGCGTGCGAACGTTCATCGGCAAACTGCATGACGCGTTCGAGAGCCGCGCGCAGTTCTTCCCGGGGCATGGTGACCGAGTTGGGCTGTTCCTTCGGAAGCACACGTTCGTAGTCGGGAAAATTGCCAGTCAGTTTGCGGCTGATCAGCAGCCGGTCGCCAAGCTGGAAGAAAAGATGGTTCTCATCGCCCGCGAAGCGCAGGACAGCCTCGGGTTCGGTATTGGAGGCGAACTTCATGACCTCGCCCATGGCTTTGCGCGGCAGCAGGGCGCGGAACGTGGACCCTACGCCTGAAAGCTGCTCGTGCTGTTCCACCATCGCCAGGCGGTGGCCGTCGGTGGCGACCATGGTGAGGGTTTCCGGTTTGAGCAACAGGAGAGCTCCGTTCAGGGTAAACCGCGACTCCTCGGCTGAGATGGAAAAGATGGTGCGCGCTATCATGGCGGAAAGCGCGGCGATGGGAAACTCCGCCGTGATTTCCGGCATCTCCGGCAGTTCAGGGAAGCTCTCGCGCGACATGCCGGCAATGCGGGTGCGGGAGCGGCCGCAGACGATGCTCACCCAGTGATTGTCCAGAACTTTGACGGTAAGGCCGGCATCGGGGAGCAGACGGACATAGTCGAGCAGCTTACGGGCCGGTATGGTTCCGGCTCCCTTCTTGGCGACTCGAGCAGGGCATGAGCAACGGATGCCAAGTTCGAGGTCGGTGGCTGTGAGGATGATACGATCATCGACAGCCTCGACGAGGATGTTGGAGAGGATAGGGATGGTGGTTTTCTTCTCCACCACACCTTGGGAGAGGTTGAGTTCCCGGACGAGGTCGGATTTGTTGACGGTGAATTCCATAGGGTCTGCTGTGCTCCCTAAACTCTGATTCGGGTTCTGTATCACAATTGTTATCTATGTAAGCCGGAACCGTAGGGGCTGTGGAAATGTTCGTATCTTCCTAAATTATACAAAACTCTACGTCTTGCTGTCTTTGCCTGGTGTGAAAAAAGCGCCTCCCGGTGAGGATCCTGGGGAGGCCGCTTCTTTTCCACTCGTCTTCCACCGGACATTCTTGCGCCATGTCTGTGGAAAATGAAGTAAGTTCAACTGAATGAATCGGTTATGCTTTGGATTAATTTGTTCAAATCAGGATCTTTGTGGCTCAGCTCCTCAATCTTCTGGATGGAATGGAGGACCGTGGTGTGGTGCTTGCCCCCGAATGCGCGTCCGATCTCGGGCAGGGAAGCCTGGGTGAGTTCCTTCACCAGGTACATGGCAATCTGCCGCGGGTAGGAGATGTGGCGGGCGTTGGTCTTCTGCTTCAGTTGGGAGGGCTGAAAGTTGTGCTTTTCGGCGACGGCGCGCACCACCATTTCGATCGTCACCTTACGTTCGTTTCCCTGCACCAGATGTTTGAGCATTTGCTGCGCCATCGAGAGGGTGATGGGGCTTTGGGTCATGGTGGAGTAAGCGATCAACTTGATCAGGGCTCCTTCCAGTTCGCGTACGTTCGACCGCGTCTTGGTGGCGATGAAGATGCGAACATCCTCGGGCAAATGGATTCCTTCGGCTTCCGCCTTCTTGTCCAGAATCGCCATCTTGGTTTCTAGGTCGGGCGGTTGAACGTCCACCATCAGGCCCCACTCGAAGCGGGAGCGGAGCCTCTCGACAAGGCCGGGAATGTGCTTTGGGGAAGAGTCGCTTGAGAGGACGATCTGTTTCTGGTGGTCGTAAAGCTCGTTGAAGGTATGGAAAAACTCGTTCTGAGTCTGTTCCTTGCCGGCAAAGATCTGGATGTCGTCCACGAGCAGAACGTCGGCGGTGCGGTAGTGCTGGTGGAAGATGGGCATGCGTTCGCTCTTGATGCAGTTGATCATCTCGTTGACGAAGCGTTCGCTCGAGGTATAGACGATGCGCATTCCAGCATACTGGCTGTGCAGTTGCAAGCCAATGGCGTGCATGAGGTGAGTCTTGCCCATGCCGACTCCGCCATAGATGAACAGAGGGTTATAGCTGCCGGAAGGCCTGCCCGCCACGGCTTTGGCGGCGGCATGGGCGAACTGGTTGCAGGAACCGACCACGAAGGAATCGAAATTGAACTTCGGGTTGAGTTGAGAGCCGTGATTCATGACAGGCTGGGGGGCGCCGGCGTGGGACTCCCGGGATGGAGTTGGGGGGGGAGTATAGCCTGAGACAACGTGGTAAAGGACCTGTGTGATGGGAAGTCCGGCAGTCCTGATGGCGGAAGACACCTTATCGTGATACTCGACTTCGAGCCAATCCTTGGAGAACTCGTTCGGAACCCTCACATGGAGGGTCTCTCCTTCGAGGCGGTCGAAGAAGGTTTTGCTCACCCAGTTCTGGAACGCTTCAGCGCTCAACTCCGATGCGAGGTGTTGTTTAATTTGCTCCCAATAGTTCATATTTCTTGCTCCGCACACTACGGCCGGAAGATTCCCACATATTTTCCACACGTTGTGGAAATCCGAGTTGACCGTGCTCAGTTAGGGAAAGATCCGCTGAAGCTCCGCGCCAAGGGGGGTGTTGCTCGGTCAGGCATCATCAGATCCGCGGAACACAGTCTAGCATAGAAGGAAGGTGTTGGAATCAACAGTTTTACGCAAATATAAATAGCGTGTTTTCAAATGGTTACGCAACGGAAAGCATTCGACAACTGTAGCATTCGCGGGGGTCAAAACCTTACCCCTTTGGATTCAATTGACAGCAGGCGGCGGGTGTACGAGAATGAAGATTCCCCAGTTCGAGCGGGAGTAACTCAGCTGGTAGAGTGCAACCTTGCCAAGGTTGATGTCGCGGGTTCGAATCCCGTCTCCCGCTCCATTTCCCAAAGCCGTTGAAGTCCCGCCGTATTCCCGGACAGCGGTCCCGATGGAGCCAGCCCTTGGAGAAAGCGTCACAGGAAGCTAACAGTCTGTCAATGGTCTTAAGATTCTTCACCGAACTGCCGATAGGGGGAGGGTAAGTATGCCGGGCCCCTACGAGGACAGTGAACTGGTGCTGGCCCAGTTCAATAAGCTGATCAACGAACTGCTGCGAGGGACGATCAACCGGAACTGCTTCCGCCCCTGGGAGATCGCGATTCTGCTGGATATTGAGAACTGCAATCTTAGGGACGGCAACAAGAAAGAGACGCTGCGGCGGTACCAGAAGTTTGTGCAGCGGCAAATGGAGCGTGGGGCCGCTTCGCCGGTTACTCTTTCGAGTTACCTCTCCGGCCTTCGTGCCAAGCGTGAGGCCATGGCCGTCAGACACTCCGGTGGAGAGCACTGCGAAAAGCAGGATTTCTCGATTTGAGGGCTCCGGCTGCGCTATCCTAATCGTTTAGGAGATTTCCTACAGGAGAGTACAGTATGGGCTGCGGTAGCGGCTTTGTTGCGCCTCAGGAACCTCGGGAGCCGAACGAGAGAAAGGTGTTCTGCGTCAAGTTCCAGCGTGAAATGGTGGGTCTGAGCGAAGTTCCTTTCGAGAATCACCCGCTGGGCCAGCGGATCTACGACAATGTCTCCAAGGACGCATGGAAGATGTGGATCGAGCACATGAAGATGCTCATGAACGAGTATCGGCTGAACCTGGGGACATCGGAAGCTCAGGAGTTTCTCCTGAAGCAGATGGAGCAGTATTTCTTCGGCGAGGGAGCGGCTTTGCCGCCCGGCTACGTCGCGCCACAGACCAAGGGCTGAGACTCTTTCAGGTCAGTTCCGTCAAGATCTCGAACCGCAGCGCGCGGTGAGCGTTCCTCAGGGAGGTTTCCACCCGTAGCGGATCATCACCACGGGCGAAGAGGAAGCCGGGGTAACTGTTCGCCTCCGGGTAGGTCTTCAGTTGCTGACCCGGTTTGGCGGAAATGACCACATCCTCGATGCCGGGAACGGCCCGGGCCGTGTCCGCACCCGACACGGCGCGAAAGATTCCCGCTTTGGGAACCGGAATCATCATGACGCCCGCCGACCCCGGTTCGCGCGCGACATTGCTTACATCCTGATCGAGCGCGTGGCGCAGAATCAGTTCCTCGAGGGTCATGCCACCGTCAAAGCGCAGGGTCCGGCCACAGTAGCCGCCAATCGGACGGCAGGCGACTTCCAGAATCCAAACCCCCTCGGAGTTCACTCGCACTTCGGCATGAAGCGGGCCATGCCGCAGACCGAGAGCGGCGGCGGCGCGCTGTACGGTTCCGATTATGTCCCGTTGAACGGCATCCGGTTGCCGCGATGGGGTGACATAGATGGTCTCCTCGAAATAGGGTCCATCGAGGGGATCCGGTTTGTCGAATAGGGCAAGCACCTTCAGTTCGCCGCCGGTGACCAGGCCCTCGATGGCGAATTCCTCACCGGGTATGAATCGTTCCACCTGCACAAACCTGTTCTGCTCGTTCTTCAGGCGGCGAATCTCGCTCTCGCTCAGCAACCTGCGGATGCGCTCGAGGGCGGTGCGAAATTCCGCTGGAGAATCGGCGCGAATCACCCCGCGGCTCCCGGAAAGGGCGAGCGGTTTCAGGACACAGGGATAGGGCACCAGTTCAGATGGATCCTCATCGAGGCGGTAGCGGGCAAACCAGGGCAGGGGCAAGCCGGCCGCGCGGAACCGCTCCTTCGAAAGGTACTTGCTCCGCGCCGCTTCGACCGCATGCGGCGGATGGAACCGCAGTCCGCCCTTTTCCGCGCACAGAGCGGCGAGCAGCGTGGGGCGATCCCCAACGGCGGCGACGGCGTCAAAGGGGCCGGCGGCGCTGAGTGAGGGGAGCGAGCCGATGGGATCCTGAAAGCGCACCGCCAGGGCCTGATCGCCCCAGGGGTCATCGAGGTGGTTACAGCGGTCGGTGGCCAGCGTGCAGCGGACCCCGAGCGCCGCGGCGGCTTCGGCGAACATGCGCGTCTGATAGCCGGCCTTTGTGGCAAGCAGCAGGAGGTGTTTTCCTTCGAACATGATTCAGATAAGAGCAGCCTGCTCTTCCGTGGGCTCCGCTCAACAGTACCAGGGTTCATCCATGTAGGGGATCACCGCGCGGGGCAGCAGGTCGAACTCCTCCCTGGGCGGGGCGCCATGGACAAGTTCCCAGACGCTGGCGAAAATCTCACGGCGGGTGCGGCCCTGTTTCTGTTGGTTCGCCACAAGCGCGAGCACATCGGCTGCCAGCGCGTCGATGGCCGGGTCTGGATGCTTCCAGCGGTGGAGCAGCGCCTCCTTGTCGAAGTGCGTGAGGTAGCGGCTCATTTCCGGCAATTCCAGCAGCAATGAGCCGGGTGGGACGAGCAGGCGGAGCGCGAGTTGGATCGAGCAGGTATTATCGATGAGCTGCGAGGAAGCCAGAGTGCGCAGGAGATCCTGGTATTGTTCCCGAGTGGTCCACGGTGTGAAGGGGATGAAGGTAGGCGCGAGGACCAACCCCGCCTCACGGACCAAGCGCACGGCTTCGAGGAAATCGGCGCGCGTATGTCCCTTGTCGAGCCGGGCGAGAACCGAATCATCGAGCGACTCGACCGCGCTGGTCACAAACAGGCAGCCGGTCCGGCGGAGTTCCGCGAGGTGTTCCTGGTGGCGAAGCAGGTGTTCCACCTTGATGGTGGCGTCGTAGGTAAGGGAAGGAAACTCCTCGTGCATCGCCGTTACGATGCGGATGGCGTGAGTGGGACCGTTGAAGAAATCGGGGTCGCCGAAAGTTATGTGTCCGGCTCCGGCCCGCACCTGGCGGCGGACGTCCTCGAGAACTATCTCCCGCGGGACCACACGGAAGGTTCCTTTGTAGACGGGGACCACGGGGCAGTGCCGGCAGAGGTGTTTGCAGCCCCGGCTGGCCTCGGTGTAACCCACGGTTTTTGCCGAGCCGTTTACGCGCAGTTTTCCGTAGCGGCCGAGAACGGGAAGCGTGGCGCGGTCGGGGACGCGGAAGGGAAGGCGCTCCAGGGACACCGTATCCTTCGCGGGACTCGAAACCGCCTCGGCGAGCGCGCTTTCAAACTCTCCTCCAATGACGCACTCAACTCCCAGTTCATGCAGGTACTGAGCGTTTGACGGGGCGTACAGTCCATAGGCTATCAGCCGCGCGTTTGCGTTCAGCGAGCGCACCCTGGGGATGACATCCGCCGCCAGGCGGGTAGCGGTGTGCATGGGGACAAAGAACGCAATGACGCCGGCATCGCGAATGGCGAGGGAAGGGAGCGGATTGATCGCCAGATCCACACAGGTGACCTCATGCCCCTGTTCCCGCAACCAGGCGGCCGGCGAAGCCAGTCCGAACGGCTGGTGCCCCAGATCGTATGTGGAAATGAGGACTACGTTCACTGCGCTTTTGCTTGCGGCAGTTCCTTGAGTGAAAGATAGAAATCCCTGATGTCGTAGTCCCGGTGGCTGAGACGCTCGGAAATATCGGCGACCGTCTTGGGGGGCGGAACCACGACTTTGTCTCCGGGCAGCCAGTCGACGGGAGTAGCGCAGGACTGGGTGTCCGCGGTTTGGAGGGCTTTAACGATACGCAGAATCTCTCCAATGTTGCGGCCTGCGTTCAGCGGGTAATAGACAATGGCGCGCACGACGCGCACGGGATCGATGACAAATACGGCGCGAACCGTGGCCGTGGCGCTGGCGCCGGGATGGATCATGCCGTAGAGTTGGGAGACTTTTGTATCGATATCAGCGATAAGCGGATAGGGAATTTCGACCCCCATCTTATCCTTCATGTTCTGAAGCCATGCCAGATGGGAGTGAATGCTATCCACACTCAATCCGATCAGTTTCGTTCGGATTGCGCGGAACTCCTCATGGCGCTTGGCGAAGCCCATTAATTCAGTAGTGCAGACGGGAGTAAAATCCGCCGGGTGGGAGAACAGAACCACCCAATCCTCTCCTTGCCATTCGCTGAACTTCATGGACGGGGACTGCGTGGTCACGGCAGTGAAATCCGGCGCTGGATCACCGATTTTGGGAAGGCTAATGGATTCCGGCATATGTTTATCTCTTAGATTTCAGGCTAGCACATCGTGGAGAGGGAGAGGGGTGTAAAACTAAGGACTTCTAACGTATTCCACGGCGTCTGCCAAGTCCCGAGCCGGATTGGAAACCGGCATAATCGGCCGTCGGGAAAATGCCGATAAGAAGAGCGGCGGTTGAAGATACCTGATGACGGAAACAGTCACAGTCAGCGGGGAGGGGAAGCAGATCGTGATCGACTTCCCCAGTCTGGGTGAAGCGCTGTCGCTGTGGAAGCCTTGGGGTGATGGGAAACGCCGGACGGAGATTGCCGCCGCCCTTCATGAGACGCTGGCCGCGGCCGGCTTGTGCCTGGAATTGAGAGTTCAGGGGAAACCTGTCGCGATGCTCGGTGGGGAAGAAATGTCGGGATTGGCGCTACGGCTGCTCAGTCAGGCTTTGCGCTGACGCACTGTTACAGATCGGCGCGTTCCAACGGCGCTCCACCTTCCCGCAGTTTCTTTGCCTCCCGCTCGGCCTGTTGAAGGGCAGACTGCACACTCTGTTTGAGACTGGAATCGGCCGGACGCAACCCCTTGTTCTTTGCCATCCGGTCAAACAGAGTGAGGCTTTGCCGGTAGCATTGTCCGGCATCCTGCCAGCGCTGAATTCTTGCCTGGAGCGGGCCCCGATCGGCCTCGGCAAGCGTGGCGGTGGCTTCGCCTTTGCGAATCCAGGCCCAGGCGAGGCCACGCTGGTTCTCGACGTTATTCTGGTCGCGATCCAGAAGGGAGCGAAAGATCTTCAACGCGGCCTCGCTATTCAGCAGGGCGCCGGCGCGGTCTCCCGAGCGCGACAGCATATCGCTCACCTTCAGGTAGGCAACACCCAGGGTGTGTGTCGCCAGGGGGTTCGAGGCGTCCCTGGCCGCCCAATCTTTGGCTACCTGCTCGAGGTGTCTATAGTGATCCAGGGCGGCCGAGGGGTTTCCGGCGCCGGCCTGGAGGTTGCCCAGGCGTTCGAATACCAGCGCCATATCCCGGCGCGCGAGGATATTGGCGGGATCTTTCGCAGCCAGGCTCTGAAACACGTCCATCGCCCTGCGGTAGCTCTCAAGAGCGGCGGGACGCCGATTGGCGCGCTCGAGCATATCGCCCATCCGCATCTGAACCTGCCCCAGGTCGCGGGCGGCCTGCGCGTTGCGAGGATCGGCGGCAGCCAGCTCCTTACGTATTTCCAGGGCCTTGCGATAACTCTCCGTTGCCTGGCTGATCTCGCCGCGGCCGGTCTGCGCCGCGCCCATGTCTTCATAGACAAGGGAGATCTCCCGCCTCGCCTGCGCACTGTCCGGATGTTCGTTGGACAGCTTCTCGAGAATCGCCAGGGCTTTGCGGTAGTTTTCCATGGCGGCCGAACTGTCCCCCGAGTGATCGAGGACGAATCCAAGGCGGTTGTAGGCGACGGCGAGATTGCGGCGGGCTTCGGGATTGCCGGGTTCTTCACGAAGCATGTCTTCGCACATCTTGAGCGCGCCGCGGCTCAGTTCAACGGCGCGGCGGGTGTCCCCCATCGTAGCGAGAAGACCCACCACGTTCTGATAGCTCTTGACCAGCAGGCTGCGCAGCGGACGGCTGCCGGGATTCTCCTTCACCAGTTCTTCACGAATGGCCTGCGACTTCTGGTAGCCGCGCAGGGCGCCTTCGAGGTTTCCGCCGGTTAGAAGCAGATCTCCGACGGCTTCCTCACTGGCGGCAAGGTCGCGGCGCAGGCCGGGATCCCTGGGGAATGTCTTCAGTAGATCCTCGCGGATCTGCATTGCTTTGCGGTAGTTCTTCAGAGCTCCCACGGTGTCGCCGAGGTTGGCGACGTTGGGGTTTCCCTGTAAATCGCCCACGCGCTGGTAGGCGGTGGCGAGCTCTTTTTCCAACCCCGGGTCGTCGGAGGCTTCCTTGGACAGGTTGTCGAGGTACTCCATCGCCTTCCTGACAACCAGCTGGCGTGCCGGGGTGGTGCCTGCGAGCGGAGCCAGAGCATCCTGCACATCGAAGAGAAAGGAGTTCGCCACATGGCGCACCTCGGCAAAGCGCCGCTCCGCCTTTGCTCTCTCGATACGGGCAATATGCGCCTCGCGCGCGGACATGGCGATTCCGCCGATCAGAGTAAAGAGGACAAGACCGGCGGCGACGACTCCCGTTTTGTTTCTGCGAAATGTCTTGGAGGCGATGTAGCCAAGGGTGTGAGTGCGGGCATGGACCGGCAGGTCGCGCAGGTGGCGCTGGATGTCGGCCGAAAACTGTTCCACGGAGCTGTAGCGTTTCGCCGGGTCCTTGGCCAGAGCCATGAGGAGGATGGCATCCAGATCTCCATCGAGCCGCTGCCGGAGCTTCCGCGGAGTCCCCTCGCGCGTGGCGCTGATGGTTTGCGGGGTGCGGGCGACGACATGGGTGCCGTCCGGGAGATCCTCTTCCACAACCCTGGTGGTGGCGAGGCTCGGGCGTTGCGGCTCGTCGGAGAGGAGCATCTGCAGGATGGCCGCCCGGCTCTTATAGGCGAAGGGATGATGTCCGGTAAGGAGCTGATAGAGCACGATGCCGAGCTGGTAGACATCGGTGGCGGTGGTGACCGGGTCGCCTTTGACCTGCTCCGGGCTGGCGAATTCAGGAGTAAGAAGACGCAGCGCGGTGGCTGTCTTGTCGAGGGATTGCGTCTGCGGGTGAGAGCCCACTAACTTGGCGATGCCGAAGTCCAGCAGCTTCACGGCGCCGTCTTTCTTCACCAGGATGTTGCTCGGTTTGAGGTCGCGATGGATCACCAGGTTCTGGTGCGCGTGCTGGACCGCGTCGCAGACGGTCATGAACAACTCGAGGCGCTGCGAAACCGTCAGGCTGTGAGCGTCGCAGTATTCATCAATCGGCCGCCCCTCGACGTATTCCATTACGAGGTACGGAAGGCCGTCGGGCGTGGCCCCGCCATCGAGCAGGAGGGCGATATTCGGATGATCGAGGTTGGCCAGTATCTGCCGTTCCCGGCGAAAACGTTCCAATACGTTGGCGTTTTCCCTGTCCCGCAGGACGACTTTTATGGCGACCTGTTTGCGGTACTGGTCATCGGCGCGCGCGGCCAGGTACACTGCTCCCATTCCGCCATGGCCTAGCTCTCGAATCACCTCGTAGGGGCCGAGACGGGTGGGCGGCGGCGGCTCACGCTGCTCGAACAGCTTGGAAACCGGGTCAACGGGAGACTTGTCGAGAAATGTCGTCTCCTCGGTGTCCGATTGGAGCATGCTTTCCACCTGGCCGCGCAATTCCTCGTCGCCGATGCACATCTGGGCGAGGAAAGCGGGACGGTGTAGAGAGGGCAGCTCCAGCGCCTTTTCGAAGAGCGTCTTGACCTTTTGATAGCGTTCCGGCGTCATCGCGGCGGCTCTTTACTTCTCAGTATGCGCCAGAATGGCGGCCCGCAGCGGGAAGAGTTGGAGAGAAAGAAAAAAGCCGGTCCGAGCCGGGGAGTCAGGCCGCACCCCTTCCTCCTCCGCCGGACCGGTGTTTTCAGCGTGCAAAGTGTTCGTGCCCGGACGCCACGATTGCTGTTTGTTTTTCCGCTTACGCGCGGTACCGTTTTCGTTTGCCTGTCCGGGCTCGAATGCCTTCAACAGGAAACGCGGAAATGCGGGCCGGATGAAATCAGGAAACGGAAGAATTATTTGATTTCCGCCAACTGGGAATGCAGCCAGGCGCGCGCCGAACGCCATTCCCTCTCGACGGTGGCCGTCGAAACGCCAATGACCTCGGCGACCTCTTCAGTGGTGAGGCCGCCGAAGAAGCGAAGTTCGACAATGCGGCTTTGGCGAGGATCGAGTTCCTCGAGTTGCTTCAGCGCGTCATCGAGCGCGACGAGGGTCATCTCCTTCTGGGGGAAATAGTTGATCGCTTCCTCGAGGGAGAGCCTGCTGGCGTCTCCGCCGCGTTTCTGGGCATGGTGCGCGCGGGCGTGTTCCACCAGGATGCGGCGCATCAATTGTGCGGCTACGCCGAAGAAATGAGCGCGGTTTTTCCAATCCACGCGCGTCTGATCCACCAACTGCAGGTACGCTTCATGGACGAGGGCCGTCGCTTGGAGGGTGTGATTGGAGCGCTCGCGGCGCATGTACGCGCCCGCAATCCGGCGGAGTTCGTTGTAGACCAGCGGCAGCAGATCGTTCGCCGCCCCGGCGCGGCCGTGTTGAAGGTCGGAGAGGAGTTGTGTAACCTCGTGCTTCGATATCTGGTCGGACACGGCTGGTGACTCCGAGGGATCGAATCGGTCTATTATAACGGTTCCCAGGACGGAAAGTGGTAGGGACGGGCAGATTCGAACTGCCGGCCTGTCGCTTAGGAGGCGACCGCTCTATCCATCTGAGCTACGTCCCCACGCTCCCTATTCTACCAGCGCTTCAAGCCTTTCCGGCCGATATCTTTTCTGAACTGCATGCCATCGAAGTGAATGGCGGCAACGCCGCGATACGCATTGTCGATCGCCTGCCGCAGGTCAACGCCTGCAGCTGTTACCCCGAGGACGCGGCCGCCGGCTGTTTCAAGAGCCGTTGCGCCGGCGCGGGTGCCAGCCTGGAAGACTACGGCTCCGGTGTCTTCAGCTTGCTCGACTCCCGAGATGGGATCGCCGGTGCGCGGCTGGTCAGGGTAGCCGGCCGAGGCCAACACCACGCAAACCGATGGACTGGATTTCCAGTCAAGGGTCACGCCGCCGAGTTTCCCGGAGGCGGCCGCGAAGAGCGCGTTGGCAAAGCCGCCCTGGATGCGGTGCAGCAGGCTCTGGGCCTCGGGATCTCCGAGGCGGACATTGAATTCGAGTACTTTCGGTCCTTGTTGTGTCATCATCAGTCCGGCGTAGAGAAAGCCGGAGAATGGTGTTCCTTGCGCTTCCATGTAGTGAATCGTGGGGCGTATCACGCGATCCATGATTTCGGCTGTCTGAGCGGCTGTGAGGATGCGGCCGTCGCAATAGGCGCCCATGCCGCCGGTATTGGGCCCTTTGTCGTCGTCGTGAATCGTCTTGTGATCCTGCGAAGCTTCCAAGGGCAGGACGTTCCTGCCATCCGAGAGGACTATGAAGCTCGCTTCCTCACCCTGAAGAAACTCCTCGATAAGGATGCGCGGCCCGAAGGAGGAGCGCAGGGTACGGAGAGCGGATTCGGCCTCCGGGAGGTTGTCGGCTATCACGACGCCTTTGCCTGCCGCAAGGCCGTCCGCCTTGAGTACGAGCGGATAGCGGAAGTCGCGAATGCATGCGGAGGCTTCATCGGGGGTTTGCGTGACACGATAGCCGGCCGTGGGGATCGCGGCCTCGGCCATCACATGTTTCGCGAATATCTTGCTTGCCTCGAGTTGCGCCGCGTTACGGGCCGGACCGAGTACGCGGAATCCGCGGCTCTGGAAGGCGTCGGTGAGTCCGGCGACGAGTGGCGCCTCGGGCCCGACGACGGTGAGATCAGGTTGGATGGAATCGGCGACCTGGAGATAACCATCCACGCCGGATCGTGGCGGCGCGAGGCAGGTGGCCACGCGTGCGATGCCGGGATTCCCCGGTGAGGCCCATAGTCTTACGCCGGTTTCCTGGGCAAGCCGCCAAGTGATGGCATGTTCCCTGCCGCCTCCGCCAATGACCAATATCTTCAAGGTTGCTGCTCCTGGTTAAAATTGAAGGTAACTACGCATGATGCCAAATCTGGGACGCGCCGTGAAATATGACGTGATTGTCGTGGGCGCCGGCCACGCGGGCTGTGAAGCCGCGCGCGCCAGCGCGCGGATGGGGCTGCGCACGTCCATAATCACGATGAACCTTGATCTGATTGCGCAGATGTCCTGCAATCCGGCGATTGGGGGTATCGCCAAAGGTCACCTGGTAAGGGAAGTGGACGCGATGGGCGGCGCGATGGGGGAGGTGGCGGATGCTGTTGGCATTCAGTTCCGGCTGCTGAACACCAGCCGCGGCCCCGCGGTCTGGTCGCCGCGTGCGCAATGCGACAAGAAGCAGTACCGGCTAAGAATGCGGGAAGTGCTGGAGAGGGAAGCGAACCTGCGGATTCTGCAGGCGGAAGTGGCCGGGCTCTGGATCGAGCAGGAGGTGATCCAGGGAGTACATCTAAGGGATGGTAGAAGTATCGCATCCTACTGTGTAATTGTAACGACCGGTACATTTCTGAACGGAATCGCCCATGTAGGCGAGAAGCAATACAGTTGTGGACGCAATGGCGAGGCGCCATCGCAGTTGTTGGGTGAGCAATTGCGTGCGCTCGGCCTCGATTGGACCCGATTGAAGACCGGGACTCCACCGCGCTTGGACGGGCGGACGATTGATTGGGCTCGCTTCGAAGCGCAGCATGGTGATCCTGAGCCGACTCCGTTCAGTTTTCTGACGGGAAAGATCGAGCGGCAGCAGGCGCCATGCTATGTCGCTTATACGACCGAAGAGACTCATCGGGTTCTTCGAGAGGCGATTCACCGGTCGCCACTGTACAGCGGGCAGATACAGGGCGTGGGGCCACGGTACTGCCCTTCTATTGAAGATAAGATTGTGAAGTTCCCGGATAAGTCGAGGCATCAGATTTTTCTGGAGCCGGAAGGCCTCGACACCTATGAGGTGTATGTGAACGGTATGTCGACGAGCATGCCGATCGATGTGCAAGCGGCGATGGTGGCGAGTGTGCCTGGTTTGCAGGATGCGGAGATGATCCGCCCTGGCTACGCGATTGAGTATGATGCGATCGATCCCAGGGAATTGAATCACGCGCTGATGGTGCGGCGGATCGCGGGGCTGTTCCTGGCGGGGCAGATCAATGGCACTTCGGGCTACGAGGAAGCCGCTTGCCAGGGATTGTTGGCTGGAGTGAATGCCTGGTGCTGGCTGGGGGGGACGGATCCTCTGTTGATCCGCAGGTCCGAGGGCTACACGGGGATCCTGGTTGACGATTTGGTGACGAAGGGCGCGGAGGAACCGTACCGGATGTTCACCTCCCGCGCGGAATTCAGATTGCACCTTCGGATTGATAATGCCGATGAACGGCTAACACCCATTCTTCACCGATGCGGGATCGTGTCATCGGAGCGATGGGCATTGTATGAGAAGAAGCGCAGACAGAAGGCTTTGGTTCTGAACTGGCTGAATGAACAGCGTGTGAACCGGAGTGAGTTGGCGCTAGCCGGGGATGATCGCCCGGTTTACGCGGTCTGGCTACGACGCCCCGAGGCGCGGATTGAACAGGTGGCGGGGATGGTGCGGGAGTTTCTGGGCGAGGAACCGGCGCCTGGCCTATTGACAACGATAGAGACGGAATTGAAGTATGCGGGCTACATTGAGCAACAGCAGCGACAAATGAGGCGGCTTCGCGATTCCGAGGAGCGTAGGATCCCGGATGCGTTGGAGTTCGGGTCGATCCCTGGCATCAGCCGGGAGGTTTCGGAAAAGTTGTCCCGTGTGCGGCCGGAGACGTTAGGGCAAGCCGGACGGATCCCCGGAGTGACGCCCGCAGCCGTGGCCGTACTGGCCGTGTATCTGGATCTGCACGGGCGAGGGGTATGAGCGATTTCGCTGGCCTGCTGGCGGAGGAG
>JABAQT010000044.1 GCA_019187195.1 Bryobacteraceae bacterium
CTTAAACATATGTTAGGGCCGCAGGCGGTGCTTGAGGTGCTCCCCGGTACCCTATTTGATGAGTCCCGTAACTTTCCGGAAGCCTGGGGCCGCGGTTCCACGGGCATTGTCAAGAGGTTCGGAAATCAGTACGGTCAGTTCGTTACCGGCGAGTTCATCGAGTTCGGCGTTTCCTCCGCCCATAACGAAGACCCCCGTTACTTCCGCCTCGGCAATGGCGCCGTCTGGCGGCGGACCGGGCACGTATTCAGGAACACGTTCCTCGCCCATCATGCGGATGGCTCGCCCGGCATGACTCTCGCGGCCGGCAGGATTCTTGGAGTCTACGGCGCATGGGGTTTGGCGACGCGCTGGAATCCTCCGGCGCAACACACCGCCGGCCAGTTCCTGCTCTACGGAACCGTGGGGATGCTCACCAAGACCGGAGGCAACGCGATGCGCGAGTTCTGGCCGGATATCAAGCGGCGGTTCTTTCACAAGAACAGCCATGACTGATGACGGCTTTACGCCGCTTGCATCACTTCCGACACCGTGGTCAACTTCCCGCCGCGCGCCTGGAACTCGGCCAGCATCCTGGCCGCCTTGTCGCGGTTGAGGCATTCCACAGCATCCGTCACAAGTTCGACCGGCTTGCCGGTTTGCAATAGACCGAACGCGGCGTTCCGGACACAGATCTCGGTGACAACGCCATAGACGACAAAGCGATCCGCCGCGAGGATGTCGAGCAGACGGTGAACGTTCGCGTTCGCGAAGCAGTCGGTGGTCTGTTTCTCGAGCAGCACCTGGCGCGCGCCGCAGAGCTTCACCTGCTTGAGGGAACTCGGGATCACGATCCGCTTCTCGAGCAGCGTGACCAGCGGCTTCGACTGTCCCACCGTCCCCGCGACACAGTGGGCGGGCCAGTCCTGAAATTCCGGGTCGTTTTCGGCGTGCGCATCCATCGTGGAAACCACGGTGAAAAACTCGGACTCCGCCCAGTGGTTGAGTGCCCCAATGCGGCCGGCGATCTTTTCCGCTCCCGGCACGTATAGCGCCCCCGCCGGGAAAAGGAAATCAATCTGCGTATCCACGTCAAAGAACACCGTTCTCATGACGACTCACCGGTTTGACTCTTCCGCACCCGATCCGACAACGAGACTAGCTCCTCACTATATTGCACACTCCAGGGCTCCCTGGCGTCAAACAGGCTGCGCAAAGCCCCGGGCAGCCTGGAGACGCTCTCGATGGCTCGCGCGCGGGCCGCCTGCGCGCTGGGCAGCGGAGCGGCGAGACGGCCGCCCAGAATAACGGGGCGCAACAGAGCCTCCACGGCGGGCGCGCCGGGCGCGCAGGAGGGGCACTCCCATGAACAGCCCACCACGTCGTGGCCGGCGTAGCGGAAAACCTGCTTCGCTCCCGGCAGAGTATGTTTCCCCTCGCTGTATTTCGCCGTGTATCGTC
This sequence comes from Bryobacteraceae bacterium, assembly GCA_019187195.1. Taxonomy (GTDB): domain Bacteria; phylum Acidobacteriota; class Terriglobia; order Bryobacterales; family Bryobacteraceae; genus CADEFT01. The sequence goes on from JABAQT010000044.1 coordinate 1,441, forward strand.
TTTCCGATGGGGAAGCGAGTTCCACCAATTTATAGATCGCGCCGAGATTGGGAACGTCGCGCGAGGTGGCGAGATCGGTGCCCACGCCGAATGCGTCGATGGGCGCTTTGGCGGCCATCAGTTCGGAGATCTTGTATTCGTTGAGGTCGCTGGTGCCCATGATCCTGGCGTCCTCGAAACCGCTGGCGTCGAGGATCCGGCGCACGGCGCGGGAAACCTCCACGAGATTCCCGCTGTCGATGCGCACTCCCCACATAGGCCGTCCCAGGGAAGCGGCAATGCGTGCCCCCTCGAGGGTGTCATAAGTATCGATGAGGTAAACGGTATGCTCGCCGAGCAGTTCCTGCAGGCGGCGGTAAGCCTCCCGCTCGGTGGGGAAGGCCTGCACCCAACTGTGGGCGGCGGTGCCGAAAACCGGTATCCCGAACCGGAAGCCTGTAAGCGCATTGCTGGTGCCGGTGCAGCCGCCGATATAGGCGGCGCGGCCGGCGAGTACGCCGGCTTCCGGAGTGTGCGCGCGGCGGGTGCCGAATTCAACCACTCCCCGGCCGCCGGCGATCTCGACAATGCGCGCCGCCTTGGTGGCGATCAGAGTTTGAAAGGCGATGGTCGAAGTAAGGTAAGTTTCGACGATCTGCGCAACAACAAGCGGCGCCCGGACGGTGAGAATGGGTTCTCCGGCGAAGACCGGGGTCCCTTCGGGCATGGCGAACACGTCTCCGGTGAAGCGAAGTCCGGCCAGGTATTCGAAGAAAGCGGGGCCAGCCCCCGCCAATTGAGGCAGGCACTGAAGATAACCGATCTCTTCCCGGGTGAAGTGGAAGCCGAGAAGATATTCGACCGCCTGTTGGAGGCCCGCGGCGATGAGGAAGTTCCGGTTGTGCGGCAGGCGCCTGACAAAGAGTTCGAAAGTAGCGGTCTCACCGGTTTTGCCCGCCGCGAAATAGCCCGCGGCCATCGTGATCTGGTAGAGATCGGTGAGTAGCGCGTTCACGTGCTACTTCTTCTTCTCATCCTTCTTCGCGGGAGTTGGCGCTTTGATGTCGGCGGCGGCCTTTTCGAGGTCGTCCACGGCTTTGGGGTCGAGTTCGTAGACCGAAGGCTCGTTTTCGCGGATGGCGAAGTAATTGTTGCCATTCTTCGAAATAAGCACGTGGTCCACAATCTTGCCGTCCTTCGCGGTGACACGGACATCGAATTCCGGTTTCGTATAGCCGGAGTCAACAAATTTCGTGGCGGAGAGATCACGCAGTTTGTCGATAAAGGACTGAATGCTGACGGAGTCCATCTGCTGGGCGCCAAGATTCCATTTCTCTCCCGATTTCTGATAGACCTTCATCTCGCCGGCGGCGTTCCTGACTTCCAGCTTGGTGGGATCGTTGAATCCGAAATCGAATAACTTCTTGTTACGGAAATCATCGAGTCCTTTGTCCAGTCCCTCTCCGAGGTCATTCGGCACTTTGTAGAATCCGGCTACGGCGGAACCCTTGGCGTAATAATCCTTATCTTTCTTACGCACCTCGAGATCATGCGTGCCGGAGGCGTCGGTGAGTTTCACGACGGCCACCTTTGTTCCGGAGGCGTAGCTGGCGGCCGCTTTCTTCGCGTCCTCCTCGGAGACGCCGGTCTCCATCTTGGCGTCCTTCACTTTGCGCACCAGTTCCTCGACCGCCCAGTTGTCGGCGCGCAACGGTTTGGGCTTTACAAGCTGCCATTCGTTCTGGTTGTTCTTTCCAAATTCGAGCGGCTGTCCCTTGGCGGCAAGTTCCACGCGGGAGAGTTTCTCGGAATCGAAAGCCACCAGGCGGCGGTCACGAAGGTCCTGGGCTGATTTGTCGAGGGACGTCTTCAGGAAACTGCCGGCGGTATAGACTTTGTTCTCACCGCCAAGGCGGACGAAAAAGCCGCTGCTGGTGGCGGTTTCATCGCCGATATCGAGGGTCACTTTCTTTCCGTCTTTCTTAGTAACGGTTACCTGCAACTGAGGATCTTTCAGGCCGAACGCGGAAAGATCGGAAGCGTTCTCCTCGACAAGACGATCGGAGTTCACCGTGGCCAGCGCCGAAGCCACCGCGCCCGCGGCATCCTGGTCGGCGGGGAGGGCCTCCGGCGCGGTAATCACCCACTTCTCGCCTTTTTTCAGGACGACGTCCTTGCCGTCGCGGTGATGGATTTCGATCTGCTGGATCTGGTCCTCGGGGATGGAAACGATCTTGGGGGATTCGCTGCTACCTTTCTTCTCCTCGTTCTGCTTGTGCTTGTTGGAAAGGTAGATACCGCCGGCAAGCAGAACCAGTACGACGGTCGCCAGCAGCATTCCACGAAACTGCATCGATATGCTCCTCCTGTTAAACGGCCCGCCCGCGCCGTGTCAGCGGCGCTTCCACCAGACGCTGAGCCCGGCTCCAATGACGATGAGGGGCAGCAGCAGCACGCTCGAATAGAACACCAGGGACATCTGGCGGCGCGTGAGGTTGAGCCGGCGGTCCTGCGGCTCCTTGGGGCGAATGGAGATGAGATCCTCATCGGCGGAGAGCCAGTTGAGCATATTCATCGCCAGGTCGCGGTTGCCGTTAAAGCCGAGAATGTTATTCGCCATGAAACCCGAGGAGCCGACGACGACGAAGCGCGGCTTGGTATTGTTACTCGAAGCTTGCGGATTGCCGCTGTAAGTGCCGGCTACGGCAAGCGTGAACGGTCCTTTCTTATCCTTGCCCGGGTTGATCTTGATCTCCGCTGAAGTGAGGTTGGTGGTGGCGTAACTGTTCGGACTGGTGGACAGCAGTTTGTCGACGGTGAAATTCGTAACGGATTGCGTATCGATGGATCGCGCCAGCGGGAATGCCGTCGCCACTTCCTTGAGGTCGCGCACGATGATGTGCGATTCGTAGGTGGTCACAAGGGGCACCACCTCACTCAGGCCAAACAGTTGGCCGACGCCGCTGGTGTCGAGAACCAGGTCCTTGACGGGCGTTACGCCCCATTCGCCGGTCAGCTTGATCAGCGCCGGGTTATCGGAGATGGTTTCCTTGCCGACCTGCATCGGGGGATCGAGTGCGATGAGGACCCGGCCTCCAGCGATGAAGTACTTGCGGATGGCGTCGGCGGCGGGTTCGGCGTAATCGAAACGGGGGCCGCCCACTATCAGGACGGTACAATCCTTCGGCACTTCCGGCTTTTCGACAAGTTTGATGGTCCGGGTCTTGTAATTGTTCTTTTCGATCAGTTCCTTGAGGCGGCTGTAGCCGGTGCGGTCGGAATCATCGAGGCCGTGCTCGCCGCTGCCGAGCACGGAGCAGACCGTGCGGTCACCGGACTTGAGGGCCCGGATAAGAGCGCTGGTGACTTCTTCCTCGGTCAGGCTGCGGGCCTCCTCGCGCTTGCCCCCCGATTCGACGTAGATCGTGCCGGTGGTGCGAACGCCATACTGTTTGGCGACCTGGGGTTTCTTGTCGGGGTCGATATATTCGACGGACAGTTTGTTTGAGAGGGCGGCGTAGCGATCGAGCAGGTCCTTGGCGGCGGGAAAGCCGGAGGTGCGGTCAAAATAGACGATCTTGACGTTGTTCTTGAGGCCCTTTACGATCTTTTCGGTTTGCCCGGCGAGGCTGAACCGCTTGTTGGAAGTAAAGTCGTGGCTCTTGACGTTCTGCGAAGCGAGCCAGTTGGCCGCGCCGAGAACCGCGAGAATCACTAGGACATAGACGGTGACGTAGAGAGAGTACCTGGTCTGACGGGTCTTCATCCAGTTTGAATCCATTTACGCCCTCCACCGCAGGGATTCCATGGACCGCGTGGTCAGGAAGAGCCCGAGAAAGATCAATGACAGGTAGTACACAACGTCCTTGCTATCCAAAACGCCTTTGGCGAAATTCTCAAAATGCCCGGTGACGGAGAGGTAGGAAATAACCTTGCCGGTCGTGGAGGTATCATAAGCCGCCACCCAATCGAGGACCCACAGAAGGAGGCAGACGACGAAGGTGCCGGCTCCCGCGATGATCTGATTGCGGGTGCAGTTGGAGATGAACGCTCCCACCGCCAGCAGGCAGCTTCCCTGGAGCAACAAGCCCAGATAGCTGATGAGGATCGGCATCCCGTCGGGTTTTCCGTAAAGAAAAAGGATCGCCAGGTCGAACGCCGAGATGCCGAGAATGGCGGCATACAGGAGGACGGCGGCGAACCACTTGCCGAGAATGATTTGCAAGTCCGTGACCGGGGAGGTGGCAAGCAGTTCGATGGTGCCGGTTTTCTTCTCTTCAGCGAACAGCCGCATGGTGATCATGGGGATGATGAAGAGTCCGATGACGCTGACGTTCATCATGACCGGGCGCACCACCCACTCGTTGAGATCCATGGGCATGCTGCGTCCCATCATCTGCATCTCGGTTCCGCGGACCACGAAGATGGCCACCGCGGCGTAGAAGAAGTATCCGAAGATGAGGGCGAAGAACGCCATCAGGCCGTAGGCTATCGGCGAGGCGAAGTAGCTTTTCAGTTCCTTCTTGCAAATGATCCAGACGAGATTCATTTCGTTCCTCCGGGGGCGGCCTTTTCCGCGCCTGTGAGTTGCAGGAATATCTCCTCGAGGCTGAGGCCGGCTGCGTGAAGTTCGAGGAGATTCCAATCCGCGGAGACAATGGAGCGGGCCAGTTCGGCGCGGATCGAGCGGCCCTGGAGACTCTCGACTTCAAAGGAAAGCCGCTGCCCGCGGGCTTCCTTGAACACCACTCTACTGACGCCGCTCAACTGTTCGAGACGCTGCTGCACGGTTTCCCTGGCGAGATCACCGCCGCGCGGTTCCACCTCGACGGCGACCATTTCCGCGCCGCGCAGCCTGCTGTTGAGGTTCTCCATGGTGTCGGTGGCGACGAGTTTGCCCTTGGAAATGATGATGACGCGCTGGCAGGTCTGCTCGACTTCAGGAAGGATATGGGTGCTCAGAATGATGGTGTGGGACCCGGCGAGTTCACGGATGAGGCCAAGAGTTTCCTTGCGCTGTTCGGGATCGAGTCCGGCGGTGGGTTCGTCGAGGATCAGAACATCCGGGTTGTGGATGATCGCGGAGGCCAGGCCGACACGCTGGCGGTATCCCTTGGAAAGCTTAGCGATGAGCCGGTTTTTCATGTCGGCGACATTGCACCGTTCGCAAGCTTCGTTCACCTTGGCGTCGAGTTCGGAGTGGGCGACGCCCTTTAGCTGGCCGACGTAGCGGACATATTCCTTCACCTCCATCTCCGGGTAGAGCGGAGGCGTTTCCGGCAGATAGCCGATGCGGCGCTTGACTTCGATCGGCTGTTCGAGGACATCGAAGCCGGCAACGGACGCCTTGCCTGAAGTGGGGGGCAGGAAGCAGGTCAGCACGCGCATCGTCGTGGTTTTTCCGGCTCCGTTGGGACCCAGGAACCCCACGATCTGGCCCTTCTCAACCTCGAACGATATGTTATCGACGGCAACGTTGCGCGCGTACCGTTTCGTAAGGCCATCTACTTTGATCATAGGTGTAAAGGAATGAACGAACTTACCTCAACGAGTGCCCGCCCCAGGAGCGCGCGTGCCAAGCTGAGAATATCGTTGCATATTTATCTTAAAGACAGGGTGCTACCGTGTCAAATGCAGTGGACGCATGTGAGCGGGATTTGTTACGTTCCGCAAGAAGCGGTTCCGAGTTCACTTATGTCTCCCGCGAAAAATCCAGTGCGGACTTGATTGACCGCGGGTGCCGGCTTGATTCCGGCCCAACGGATTTGCGCCGCGAACGGCGCAGGCAAGACAATGAAGGGCATGGGTCAGTTCTACACTCGCGACGCGCTGGCCGCGGCGCGCGCCAAATGGAAGGCCGAGGGAAGGAAAGTAGTGTTCACCAATGGCTGTTACGACATCCTGCATCCGGGCCACATCCGCCTGCTCGAGCGCGCACGGTCGCTCGGCGACGTCCTGATTCTGGCGCTGAACACGGATTCGAGCGTTCAACGGCTGAAGGGCCCGGCGCGGCCGTTCCTGAGCGAGCAGGAGCGTGCGCGCGTGGCATCCTATCTCGAGGCGGTGGATGCCGTTACGCTGTTTGACGAGGATACGCCAAGGGAACTGATCGCATTGCTGTTGCCGGACGTTCTGGTTAAAGGAGCCGACTGGTCGCACTTCATCGCCGGACGGGAGGAAGTGGAGGCTGCGGGCGGAACCGTGATGGCGTTGCCGCTCGAGCCTGGTTACTCGACCACAAACATCGCGGACGTGATTGCCGGAAGACCTTGAACAATCCCGTTATCCGTGACCTGTTTCTGGAGCTTGGCCGCACTCCCGCTGTCCGCGAGTTGTTGCAGGCGTTGCGGGCAAACGCGCCCCTGCTCGCCCTGCACGGGCTGACACGGTCCGCAAAAGCTCTTTATCTGGTTCTGCTGTGGCAGGCCATGGAGCGGCCGATGCTGGTGCTGGCTGATTCCAGCAAGACCGCGGAAGCACTGGCTGAGACTATCGAAACATTCTTTCAGTTGCTGGTTCCGCACCGGGCGGGGGGACGGACGCAGTTGCTGCCCGCTTTTGATGTGCTGCCCGGGCAGGGTCTTTCGCCGCACAACGAAATCAAGGAGCAGCGCGCCGTCAGTCTTTGGCGGATGGCGGCAGGGAAGGCTTCGATTACGGTAGCGCCCATCGCCGCGGCTCTATGGAAAACCGAGCAGGCCGATTTCTACCGGCAGTTGGCGTTGACCCTGAGGGTCAATGACGAGATGGATATGGGCGACCTGAACGAGTACCTGCGGTCCGTTGGTTATGAACCCCGGGAGCCCGTCGAGATGGTGGGCGACTTCTCACAACGCGGCGGAATACTGGATGTTTTTCCTCCGGAGGCGTCCAAGCCGGTGCGTGTCGAGTTTTTCGGCGACACGGTGGAGAGCCTGCGGCGGTTCGAAGTGGAGTCCCAGCGCAGCGTGCTGAAGATTCCCGACTGCCATATTCTGCCGTTGACGGAGATGCCGCGGACGCGGGAACTGCTGAGGGAACTGGGGGACGCGGCGCTCGAACCGGGGTGGGAGTTCAACGTGGCCAGGCTCCGCCCGCGGGAGGGGACGCCGGCGGACCTGCTCGAGGAACCGGTTGTGGTGTGGGACGAGCCGGAACAACTGGCCGCCGGCGCGGAGCGGCTTTGGAAGCGTCTCGAGCAGAGCGGCGAGATCACGCCGGAGATGAACTATTTCACGTTCGAGGAGTTGCGCCGGAAGTCTTCTTCCTCTGCGCGGGTCCTGCTGAGGGAACTCGAACTGGCGTCGATTGCGCCGGATGCGCCGTCGTGGCACATCTCCTCGCGTCCGCCGCTCGCGTTCCACGGCAATTGGAAGGTGGCGGCCGCCGAAAGCCGCACGCTGGTGGAACAGGGAAACCGGGTGGTGTTCTTTTCGCCCTCGGCCGGGGAGATCGAGAGGCTCGCGGACATCCTGCGCGAGTACGCCATCCCTTTTCAACTGGGAATCGATCCCGGGGAGGGCACGCCCGAGTATCTGGTGGAGCGTTCCTACATCGCCGGTCCCGGCGTCAGCACCTTCATCGTCAAAGGCAATGTCACGCGTGGATTGATGCTGCCCGAGGCGAAGATCGCCATTATCGGATCGGAGGATCTGTTCGACGCTCCGGCGCTGGTGGCGAAACCAGGCCAGCCGCTGGCCCAGGTGGCGGGCGCATTCAAGTTCGACATGGCGGACCTGAAGCCGGGCGATCTTGTTGTGCACGCTGTTCATGGCGTGGGCAGGTTTCTCGGAGTGAGGGAACTCGGGCAGGGCGAGCAGCGCGGGGATTTCATGCTCATCGAGTATGCCCACGAAGCGAAACTCTACGTGCCGCTGACACGGCTCGACCTGATCGAAAAACACCGCGGGGCAGGGGAGGGCAGCCACCCGTCGCTCGATCGCATGGGCGGGGCGACCTGGGCAAAGACGAAGAGCCGCGTCAAGGCGAAGATGCGCGACATGGCGGATGAGCTGATCAAACTCTACGCCGAGCGCAAAATGGCGGACGGATTCGGATTCTCGCCGGATAGCAACTGGCAGCGGGAGTTCGAGGAGGCGTTCGATTACACCGAGACGCGCGATCAGTTGAGCGCCACGAGCGACATCAAGCGCGACATGGAGAGCCCGCACCCGATGGACCGGTTGCTGTGCGGGGACGTGGGATTCGGGAAGACGGAAGTGGCGATGCGCGCGGCATTCAAGGCGTTGGGGGACGGAAAGCAGGTGGCGGTGCTGGCGCCGACGACGGTGCTGAGCTTCCAGCACTATGAGACGTTCAAGCGGCGGTTCGCGGCGTTTCCGGTGCGCATCGAACTGGCCAGCCGCTTCGTCGATGCAAAGACGTTGAAGGCGGTGCTGGCGGATCTCGCTTTGGGCAAGGTGGATATCATCATCGGCACTCACCGGTTGCTGTCGAAGGACGTCGAATTCCGCGACCTCGGGCTACTGGTTGTGGACGAAGAGCAGCGCTTCGGCGTGCGTCACAAGGAACGGTTGAAGCAACTGAAGAAGAACGTGGACGTGCTGACGATGTCGGCGACGCCGATCCCCCGGACCCTCCACATGTCGCTGGTGGGGTTGCGGGACATGTCGGTGATCGAGACTCCCCCGAAGGACCGGCTGGCCATTCACACCGTGGTGGCGCACTTCGACCCCATGCTGATCAAGACGGCGATCGAGCAGGAGTTGGGACGCGGAGGGCAGGTCTACTATATTCATAACCGCGTGGAGAGCATCTATTCGCGGGCGGCCAACATTCAGGAACTGGCGCCGCAAGCGCGTATCGGCGTGGGACATGGGCAGATGGGCGAAGACGAACTCGAGAAGGTGCTGCTGGGTTTCATGCGGCATGAGTACGACGTATTCGTTTGCACCACTATCGCCGAAAACGGGCTGGATATTCCCCTGGCCAACACCATCATTATTGAAAACGCGGAACGCTACGGCTTGAGCGAGTTGTATCAATTGCGTGGCAGGGTGGGACGCTCGAACCGGCGGGCGTATGCGTACTTACTGACGCCGGGGGATAAGACACTGAGTGACATCGCGCGAAAGAGGCTGGCGGCATTGAGGGAGTTCAGCGATCTGGGCGCGGGCTTCAAGATTGCGGCGTTGGATCTGGAATTGCGAGGGGCGGGGAATCTGCTGGGCGGGGAGCAGCACGGTCACATCGAGTCGGTTGGTTATGACACCTACGTGCGCCTGCTGGACGAGACGGTGCGGGAGCTGAAGGGCGAGGAGTTGCCGCTTGAAATACGGTCGAATCTCAGCCTCGGCCTCGACATCCGCATCCCGCCCGATTACATCGGAGACGAACATCAAAGGCTGAGGGCCTACAAGCGGATTGCGGACGCCGGAGATCCGGAAAGGGCGGCGCAGGCGCTGTCGGAGCTGGAGGATCGCTACGGACCCGCGCCGGATGTGGTGCGGAATCTTGTGTCGTTCTCGCTGTTGAAGTCGCAAGCCGAGCGCATCGGGATCGAGACGATCGAGCGCCGGAGCGGGGTGCTCAACATGAAATTCCATGCCGAGGCAAAGGTGCAGCCGCAACACCTGATGGAGTTGGTGTCGCGGACGCCGGGGGCTCAGTTTACTCCGGCCGGGGTGCTGCGGATTCCGCTGCCGGTGGGGGACTCGCCGGGCGCGGTGCTCGATTTTCTGGGGAAGTGCATGGATCGGTTGAGCACGAGCGCGGATCGCGAAGACCGCCGTCCCGCGAGTTAGAGAGCGGTGCCTGCAACGCCGTAAGCGGTTGTTTTTTCAAGGTTATCTTTGGAAAAGACGCCTCTTCTGGTAGACTTCAGGGGAGAGACCTCTAAAGGGATGGATGAACATCGCGTCCAGCGGGTGGCGGAAGCCCTGCGGGACGAACTCAGTGAATTGATAGCGTACGAGTTGGCGGACCCGCGCGTAAGCGGCGTTTCGGTCACGGATGTGCATGTCAGTCCGGACCTGAAGATCGCTTCGGTGCGGCTGAGCTTGCCGGAAGATGCCGATAAGAAGCAGGTTCTGGACGCGATGAACCATGCGAAGTCTTTTATTAAGAGGGAGTTGGCCATAAGGTTGGATCTCTTCCGCATCCCTGAGCTGCGATTCGAGGCCGACCTGTCGCTGAGCGCTAATCCGAGGCTCGAGCACCTGCTGAAACGTGTGAGAAAAGGGCGGCCGCGGGATGGAGAATCCGTAACACCTCCCCCAGAAAGATCAGAAAAAAAACCGGAACCGTGAAACGGGTTGTGCTACTTTTGTTTGTGGGGGCCGCTGCCGCCCACCTCCTGGCCGGGGAACTTCTCCGGCTGGAACAGTCTCTGGACGCCATGGGTTCCGTGTATACCATTGTGGCGTATGGAGAAGACCGTGGTAAGTTGTTGGCGGCTGTCGACCAAGCCTTCGAAGAAGTTCGCCGTCTCGACCGGATGCTGTCCAACTACCGTCCGGCGAGTGAGTTGAGCCGGGTCAACCGGGAAGCCGCGAAGGGTCCGGTGCAGGTGAGCGAGGAATTGTTCCGGTTGTTGGAAGCATGCGATTCCTATAGCCGCCAGAGTGAAGGCGCTTTCGACATAACAGTAGGTCCGTTGATGAAGGTCTGGGGCTTTTACAAAGGCTCCGGGAGGCTGCCGCACCGCGCGGAAATCCGCGGGGTGTTGGGGCTTGTTGGCTATGAGAAGGTCACCCTGGATAAGAAGGACCGCACCGTTCGCTTTGCGCGCGAGGGTATGGAACTGGATCCGGGCGGGATCGGGAAAGGGTACGCTGTCGATCGCATGGTGGCCATTCTGAAAGCGGCTGGCGTCAGGGTTGCGCTCATCTCCGGGGGCAACAGCAGTATCTATGCGCTTGGAGCGCCGCCGTCCGAGAAGGGCTGGAGCATTTCCATCCGTGACCCGAAGGACATCACGCGCTCCAAAGAGGAAGTGGTGTTGAAGGATATGTCGCTGTCGACTTCGGGCACGTCGGAGAAGTTCTTCCACGCCGAGGGGAAGGTGTATAGCCATATCATGGACCCGCGCACCGGTTGGCCCGCCCAGGGAATGCTTTCGGTGTCGGTGATTGCTCCACGGACGATTGACAGCGAGGCTTGGGCAAAGCCTGCCTTCATAAACGGGCGGGCCTGGATGGCAAAGCATTTAAGAGGGAATCCGGCAATGAAGGATTTCCGATTCTTTTTCTGCGAAGACAAACAAGGCGGATCGGATCAGGCATGCGCGTGGCTCCAATGAACAGTCGATTCCTCGATGCCTGCCGGCGCCGTCCCACGGACGTGCGCCCGGTGTGGTTCATGCGGCAGGCAGGCCGCTACATGAAGCAGTACCGGGATCTCCGGGCAAGACATACGATACTTGAGATCTGCAAGCGGCCGGACCTGGCGGCGGCGGTGACGCTGCAGCCGGTGGAAGCGCTGGACGTCGACGCGGCGATCATCTTCGCGGACCTGCTTCTTCCGGTGGAGCCGATGGGCCTGAAGCTCGAATTCATTTCGGGGGAAGGCCCGTCCATCGATAATCCCGTGCGGACGTCCCACGACGTCGACACGCTTTCCATCTCCAATACCGATGAGTTGGCGTACGTGGGGGAAGCGATCCAGATCGTGGCGCGGGCGCTGGGCGGCAAGGTTCCGGTGATTGGATTCGTGGGCGCGCCGTTCACGCTGGCAAGCTACATGATCGAGGGCGGCCCGTCGCGAACCTTCCTGCGGACGAAGCAGCTCATGTACCGCGACGAAGTGCTGTGGCGCCGCCTGATGGGAAAGATCGTGGATGTGCTGGGCCCGTTCGCGTTGATGCAGGTGGGCGCCGGAGCGCGCGCGATTCAGGTGTTCGATAGCTGGGTAGGCGCGCTCGGACCGGATGACTACGTGCGTTATGTGGCGCCCTACTCACGGGCTTTGATCGAGCGGATCCGCTCCTCGTCGGTTCCGGTGATCCACTTCGGAACGGGAGCGGCCGGCTTTTTCAAGGAACTCCACGCGGCGGGCGGGGACGTGATGGGTGTCGACTGGCGGATCAATATCGACCAGGCCTGGATGGACATCAGCTACCGTTCGGCGGTGCAGGGCAATCTCGATCCCGCGGTGTTGTTTGCGCCGCTGCCGGAATTGAAAGCGCGAGTCCACGAATTATTGAAGCGGACGGGGACGAGGCCGGGCCACATTTTTAACCTGGGTCACGGTATTTTGCCGGAAACCCCCGTGGATAACGTGAAAGCTGTTGTCCAGATTGTGCGCGACTTCCGGCCGTGATCGCGATTGTAGGCGGCGGAATCTCAGGATTATCCGCCGCGTGGTATCTCACGCAGGCCGGCCACGCCTGCACTCTGGTGGAAAGCAGACCATGTCTTGGCGGCGTAATCAGCACGGCCGCCTGGGAAGGTTGTGTCATCGAGGGAGGACCGGACAGCTTTCTGGGAGCTAAGCCGGAGGCCACGCAACTTGGCAGGGAACTGGGCCTGGACAACGACCTGGTCTCCTCGAATGACGAGCGCCGCGTAACCTATATCTGGCGAAACGGCAGGCTCATCGCGCTGCCCGACGGGATGATGATGATGGTCCCGACGAAGACGTGGCCGGTGGTGGCGACGCCGCTGCTTGGGTGGGGAACCAAGATACGGATGGGTCTCGAGTATTTTCGCCAGCCCGGCGGTGAACGGCCCGAACGATCCGTGGCGGAATTCATTGGCGAGCATTACGGGCGCGAGGCAGTCGATTATCTGGCTGAGCCTCTGCTTTCGGGAGTGTACGGCGGAGATCCTCGAGCATTGAGCATGAATTCCGTACTTCCGCGGTTTGTCGAGATGGAGAGGAAATACGGCAGCCTGACGCGCGGGGCGCTCGAGGCGCGCAAGCGGATGACCCCGGGTGGCGCACTGTTTCGCACGTTCCGGCGAGGGTTGGGAAGCCTCGTGGAAGCGCTGGAACAGCGGCTTGGGGGAGTGAAGGTGGCGCGCGCCGCCGCGGAGGCCATCGAACGGCAAGGCGAAGGGTGGCGGGTCCGCGCGGGCGGCGAATGGGTAGAGGCTTCACACGTCGTGCTGGCGGTTCCGGCCTATGCGGCGGGATCCCTGCTGCGGCCCCTCGACGCGGAGTTGGCGAGGCTGCTCGAGACGATAGATTATTCTTCGTCGATGACCGTGACGCTGGCGTACCGGCCGGGCCGGCTTCCATTCGAACCTCAAGGTTTCGGCTTCCTGGTTCCGGGCAAGGAACGCAGGAAGGTTCGGGCCCTGACGCATGTCCAGAACAAGTTTCCTTCCCGCGCTCCGGAGGGCTACACCGTGATGCGATGTTTCCTCGGGGGGGCGGGCAGGGAAGCAGTGCTCGAGGAGACGGACGAGGCGGTCCTTCGCGGAGTGATGCGCGATCTGCGGGAGATGATCGGGTTGCACGCGGCTCCGGACTATCAGCGGATCGTACGATGGCCGCGGGCGATGGCGCAGTACACGCTTGGGCATGCTTACCGGGTGAAGCGAATCGAGGAGCGGGTGAAGGGGCTCCGGGGTATTTTCCTGGCGGGCAACGCATATAGTGGGATCGGGATTCCGGACTGCATCCGGACAGGGAGGCTGGCGGCGGAGGCGATTTCGGGAGGCCGGAACGCAATCCGCTAGACGTATCCTCCACGGAAGGGCCGCCCGCGGCTCATGAAGATGACGATAGTCCGAGTACTCGGACTGGAAGGCCCGTAAGGCCGTTGTCCACTCTGATGTCGGCGCGCTCGGGACTTTCGAATGCCTGCTCGCGGATGGATATCTATCGCGGGAGGAGAGAAAGCTCAATTAATGCGGGCGGATGAGTTCTCGCGGATGGACTCAGCGGCAATCTGGGCGATGTCCATGAGCTTCGGCGGCTTGCTCGAAACGGCGTTCAGCGCGTCATGAAACATGGTGTTGCAGAACGGACAGGCTGCTCCCACCACTTCGGCTCCCGTGTCCACCAGTTCCTTCGCGCGGGTCATGTTGACGCGTGTTCCTTTCTCTTCACCGAGAAAGATGAGTCCGCCACCGGCCCCGCAGCAGAAGGAGCGCTCGCGGGCACGTGGGGGGTCGGTGACCAGTCCGCCGAGCGAGGCCGCCTCACGAGGTTCCTGGTAGATACCGCGGTAGCGGCCGAGGTAGCAGGGATCATGGAAGACGACTTTGCGATCCTGGGCGAATTTTGGAAGTTTGTCCATGTGGCGGGCGAGGAACTCGCTGTGATGTTCCATGTGGACGCTCTTTCCGAACTCCTTGTAATCTTCGCTCATGGTGCGGACACAATGCGGGCAGATGGAGAGAACCTTGGTGACCTTGTTGGACTCGAAGCTCTCGATGTTCTGTTCGGCAAGCTGGCTGAAGACGAGATCGTTGCCGAGACGGCGGGCCGCATCGCCGGTGCAGCGCTCCTTGCGGAGGACGCCGTAGGTGACTCCGAGATGGTTGAGAACCTCGGCGAGGGCCACGATAATCTCCTTGCCCTGGGGGTCGAAGGCGCCCATGCAGCCGATCCAGAGGCAGTATTCCTGCGTGCCGTCGTAGATGGGAAATTGTTGTTTGTCCACGAACTTCTGCCGCTCGCTCGAAGAGAAGCCCATCGGATTGCCGTTGTGTTCGAGATTGAGGAACAGCTTGGTGCCGTAATCATCTTCCCATTTGCCTGTGTTGGTGGCTCCGCGCCTGAGTCCGATGATGGTGGGCAGGTGCTGGACGCCGACAGGGCACTGGAATTCACACGCGCCGCAGGTGGTGCACTGGAAGACGGCTTCCTGCAGCAGATGTTTTCCGAGGAGGGGTTCCTCGCCGCCGGGGCCGAACTCGTTGAGGTAGCCGCGGACGCCGAGGATAATCTCCTTCGGGTTGAGGATCTTTCCGGTGTTGTAGGCGGGGCAGTGTTCCGTGCACCGCCCGCACTCGACGCAAGTGAAGGCTTGCAGGGCGGCGATGCGGGTAACATCCTTGCCGGTATCGAGGCCGAAATCCTCATCGCCCACCAGCGGAGGAATCTTGCTGAATCCATCCCACTTGAGGAACACGGTCAGGGGGCTGATGAGCAGGTGCATGTGTTTGGTGTGGGGGACAAGGGGAAGGAAGCCGAGGATCGTGGCGGTGTGCAGCCACCACAGCAGGCGCCCTTCGATACCTTTCGGTTGCAGCATGTAGTCGGCGAGGTAGGTGGCCATGAGGGCGAAGATGAGGAAGGCGATGATCCCGGATTCGGCTTTGACGGGACCGAGCCATTTGGGCTGGAAGACAAAGCGGCGGAAGGCGAGGCCGATAATGCCCACGCTGACGAGGACGGCGAAGACGGCCGCGAAGGCGAAGTAGAACCGGCCGAAGGAGCCCTCCATTGTGAGAAACCCGGCGCCGAACCCGGCGGCGAAATGATTGACGGTGACAAGCGCGAAGGCGAGAAAGCCCCAGTAGACAAGGGCGTGAGCCAATCCGGGGAGAGGCCGCTGGGAGATGACCTTGGACTGGAGCAACACCTCCCACAGGAAAACGCGCGCGCGCGCCGCGATGGCGCCGAGAGTGAAGCCGATGTCCTTCCTTGAAGACCGGATGATCCAGGCTACCTTGCCGAAGCGTTGCCAGAACGCGTAGACAGAGACGGCGATTGCCGCCAGCAGGATCAACTTCTCGGCCCATGTCGGGTTCTCCATAGAAAGCAGATACTACCACGCTACAATAGTCTGGCAGAGGATCAAACACAATTGAGATTTCTTGTTTCGGGGGCGGCGGGGTTCATCGGCTCTCACTTCTGCGGCCGGCTTGCCGGAGACGGCCACGAGGTGGTGGGGATTGACAACTTCATCACCGGATCCCGGAAGAATCTGGAACACCTGGAGGGGAATCCTTTCTTCCGCCTGGAGGAGCACGACGTAACGGCGCCATTCACGGGGCGCGGGCCGTTTGACGGCGTGATCCATATGGCGTCGCTTGCCAGCCCCAAGTTCTATCTGGCGCATCCCATCGAGACGCTGGAATCCGGTTCGGTGGGGACGCGCAACATGCTCGAGGTGGCGAGGCGGGATAGGGCTCGCTTTCTGCTGACGTCCACGTCCGAATGCTACGGAGATCCGGAAGTTCATCCACAGGTGGAGACATACTGGGGAAACGTGAATCCGGTGGGGCCCCGGTCCTGCTATGACGAGAGCAAACGGTATGCCGAGGCAATGACGATGGCCTACCACAGGGTACATGGCGTGCGGACGGCGATCGCCAGGATCTTCAATACCTACGGGCCGCGAATGGCTTTGGACGACGGGCGGGTAGTGCCGGCGTTCGTGGACCAGGCATTGCACGGCCGGAAACTGACGATCTACGGGGACGGATCGCAGACGCGAAGTTTCTGTTACGTGAAGGACCTGGTGGAGGGATTGGTGCTGCTGCTGTTTTCCGAGGAGCGCTATCCCGTCAACCTGGGCAATCCCCGGGAGATGACGATTCTGCAATTTGCCGAGCACATACGTGAAGCCGTGGACCCCAGCCTGGAGTTCGAGTATCTGCCGCTGCCGCAGGACGATCCGAAGCGGCGCCGTCCGGATATCAGTAAGGCGAAACGTCTGCTTGGGTGGGAGCCCCTGGTGCCGCTCGATGAAGGAATCCGCGAGACGATCGACTACTTCCGGCGGGCGCGGTAAGATTCAGTCTTTTTTCTTCTTGGAGCCGACGTTGCGCGGGTCGAGGAGATGTTTCGGGCGGAAGCGCTTCTCGTCCCACTCGAAAGGCTGGGCGAGACGGACGCCGACGAAGTAGCCATCGTCACGGTAGACGCAGTAGCGTACCTCGCCTTCCACCTTCCATTCAGGGTGTTTGATCCGAACGAGGGAGGAACTGGGCAACGGAGCCTCGAGCTGCATGCAGGCGCCGGAGCGGGAGATGTCCTCGAGGACGGCGAAGCCCTTTCGTTTCCAGCGCCCGGTATCCTTCCACCAGACCTGAACCAGGTCCGAGCACCACAAGCGGGGTTCAGCCCGGCGCTCGACGAAGGGATTATGCTTCTTCGAGCCGGAGGCGCGGTGCAGCGCGGAAGCCAGTTTTGCCAGGTTGCCTACCATTTGCTTCTCCTTCAATTTCGGTTTCATACTTCCGAAACTTGAGCAAGGAAAATCACCTACCACTCCGAGGGCGTCTTCCAGTAAGTCCCCGCGCGTCCCTTTCGCGCGGAGTACTAACCTTCACATTACCAAATGCCGAGAACCTTCCACCATGCGAAACCGATGGTCCCCCAGACGAGAAGATTACACAATGAAACCGCAAACCCGATTTTCCACCAGTCTTTCATGGACACGTACTCCATGGCGAAGTACATAGGGGATGGGGTAGTTCCATAGTGGGTCAATCCGGCGGCCAGGTTGACAAAGATGGCGAAAGAAAAAGCGACCAGACCAAGGGGAGCGCCCTTGGCAACGAGGACGGCGAGGAAGGGAGGGTACATGGCCAGGATATGAGCGGTGATGCTGGCGAAAGCGTAATGCGCATAGAAATAGATCACAAGAGCTACCACAAACAGCGTTACCCATCCCGCCGTGCTGAAGGTTGCCGCTACATTTCTGGCGAAGACCTGCGTGACTCCCGCATCATTGAGGGCGCGGCCGAGTTTTACGAGGCCGCCGTACCAGATGAAGATGTCCCACAGGGCTCTCTCATTCTTCACGTCTTCCCAGGTGAGGACGCCGGAGAGCAGCAGGACGCAACAGCCGATGAGGGCGGTGACCGTGATGTCCACTTTGTGAAGAGTTCCGCTGGTGACCCATGTCAGGCAGACGGAGACAAACACCACCGCGAGGATACGTTCGGCGGCGCTGAGGCGGCCCATGGACCGGAGTTCCTTGCGCGCGAATGCGGAAGCCTCCGGCGTGTGCCGGACGGCGGGAGGCAGGAGGATGCGGACAACAAGGGGAGCGAGGAAGATGGAGCAGAGGCCCGGAACGACGCCCGCGGCAAACCAACTGGCCCAGGTGATGGGAAAGCCGGCATTGGCGGCAAAGTTGGCCGCCAGGGGATTGCTGGCCTGGCCCGTGAAAAACATCGCCGAACTGATACAGATGGACTGATACACGCTGGCGAACAGGAACGTGCCAATGATGCCCGCCGTGGCCCCGGGATTCGAGCCGTATAATTCGCAGATCGAGCGCAGAATGGGTAGAACGACTCCCCCGGAGCGGGCGCAATTGGAAGGGATGATGGAAGCGAGAACCACATCGGTGAGGGACAGAGAATAGCAGACGCCGAGCGAGCTTTTTCCGAACAACCGGACGAACAGGAGAGCGATGCGCCGTGCGAGTCCGCTGTTGATGAGCGCGCGGGAGATCATGAAGGCGGCGACCACCAGCCAGACGGAGGAGTCAGCGTAGCCCTCGAGAGCCTGGCTGATTTTCAACCCCCCGAGAACGGAGGATAGCGTCACGGCCAGCAGGACCAACGCGCCGCCGGGAATCGGTTGGAGGACGAGTCCGGCGATGGTGGCGAGGAAGATGCCCAGCAGCCTCCACCCTTCCGGCTTCACGGATTCGGGCCTTGGGAGCGCCAGCGCCACGAAGAAATAGACGGCGAGCAGTACGCCGAATTTCCAGAGTTGGGACGGAGCGATGAGCGAGGTGCTACGCGGCTGAGTAGAGGTCACAAAACTCAGGATTATATCGCAACAGGCGCCGGGAGGATGCGGAGCGAAATACCGGCGCGCCGGCATGTGAGTGAGCCGGCGCGCCGCAGGGGTTCGTGGTCAGGCGGTGGCGGCGGTGAGCGCCTGGTCGAGGTCCCAGAGGATATCGTCGAGATCCTCGAGACCGATCGAGAGACGGATCATGTCCGGATAGACGCCGGCGGCGGCCTGCTGCTCCTCGTTCAGTTGCTGATGAGTGGTGGATGAGGGATGAATCACCAGGCTGCGAACATCCCCCACATTCGCCAGGTGGGAGAACAGCTTCATCGAATCGACAAACTTCTTGCCCGCGTCGTAACCGCCTTTGATGCCGAAGCAGAAGACGGCTCCCGCCCCTTTCGGGCAGTATTTTTGCGCCATGGCGTAGTAGGGGCTCGATGGCAGGGAAGGATAACGCACCCAGGAGACTTTCTTGTGCTTCTCGAGCCATTCCGCCACCGCCAGCGTGTTGGAGAGGTGGCGGTCCATGCGCATCCCGAGGGTTTCAATTCCCTGAAGGAAGAGAAAAGAGTTGAACGGGCTGACGCAGGGGCCGAGATCGCGCAGACCTTCGACGCGGGCGCGGATGATAAAGGCCAGCGGGCCGAAGACTTCGAAGAAATTCATCCCGTGGTAGGCGGGGGAAGGAGCGGTCAGTTGCGGGAAGTTGCCTTTGCTCCAGTCGAACCGATTGCCGCTGACAATGATGCCTCCGATGCTGTTGCCGTGACCGCCCATGAATTTCGTGAGGGCCTGGACGACGATGTCGGCTCCATGATCAATAGGCCGGCAGACATAGGGGGTGGCGAAGGTGTTGTCGGCAATCAGCGGGATGTTGTGTTCGTGGGCGATGTTGGCTACCGCCTCGATGTCGAGCACGTTGCCGCGAGGGTTCGAAATGACTTCGGCGTAGAGGCACTTGGTCTTGGGCGTAATGGCTTTGCGGAAGTTTTCCGGGTCGTCCGGTTCGACGAATTTCACGTTATAGCCCATGCGGCGGAAGCTTACGTCGAATTGGGTGTAGGTGCCGCCGTAGAGCGTGCTGGCGGAGACCATCTCATCGCCCGCCTCGAGCAGGCTGTTGATGGTGAGAAATTGCGCCGACTGTCCGCTCGAGAGGGCGAGCGCCATTGCGCCATTCTCGAGCGAAGCGACGCGCTCCTCGAGAACCGCCGTGGTGGGGTTCATGATGCGCGTGTAGATATTGCCGAACTGCTTCAGGCCAAAGAGCGCCGCGGCATGGTCGGAGTTATCGAAAGTGAACGACGTGGACTGGTAGATGGGGACCGCGCGGGCGTGTGTCGTCGGGTCAGGCGCGTAACCGGCGTGCACGGCGCGGGTGTTGAATCCGTATTTTCTTTCCTGCGTTTCAGACATAAGATCCACTATCATACATTTCCATGGCAGGATTCATCACGCGCAGAGGATTGTTGGGTGGCGTGCCGCTCGGGTTCGCGGCGGGCCAGGCCGGGAATCCGTTGCGGGCGGGGGCGGTCGCGGTCAACATCACTCCTTCGCTTGGCTGCGACATTGCCGGCAGCATGACCAACCACGTGGCGCGGGATGTTCACGATGAACTGCACGCGCGCGCCCTGGTTCTGGATAATGGCAAAGCCAGGTTGGCGTTTGTGGTTTGTGACCTTTGCGTGGTCGCGCCGGAGGTGATCGGAAACGCGAAGGCCCTGATTGAACGGCACACGGGGATACCGCCGCGCGCGGTTCTGGTATCAGCGACGCATACGCACAGCGCTCCGGCGGCGGCGCGCCTGTTTCAGAGTGAGCCGGATCCTCGGTACATGGAGTTGCTGGCGGCGCGCATTTCCGATGCGGTGAGGCGGGCGCTGCGGAGGATGCAGCCCGCAAGAATAGGTTGGGGAACGGGGACGGAAAACCGTCTGGTGTTCAACCGGCGCTACGAGATGGCGCCGGGAGCAGTGCCCGCGAATCCATTTGGAGCCACGGACAGGGTGCTGACAAATCCCGGAACCGGGAATGCAAAGGTTCTGCGCCCCGCCGGCGCCACCGATCCGCAGGTGTGTTTGCTGGCGGTCCAGACTGTTGATGGACGCCCACTGTGCGCGTTGGGAAGCTACGCGCTGCACTATGTGGGCGGCGTTCCGGGAGACACGATCAGCGCGGACTACTTCGCTGTGTGGGCCGGCGAGATGAGGCAAAGGCTCGGGGGCGGGCCGGAGTTCACCGCGATTCTGGCGAATGCCTGCTCGGGCAACATCAACAACATCGATGTGCGAGGCTCGTCGAAGCAATACCCGCCGTTTGCGAAGATGCGCGAGGTGGCGGCGATGCTGGCCGGGGAATCGCACCGCGTCTGGCAAAGCATCTCCTTTCATGATTGGGTGGAACTGGAAAGCGTGATGGAAGAGGTG
Source organism: Bryobacteraceae bacterium (assembly GCA_019187195.1). Classification (GTDB taxonomy): domain Bacteria; phylum Acidobacteriota; class Terriglobia; order Bryobacterales; family Bryobacteraceae; genus CADEFT01. Next base: position 22,440 of record JABAQT010000044.1, read on the forward strand.
AGTCTGGGTGTCCGGCGGCCTGGAGCGGCTGAGGTGGAGGAAGCGCGGAGGCTTCTTCCCGCCGATTCCCGAAGCGTGACGGAGCGGCGGCAGATCTACGCCAAGGAGACTCTGGCGCTCGCCGGATATCCGAATCAAGTGACGGCGCCGGTGCAGGCGATACGCATCGGCGAACTCGGCATCGCCACGTTTCCAGGGGAAGCGTTCGTCGAGATGGGGATCGAAGTGAAGCAGAAGAGCCCTTTCAAACCAACATTCCTGATTGAACTGGCGAACAGCTATCTCGGATACATCCCAACAGTGAGCGGCCACCGGGACGGTGGATATGAAACGTGGCGGGCGAAGTCGAGTTTTCTCGAGGTAGAGGCCGCCCCGAAGTTAGTGGCGGCTGCCTTGAGCGGCCTGCAAAAGCTGCGTGTGCAGCGGCGCCCGGCGCCGGATGGCGGTTGACGGCGCGGATTGCGGGAAGGCTAGAATAGGGATTCCTGCAAGCTCAAAAGTAGAGACTGGAAAACACAATGCGATATGGCTTGAATATCCGCGAAACGGGCGCGTATGATCTCATTTCCCTGGGGGCGCTGGTCCACCGGTTGGATCCGGGCGTCATCCCCTTCCGAAAGGCCGCCCAGTGCCAGATCCACGTAAGCGGCGGTGAGTTCAATGTAGCGGCCAATCTTGCGGATTGTTTCCGCATGAAGACAGGCCTGGTATCGGCGATGGTGGACTACCCGATCGGCGATCTGATTGCCGAGCGTGTCCGGGCAATGGGCGTCACACCGTTTTACAAGGTTTTTCAGCATGACGGTGTCGCGGGTCCGAACATGGCTACCGTGTACAGCGACCGCGGACAGGGGGTACGCGCCCCGGTCGTTTTCTATAACCGGTCGAATGAGGCGGCGGCGCGCCTGAAGCCCGGTGATTTCAACTGGAGCGCGATTTTCTCGGGCGGAGTGCGCTGGTTCCACAGCGGAGGCATCTTTGCCGCGCTTTCGGCAACGACGGCGGAGGTGATCATCGAGGGGATGCAGGAAGCCAGGGCGGCCGGCGCCATCGTGTCGCTCGACCTCAACTACCGCGCCAAGCTGTGGAACATCTGGGGAGGCCATGCGAAGGCTCTGGAAGTGCTGAAGCGCGTGGTGAAGAATGTCGACGTGCTGGTGGGGAACGAAGAGGATCTGCAGATGGGACTGGGAATTCCCGGGCCGGAGGTGGCGGCCAAGTCCAAACTCGATCCGAGCGCGTTCTTCGGAATGATCGGCCGGGTGGTGGAAGAGTATCCGCGGATCAAAGTCATCGCCACCACGCTTCGTGAGGTGCACTCGACCAACCGTCATAGCTGGAGCGCCGTGGCCTGGATTGACGGCAAGACCTACGCCGCGCCCGCCTGTGAGTTGGACGTGTTGGACCGGGTGGGAGGCGGAGATGGTTATGCCGCCGGGTTCTTCTATGGATTGCTTACCGGGGAAGAACCGGAGGAGGCGGTGAAACTGGGCTGGGCGCACGGTGCGTTGCTGACGACTTTCCCTGGGGACACGACGATGGCCACGCTCGAGCAGGTTCGCAGTTTCGCCAAGGGTGGTTCCGCGAGGATACAACGGTGATCGGGGCGGCAACAGTTCTTGACAAAGGATAATTATTATTATTCAATAGGAATTGATGGACGTCGAACACTCTCTTCAACAACGTATGGACCTCTTCCGCCAGCGTTGTCTCGAACTGGGACTCGCATGTACTCATCAGCGGATGGTGATCTACAAGGCGCTGGCCTCCACAACCGCTCATCCCACCCCCGAAGCCATCTATGAGCAGGTGAAACGGGAAATTCCCGCGATCAGCCTCGGCACCGTGTACAAGAACATCCGGACCTTTACGGACGCGGGCCTGCTGCGCGAGGTGAGCGTGCTGCACGATTCCCTGCGCCTCGATGCGAATCTCGGCGACCATCATCACCTGGTCTGTGTGCGCTGCAAGGCGATATTCGACGTTCCGGAGACCGAAGTAACACCTGTGCAACTTCGGGAACCTCTGCCGGATGGGTTCCGGCTGGAGCGCTGTTCCGTGCTCTTCCTGGGCGTCTGTGCGCAGTGCGCCGCCGCACAGTAGAAAGTGTATCGTCTTAACTGAAGGAGATATCCCATGGCAGATCTGAAGGGGTCGAAGACCCACGAAAATTTGAAGTATGCGTTCGCGGGTGAGAGCCAGGCGAATCGCCGCTACCTCTATTTCGCCAAGATGGCGGATGTGGAGGGATACCCTGACGTCGCGGGGCTTTTCCGCGACACCGCGGAAGGCGAGACCGGCCACGCGCATGGCCATCTCGACTACCTGAAGAAGGTGGGCGATCCGGCGACCGACCTGCCCATCGGAGATACGGCCTTGAACCTGAAGGCCGCCATCGCGGGCGAAACACACGAGTACACGGACATGTATCCGGGTATGGCGAAAACGGCGCGGGGCGAAGGGTTTTCGGAGATCGCGGACTGGTTCGAGACGCTGGCCAAAGCGGAGAAGTCGCACGCGGGGCGGTTCGAGCAGGGGTTGCAATCGATCAGCTAGCAGGCACATTCAAGGGGCGTGCGCGGCGCGCGCCCCAAAGGCGCCCGTGTCATGGCAGTCATTAAAGGAACACCCACCGAAGGGCTGACCTACAATCCCAATGAGCGCAAGTATTGGAACAAGACGGCGCTTGCCCAGGAAGTAGAGCGCATCTTCGATATCTGCCACGGGTGCCGGTTATGCTTCAACCTGTGCCCTTCGTTTCCGGCCTTGTTCCAGGCCGTGGACGCGCACGGCGGGGATGTGCGCCGACTCACGCAAGCCGAAACTGACAACGTCATCGACACTTGCTATCAGTGCAAGTTGTGCTATATAAAGTGTCCCTACACGCCGGATGACGGGCATGAATTCCAGTTGGATTTCCCGCGCCTGATGTTGCGGGCGAATGCCGTGCGCGGGCGCGAGAAGGGAATTCCGCTGCGTTCGAGGATGCTGGCGCGTCCGGAATTGATAGGAAAGATCGGAAACGCGGCTCCGGATCTCGCCAATTGGGCTAACCGGCAGCCTTTGGTCCGCGGCCTGATGGAGGCGGCGGCAGGCATCCACAGGGACAAGCAACTGCCGGAATTTCACGGTGAGACGTTCGAGAACTGGCGTCTGGGGCGCCCGGAACCGGAAGGCGACCGCAACCTGGCGGTTCTTTTCCACACCTGTTTCGTGAATTACAACAATCCGGGGATAGGCAAGGATGCCGTGGATGTGTACTCGAGGAACGGGATATCGCTCGGATGCCCGAAACAGAACTGCTGCGGCATGCCGGCGCTCGAGTCGGGCGACGTGAAGCTGGCGAGGGAAATGGCGGAAAGCAACGTCGCTTCGCTGGCTCCGCATGTGGACGCGGGCCGGAAAGTGGTGGTCATCAATCCTTCTTGCTCGTTCATGCTGCGTAAGGAGTACGCGGAGTTGCTCGGGACGCAGGCGGCGAAGAAGGTTGCCGCCAACACCATGGACTTGTGTGAATTTCTTTTCGAGCGCAAGCGGAAGGGAGAGTTCAATCGAGGGTTTCTCTCCACGCCGGGCAACGTGGCGTATCACATTCCCTGCCACCTGAAGGCGCAGAACATCGGTTTCCGGTCGCGCGACATGATGCGCCTGATTCCCGGAGCGCGCGTCACGATGGTAGAGCAGTGCAGCGCCCATGACGGAACCTGGGCGATGAAGAAGGAGTTCTTCCCCCTGTCGATGCTGACGGCGAAAAAAGCGTTCGACGAGATGAAGGACGTCAAGGCCGAGGTTACGGCATCGGATTGCCCGCTGGCGGCCATCCATTTCGAGCAGGGCACGGGCGTAAGACCCATTCATCCGATCCAGGTGCTGGCGCGGGCATATCGCGAGGACGGATTTCCCGCCAGGGCGCCGGTGACCGGAGAGGAGAAGAAGTAACGCGATGATGCAGCCGGTTACAATCGACGAAGTCAGGAATATCGCCGAGTATGAGGTGTGGCGGGAGGAATGGCGCCCGCGGATGATTGCCATGAAGGACCGCCGGCGTGTGCGCGTGGGCGGGCATCTCACCTTTCTGTTCGAGAACCACGACACGGTGCTCTACCAGGTGCAGGAGATGATGCGCATCGAACGCATTGTCCGGCGGCACGAAATCGAGCACGAGATTCGCACCTACAATGAGCTGATCCCGAAAGCGAACGGCTTGTGCGCCTCGTTGCTGATCGAGTACGAGACACCGGAGGAACGCGCGGTGTGGCTGCGAAAATTGCTGGGCCTCGAAAATCACGTGTGGTTCCTGGTGGGAGAGACGGCGCCGGTGAAGGCGAGTTTCGACACCAGGCAGATTTCGACGGACCGCATCAGTTCAGTGCAGTATGTCTCTTTTCAGTTTTCGCCGGAACAGGCGAAACTGTTTTCAAACGCGGCCAAATTGGTGGTGGACCATCCCGAATACACGGCCGAGGCGGTGCTGACTGCCGCGCAACTGGCTGAGTTGAGCGCGGATTTCCGTTGATAGAGAGGACCCCTGCTCCGGGTACGCGCCAATAGCTTCGATAGGGGATATACCATTCCGGGCGAATTTGAGCTAATAATAAATAAGTGACACAGATCCCGGGGTGAGTGCAGTGCGGCCGCGGCGTCGTGCTCTCCCTGACCGAGTACAAACGCGGCCGCTTCAACTACCCATTGAGATCCCGCTCCAATGGGCCGCCGAACCTCGATCTACGAGCGGCTGTCCGGGTTCTGGATCGCGCTTTCTCTCCGTCGCCGCGCCCATTGCTCTTTGTTCACCTGTCTGCCGCGCGCGACAGCCAGCGCGTCGGGCGGAACGGCGTGAGTGATGACCGAACCGGCGGCCAGATAGCTGCCTTCCCCGATTTCAACCGGCGCCACCAGAGTTGAATTGCTGCCCACGAAAGCCCTGTCGCCGATCTTCGTCTGGCTCTTTTTCCGCCCGTCATAGTTGCAGGTGATGGTTCCTGCCCCGATGTTCACCTTTTCACCGATGACGGAATCGCCAAGATAGGCGAGGTGGGACGCCTTCGAGCCATCGCCGAGCCGGGTCTTCTTGAGTTCGACGAAATTCCCGATATGCGCTCCGGCTCCGACGTAATTTTCCATGCGCAGGCGGGTGTACGGCCCCAATTGCGCGCCGGTTGCCACCTGTGACGTGTTGATAATCGTGTACGGCAAGACGAGCACGTTGTCTTCAAGGGTCGAGTGGTTGACGATGGAAAACGCGCCAATGCGGCAGTCGGAGCCGATTCGCGAGTCTCCAAGAATGCGGGCGAATGCCTCCACCACGGTGTCCATCCCGATTTGAACCTGGGAGTCGATGGTGACGGTTTCGGGACGTTCGATGGTGACGCCGTCGAGCATGAGTTGGCGGACTTTCTGCTGGCGGAGAATCCGGTCGACGGCCGCCAACTCGACGCGCGTGTTGATACCCAGCAGTTCCGAGGAGTCCCCGGCCACCAGCGGAAGGACCGAGTGTCCCTCGCGATTCAGGATCTCGACCATGTCCGTGAGATAGAGTTCGCGGGCCGGATTATCCGGGCGCAAGTCGTGCAGATGCTTCCACAGCAGTGGAGCGTCGAAGCAGTAAATGCCTGCATTGATCTCGCGGATTCCCCGTTGCTCGCTGGTGGCCGCCTTCTCTTCCACCACCGCGACAACCTCTCCACGCTCGTTGCGGACGATCCGGCCATAGCCGGTGGGGTCGTCCTGGAATGTGGAAATGGCGGCGGCGGCGGCCCCGGAACCGGATTGCAGTTCGATGAGCCTGCGCAACGTCGCGGACTTGAGCAGCGGGACATCTCCATAGAGAACCACCACCCGGCCCGCGCGCTCGCGCACAACGGATTCACAACAGAGCACGGCATGGCCGGTGCCCTTCTGCTCGGTCTGTTCCGCGAAAAGCACGCCCCGGGAAGCGAGGGTCTTCCGGACATCGGCGGCCTGATGGCCGACGACGACATGGATGGACGAGGGAGCCGTCAGTTCGAGAGCCGTATCGACAACGTGCTCGATCAGGGTCTTTCCGCCCGCCTGGTGAAGCACTTTCGCCTTGCGCGATTTCATGCGGGTGCCGAGACCGGCGGCGAGAATGATAATCGTGAGCGGAGATTCCATGAAGTGTCCTGACCCATTAAAACATTCGGCGGGGGAACCTCGCGACTACAGCACGCTCTTCGCGCCGGTCTTGAGACTGGCTGATCTGGCCCTTTCCCGCAGCCTGTTCCCGGCCATGGCCAGGCGAATGGCGACGGCTGCCGCGGCGTGAGAATCGTGCCGCACCTTTTCGGTGCGCGCGAGCATGTCCACTTCCACGATGCAGAGCCCCATGTCCTCGAGACGGCGGCGGTCGACCTCGACGGGCTTTACCTTCTGGGCAGCGTACCGGCGGCGGGCCGTTGTTCCGATAGGCCTGGCGTTGACAACGACGTAATCGAGAAAGGGAAGCCCGGCATGCTTGTGGATGGCCTCGACATGATCGGATGCGCGGAAATTCATGGTTTCGCCGGGCTGCCACATCAGGTTACAGAAGTACGCTTTCACCGCGCCGGATCGCTCGATGGCCTCGGGGATGCCGCGGACGAGCATGTTCGGCACGATGCTGGTGTACAGGGAACCGGGCCCCAGCGTGATGAGGTCGGCTTCGGCGATGGCCTGCAGCGTTTCGGGAAGGGGCAGCGGGTTTCGAGGCTTGATCCGGATCTCCCGGATGCGGATCTTGCTGCGGCTGATGCGTGTTTCCCCGCTCACCGTGGAACCGTCCTCGAGTCCGGCCTCGATCACGACGTTTTTCGCCGTGGAGGGAAAGATGCGGCCGCTGCTGGCGAGGACTTCGGAGGAGAGTTTGATGGCGTGCGCGAAGTCCCCGGTGATCCGCGTCAACGCCGTCAGGAAGAGATTCCCGAAGCTATGTCCTTTCAGCCCGCGCCCGGCGTCGAAGCGGTATTGAAACAGGCGGGAAAGCAAAGCCTCGTCTTCCGAGAGCGCCACCATGCAATTGCGAATATCGCCGGGAGGGAGGACGTCAAAATCGCGCCGCAAGCGGCCGGAACTCCCGCCATCGTCGGTGACCGTGACGACGGCGGTGATCTCGATCCGCGTATCCGCGGAGAGTTCTTGCCGGCGGACAGAGGGATCAACCAGATCCGGCCGCGCATAGTGTTTCAAGCCGGACAACAGGCAGGAGAGTCCTGTTCCACCGCCGATGGAGACGATGCGCAGCGGTTTGATTGCACAAGGTCGCCGCTTTGGGCTGCGTTTCATTGGCATGGGTCGCGTCGGAAGGGAAACATCTTGCGGCGCCGCTAGGGCTTTTTGTCTCCGAAGACTATTTCCCGAACGGGGGATTGCCTGCCGAACTCGAGGAAATCGGGATCGTTGCGGGCGATAGCGCGATTTCGGGGATCGAGGCGGATGGCAATTTCAAGGTGGCGGGCCGCTCCTTCGAGGTCGCCCTGGAGCCCGCGGCTGAGGCACAACCCGTATTGGATGTGGTCGGACCGCGGGGCCTGCTCGAGGGCGCGCGTGAGAACCTGCTCGGCATCAGCGAACCGCCGCTGGCTGATCAGGTTGACCGCATGGTAGTACAGATCATCGGGGGTCCGAAGCTCCGGCTGGCTTTGGACGATCCGTTGCCGGCACATGAGGATATGCTGTCTCGCCGTGTAGGCCATGTCCCGGTTTTCTCCGGCCGCGCACTTTTCAAAGAGTTGCAGGGCAGAGGCGAAATCGCGCTGATGAAACAGCCGGATGGCTTCATCGAAGTCTTCCGCTTGAGTCCGCCCCGCGGGCGGCTTCTGGCGCGGGGTGGACACTCCCGGCTTTCTCTCGGCTGTCCGGACTTCCGGCGATTTCGGCGTATGAGATTGCGCCTTTTTCATGTCTCTCGTCCCCGGCGGAAAACTCTTTTCTTAGCAAACCCCCGCCGTCTTTGCAAGGATAATGCATTTCCGCTTTCGGGAGGGGAGGGAACAGGGAACGGAGAGGCCCTCTGTGAACTATCTGTTGTAGCGGATGAGGGCCATTGGCGTTTCCTGATGCGGAATGGATGGGGGCATGAGCTGGCGCTGCCGCGGACTGGTGGATTCCACCTGTTTCGGACCGTTCTCTCTCGCTCCGGGAAGTAGCGCGCGCACCAGGCTTGCGAAGCGGCCGCGTTCGCGGGTTTCCTTCTCCTTCCCCAGGCACTTCGCGGCAAGGTCCGCGAACTGGCGGCCCATCGCGGATCTGCGGTCGAGCGTTCTGCCTTCCTGAATGGCCTTCTGCAACACGGCGTAAGAGTTCGAGATGGTGGCGAACACTTTGGCGCCGAGGAGTTCGTCGAGATGATTATTGATTGCGGCCCGCGCCTGCACGCGGTTGACGATGACGCGGGTGCGTCCGAGAAGGTCGAAATGATCGAGAAGTTCCAACCGGCGGCTGGCCATGTGCAGAGCGCATAACTCAGGCGTCGAGACCAGGAAGATGCTGGTGCACTGATCGAGAATGGCAATGGCATGCTCATCAAGACCGGCGGGCATGTCGAGGAAAATTACCTCGTATTTCCGGCGGGCGAACTCGAGATAACGCCCGATGGCTTCAAGCGGAAGCGAGAGACGGGCCACCGAACTGCCGAGTCCGGCCACATCGAGCTTTCCAATCGGCGAAACCAGCCGCTCCCAAATGGAATCATCGAGAACTTCCGCATAATCGACCGCGTCGCGCAGCCCGTAGCGCGAGGGGAGCTTCAGCATGAAGTCGAGAGCACTCGAACGGCAGTCGAGATCGAGCAGGAGCGTGCGGCGGCCGCTCTGGCGTGCCACTTCAAGACTCGTATGAAGCGCCGCCGTGGTGGCTCCGCAGCCGGGTTTCGAGGAGAGAAAGGCAATGACGTGATGAGAGGCGTCGAGTGCCGGAGGGTTGCGGACGATCAGCGGGCGCAGGCGGCCGAGCATCTGTTCGAGATCCCGCGGCGAGAAAGGGCTGGTGAGATATTCACGCATTCCGTGGCGCATGCAGGCGATCATCTCATCGACGCTTTGCTCACCGCTGACGGCCACCATTTGCGTGCCCGGCGCAACCCGTTCGACGGCCTCCGCCAGCTTCCCGGCACGGGCAACGCCGGCCGCCTCAAAGAAGACCACGTGGGGAGCCGCGGAGCGAAGCGCCCTCTCGAGTTCATTAGCCGCCGGGAACCGGTCCAGTTTACGAACCAGGTGTAGTGTGTGATTGCGCGACACGGCCGCGGAGAATTCCTCGAGCAGGCGGGAATCCTCCATGATTACGAGCGCGCGGAGCATTTCCATTGACAACCTCAATTCCTCCTGGGAGAACCGCAACATGCAGTCTGTTGATTTCCTTCTCCATTGAAACGCGAAGAGGGGAATGGCTCAATGGAGGAAGAGTACCGAAGAGGAGTCCTGGGAGAAAGGCGCGGAGGGCGCGCTTTTGGGTCTTCGTACTGGTACAGGGGTTTCGG
>JABAQT010000100.1 GCA_019187195.1 Bryobacteraceae bacterium
AGCCTCGCCCCGCGCGCCCGCGCTCAGAATTGAAGACGCATCCCCAGCATGAACGTCCGCTCGTTCTTCGCCGATGTGATCTTGCCAAACGAGGCCGGCACGAAGAATGTCTGGCCCACCGCGTTGAACTGGGTATGGTTGAACGTGTTATAAGACTCGGCGCGCACCTGGAGAATGCTCCGCTCCTTGTACACCCTGAAATTTTTCGACAGGCTGATGTCCCAATTATTGATGCCGGGGCCGCTGAGGACGTTGCGCCCAGTGGGCGCGAACGTGCCCAGCGCGGGAGCCGCCCACACGCTCGGATTGAACCAGGTGGTGACGTTTCGCTCGCCCAGCCCGAGGAAGGGACTTCCGGTGGTAGCGGGACGTTGCCGGGAGGAACTCCCCACGCCCGCAATGTCGCGGCCCAGTTGCGGGTTGATAGGCAGCCCGCTCTGGAACGTCGTGATGCCCGCCAGTTCCCAACCTCCGAGCGCCTGTCCCACGATGCCGCTGTTGTTCTTCAACCAGGGGAGTTGGTAAGTGTAGCTGGCGACAAGGTTATGATTGGCGTCGAAGTTGGAGCGGCCGCGCTCGGGGCGGGAATCCTGGGTGTTCGGAACAAAACCATAGATCCCGCCCGTGAAATCGGCGTTGTCAATCGCCTTCGACCACGTGTAGGAGACCTGGAAGCCGAGGCCGTTGGCGAAACTGCGGGATAGCTGTGTCTGCAGCCCATGATAGTTGGACATGTAGCTCTGCTCCCGGTGATTCAGCACCCCGAACCCCTTGTAGGGACGCAGATAGTTGGCGCTGACCGAGCCATTGGCGATGGCTACCGATGGAAGCGGCTGGTTGATGTCCTGGGTGCGCATCATGTGAAGAGCGCGGGAACCGGAATAGCCGATTTCGAGCATCATGTTCGAGCCGAGCGAACGCTGGATGTTGAGGTTCCACTGCTGCGTGTTCGGCGTCTGCTGTCTGGTGTCGATCGAACCGAGCGTCGTCGGCAGGTCATAGTTGCGCGACGTACCTCCGCCGGGGTTGCTGAGACTGGTGTTGAACAGGTCCACCAGTTGGGCGAACGGCGGATTGCCCGACATGAGGATGAACGCGCCGAGGATCTCCCGGCTGTAGAACAGGCCGTAGCCTCCTCTCACCGCTGTCTTGCCGTCGCCGAAAATATCATAGGCGAAGCTGAAACGGGGCGCGAAGTTGTGCCTCGAGAAATCCCAATAGTCGGCGGGATTCACAATGCCGTTCAGCAGATCGCCGCTGTTCTTGGTTATCTGGCCGGACGTATTGATGGTGACGGCCTTCGATGGATCGTAATTGGCGATGCGGAACACTCTGTACTTGTCGCTTGCCTCGTGGGCCGGCGGGAAGTAGGAGAAGCGCAACCCAAGGTTCAGCGTGAACCGGCGGTTGACCTTCCAGGAATCGTCAACGTAGGCTTCAAAGGCGTTGCGCCGGTTGTCATTGAAAGCGACGGTGTTGGTTTCCGAATATTGCGCGGCGCGCCCGAGGATGAGATCGGCGAAGGCGTCGCCGGTGACTTTGCCGTCAAATGTGAAGTCCCCGAAAACGTTCGTGTTGGTCGGCTCGAACTTGATCTCGTAGGCATAGTCGAAGCCGGTCTTGATGGTGTGGGCTCCCTTGATCCACGTGAGGTTGTCCTTGATGTCGTAGATCGTCTGGTAGTTGCTCCAGGGCGCCGAGGGCGCGATGCTCGAGTAGTTCACCAGGGAGATGTTCGGCACCTTGTCCGGGATCTTGGTCAGGTTCAGACTGCTCAACGGGTAGGTCTGTTCGTTGGTGACGAACAGCTTCGGAATGTTGATGCCCCAGGTGGCGCCGCTAACATCCGGCGGAAACTGCATGATGCGGTTGTGGGAGCGGACGAGGTTGAAGTCGTTGATGAGGTTCGGGCGGAAGGTGGAGGTGAAATCCACGACAATGTTGTCCGCCGGCGTCTTGTCCTGGCGGCGAAGCCACTCGAACCCCGGCGAGACACGGTAATCGGCGAAGCGCAACTCCCGCGTGTACCGCCCCGTCAGGCGGTGCTTGTCGCCGAAGTTGTGATCTCCGCGAAACATGCGCTCGTCGGTGTTATCCAGACGGCCCTGGGTCTGGGTCCAGTTGTTTCCGTTGTTGTCGCGGTAGTTGAGGGCGGGATACATTTTGATATACCCCGGCGCGTTCTTATCGAAACGCGCGGAGGGGATAATGTTTCCCGGGAACGGAGAACCGCTCAGCGGGTCGGTCAGCGTCTTGCCCAGCGCGCTGAAATCACCTGTCCGGTAAGGGATCTCGGGAAGCTTTTGCAGGAACAGGTCCTGGCGGCGTTCCTTGATGAAGCCGATGTGGACGAAAAAGAAGGTCCTGTTCTTCCCGTTGTAGACCTTGGGGATATAAACAGGGCCGCCGACAGTGAAGCCGAAGTCATTGCCGCGGAAAGCCTGCCGCGCGGGCGAAAAATAGTTGCGGGCGTTCAGCTTGTCATTGCGCAGGAACTCATAGGCGGACCCGTGAAGATCGTTCGTGCCGCTCTTGGTGATGACGTTGAACTGCGCTCCGCTGCCGATGCCGAACTCCGCGCTGTAGTTGCCGCGGAGGGCGCGGAACTCCGCGACCGTCTCGACATTGGGCGCGAGCGGTGCGCCCCAGTTGCCGCCGGTGTCGATGTTATACCCCCCATCGAGCAGCCACGCGTTGTGCGTGGGGCGAATGCCGTTGACGGCCGTGTTGTTGGCGCGGCGGTCCTGCGGAGTCGTCGAGATTGCACCCGGCATCAGCAGGGCGAACGGGAAGACATAACGCCCCTTCGAGGGAATCTTCACCATTTCCTTGCCCTCGAGAACGGCGCTCGTCGCGCCCGACGCGGTATTCACGGCAACGGCTTCCGCCGCAACCGTGACCTGCTCGGAAACCGCGCCCACTTCGAGTGTCACATTGAAGCGGCGATTGTCATTCACTCGCAGGACGACATTCGAAACACGGCTGGTGCGAAATCCGTTGGCTTCGACCGTGATCTCGTAGGTGCCGATGGGCACCAGAGTCAGAACATAGTTGCCGGACTCGTCAGACTTGGTCTGAAGAGTACGGCCGGTTTCGAGGCTGCGCAACGTGACGGTTGCCTGTGGCACTACCGCGTTCGACGCGTCCTGCACGCTGCCATAGATGCCGGCGGTGACCTCTTGAGAGAAGGCAGCCCCGCAAAGAAACAACATCCCCAACACAAGCCCTAGATATCTCATAGGGTCATCTCCTGGAACCAAGAATTCCTAGCTGGAGATAGCATCCCTGGATTGCGGGGATGCTAATCACAACTGACTAAGATTGCATGGCGAGTAATTGGGAGTAGCATACCTTCATTCAGTAAGGAAAGCAATTGGATTTTTTCGGGCCATCCCGCCGCGGGCGCGCATTTCGGCCCCGTGAAGTTATCATGAAAGACTCATCATGAAACTCAAGGACAAAGTCGTAATCGTCACCGGCGGCGGCACCGGCATCGGGCGGGGAATCTCCGAATGCATGGCCCGGGAAGGAGCCCGCGTCGTCGTCAACTATGCCTCCTCCCGCGAAGCCTGCGAAGAGACCGCCGCCGGAATCCGCGCGCGGGGCGGCGACGCCATCGCCTGCCAGGCGAGCGTGCTCGTCGAGTCGGATGTCAAGCGCATGTTCGAAGACACGGCGGCGCGGTGGGGACGCATCGACGTGCTGGTGAACAACGCCGGATGGAGCAAACGCATTCCGCACGCCAATCTCGACGGCTTGACCGAAGAGATCTGGGACCGCACACTCAACACGAACCTGCGGGGAGCTTTCTATTGCATGCGGTCCGCGGTTCCCTATCTCAGGAAACAGCCGGGTTCGAACATCATCAACATCGCGTCGATTGCCCCCTACAGCGGGCAGGGAAGCTCGATTGTCTACGCAGCCTCGAAAGCGGGCTTGATCTCGATGACCAAGTCCTTCGCCCGCGTGCTGGCGCCGGAGGTGCGTGTCAACGCCATCGCTCCCGGCTTTGTCCGCACCCGGTTTGCGGGCTGGCCAAAGGAAGTCTTCGACGAAGCCGAAAAGACCACCCCGCTGAAACGCATCGCCACGCCGGAAGAAATTGGGGCGGCGGCGGTCTTTCTCGCCGCGGACGCCACCGCAATCACCGGAGAAACCATCACCGTCGATGTCGGGCAGACCGCCATCGGCAGGACTGTGTAGTGTTCTCGCGCCGCCTTCGCTGGCCGCTCGAGCGGAACGAGTATTCAAGACTCCTCGCCGCCAGGCGGACCGCCGGCTTGGAGATTCTCGACCTGACGGAGTCCAATCCGACGCGGGCCGGAATCGCATACCCTCCGGCCATTCTCTCCGCTCTCGGCGACCCGCGCGGGCTGACTTACGAGCCGGACCCATGGGGATTGCCTCACGCGCGCGCGGCGGTGGCCGCCCTCGAGGGAACCGCCCCCGGCCGCGTCATGCTCACCGCAAGCACCAGCGAATCCTACGCCTATCTCTTCAAGCTGTTGTGCAATCCGGGGGATCGTGTCCTGGTTCCACGGCCTTCCTATCCCTTGTTCGAGTTCCTTGCCCGCCTCGAAAATGTCGAGGTGGCGCCCTACTCGCTGCGCTATCGCGAAAGATGGGAGATGGATTTCGATTCCCTCCGCGAGCGCCTCACTCCGCGCACGCGCGCCATCCTCCTGGTGAACCCCAACAACCCCACGGGCTCCTATGTGCGCCCCGGGGAGATAGAGCAACTCGGCCGCCTCTGCTCGCAGCATGACTTGGCGGTGGTGAGCGACGAGGTGTTCCACGCGTACGCGATTGGCGGCGCCGCGCGCACCGCTTGGGAGCCCGTGGCCGCGGCCGCGCTCGTGGTGCGGCTGAACGGGCTCTCCAAGCTGGCCGGATTGCCGCAGATGAAGGCGGGCTGGATGGTGCTCGATGGCCCGCCCGAACTTCTCCGGGAAGCGAGCGACCGCCTCGAACTGATTGCCGATACCTACCTGTCCGTCTCGGCCCCCGTCCAGCACGCTCTTCCGCAACTGTTGCGGCTGGGAGATGACACCCGGCGGCGGATCCTCGATCGCGTGCGCGAGAACCTGCGCTTTCTGCGCGGCGTCTGCCGCCCCCTTCCCGTCGAGGGAGGCTGGTATGCCATTCTCCAACTGCCCGAAGGTTTGGATGAGCACGCCCTCGTCCTGGACCTGCTCGGCCAGGACGGAGTGCTCACGCAGCCGGGCTATTTTTACGATTTTGAAACGGACGGGTTCCTGGTGCTCAGCCTGCTGACCCAACCGGCGGAGTTCCGCGAAGGCATCGCGCGCCTGTTGCGGCGTCTCAGCCGGATGCGTCCCGCCTGATCAACTGCTCGGCGTGCTTCAAGGCTTCAGGCGTATGCCGGCCGCTCAGCATGCGGCTGATCTCCCGTGTCCGCGCCTCGCCCTCCAACTCTTCGATGGCCGCCACCATCCTCCCCCGCTCCTCCCGCTTCTCCACGGTGTAATGATGATCGGCGAACCCCGCGATCTGGGCGAGGTGAGTGACGCAGAGCACCTGGTTGGTGGCCGCGATCTGCTTCAGCCTCCGTCCCACGGTCTCCGCCGCGCGGCCTCCGATACCCGCATCGACCTCATCAAAGACCAGCGTCCGCCGCGCCGCCGATGCCTGCCCCGGCAAAGCAACACAAGCCTTCAATGCCAGCGCGACCCTCGATAACTCCCCGCCGCTGGCGATGCGGTCGAGCGCCCTTGGCTCCTCGCCGGGATTCGGAGCAATCAGAAACTCGACGGCATCGAGTCCGTTGGCGGTCCATGGACCTTCGGAAAAGGCGATGCGGAAGCGGGTGCCCTCCATCGCCAGGGCGGCCAGTTCCTGCTCCACCTGCCGCTCGAGTCTGGCGGCCGCCTCGCGGCGGGCTTCCGACAGTTCCCGCGCCGCTGCCCTGTAGTCCGCCGCGGCGCGTTCCTCCCGCGCCCTTAGCTCGCCCCGATGCGCTTCGGCATCCACGGCCGATTCAAGCTTCCGCCGCGCCGTCTCATGGAACTCGATCACTTCCCCCAGCGTGCCCCCATACTTGCGCTTCAGCCTGGCTAACGCCTCCAGGCGCGATTCCACCTGGTCCAGCCGCGCCGGGTCGGCTTCGAGTCTGCCCAGATAGTCGCGCAGCGTATAGGCGACATCCTGCAACAGCGCCTCCACGGAACGGAGCGTCTCTCCAAGGGGCGCCAGTCCGGTGTCGATGCGGCTCAACTCCTCGATCCGTTTATGCGCCTGCCGGATCTGGGTCAGGGCGGAGGACGGCGAATCGTACAGCGCCTCATATGCCCCGGCGGCATTCTCCTCGAGGCGCGTCACGTTTTGCAGCAGCTTTCGTTCGTGCTCGAGGGTCTCGTCTTCGCCGGCCTTCGGGGAGACGCCTTCAATCTCCTTCACCTGGTAGCTCCACAGGTCGGCGAGCCTCAGCCGTTCGCTCTCTGTCTGGTCGAGCGCCTCCAGTTCCTTGCGTGCCCCGTGCCATGCTTCGAAAAGCCTGCTGACCGGCTCGCGGCGGGCGCGGGCGAATTCGTCAAGCATCTCCAGTTGTTCGGCGCGATCGAAAAGCCTCTGCTGGCCGTGCTGGCCGTGAATATCGCCCAGCGCCGGAGCCAGATCGCGCAGCAGGCCGGCGGTAATGGGGCGGCTGGCGGCGAACGCCCGCGACTTGCCATTGGCAAGTATCTCCCGCTCCAGCAGTATCTCACCCTCCTCGATCCCCACGCCCAGACTCTCGATCAGGGTGCGCGCCCCCGCGTCCCCTGGAAGCTCGAAGATGCCGGAAACGCGCGCCCTTTCGCACCCCGTGCGCACCATCTCAGCCGATGCGCGCCCCCCAAACAGCAGCCCGAGCGCGTCCACGACAATCGACTTGCCGCTCCCCGTCTCTCCGCTCAGCACGTGGAAGCCGGAATGAAACCTCACCCGCAGCCGCTCGATGACCGCGAGGTTCTCCACCATCAACTCCACCAGCATTCGAACGAATGATAGCGCACCCTTCCTGACGGAATCCTCGTGGAAAATTCGCCTGTCTATCCGGAGGGCTTCACATGACCAGACGGCAACTCATCGGCGCCGGCGCTATGATGGCCGCAACCGCCGCCGCCGCCCCTCTCCAGGAGGATCGCAACATGTTCGACGAACTGCTGAAAGCCAGCCTCGAGACAAAGAAGGGGCTCAATATCTTTATCAAGGGCAACACGATCGGCATCGTGGTGACGAGAATCGGCAACGGAATGGTCGAGGGGAGGAACCAAAGCTACAGCCGCATCGTCATACGGCTGGATAGCGTGGACGCCGTCGCCATCGCCTGACGCGGCCGCCGTTAGAACAATTTTATCGTGTATTGTTTTTTTCGCCGCTCTCCCGGCCATCGTCTCCGCTATCATGGGTACTAGCCCCGCGCGCACCCCCGGGCGCGATGGCCCCTGTGAAAGGAGTTCGTTTGACCGTATTGCCGGCCCCCGCGCTGCTCCAGATCCGGATGTTGGACTTCATCAACACGGACAAGCCCATCCCGCTCGCGGTGCTCGTCCTGCTGGTGATCTTTTCCGTCCTCTCCTGGACGGTGGTATTCGCCAAGTGGAACATGCTCCGCAAGGCACGTATCTCGAACATCAGTTTCCTCCGGGCGTTCCGCAAAGCTCCGGGAATGGAGACGCTCGCGCTCGCCTCCGAACAGTTCAACGACGCGCCGCTCGCCGCCGTCTACGGCTTCGGTTATGAGGAAGTGGACCGTCAGGTGAAATCGCTCGGGAAACTGCGCAACAAGACCGCTATCGAACGGATGCTCCAACTCGGCATCAGCCAGGAGACTTCCCGCCTCGAGAGCCGCATGAACTGGCTCGCCACCACCGCCGCTGTCTGCCCGTTCATCGGCCTGTTTGGAACCGTTTGGGGCATTATCGAGGCGTTCAACGCGCTGAGTTTCTCCGGCGCCGCCAGCCTGCGGGCGGTCGGCCCCGGCATCGCCGACGCCCTCGTGGCCACCGCCCTCGGCCTCGGAGCCGCCATCCCCGCCGCCATCTTCTACAATCACTTCGGGCATGTCGTGAAAGACATGGCCGTGCGGATGGATGAATTCGCCCTCGAGTTCATGAACCTCACCGAGCGGACCTTCGAGGAGTAACGCGCGATGGCTTTTACCGTGGGACCGGAGTTGGGCCGCCGCCGCCGCGGCGGCTTGGGAACAATGTCCGAAATCAACGTCGTGCCGTTGGTGGACGTCGTCCTGGTGCTGCTGATCATCTTTATGCTGACGGCCCAGGTGATGGAGTTCGGACTCGAAATCGACGTGCCCAAAGTCAAACAGCAGCAGCAGAGCGCCCGCGAACTGCCGGTTATCTCGGTCACGAAAAAAGGCGAAGTCTATCTCAATGAATCGCCCCTGAAACTCGTCGACCTTCGCGATGCCGTCCTGAAGAAGTTCGGAGCCTCGACCAAAGCCGTCTACGTCCGGGCGGACCGTAACCTCACCTGGGACGTGCTGGCCCAGGTGGTCAGTGAAGTCAAGGCGGCCGGCTTCGACGCCCGCCTGGTGACCAAGACGGAGGATATCGCGGATAAAAGGCGATAATGGAAATGGTGGCCTACGCCGAAGAGTTCGACCGCGACCAGCATCTCAGCAAACCGTTGTTAGCGTCGCTGACGTTCCACCTTCTGCTGACCGGCTCGATCGCCCTGTGGACTATGTGGGCCAACCGCGCCAGGGATACCTTCGGCGATCCGAATTCCATCGGCGGCGCGGCCACGATCACGACGGTTGATGCCATTCCCATGCCCCATCGGGACGGGATCACCAACAAGGTTGCCAACGATACCGAATCCCTTGTTCCCGAACGCGCCAAGCCGGAAGTGAAGCGCGAGGAGGAAGAGGAGCCCGACGCGATACCGCTCGACCGGCGAAGGAACAAGCGCCAGAGGAAGAAAAAAGTGGCTCAGATGGAGCGGCGCTACACTCCCGAGCCGGAGTATCGCCCGAACCGCCTCTCCAGTTCGACCGGAGCCGCCATGGCGACGCCGATGTACAGCATTCCCGGCGGAGGCGGAGGAATCGGCATCGGGACCGGCAGTCCCTTCGGCACGCACCTTGGCTGGTATGCCGATCTGATCCGCCAGCGGGTCGCTGAAAAGTGGCGGACCCAGAACCTCGATCCGCGTCTCAATTCGGCCCGGCCCGTCATCGTCAATTTCGATATTCAGCGCAACGGAGAAGTGGCGAACCTGCGTCTCGTCCAGACCAGCGGCAATTACGCGCTCGATCAATCCACCCTGCGCGCCGTGCAGGAAGCGAGCCCGTTGCCCCAACTGCCCGCGGAATTTACGCGCAACAAAGCCAACGTGGAGTTTCAATTTCAATTTAAGCGATGAAAAAGATCCTTTTCCTCGGATTTACCTGTGCGGCTCTCTGGCTGCTGGTTGCCCAGCAGAAGAGCGACATGATCATCAACCTCATCGGCGGCCAGCGGCCGGTGATCGCGATCCCGGATTTCCGCGGTTCGGGTGAAGCGCAGCAATACATGGGCGTTTTCAACCAGACGCTCTATTCGGAAATCGACAATTCGGGGGTGTTCAAGGTCGTCTCCTCCAGCATGCTGCCGCGGATGCACCCGCAAGTGCCCCAGGATGTGAAGGCATCCGCCGCCGGCACAGGGTTTGCTCTCTCTGACTGGTCATCTCCTCCGGTCAGCGCGAACTACCTTGCTTTCGGCTACACGGGTGTTCAAAACAACCAGATCGTTCTGTTCGGGTGGCTGTACAACGTGCAGCAGCCGCAAAACCCGCAGGTGATCGGAAAACTCTACTTCGGTCCGGTGACCAATGAGGGAGCCAAGCAGGTGGCCCGTGAATTCGCGGCCGATATTCTGAAACTGATGGGCCTCGAAGGACTTTCCGGCTCGAGGATATTCTTCGTCTCCAACCGTACAGGGGTGAAGCAGATCTGGGTGATGGATTACGACGGCTCCAGTCAGAAACACTTCGCGCGCTACCCCGAACTGTGCACCATGCCATCGGTGTCCCCGGATGGGACCAAAATCGCGTTCACGCGCTTTTCCGCCGCCGGGCCGGTTATTATGATCCACGCCACGGACACCGGCCGCCGTCTCCCGTTCCTCAATCCCTCGGCGTCCTTCAATTCGAACCTCAGCTTTTTCCCCGACGGATCGAAGGTCGTGTTCGCCTCCAAGGTCAGCGGGTATGCCCAATTGCATATCGCTAACGCGGACGGCAGCGGACTCCAGCGGCTTTCCAATAGCCGGGCCATCGAGGTCGAGCCGAAAGTCAATCCAAAGACCGCGGCCGACCTCGTCTTTGTATCGGGTCGCAGCGGACCCCAACAAATATATAAAATGAATATTGATGGTGCCGATGTGACCAGGCTTACTACGGGACAAGGGCAGGCGAGCAATCCAAGCTGGCATCCCGATGGCAAGCATATTGCTTTTTCCTGGACCAGTGGTTATGAACCGGGAAACTTCAATATTTTCGTCATGGACGTTACCACCAAAGAATATGTTCAACTGACTTTCGGCCGGGGGCGCAATGAGAACCCGGCCTGGGCGCCTGACGGCAGGCATCTCGTCTTCGCCTCTAACCGGGGTGGATCGATGCAGATATATACTATGCTTGCAGACGGTACCCAAGTAAAGCAGTTGACCAGCGCAGGCCGCAATGAGATGCCTGTGTGGAGTAAACAGTAGACAGGTTCCGAAACGATTACAGCAGCAGTACCCCATGCAGTTCCGGGAGTTCAGGAGGCAAGTTCAGGATGAGCAAGCGACAGACCGGTGTAGTACTATTGACAATTTCTTTGTTGTTTTTTGCGGAGGGTTGCAGAAAAAAAGTACCCGCCCCCCCGCCACCGCCCCAACCTAAAGTAGAGGCGCCGCCGCCGCCGCCGCCGGCTAGACCCGTCATCAGCAGTTTCACGGTCGAGCCCTCGAGCATCGAGCGCGGCCAGTCAGCGACTTTGCGCTGGTCTACTCAGAATGTCACGTCCGCCACGATCGATCAGGGCATCGGCTCCGTGGACGCCAATGGATCGCGTCAGGTTTCACCCTCCGATACCACCACCTACACGTTGAACGTGAGAGGACCCGGTGGAGAAGCCACCCAGTCGGTGACGCTCCGTGTGACCGCCCCGCCGCCGCCCCCGCCGCCGCAAGCGCCCCAGTTGTCCATGGCCGAGCGCGTGGCAAAGGAAGTGCAGGATGCGTTCTTCGATTTCGACAAGAGCGATATCCGCGAGGACGCCCGTGTTGTGCTCCAACGCAACGCGGATGCCTTGAAAGCGATCTTCCGCGACTTCTCGAGTGGCACGGTAACCATTGAAGGCCACTGCGACGAACGCGGTTCAGCGGAATACAACCTTGGTCTCGGCGACCGCCGCGCGACCTCGGCCCGCGACTTCCTCGTCCAACTCGGTGTACCCGCCGACAGGCTCAAGGTCATCAGTTACGGCAAGGAGCGCCCGCAATGCACGGAGTCCAATGAAGAGTGCTGGCAGAAAAACCGCCGCGCGCACTTCGTCGGACAGTAATCCGGCAGTCCGATAACCAGGACCGGAGCGCGCCAACCGCTCCGGTCCTTTCTCGTATTTGGGAGGAATATGGCTGACATGCGGCGTATGCTAGCAACGTTGTGGATCGTTGCCACGCCCCTGATGGCGCAGAAGACCAACGATCTGATCCGCGAAGTGCAACGCGATCTGGCCGGCGTCCAACAGGACGTCAGAACCTTGAACAGCAAGTTTGATGAGAAGATTGCGGTGCTCACCACGCTCGTCCAGCAGGCGGTGCGTGAATCCGATTCGTCAAGCAAGGGCGTTGCCGTTCTCGACCAGCAGATCAAGGATAGCCTGACCCAGCAGCGGAACCTGCTGGCCGCTCCCGTGGCTTCGCTCAACTCGAAGATCGAGCAGATGAGTTCCGATTACAGCGCTCTCAACGAAAACGTGAAGGACATGAACAGCCGCCTCGTGAAACTCGAGGGCAAGCTGAACGATCTCCTCACCGCGATTTCGGTGCTGGCCAAGCCGCCCGCGCCCCCGCCCGCCGAGGGTGGAGCCGCCGCCGGCGGGCCGCCTCCGGGAGCCACCCCCGACATTGTTTTCAATCAGGCCAGGCGCGATCAGCAGAGTGGCAACTCCGAACTGGCCATCACCGAGTACAGGGATTTTCTCCGCTTCTATCCCAATGAGGAGCGCGCCCCCAGCGCTCAGTTCCACATCGGAGAGATTCTGTCCTATAAGAAGGATTACGACGGAGCCGTCGAGGCCTTTGACGCCGTCCTCGAAAAATACCCCGAAAACAACAAGACTCCGGATGCCATGTACCTGAAAGGCCGGGCCTTGATTCAATTGGACCGCAAGAGCCAGGCTTCGAAGGTGTTCACGGAATTGATTGCCAAGTATCCGAATACAGAGGTCGCGCGGAAGGCCCGGGATCTGAAAAAGCAGATCGCGGGCCCCACCGCAACGCGAAAGCGCCGCTAGAGGATGTTCAGGTACTTTTCTCTTTTGCTCGCCGCCGCGGCCGCTCTCTCCGCTCAGCATTCCTCCCCAGCCCCCAATCCGAAAAGCCTGTACGCTTTCCCCGGCGGGACTCCGGCTCTCGACGGCGTTCTCGAAAAGGGAGAGTGGGAGGACGCGACCCAGTTTTTCGGCGTGCGGGATTGGGTTCCCCAGTTCACCCCCACCACGGACCCAAGGGACCTCTCCCTGCATGGCTACGTCAAACATGACGATCACCGCCTCTATTTTGCTTTCGATATCACCGATGACGTCCTCTACGGCATCGACACCCCGCGCTGGCTCCCTCATGTGAATCCCAAAGCCCATGAACTCACCCCCGAAGGCTTTCCCTGGTTCGGCGACGAGATCGAGCTTCTCGTCAACGCCACCAACCAGTGGAAGGGTGACGAATCCGCGGCGGGAAACGGATTCAACTGGCAGATGGTGTGCAATCTCACGAAGTCACGGCTGGGCGGCATCGGCAAAGGCGGCCTGCTCGAGGGAGAGCCGCGCCGCGACCCCAACGCCTGGAACACTTACCGCAACTGGATCGAATCGCGCTCCATGGAGTGCGCCGCCCGGCCCAAACCCGCGGGAAAAGGGTACATTATCGAGTGGGCGGTGAATTTCGATCCCTGTCTCGAAGTCGAGCCCGGCAGGTTTTATTCGCCCGCCATGGGCGACCGTCCCATGGGACTGAACATTGCAATCGGCGATCTCGATGAAAAGGAAAGAGGCGAAGGCAACTTCGGCAACTTCCACCACGAGGACTGGTTCGCCGGAGCGAAAAACGTGCGCACGCAGTTGCGTCATTGGGGAACACTATGGATGATGTCCGGCCAGTACAAACCGCCGCCTCCGAAGCCGGTGGTGAAGAAAGCGCGGAAGAGTTCGCGAAAAAGATCGACTACGAAATCCTCGAAGCAACGCTGACCGAGGACGAGCTTTACAACCGCTGCCTCCACGCGCGCGCCCTCGGATTGGGAGCCGTCGTCGTCCGTCCGTGCGACGTCGACTCTGCCGCGCGCTTCCTCAACCTCGGAGTCGTGAAGATAGCCAGCGTCACGGGACATCCCTCCGGCGGCTCGAACACCGGCGTCAAAGTCTACGAATGCCGCGACCTGTTGCGCCGCGGGGTCCGGCAGATCAATGCCTACCCGAATCCTGGCAAGCTGCTTTCCCGCCAGTTCCAGCACCAGGAAGTCGAGTTGATCCAGATGGCGGATTCCTGCATCGAATCCGGAGCCATCCTGAAGGTGGTGGTGGATAACGATCTGCTCAACGAAGAGATGAAGATCGTGCTCTGCCGCATGGCCAAGAGGGTGAATGCCCACTTTGTCACCACAACAAGGCCGCGCGATCTCGACCTCCTCCTCAAACATTGCGGACAACTCGTGAAGCTCGAATGTGGCGGAGTGGAAACCCTCGAGCAGGCGCGCGCCGCGCTCCACTTGGGCTGCGCCCGGTTCTCGACTTCCGTGCCGGACAGGATTCTCGCCGAACTCGAGAAAGAAAAAGCATCCGGGAGGAAAGCCGCTCCGGAGCCGCTGTCTTCCTGACTCCCGTATGCCGGAGGGATATCGGAGCCAGACCCGCGCCCTGCTACTGTTCGCTGAACCTGCTTCCCGCCGTGTGTGGTGAAGCCTCCCTCTTGGGCACGAATACCACCAGCCGGAGGTAGAGCCACAACAACTGGGCGAAGGTCTTCAACAGCGAGCGGACACGGAAGAACTGGCTGCGGCCGTATTTCCGCTCATAGTGATGCACCCCCACCTCGCGCACCGCGCAGCCGGTGAGCTCCAGCTTCTTTACCAGTTCCACGCAGATGGTGCCGCTCGTGGAAAACAGGTGGATCTCCTCGAGCAGCGATCGCCGCACCACGCGATAGTCGCAATCGATGTCGCGGATGCGGATGCCGAATAAGGTCCTGGCGAAGGCGTTGTAGGCCTTCCCGATCCAGATTCTGTGCGCCGGGTCGTGGCGCTCCAGCTTGAATCCGTTCACCAGACCCACGTTTGCGCCGGCGCGCGCAAGCAAACCGGGCAGTTCATTGACGTCGTACTGCCCGTCTCCATCCGTGTAGAAGACAAACTCCTTCGTGGCGGCCGCGAATCCGCTGCGCAGCGCTCCGCCGTAGCCCCGGTTCCTGGGATGCGTGATGACCCGAAGAAGCGGCGCGTATTTTGCCTCGAGTTCCTTCAGCACCTGCGCCGTATTGTCCTGGCTGCCGTCGTTGACCACGATCACCTCATAGTCGAGGACGTGCTCCTCGAGGACGGCGAAGGTAGCGCGCAGCAGACTCGGCAGTGAGGGAGCGTCGTTATAGGCTGGAAAGAATACGCTCAGCGATGGAAACATTCGTCACCTCGAGTGAACCTTATGATCAATGCGATACACGTAAATCGAGTGGCCTGGCTTGGCGATAGGCTGTAACGACCGGAAAACCCGGTAGTAGTTGCGATACTTGGGAGCGAAATAGTGACCCGGCAGCAGCGTGGCGCTCACGGCATAGTATCCCGGCTCCGGTTCCAGGTGGCTCCCGTTGGCGGTGGAATCATCCCAGGGAGGAGCCACCACCTCGAGTTCATCCTCGGGAAAGTACCGGTACGGGATATCGAATCCGAAATATGACAGGTGCAGCTTACGAATCCCTCGTTCCCGGACAAAATTGGCCAGATCGGGGAGCCCCTGCCCCCAATCGAGGTTGCTGTCGGCAAGGTACTGAAGTCCGTTGTCCGCGCCGCCCGCCCAAACGTTGAAATATGTGATGCCGCGCGGGTAGATCCCCACCGAACGGTACAGCAGCCAGCAGAAAAGCAGCGCCGCGAACGCCTGCCCGCGCCGGTTCCGGAGCAGCCATCTGAGCGCCACCCCGCACAGCATCAATCCGAAGGGCAAAGCCGGCAGCACCAGTCGCACGCCCAACTGAAAGCGCGACAGCGAAGCGAGGGCGATGTAGAGAAACCCGGGAATCAGCCAGAACGCCCAGCCTTCCCCCAGTTCCCCCTTGCGCAGGGACAACAGCGCCAGCGCTATGCCGGAAACGATCAGCAACTGAAGGGCGCCCGGAACCTTGACCGCCAGCGCCAGGGGAAAGTAGAACAGGCTGCCCTCCGGGAGCACCCGCCCCAACAGGTACACGGGGACGGCTTCGTGGTTGCTCGAAAACAACGCGACACAACCCTCCCACATTCCGGAAGCAACCGGCAGCAGGCGGAAGATCCACGCCGGCGCGAGAAACCACTTGGGCACGGCGGAACCGGACCATAGACGGCTCAACTCATCCGCGTCGAGAAGCCTTGTTTCAAACTGGTAAGCAGCCAGCGTGCCCACATAGGGAATCAGAAGCACACAGCACAGCCCCGTCAGCGTCGCCCGGCGGCCGGTTTTTCCGGTAAAGTGTCTTGCCAGCACGATCAGGGGCGCGATCCCCAACAGAAACAGCATCGAGAGCTTGCTGATCAGCGCCAGCAGCAGCGCCCCGCCCAATGCCGCCGCGTTGCCCGTTTGCGGCGCCCTCCAATAGCGCCACGCGCAATACCAGAACAGCAGGTAGGCGAACATCGAGGCGATGTCGTTCTTCAGGATGGAAGCGTGAGCCCGCGCCGTGGGTTCAAGCGCCAGCGCCGCCGCAAGGAGCATCGCGCAGGCGGGGCCGAACAGTTGCCGCGACCACCACCACAGCAAACCGAGAGCCAGCAGGGGGAATATGAGCATGGGCAGGCGCGCGAGGAAGAAGACCCTCGGTATGGCGTCCCACTCCATGCGCATCATCATGGCGGAGGCGGCATCCCATTCCTCCGTGCGCGGTTGCCCGGGCAGCCCGAGCGTCGCCGGAACCGGAAGCCCCAACACTCGCGGAGCCCATCCCGCGCTGATCTTGAGCAGCGGAGGCATGTCCCGCGGAGGAAGCCTGTCGGCCCCCCGCCAGTACAGATAAGACGACAGCAGGTGGCTTGGTTCATCCACCGTTACCCCCACACGCGCCGCCCTGAGCGCCATCGCAAACAGCAGGGCCGCGATAAGCGCGCCAATGGCCGTACGCTCCCATGGCTTGACAGGATAGACGGATGGCGATGGCTCGAGGACTGGCACGGTAACCGAGTAAGCGATTCTACAGAGGAGCGTGCGCGCCCCGCCATACTGGGATTTCTGTATGAAAAAGCGGCGCGAGTCCGCCGCTCTCCAATCGAATCGATAGTCCCGGATCCGTGAGTAACTACTTATGAGAGAATGAGCGCCAGAACTATCATGTTCCCCTGGATTCTTCCCGTCATCCTCGTCCTCGTGCAGGCGGCCTGCAGCGGCCCTTATTCCACTCCGTCCGTCAACGCCACCGGCGCCGCCCGCCCGCCCGCCGTCCGCGTGAAAACGCTCGAAGTCGAGAATATCCCCGAAGTCATCAGCGCCACCGGCGAACTGCTGGCCGAGGATGAAGCCACACTCCGCGCGAAAGTTCCCGGACGGGTGGCGAAGTTCCACGTCGATCTCGGCAGCCGCGTCAACGAGGGCGATCCAATCGCCGAATTGGAAAAGGAAGACTACGACCTACGCCTCCGCCAGGCCGAAGCTTCCGTGGAACAGACTCGCGCGCGCATCGGACTGGGTCCGGGTGACGCCGACACGATAGATCCCGAAAAGACCTCCATCGTGCGCCAGGCCGCCGCCTCGCTCAAGGAAGCCACCCTCATGTACAACAACGCCAGCGAGTTGTTTAAGAAAGGCATTGTTTCGAACGTGGACTTCCAGCGCGCGGACGTCGCCCTGCAGGCGGCCGAGGCGCGGCGCCAGGCGGCCATCGAAGAGGTCTACCGCACCATCGCCGAAATCCGGCAACGCCGCCACGAAGCCGCCCTGGCCAGGCAGCAACTTTCCGACACAGTCATCCGCGCTCCGTTTCGCGGAGCCATCACGCAGCGCATCGCCACGCTTGGCGAATATCTGGC
Organism: Bryobacteraceae bacterium; assembly: GCA_019187195.1. Lineage (GTDB taxonomy): Bacteria > Acidobacteriota > Terriglobia > Bryobacterales > Bryobacteraceae > CADEFT01. The sequence goes on from JABAQT010000100.1 coordinate 17,476, forward strand.
CGTCAACGCTCCGGCCGTTGTCCTGGTCCGCTGGCGCCCGCTGCGGATCCGCTTGAGCGTGCCCGAACGCCAGGCCTACAAGGTGAAGGCGGGCCAGCGGATTGATCTCACCCTCGCCGGACAGGCCGCTCTCCAGCCGGGCCGCGTGGTCCGCATCTCCCCGGCCATCGAAGCGCAGAACCGCTCGCTTACCGTGGAAGGCGAGGCCCCGAACGAGGATGGACGCCTCCGCGCCGGTTCATTTGTCGAGGCGACCATCGTGGTGAATCCCGAAGCGCGAGGCATCGCCGTGCCCGTCAGCGCGGTCCTCAGTTTCGCCGGCGTGGACCGCGTTTTCACCGTCTCGGGAAACTCCCTCCGGGACCTCCAGGTCCGCCAGGGCAGGCGGCTCGCGGGCGAACGCGTGGAAATCGCCGAAGGACTCAAACCCGGCGACCGGATTGTCCTCGACCCAAGCGACCGTTTCACGCCCGGCATGAAAGTGGAAGTGGCGGACCGCTGACATGCAGAAACTGGCTGAAGTCTGCATTCACCGCCCGGTATTCGCCGTGATGCTCATCATGGCCCTCATCGTCGTCGGCGGAGTCTCCTACGGCAAGCTCGGAATCGACCGCTTCCCCGATGTCGACATCCCCATCATCAGCGTCCGCACTCAATTGATCGGAGCCTCGCCTGAAGAGATTGAAACCACCATTACCCGCCGCATCGAGGACGCCGTCGCCACCGTCGAGGGCATCGACGACATCCGCTCCACCTCCACCGAGAGCATGTCCATTGTCACCATCACGTTCAACCTGAAGCGCAACATCGACGTCGCCGCCCAGGACGTCCGCGATGCGGTCGCCACGGTGATCAGCCGCCTTCCGCGCGACGCCAAGCCGCCGCTCATCCGCAAACTCGACGCTGAGGCCTCGCCCATCCTCAGCCTCGTGGTCTCCGGACCGCGCACCCCGCGCGAACTCTTCGAATTGGCCGATCGTGAAGTGAAGGACAACATCGAATCGCTCGGCGGCGTCGGGCAGGTGACCGTCATCGGCGGGCAGCAGCGCGCCGTCAACGTGTGGGTCGACGCCAATCGCCTCGCCGCCTACAGGATCCCCATCATCAAGGTGCGCGACGCCGTCGAACGCCAGAATTCCGAGATTCCGGGCGGCCGCGTCGATGAAGGCCGCCGCGAACTGGTGCTGCGCACCCTTGGCCGTTTCGCCGACCCGCGCATGTTCAACGACCTTGTCGTGGCCACGATCGGCAACGCCCCCATCCGCATCCGCGACATCGGCTATGCCGAGGACGGCCATAAGGAACAGCGCACCGCGGCCCGCTACGACGGCAAGCCGGCCGTGGCGCTGCAGGTCCGCCGCCAATCGGGAGCCAACACCATCGAGGTCATCCACAACATCAAGGAGAAACTGCCCCGGATTCGTCAGGTCCTGCCCCCGGGGGTGAGCCTCGATATTGTCCAGGATCAGTCGCGCTACATCGAAGCCGCGTTCCATGAAGTGCGCCTGCACCTCATTCTGGGCAGCATCCTCGCCTCCCTCGTCGTCCTGCTGTTCATGCGCAACTGGCGCGCCACCATCATCGCCGCGGTCGCCATCCCCGCCTCGATCATCTCCACTTTCGGCGTCATGTACGCCTTCGGATTCACGCTCAACAACATCACCATGCTCGCTTTGGTGCTGATGGTGGGAGTGGTGATTGATGACGCCATCGTCGTGCTCGAAAACATTTTCCGCTTCATCGAGGAGAAAAACCTGCCGCCGGTCAAAGCCGCCGCGCTCGCCACCAGGGACATCGGCCTCGCCGTCATGGCCACCACCTTCAGCCTCGTCGTCATCTTCCTGCCCGTCTCCTTCATGTCGAGCATCTCCGGACGCTTTCTTTACAGCTTCGGAGTGACGGCCGCGGCCGCCATTCTCGTCTCGCTGCTCGTGAGCTTCTCGCTCACCCCCATGATGAGTTCGCGAATGCTGAAAGTGCGGCGCCATGACGCGCCCGGCGAGGCCGGCTCCGATTCCCGCCGCGGCTTCTATGGAGTCCTGGACCGCGTCTACACGAAATTCCTCTGGTGGTCCATGCATCACCGCATGATCGTCGCCTCCTGCGCCGTGCTCGTCATCTTCTCCTGTGTGCCCCTCTACAAAATGGTGCGGCAGGAATACATCCCCACGAACGTCGATGAAGGCGAGTTCGAACTGAACATCACCGCCCCGGAGGGAGCCAGCCTTGCCTCGATGGAAGCGGTGCTCCGCCGCGTCGAAAAAGATCTCTTCGCCCTGCCCGGTGTCGAACACCTGCTCGCCACCGTCGGAGCCAGTTACCTCGGCGCGGTCAACAGCGCCCAGTGTTTCGTCCGCATCGCCAATGTCGAGGATCGCGTCCTCTCCATTCCGCGCCTGCTCGCGAAAACCCTCGAAGGCAAGCCTCTCGAAGCCTTCCGCGGCATCTACTCGCAGCGCGATGTGATGCAGGCCATCCGCGACGTCTTCAAGCAGTACCCCGATCTGCGGGTTCAGGTCCGCAACTCTCAGACCATCAACCAGGGGTCGGCGCCCGTGGACATCGATTTCGTCATCCGCGGACCCGAACTCGAACTGCTCAGCGACTACAGCGAAACCATGCGCGCCGGGGCGATGAAAATCCCCGGCCTGGTGGACGTCGACACCACCCTCCGCATGACCAAACCCGAACTCCGCGTCTCGATTGACCGCGATCGCGCGGCTGATCTCGGCGTCGATGCCGCCGACATCGCCGATTCGCTGCGCGTCATGGTCGGCGGCGACGACGAAGTGTCGCGCTTCCGCGATGGCAAACTCGCCGAGGATTACGACGTCGAGGTCCGTCTCACCGGCGTGGACCGCCGCGACGCCGGAGCCGTTTCGAAGCTCTACGTCCCCGCCCGCAACGGGCAGATGGTCCGCCTCGACAATGTGGTGAGGCTGAAGGAGGGCATGGCCCCCTACCGCATCGAGGGCCTGAACCGCCAGCGCCAGGTGGGTATCCGCGCCAACATCGCGCCCGGATATGCCCTCGCCGACCGCCTCGAGGAGATGTTCAAACTCGCCGCTACGCTCAACATGCCCGTGGCCTATTCAACCGCCGTCATCGGCAGGGGTAGGGAATTCGAGCGCACCTTCGGCGAGTTCCTCATCGCCTTCCTCCTCTCCATTGCCTTCATGTACATGATTCTTGCTTCCCAGTTCGAAAGCCTCGTGCATCCCATCACGATTCTGCTCAGCCTGCCGCTCGCCGTCCCGTTCGGCTTCTATTCGCTGTGGCTGTTTCAGGATACGCTCAACCTCTATTCGGCGCTCGGCATCCTGGTGCTGTTCGGCGTCGTGAAGAAAAACTCGATCCTCCAGATTGACCACACCAACAACCTCCGGCGTCTGGAGGGCATGAGCCGCCTGGACGCCATCATGCAGGCCAACCGCGACCGCTTCCGCCCCATTCTGATGACCACCCTCACCCTGGTGGCCGGAATGCTGCCGCTTGCGCTCGGAGCCGGACCCGGAGCCGAGGAGCGCCGCTCCATCGCCATCATCGTCATCGGCGGCCAGAGCCTGTCCCTCTTCCTGACGCTGCTCGTCACCCCCGTGGCCTATTCGCTGTTTGACGACCTGGGCGCGCTTGCCGCGCGCCGCCGTGCCGGCCATCGCGTTCCGGTCGCGACCGATTGATTCCCCCTACCGCGCCGCCGCAACCGCCCCCGGAGCCTCCTGCTCCTTCCCCAGGTGACGGATTGGATGCCCCGTGAAGATCTGTCGCGGCCGGGCGATCTTCTGCTCGGGATCTTCGAGCAGCTCCTGCCACTGCGCCAGCCACCCCACGGTCCTCGGGATCGCGAACAGCACGGTGAACATCGACGGATGAAATCCCATCGCCTGGTAAATAATGCCGCTGTAGAAATCCACGTTCGGATACAGCTTCCGCTTGATGAAGTATTCGTCGTGGAGCGCAATCCGCTCGAGTTCCTTGGCGATCTCGAGCTTCGGATTGACGCCGGTGACCTCGAAGACATCCTCGGCCGCCTTCTTGATAATGCGGGCCCGCGGATCGTAGTTCTTGTACACCCTGTGGCCGAAGCCCATCAGCTTGCACTCCCCGCTCTTCACTTTCCCGATGAACGCCGGAATGCCCTCCACCGTCCCGATCTCATCCAGCATGCGGAGCACCTCCTCGTTCGCCCCCCCATGCAGCGGTCCCGCCAGCGCCGAAGCCGCCGCCGAAAGGCTCAGGTATGGATCGGCCAGCGAACTGCCCACGCTGCGCATGGCGTTGGCGCTGCAATTCTGCTCGTGGTCGGCGTGAAGGATGAACAGAATATCCAGCGCGCGCGCCAGCACGGAGTTCGGCGTGTACTTCGGCTCGGTCATCTTCCATAGCATGCTGAGAAAGTTCCCCGCATAGTCCAGCGAGTTGTCCGGATAAACATAGGGCAACCCCAGGCTGTGGCGGTAGGCATAGGCGGCGATCGTGGGAACCTTCCCGATAAGCCGCATGATCTGGAGCCGCCTCGACTGCCGGTTCTTCACCTCCCGCGCCTCGGGATAAAACGTCGAAAGCGCCGCCACGGTGCTCACGAACATCCCCATCGGGTGCGCGTCATGCCGGAAGCCTTCCATGAACTTCTTGAGATTCTCATGGATCATCGTGTGGTGGGTGATCTGCCGCGTCCACTCTTTGTATTCATCCTCGGCCGGCAGCTCGCCGTTCAATAGTAGATACGCCACCTGGAGAAAGTTGCACGTCCCGGCCAGCTCCTCGATGGGATAGCCCCGGTAGCGCAGAATTCCCCTCTCGCCGTCAATGAAGGTGATCGCGCTGCGGCAGGAAGCCGTATTCGTAAAGGCGGGATCGTAGGTCATCAGCCCGAAATCCTCGGGATCCGTCTTGATCTGGCGCAGATCCATCGCCCGTATCGCGCCGCCGGAAATGGGTACGTCATAGGACTTGCCGGTGCGGTTGTCAAGTATCGAAAGGAAGTCTTTCACGGGGTCCTCCCGGACAGTGTTTTGCACTCTGTTTGTTAGATGAACGGCGCCGGCCGCGCGTGTCGCGCCCGGCGTAAGAAACCCGGGATCACGATCTTGATCCGCCCTCATCCCAAGCAACCCTCGTTCCACTTCCTATACTCATCGATTCGCGCCGGTTCGCTCCCCTCCGCACCCGCAAAAAGTGGGGCAAAATCCTCCGCTGGGCGGTTTGGCCCGCAACCCTGTGATACCATGAAAGTTCTTTTGTCATGGTCACCGCAGTACCGGACGTTCTCGCCCGGATCGCCGGACACAAACGGACAGAGTTGCCCGCCCTCGAAGCGCGCCGCGGCGAACTCGAACGTCAGGCTGCCGAACGCATGGCCTGCCGCCGGGATTTTCGCGCCGCCCTGCTCTCCCGCTCCCCGGCCATCATCGCCGAAATCAAGAAAGCTTCGCCAAGCAAGGGCTTGCTGTGCCCTGATTTCCATCCACCCGGAATCGCCGCGCGCTATCAGGCGGGCGGCGCGGCCGCCCTCAGTGTTCTGACGGATGAGCGGTTCTTTCAAGGGTCGCTCGATGACCTCGAAGCGGCGCGGGCCGCCGTCGATCTTCCCGCGCTCCGCAAGGATTTCACCCTCTCCGGGGCGCATGTGGTGCAGGCCGCCGCCCACGGAGCCGACGCCATCCTTCTCATCGCCGCGATCTTGAATCCCTCTCAGATGCGGACTCTGCGCGAACTCGCCGCGGCCTATGGTATGGCCGCCCTCGTCGAGGTTCATGACGCGGAAGAACTGCGCATGGCCGTCGACTCGGGCGCGGAGATCCTCGGTGTGAACAACCGCAACCTGCGCACCTTTGAAGTGCGCCTCGAGACCTCGCTCGACTTGGCCGCGAACATGCCTTCCACCGCCGTGTTGGTCAGCGAGAGCGGAATCCATTCCGCCGCTGATATATCCCTGCTGCGCTCGGCCGGCTACCAGGCTTTCCTGGTCGGCGAGCACCTGATGAAAGCGCCCGATCCAGCCGCCGCCCTGCAATGTCTCCTCGCATGATCAAGGTCTGCGGCATCACCACCGCCGAGGACGCCGCCGCCGCCGTCGCCGGAGGAGCCACGGCCATCGGCTTCAATTTCTATCCGCCCGGCAAACGCTATATCACGCCCCAGGCGGCCGCCCGCATTGCGGCTGGCCTGCCCCGCGCCGTCACAAGAGTCGGCGTCTTCGTCAATGTAGCCCCGGCGGATGTCGAGCGCGTGGCCGCCCTGGTCCCCCTCGATGTGGCCCAACTCCATGGCGATGAGCCCCCCTCCCAGGCGCCGCGAACCATCCCCTTCTGGAAGGCCTTCCGCGTCGACGAAAGCTTTTCAACCACCCGCCTCGATCTGTATCCTCAGGCGCAAGCCTTCCTGCTTGACGGACCTGCCGGCGCGGAGTATGGTGGCAGCGGGAAGCCGTTTGTCTGGACGTTGGCTGCCGCTTCACCGCACAGGATTATCATTGCCGGAGGCCTGGACGCCTCCAACGTCCGGGAAGCCATCCGGCAGGCTCGCCCCTGGGGAGTCGACGCCTGTTCGCGTATCGAATCGTCCCCCGGGCGAAAAGACCACCGCAGGATGTCCGAATTCTTGAAAGCTGCTTTATGCGAGGATCCTTCAGTTTGAAATCATCACAACCGGATGCCTTGGGCCATTTTGGCGAGTTCGGCGGCCGCTATGTGCCCGAGACCCTGATGGCGCCGCTCGAAGAGCTCGAATCCGCCTACATGGCCGCCAAAGACGACCTTGCTTTTCAAGCCGAATTGCACGGCCTTCTCCTCAACTACGCCGGACGCCCCACGGCTCTCTACCACGCACGGCGCCTGAGCGAAACCCTCGGCGGCGCGCGCCTCTACCTCAAGCGTGAGGACCTCCTCCACACCGGAGCCCACAAGATCAACAACTGCCTGGGCCAGGCGCTGCTCGCCCGCCGCATGGGAAAAAAACGCGTCATCGCCGAAACGGGAGCCGGCCAGCACGGCGTGGCCACGGCCACGGTCTGTGCCCTCTTCGGTTTCGAGTGCGTCGTGTACATGGGCGAGGAGGATATGCGCCGCCAGCGCCTGAACGTCTTCCGCATGCGCCTCCTCGGAGCGCGCGTCGTCGGCGTCGCCACCGGGAGCCGCACTCTGAAAGACGCCATCAGCGAAGCCATGCGGGATTGGGTCACCAATGCCGGCAGCACCCACTACCTCCTCGGCTCGGCCCTCGGCGCGCACCCCTATCCCATGATGGTCCGCGATTTTCACCGCGTCATCGGCGTCGAAGCGCGCGCCCAGATGCTCGAGCGCGAACACCGCCTCCCGGATGCCATCTTCGCCTGCGTCGGCGGCGGCAGCAACGCCATCGGCATCTTCCACCCCTTCCTCGATGACAAGAAAGTGAAACTCGTCGGCGTCGAAGCCGGTGGCAGGGGAACCCAGCCCGGCGAACATGCCGCCCGCTTCTCCGGAGGCTCCCCAGGGGTGCTTCAGGGAGCCTACAGCTACCTCCTTCAAAATGCCGACGGCCAGATCTCGCTGACACACTCGGTCTCCGCCGGACTCGATTATGCCCTGGTCGGCCCCGAACATGCCTGGCTCCGCCAGCAGGGCCGCGCCGAGTACTCCTCCGTTACCGATGAACAGGCCCTCGAAGCCGCCCGGTTGCTGTCGCGAACCGAAGGCATCATCCCCGCCCTCGAATCCGCGCACGCCGTCGCCGAAGCAATCCGCCTCGCCCCTTCAGCCAAAGACCAGGTCTTCCTCGTCAATCTCTCCGGGCGCGGCGACAAAGACATGGACATCTACCGCGAAAACTTCGTTGAACTGGACGCACAAGGAACCGGCTATGCGCATTAGTGCGATGTTCGACCGCCTCAAGGGAAAGCGCCCCGCGCTGGTTGCTTATCTGACCGCGGGTGACCCCTCTCCCGGCCGCACACCCGCCCTCGTCGCCGCCCTCGAACGCGGCGGAGCCGACCTCATTGAATTGGGAGTTCCTTTCTCTGATCCCGTGGCGGACGGCCCCGTCATCCAGGCGGCCTCCGAGCGCGCCCTCGAGGCGGGAACCACCCTCGTGAAAGTGCTCGAAATCGCCGGTGAGATCCGCCGTAATTCGCAAATCCCCCTCCTCCTGTTCACCTATCTCAACCCCGTGTTGAAATACGGCGTATCCGCCCTCGCGCGTGACGCCGTGAATGCCGGAATCGATGGCGTGCTGCTGACCGATCTCACCGTCGAGGAAGCCGGCGAAACCGCGGACCTGCTGCGCAAGGCCCCGCTCGACACCGTGTTTCTGGCCGCCCCCACCAGCCCCCCCAGGCGCTTGGAGATGCTGGCCAAACGCTCCTCCGGCTTCGTCTATCTCGTCTCGCGAATGGGCGTGACCGGCGAGCGCCAGTCGCTCTCCGATTCGCTCGCCCCGCTTGTCTCCGGCATGCGCCGTGTGACCTCTCTCCCTCTGGTCGCCGGGTTCGGCATTTCGACGCCCGCACAGGCCGCACTCGTCGGCCGGATGGCGGATGGCGTCGCCGTCGGAAGCGCCATCGTTCGCCTCATCGAGCAGAATCAGAACAGCCCCGGCCTCGAGAACAAACTCGAGAGCTTCGCGCGCGGCCTCTCTTCCGCTCTCCACGGAGTGAACGCGTGACTTCGGACCAGGCGCGCGAACTGCTGGCGATCCACCGCGCTCGCATCGACGAGATCGACCGTCAGATTCGCGATCTCCTCAATCAACGCACCACCGTCGTCGAACAGATCGGCCGCATCAAACGCGAAGCCGCGCTCCCCATCTACGAACCCAGGCGCGAAGACCAGGTCTTCCGCAACGTCATGGAGAGCAATTCCGGCCCGCTCCCCTCCGATGCCTTGAAACGGGTTTTCGAGCGCATCATCGATGAAATGCGCACCGTGCAGCGCGACCGGATGAAGGATTAACTCATGTTTGTCGTAATGGAACAGGACGCCACCGAAGCCCAGGTGCAAGCCGTCATTGACCGCCTCGTGAACCGCGGCTTCACCGTCCACCGCTCCACCGGCGTCGTGCACACCGTGCTCGGCTGCGTCGGACCCAAGGAAGAAATGGACCCGCGCGACATCGAGGTGATGGAAGGCGTCCAGGAATGCCATCGCGTCATGTCGCCCTATAAGCTCGCCAGCCGGTCTTTCAAACCCGCCGGAACAAGGTTCTCAATAAAAGGAGTCGAGATCGGCGGCGGCATGGTCGTGGCCATCGCCGGACCTTGCAGCGTCGAAAGCAAGGAACAGATCGATCTGTCCGCCGAACTCGTGGCCCGCGCGGGAGCGAGAGGACTGCGGGGCGGAGCCTTCAAACCGCGTTCTTCCCCCTACAGCTTTCAGGGGCTCGGCGAGGAAGGACTGCGCCTCATGCGCGACGCCGCCGACCGTCACAACCTCTTCCTGGTCAGTGAAGTGATGGATCACACGCTGATCCCCATGATGTCCGCCTACGTCGATGTCTTCCAGGTGGGCGCGCGCAATATGCAGAACTTCAACCTGCTCCGGGAACTCGGAAAGAGCCGCATCCCCGTCCTGTTGAAACGCGGCATCGCCGCCACCATCGAGGAACTTCTGCTCAGCGCCGAGTATGTGATGAGCGGCGGCAACTACGACGTCATCCTTTGCGAGCGCGGCATCCGCACTTTCGAAAGCTATACCAGAAATACGATGGACATATCGGCCATTCCCGTCGTCAAGAAATTGTCCCACCTCCCCATCATGGCTGATCCTTCCCACGGCACCGGACGCCGCGACAAAGTGATCCCCATGGCCCGCGCCGCTGTGGCCGCCGGGGCGGACGGCATCCTCGTCGAGGTTCACCCCGATCCGGATCGCGCCCTCAGCGACGGAGCGCAGAGCCTCTACCCCGCCCAGTTTGAAGACTTGATGCGCCAGTTGCGCATCATCGCCGCGGCCGTTGGCCGCACCATCTGAACGCCGCCATGCCACTCGACAACATCCGGACCGTCACCATCGCCGGCGCCGGCCTCATCGGCGGTTCCTTCGCCCTCGCCCTTCGCCGCGCGGGCTTCTCCGGACGCATCCTGGGTGTCAGCTCCAGCCATACACTGGCCCGCGCCCGTCAGTTGGGCGTCATTGACGACGGCGTCTCACTCGAAGAAGGAGCCGCCAGGGCGGATCTGATCTACATGGCGCAGCCCATCTCCCGCATTCTCGATCAACTTCCTGCCCTCGCCTCCCACATCAGCCCCGGCGCCCTCGCAACCGATGCCGGCAGCACCAAGCGAACTATCGTCGAGACCGCCGAGCGCCACTTCCCCCGAGGCGCTTTCCTCGGTGGTCACCCCATGGCGGGAAAGGAATCCCGAGGTGTGGAATCAGCCGATCCATCCCTGTTTGAAGGCCGCACCTATATCCTCACTCCCTCGCGCGCCGCGGACATCGAACTGCCCGCCGCGCGCGAATTCATCTCCTGGCTCGAAAAAATCGGCGCCAGAGTCCACGTCATGAATCCCGAACAACATGACACCGTGGTTTCCCTTACCTCTCACTTGGCCCAGATGGCCTCCACTGCTCTCGGCAAGGTGGTCTTGGATTCTGTTGATAGTACTAACGCCGATTACAGTACCGCCGGTCCCGGCCTCCTCGATATGACTCGCCTCGCTATGAGCTCCTACGATGTCTGGAAAGACATCATCGCCACAAATCATGACTCCATCGTCAATGCGCTCGATGCCTATATTGATCTCTTGAAAAAACTTAGGGATACTTTGGGAAGCTCGGAAACCGCCGCCGTCTTCGAGGATGGCGCCCGGCTCGCCAGACAGATCCGTTCCCGCTAAGAAATTTTCGGTACTATACGTTGTAGAGATAGCTTAAGCGTTGGGGGGAGGTATATACCCAATGGAGAACATTGACATGGGGTTTTCTAATCAATTGGAACCGTTCGCTCAGCTCATCCGGGAACACCTGCTCCCCATGGACGGCGTGACACGGATTCCACAATGCCGCCGCTTCACCGTCCTCTACTCCGCCGGCAACCTCGCCGACAGCGTCTTCTTCCTCGATTCCGGGTTGGTGAAGATCATCAAACGCGGTGATGAGAACCGGGAAGTCCTGCTCACTTTGGTCCGCTCCGGAGAAGTGTTCGGCGAGGACGCCCTCCTCCTCGGCGGACAACGCCGCTCAACCGCCGAAGTGCTCCAGGAAGCAACCGTATCCATCATCCCAAAGGAACAGTTCGCCCGCTTTTGTGCCCGCAAACCTGAAATCTGGCCGATGCTCGCCGAATTGCTCGCCCGCCGCGAGATGAACCTCGAACACAAGATCGAACTGCTCCTGATGAAAGACGTCGAGCAGCGTATCCTGCTCTATCTCGCCGAACTCGCCGAAGCCGTGGGCGTGGCTCAGGAAGGTGGCCACGCCGTCCAGTTTTCACAAGGCGAAATCGCAAGCCTCGTGGGAGCCACGCGCGAAACCACCTCGAGCACCCTCAATGCCCTGGCCCGCCGCGGCCTCGTCACCCTCGGCCGCAGACGCATGCTCGTGGCCGACCCCGACCTCCTGCGCCAGGTCGCCGAGGCGCCGAAAGTGCAGGCCGCGGGAAGTTAGCCGCTCATTTCGAACCCTGCTCCCTAACCTCACCTCCATCCAGTGAGGAGCGTTAACTATGTTTTACATTACCGGCCCTCGCCGGCCGGTTCTATATCCCCCTTACGCGCGTCATACCTGGTATGCGAAACACTCGTCAACTGCAGTTCTATCCCCTACACGGATTCTCCAATCGAGAGTTGCAACGAGAGAGCGGACTCGGGACTCCCGTGCTCCCGTTCCGCAACGCGTGGATCGGGAGCCTCGAATACTTCGGGGACTCGGAACCCGATGACATCGAAGAAAGAGACTTCTTCGAATTCTTTTCCCTCCCTCCTTCCGAACTCAAAGCCGTCATCGGCTCGGTCTATGCCGCCGGTCCGGAGCGAGCGGCGTGGAAGGAGAAGCTGCAACTCGGCATTCAAGGCTTCGCCGCGACATCCCCGGCCTCGCTCGCGAGCGAATTGAACCGCATGATTTGGGAATCGTCCCTCAATGAGATCTATGCCACCATCTTCCTGGCGCGGGTGGATTCGAGAAGCCGCCAGTTGACGTATGTCAATGCGGGACACGAGGCCGCGCTTCTCATACGCGCTGAAAGCGGCCGCATCCTCCGCCTCGAACGCACTGGAGCCGTCCTCGGCCTGAGCCATCGGTCCACTTTCGGACAGCGCTCCATCCCCATCTCGCGGGGGGACACGCTGATCGCCTTTTCAGACGGCATCTGCGAAGCCTTGAGTTGGAACGGCGGCCAGTTCTCTGAACGCCGCCTGCTCGAAATCATCCGCCCTCGTTCAGCGATGGCGCCGCGTCAGATCGTGCGTGCGATTCTCGATGGAACCGCGGAGTTCACCGGCTCAGCGCCGGAACGGGACCGTACCGTGATCGCCGCGCGCATTGCCGGTTCCCCGCCCGCAATGCCACAAGCGCGGAGCGAATTGGCGCTCGCAATGAGCGGCTGATTCCTCGGTCCCCACCGGCCGGCAATTATTTCTCTCCGCCCCACAACCACTTACACATTCCGCCGGCATCTCTCAACGCTCCCGCGTGCTACAACCGGGCCAGAGTTGAACACTATGCCAACCATCAGCACCGCCCATAGCGACGCCGCTCGCCTCAACGGAGCC
>JABAQT010000106.1 GCA_019187195.1 Bryobacteraceae bacterium
TCGATCGAACGCACGTGTACATCACGCTGTGGAAACGGTATCTCGATGTTGTGTTCGCGGAAGGCTTCGAAGATCGCGAAATTGAGGTCGCTCTTCAGAATCCACGGCACATCCACCTTGCTGCTGGTCCATACCCGCAGTTCGAAATCGAGAGAGTTGTCGCCGAAGCCTTTGAAAATCACGTCCGGCTCGGGGCTGGACAATACGTCCTGGTTCCGGGAGGCTACTTTCAGTAAGATGTCGCGCACCTCCGCCGGATTGCTCGAGTAGGACACTCCGACGGGAGTGGAGAACCGGACTTTCCGATCGTTCGCCGTCCAATTTGTCACCTTCGAGGAGACGAACTCCGAATTCGGAACAAGGACCACGATGTTGTCGTTGGTGCGGACCCATGTGCTTCTGACTCCGATGCGCACCACTTCTCCATTCAGCGATCCGACCTCGACGCGGTCGGACACCTTGATGGGCTGTTCGAAGAGAAGAATGACGCCGGAGATCAGATTGTTGGCGATGTTCTGCAGTCCGAAGCCGATGCCGATGCCGAGCGCTCCGCCGAGGACGGTAAGGGTGCTCAAGTCAATGCCCGCCGCCTGCAATCCGACGATAAGCCCAAGAATGATGATGAGGTATCCGGCGACGCTCTCGATTACGAACTTCTCGCCGGGTGCGATGGAAAGATGGTCGAGGACATGGCGGCGGAGCAGGCGCCGTCCCTTGCCCGCTGTCAAGCCGAGCAGGAGCAGGAAGACAGCCGTCTTGAAGAGCGAGGCGATGGAAAGGGGCGTCTTGCCCACTTCAAACAGCGTTTGATTCAGAATCCTTGATACACGGCTGTCCAGGGCGACGACTCCGGAGATGCGATCCCATGCTCCCAGAGTCCATCCGGCGATCAGAAACAGGATGAGAAGCAGTGGAGTAACGATAGGTTTCCAGGCGGACGGCAATTGCATGTGTTCTCCTTGCGGCGAGGCGGCCGCCGCGCCATCTTATTTTCTCAACCATTCCGGGGCGCCGTCCCGCGTTTATACTTCCCGGAACACCGCCCACAGATTCTGTTTTCTCTCGATTCCGATGCCCGGATCGTCAGGCAGCCTGACGCGGCCGCCGCGAACGGGAACGCCGTCGGCAAATCCTCCGAATGGTTGGAAAACTCCGGGATACGATTCATTTCCATGGAGTCCCAATCCCGCGGCCACGTGCAGCGCCAACTGGTGCCCTCCGTGCGGGATGCACCTTCGCGAAGACCAGCCGTGATCCCGCAACATCTCCAGAATTCGCAGGTACTCGACTATCCCATAGGACAGGGCCGGATCAAATTGCAGGTAGTCCCGTTGCGGGTTCAGATGACCGTAGCGGATCAGGTTTCGCGCGTCATGGACGGAGAAGAGATTTTCCCCGGTCGCCACCGGGTTTTCCGACGCCCGCGCCACCTCGGCGTGGATCTCGAAATCGAGCGGATCGCAGGGTTCTTCATACCATTTGAGAGAATAGTGGTTCAGCGCGCGGGCGTATTCGAGCGCCGTCTCGCGGCCGAACCGCCCATTTGCATCCACCGCCAGGTCCTGCCCCGGACCGAGGATCGCCAACACCGCTTCGATTCTGCGCAAGTCGTCAGCCAGGGGAGCGCCGCCGATCTTGATTTTTACGGTGGAATAGCCAAGATCCAGGTAGGCGCGCATTTCTTCAACGAGTCCGTTGATCTCTTTTCCCGGGTAATAGTATCCCCCCGCGGCGTAAACGTAGACCTCCTCGTCGTACTCCCCTCCATGGAAGCGCTCGGCAAGAAGGCGGTACAGCGGCTTGCCTTCCACCTTCGCCACCAGATCCCATAGAGCCATGTCGATTACGCCGGCGGCGACGGACCGCTCTCCATGTCCCCCGGGCTTCTCGTTGGCCATCATCACCTGCCAGGCCTTGGCGGGGTCCAGATTCTCTCCCGTCGCGTCGAGGAGGCCGCGCGGGTCCGCCGCAAGCAGGCGCGGAATAAACCGGTCGCGCAGCAGGCCGCTTTGCGCATACCGCCCGTTCGAATTGAAGCCGTAGCCGGTGAGGGGCTTCCCGTTCCGCGTCAAGTCCGTGTGAACCGCCACGGCGGAAGCGGTCATGGCGGCAAAACTGATGTAAGCGTTCCGTAGTTCGGAGTAAATAGGGACAACAATATCCGTAATGGCCGTAATTTTCAATTCGTATTCCTTTCGCGCGCCGGCCGGCAAATCTCGATTAAAATAATGATTAACCCCACATTTTAAGGAGCAACAAACATATGATGTGGACTTTGTATGGAACCACCTGGACTCCCGATGACGGTGTCAGTCCTCCTCCTCCGCCGGGTCTTCCTCCCGGCAATCCGTCCAGCGGAAAGGCGTGGAAAAGCGGAGACCGTTACGACGACACCCCGCCGCCCCCGCAGGCACCGTATCCCGCCGGGAGCTGGCACGACGGCAACTACGCCATCACCCACGCCAACCAGGCCAGTTTCAGCATTCTCGTGGACAGCCATCAAAAGAAACACATTTCCTCCTGGCCCTCCACCTATGCGGGCGCTCCAGGGACGAAGTTCCCAAAAGGTTGGACCAATCAGGATGTCATCAATTACGCGCAATTGCTTGTTCCGCACTTTATCCAACTCGGCACGGGGCCCGCATCGAATACTATTCTCAACAACGTCTCCATCAATGTAGCCTACCAGCCGGGCGGCAAGATCAGGGTGGCATCGGTTATCGTCAACACCGCCTCGTGGAATGCCGCAAGAAGGTATTGGGAGTTTCATTTCTATCCCGGCTAGCGGGGGCGCCGGTGGGCCGCGGCGCAACGCCAAGCTGGGAATCCCGCCAGCGTTCGCGATAGAATACGTTGGGTAATGCATCGGCGGCTCCTTGGCAGCACCGGACTGAGAGTTTCCACCATCTCGCTCGGCACGGTGGAACTCGGCATGGACTACGGGTTTCGCGGCAGCGATCACTTCAAGCGTCCCGATCCGGCCGACGCCGCCCGCATTCTTCATCGCGCCGTGGAGTTGGGGATCAACTTCCTCGACACCGCGCGGGCCTACGGGGACTCCGAAGCTATCATCGGGCGGACTCTCCACGAACTCCATCCGCGCCCTCACATCAGCACGAAGTTCGCGGCGCCGGAGTCGATCCCGCCCGGCCAACTCCGCCAGCACGTATCGGATTCGGTGGAGAGCAGCCTCCGCGCCTTGCGTGTCGAGACTATCGACCTCCTTCAGATTCACAACACCTCCGAGGATCTGCTCAGCCGCGGTGAATTGCTGGACGTCCTGCTGCGCCTCCGCCAAAGCGGCAAGATCCGCCATGCCGGAGCGAGCCTATATGGGGAGGCCGTGGCGTTGCGCGCCCTGCGCCACCGGGAGATCCACACTCTTCAGGTTCCCTACAATTTTCTTGACGCCAAGATGAGCCTGAGAGTTTTTCCGCAAGCTTCCGCGGCGGGTGTTGGGATCCTGATTCGATCGGCGTTCCTGCGGGGCATTCTTACGAACCGCGTCCACGAGGCTCCCGCTCCGTTGGAAAAGCTGCGGGACAAGGCCCTGGAGGCATGCGCGGCCCTGGCGATTTCTCCGAATGAACTCGCCGGGACGGCCCTGCGCTTCTGCCTTTCTCATGATGCCGTTTCAACCGTGCTCGTCGGCGTTCGCACGATCGAAGAACTCGAAGCCAACGTCCGGGCGGCGGAGAAGGGTCCGCTTGATGACGGCGCGCTCGAGGTCCTGAGTTCGTTCAGCGTTGCAGAGGAATCGCTGGTAAATCCCACCCATTGGCGCGAATTGATCTGAGCCGTTCCGCGAAGTCCCGCCCCATGTCGTAGACTGTATGGAAGCATATGGCACTGAACGGCATTCTGCCCGCGATCCTGACACCTCTTGACGAGCACGGCAAGCTCGACGCCGCGGCCTACGAGCAGCTTCTCGCGCGCCTCTATGCCGCCGGCGTTCACGGCATCTATGCCGCCGGGCAAACCGGAGAAGGGCCCCTGCTTTCACTCGATGACAGGATGAAAATCGCGGAGATTTCCGCCGCCAATTCACCGCGCGAGGCGAACGTCATCATCCACGTTGGAGCGCATCGCACCGCCGACGCCATCCAACTTGTCCGCCACGCTTCCCGTATCGGAGTCACGGCCGTCAGCAGCCTGCCGCCCATCGGCGTCTACTCCTTTCCCGAGATCAGGAGTTACTACCAGGCCCTTGCCGCGAACACGGAAGTCCCGTTCCTGGTGTACTACTTTCCGGCCCTGGCTCCCGCGATCACGAGCATCGGACAGATTCTGGAACTGTGCGAAATCCCCAATGTGGCCGGCCTGAAGTTTACCGCTTACGATCTGTATAGCCTGCAGCAGTTGAAGCGGCACGGCTATACCGTTTACAACGGTCACGACGAGGTGCTCGCGGCGGGATTGCTCATGGGCGCCGATGGCGGGATTGGAACCTTCTACAACCTCGTCCCTGAACTCTTCCTCGATATCTACCGCAAGGCGAAGGCAAACGACTGGAAGGGCGCCATGGAGAGCCAGACCCTGGTGAATGAACTGGTGGCGCTGGTTCTCCGTTACCCGGCCATCTCGGCCGTCAAACGGATGATGACCTGGGCGGGCGTTCCCTGCGGCGATGCCGCCGCTCCACGGCAGTCCCTGACCCGGGCGGAAGAGGAACACCTGCTTGCGGATCTCGCGAACTCGAGTTTCCGGGGCATGCCCTTCGCCGGGCCGCGGGTTTCAGCGTAAGGCGTATGACTACCATCTGGGATCTGTTTAGCCTGCAAGGCAAGGTGGCCATCGTCACCGGAGGCGCCGGGCGCCTTGGTTCGCAAATGTGCGACGCGCTTGCCGAGGCGGGGGCACATGTAGTGGTCGCCTCCCGCAATCTCGATCGCTGTCAGGCCAAGGTGGAAGCGCTCCTGAAACAAGGCCATCCCCGGCCCTTCGCGGTTGCCACCGACATTACCAGCCGGGAGTCGGTCCACTCGATGGCGCAGGCGGTGCTCGGGCAATTCGGCAAGATCGATATCCTCATCAACAACGCCTATAGCGGAACCGCGAAGCCTTTCGAGGAGATGACGGCGCAGGAGTTCGAGTCCTCCCTTACGGGAGCGCTCACGGGAACGTTTCTCTGCAGCCAGGCTGTCAGCGAAACAATGCGCGCGCACCGTTCCGGAGTGATTGTAAACATCTCGAGCATTTACGGTCTTGTCTCCCCCGACCACCGCATCTACGGACGCACGGGTCTCAACAATCCGCCCAATTATGGCGCGGCGAAAGCAGGGGTCGTGCAACTGACCCGCTATCTGGCGACTTACCTTGCTCCTCACCAAATCCGCGTCAACTGCATTACGCCCGGCGGGTTTTATGATCCGAAACTCTCTTCCCGCCCGGACTACGATGCTGTGTTCGTGAAAAACTACGTATCGAAAACTCCACTCGGGCGCATGGGGAACGAATCCGACCTCAAAGGCGCCGTGGTGTACCTTGCTTCGAAGGCTTCCTGTTACGTCACCGGACACAACCTGGTGGTCGACGGCGGATGGACGGCATGGTAAGTCTTACACTGCAGCTCCCTGGGGCGCGATCCTAAGCCCTTCGGGATCAATCAATTCGATTTTGGATGGGATTGGCACGGCGATTGCACGTTCCTATGTGGAGGCGCTAAGTGACAAGTAACCGGTTCCAACAAGTTTTCACCGCTTTCCGGAATCAGATTACAGGACGATTTCCGGATGGCGCGGCCCGGCTTCTGTGCTATGTGGGCGGGCCTTTCAGCGGGCTGTTGATGCTTTGTCTGAGAAACCACGGCCGAATGTTCGCCGTTCGCTTTCACGCGTTCCATTCCATGTTGCTTACCGCGTTCTGGGCGGCGACTGCTCTTGCCCTATGGGTTATTGAAGAGTCGGCTCCCTGGTTTCTCGGAACAATCGCCGGGGAGGCCCGCTTCGCCTGGGATTTCGGCTTCCTGTTCGTTTGGGGCAGCCTGATTGTGGCCGCTTACCGGGGCATTCCGCTGGTCATCGTGCCCCCGCTTCACCGCCTTGCCGGCCAACTGGCTCGCCGGCCGGCCTAAGCGGCGCTGGTTAGACCATACAGCAGCAGGGCGAGCACAATCGCGGAGATGGCGGCGTACATCCAATCGCGCTCGTGACAAAAAGCGAATATGGAGAAGGCCACTCTTGCGATGGGAGTCGCGATCAGCAGGACCAGGCCGAACTGAATCACCTCCCGTTCGCGCAAATGAAGGGCGCCTTCCATGATTCCGGGGAGCGTCCGCAGACTGGAGGGGTCGCTGTGAAACGTATGGTAGGCCGGGTGGTCCATTCCGTGTCTCGCCAGGTACAATACTCCGCCGGACAGCACCACCGCCGCGGCCAAGGCGACTCCCAGCCGCAAGAGTGCTCCCAACCGCATCTCGAGTTGATGCCGCGCCGGTCCGGCTGGTGTCTCCATCGGCATCAGATTCGCCCCGTTACGCTGTTGTAGATCATCTCGACGGCCAGCACCGCGATGACTCCGGCGAAGAGCAACCGCAGTTTTCGCGCCGGCATCTTTGTCAATAACCGCGCACCGATGAGGGACCCGGCCAGGACCCCAAGCATCACCGGCATTGCGAGGCCGGGTTCGATATATCCCCGGCCCAGAAAAACGCCCGCTCCCGCCGCCGCGGTCACGCCGATCATGAAGTTGCTCGTCGTGGTCGAAACCTTGAAGGGAAGTTTCATGGCGCGGTCCATGGCCAGCACTTTAACGGCTCCCGAGCCGATGCCGAGCAGGCCGGACAGCACTCCGGCGACCCCCATCAGCGCAAAGCCCGAGGGGATAGAACTCACGTGGTAGCTACGCGGCCCGTCCGGACCGGGGTAGGTTCCGTCCATGCGCAGCCACCCGGCCAGCCTGCCGGTAGTATCGCCGGTTTCCCTCGCGGCGCCGTGCGCCGATAGCGATGTATACGCCGAATGGAGAAGCACAAAGCCAAAAACGACGCCGATCGCGGCGGGGTTTACGACCGCTGTCAGGTGCGCGCCCAGTATCGCTCCCAGGCTGGTGGCGATCTCGAGAAACATTCCCACGCGGATATTGGTGAATCCTTCGCGCACGTAGGCGGCGGCCGCTCCCGAACTGGTGGCGATCACGGATACCAGTGATGCGCCGATGGCGTACCGGATGTCAATGCCGAAGCCGAGCGTCAGCATCGGCACGATCACCACGCCCCCGCCAAGACCCGTCATCGCGCCGATCAATCCCGCCAGCAGCGAACCGGATCCAACATAGAGTGAAAGAGCAAGGACGGAATCCGGATTCATCCCGTCCGTCTTCCGGCGTCAGTGGACATAGGGGCCACGGTCGCGGTCATTCTGCTGTTTCCGCATGTAGACCTGGAACTTCTTCTTGGCGCGCTCGATCTTCCACTGCTGGTAGCGCCGCGCCGCCCATTCCATGGGATTCACGCGGGGCGAGTACCTTCTCCGGCTCAATCCGCCCTTCAGATAGGCGTATCCGAAGATCATTCCCCCAAGATGCGCTACATGGCTTACGCCGCCGCCGCTTCCTCCGAAGGAACTCAGGAAGGCAATGGCTCCGAAGATCATGACGAAGTACTTCGCTTTAATCGGAAACAGAAAACTGAAATAGACGGTGCGATCCGGATAGAGGACCCCAAAAGCCAGCAGCAACCCGTAGATGGCGCCCGAGGCTCCAATCGTGCGCGTGTTCATGTTTCCGAAAAGCGCGTTGCCAAACACCACGCACAAGCCCGCGCCGGCGCCGCAGAGGAAGTAGTACTTGAGAAACGCACGCCGCCCCCATGCCCGCTCCAGGTCCACGCCGAACATCCACAGGGTCAGCATGTTGAACAGAATGTGCCCAAACCCGTAGGGGTCGTGCAGGAACATGTAGGTGAACAACTGCCAGATGGCGAACGACCCCAGCACCTGGCTGGGTATCAGCCCGAACGGGTAGAATATCCCTCCCAGTTCCGCGCGCGCGGCGAAAAAATACAACACAAACAGCGCTGTGTTGACGATCAGCAGCCACTTCACGCCGGCGGGAAAATATTCCGAACTAAGATAACCACTCGTGCGGCCTGTGTATCGCATAGGAGGCGAGCTTCGTCTATATTTTGAGAATATCACTCAACGCCATGCGGAAGCCCACACTTGGCCGGGTTCACTCACCAGGACTGTTGAGAAGCTTCGTAGAGCATCTGCGAGGGCGTGAGCAGACCCTGATCCGATCGCCCGAACCATGGCCCCTGCTGTTGCTCAGCTATCCCACGGGGAGCGGTGCGATCGCCGGTGAGGTTCGTGACGCCTGGCTCCATACGCTGCCGTCCCTGAGGGCTCCCGTCGTGGCTCCGTACCTCGATATGATGAGCCGGCTTCCCACCATCGTGGTGGTGCAACTCCGCCCCTACAATATTTGCACGTGCCTCGGCCACCACCACCCGGCGGGCACGGAGTCCCGCCTGGCGCGTTCTCTCGCGAGCGACCTCGGAGGAAGGCTTGGCGAAATCGACCTCGCCTGGGAGGCCATTCGCCGCTGGCGTCCCCACCCTCTCCGCACCACCGCCGCCGAATCGCTGGCAGGCTTCGAGCACTCCCATTTCCGTACCGCGCTGCTCACTGTTCTGCTCCATGAGTTGGAACATCTCGCCTACCCTGACCATCAGGAACGTTCGGTGCGCGGCGCCTCGGATGAGTTTTACACACAGGTTCTCGAGGAGTTGCTCTCCCTGGCGTGATGGAGGCGTGCGCCTCCGCGTCATTTGTTAACATGGCCAGTTCCATGTCTCGAATCGCCAGCCTCGCCGCGAAGATGGATGAACTCAATGAGTTCGACCGCGAACCCGTCCACGAGGACAGGTTGCAGCCGGCCTCCCGCTTTGCCGGTCTGTTCGCGGGCGAGCACGTCGCCGCGACGGAATTCGTCATCGGAGCCTTCTTCGTGCTTCACGGCGTCCATGCCCGCGACCTGTTGCTCGGCCTTCTTCTGGGCAATGTCCTGGCTGTCCTTTCCTGGACTTTCATCTGCGCACCCATCGCCGTTCGCACGCGTCTCACGCTCTACTGGTATCTGCGCCGCACCGCCGGGCCCGGATTGACCCTCATCTACAACGTGGCCAATGCCCTGCTGTACTGCATTCTCGCCGGCGCCATGATCTCCGTTTCCGCCACCGCCATCGGCATCGGCTTCGGCATTCCCACGCCATCCCTCAACGATGTCCTTCCCAACAGCGTGGAATGGGCCGCTCTCACCATTGCCATCGGCGTACTCTTCACCATCCTCGCGGTGCTCGGCTTTGCCGCCCTCAGCCGCTTTGCCCAGGTCTGCTCCCCCTGGCTGTTCCTCATTTTCATCGCCGGCGCAATCGCCACTTTCCCCGCGCTCGGCGTTCATGCCAACTTCGACAACCTGTATGAAGTGATGCGCACGAAAGTCTGGAACGGGACTCCGGTTCCGGGGCAGGAACAGTTCGGCTTCTGGCAGATCGCCTTCTTCGCCTGGTTTGCGAACCTCGCCATGCACATCGGCCTGTCGGACATGGCGCTGTTGCGCTACGCCAGGCACTGGTCCTATGGCCTGCTCACCTCGACCGGCATCTTTCCGGGCCACTACCTGGCCTGGGTCTGCTCAGGCATCATGGTAGCCGGCGTCGACCGCTCCATGGACCCCGGCCGCATGGCCTACACCGCGGCGGGTCTGGCCGGCGTCCTCGCCGTGGCTATTGCCGGTTGGACCACGGCCAACCCCACCATCTATCGCGCCGGATTGGCGCTCCAATCCGTTACGCCCAACTGGCCGCGCTGGAAACTCACTCTCTGCACCGGACTGGTCACTTCTTTCCTCGCCTGTTTCCCTGTCTTCTTCCTCCGGCTGCTCGACTACGTGGCCATTTATGGGTTGGTGCTGATGCCCATCGGAGCCGTGGTCTTCGCCGAACATTGGATCTTCCCCAAACTCGGCATCCCCAAGTACGAAGCCGAAACCCGAGGTTTGATGCTGAACTGGAAAGTGCTGTTCGTCTGGATGGGAACGCTGGCGCTATGCGCCGTCATGCCGCTGCATCTCTTCTATCGCTGGCTGCCGGGCTATTCTGCGGCTATTCTCGCCTACGTCGCGCTGAACCTGAACCGGAGGTCCACTTCGCCATGCTGCTGATTCTTGCCCTTCTCTCGCTGGCCGCGGGTCTCTACTCCGCTCTCGCTTATTTCTGGGGCAATATCGGCGTGGAGGCCTACCGCAACCTGTTGCTCGGAGCGACGTTTGCGTGGTTCGTCTTCGCCACTCTTCGCGCCCAACGCAGGTGATCATCCTCTGGTCGCGGCCAGCAACCACTTCCTTTTCTCTTCCGGAAAACGTTCCACCGCGTAACGGACCGCTGTTCTCGAAAGCGCGCTCTTGTGCCGCAACAGGTACTGTTCCAGACGCTGCTGATCGCTCCTTCCGGCCTCCCGCAGAAGCCAGCCGCATGCTTTGCGGATGAGGTCTTCCTTATCCGCGGCGAGCGCGGTCACCGCTTCATAGGCCAGGTCCTGGTAGCGCGCGTGGCGAACCAGGGGCACAAGCGAAACGACGCCTGCCCGCCTGACCCATGGATTCCCGGCTTTCCACCATTCCCGGAGCTCCTCCTCGATTCCGGGGTGGCGGCCGATGAGCGGCGCCAGGACTTTCGTGGACAGCAGGTCGGTGAGCGACCAGTTGTCCAGGCAGTCTTCTTCCAGCCATCCCCGGATCACGGTCAGCAGATTCCGCTCGTAACGCTTCCACTCACGCGCCAGCATGATCAAACCCAGCGCCTTCTCCTCGTTGAAGCGGCTGCGCGCCATTCGGTCCGCGAATTCCACGATTTCCGCGTGGCTCCAGGACCTGTTCACCTGCTGGTATAAACCCCGCTCGATCAAGCGCAGATCGGGAGTTCCGACGCCGTGAAAGAACACCTTCTCCCAGGGCTTGAAAAACATCTTCGCCCGGGCGGCCGCCCGTGGATCGGCCGCTTTTCGCAGCTCCGCCCGCGCACGTGATTCCAATTGCTCCGGTGTCATTCCCGCATCAGAAAGAATATACTTTCCCTTGGAAGCAAGATTCATGGACCGGCGTCAATTTCTTCAAGCCACCACCGCGGCCGCGGCCGCGCCCGCACTCTCCTACGCCTATCAGAAGCCCCGCCGCGTGGGCATGATCGGCAGCGGTTGGTATGGCAAGTGCGATCTGCTGCGTCTCATCCAGGTGGCTCCCGTCGAGGTCGTTTCCCTTTGCGATGTCGATAGGAACATGCTCGCCGAGGCCGCGGAGATCGTCGCCACCCGGCAGGCATCGAAGAAGAAACCGCGCACCTTTGGCGACTACCGGGAAATGCTGCGCCAGAAAGATCTCGACATCGTCCTCATCGACACCCCCGATCACTGGCACGCGTTGCCCATGATCGAGGCTTGTAAGACCGGCGTGGATGTCTGGGTGCAGAAGCCCATCAGCGTTGATGTCGTCGAAGGCGAAGCCATGCTTGCCGCCGCGCGGAAATACAAGCGCGTCGTTCAGGTGGGCATGCAGCGGCGCAGCACCCCTCATCTCATCGAAGCCCGCGACCGCTTCCTCAAGGAAGAAAAGCTAGGCAAGATCGGTCTCGTCGAAATTTACTGCTACTACCACATGCGCGCCCGCGACAACCCGCCGGATACGGCGCCTCCTCCTTATCTGGACTATGAGATGTGGACCGGACCGGCTCCCATGCGGCCCTACAATTCGCTGATCCATCCGCGCCGCTGGCGGGCCTTCATGGAGTACGGCAACGGCATCATGGGCGACATGTGCGTCCACATGCTCGATATGGTCCGGTGGATGCTGGATCTTGGCTGGCCCAAGACCATTTCCTCCTCGGGGGGCATTCTTGTCGAGCAGGGAAGCAAGGCGAACATCGCCGACACGCAGACGGCGATCTTCGACTTCGACAAGCTCAAGGTGGTCTGGCAGCACCGTTCGTGGGGCCATCCGCCGGATCCCAAATACCCGTGGGGCGCGACGTTTTACGGCGAGA
Organism: Bryobacteraceae bacterium; assembly: GCA_019187195.1. GTDB lineage: Bacteria > Acidobacteriota > Terriglobia > Bryobacterales > Bryobacteraceae > CADEFT01. Next base: position 12,035 of record JABAQT010000106.1, read on the forward strand.
AGGGCACTCTCAAGGCCAGCGTGATGAGCTATGACTTCATCCCCATGAAGGGCGAGCCGGTTCACAAGGACGTCACCTACGAGTTCGAGCAGTATCCGGAAGACCGCACGGAAAAGGACCTGGAGCGCCATGTGGCTCCGGCCATCCGCGGCCACATGCGCGATTTTCTCGCCGCCATCGACGCCCGCTCCCGCCCCGTCGCCGACATCGAGCAGGGATATATCTCGGCTTCCAGTTGCATCCTGGCGAACCTCTCGATGAAACTCGGCCGCTCACTGAGTTGGGATCCGGCAGCCAATCAGATTCGCAACGACAAGGAAGCCAACGCTTTGCTGCGCCGCTCCTATCGCGGTCCGTGGGTGCACCCGGATCCGAAGCGCGTGTGAGTTGACGGCCAGGGCCGGCCAGCGCGGCGCTCCCAAAACGCGTTATACTCGAAATGTACTGGAAGTAGATCCGCACTCTCCGTTTGATCTCTGATTAGTCGCTGATTCCCCTTCCCAAAACAACACTACTGAATGAATACTTTTTCCGATCTCGCTCTATCCGCGGCCTTGCAGGCGAACCTTGCCCGCAACGGCTTTGTCCAACCCACCCCCGTGCAGGCGCAAGCCATTCCACCCGCCCTCGAGGGCCGCGATGTGGTTGCCACCGCCCAGACAGGCACCGGCAAGACCCTGGCCTTTGTCCTTCCACTATTGAATTCGTTCAACGCCAGGACGCTTGCGACGGGCGTGAGCGCGGTGATCCTCACACCGACGCGTGAGCTCGCCATTCAGATCCACGAAACGTTCGTCAAGCTTGCCGCCGGAACCGGCGTGCGCGCGGCGGTTGTAGTCGGCGGATTGAGCGAACAGACTCAGCTCCAGAGCATCCGCAAGGGCTCCCAGGTGCTCATCGCCACTCCCGGCCGTCTCTCTGATTTTCTCCAGCGCAAACTCGTCAAACTGGGCGGCGTCCGCAATCTCGTGCTGGATGAAGCCGACCGGATGCTCGACATGGGCTTCCTGCCGACGATTAAGCGGATCGTCGCGGCCGTGCCCTCGAACCGCCAGACCCTGTTCTTCTCGGCCACCATCGAAACCTCGGTTGCCCATCTCATCAACGCCTATCTGACCGATCCGGTGCGCGTCGCCATCGGCTCGACGACCCGCCCTTCCGATCATGTCGATCTCCACTTCTACGAAGTCGAGCAGGATCGCAAGACCGGCCTGCTCCAGCACATGCTGAAGCAGGAAGACGGATCGTTCCTTGTCTTCGCACGCACCAAACACGGAGCGGAGCGGCTGGCGAGGAAACTTGCCCGGGCGGGCGTCAAGGCCGCCAGTATTCACGGCGACCGCACCCAGAGCCAGCGCAACCGGGCGCTTCGCGGATTTCAGCAGGGAGAGTACCGGGTCCTGGTGGCCACCGATGTCGCGGCGCGTGGAATTCACGTTGACGGCATCTCCCATGTCGTGAACTATGATCTGCCCCAGGTTCCCGAGGATTTCATCCATCGTGTCGGGCGCACGGGCCGTGCCGGCGCGCGCGGCGTTGCCTCGACTTTTGGCACGCGCGCCGAACGCGCTGACATCCGCCGCATCGAGCGTACGCTTGACATCCGGCTGTCGCACCGCGAAGTGTCGCCGGACATTCCGCTCGAAACTCGCGCGCCGGCCTCCGTCATTGTCATGCCGGCAAAGCAGGCCGCCCGGCCCGCGAAGATTGTCTTCCAATCCGGACGCCGCCCCATCCGCCGCGCCCGATAGCCGGAAATTGCCCCGGAAATAGCCTCGCGGGGCGATCTTTGAAACGCTGACCACGCACGGCGCAAGCGTTACCCTGAAGGTGAGGTATCGCTCATGGAATCCATTGGACTCCCCGAACTTCTGATCATCGCCGCCATCGCCGTGCTTCTATTCGGCCCCAGTAAACTCGCCGGGCTCGGCAAAGGACTTGGCCAAGGCATCAAGGAGTTCAAGAACGCGCTCCGCGGAGACGCCACCGAGGGATAACCCGCGGCTTATTCCGCCAGCAGGCTTTCGACCCATTGCGTCATCTCCTGCTGTAACGCCGCGTAACGCGCGCCGGTTGACGGTCCTTCGAAACCCGCGTGGATACGCCGTACCAACCCGTCCTTCCCGATGAACAGTGTCGTCGGGTAGACACGGAAATTGCGCAGTTGGCCGAGCGTCTGTTGCGCGTTCTCCGTTGTTCCCGCAAGCAACACCGGGTACGGAAGCTTGTATTTCTCAGCGAAAAGCCGCAACTGGCGCAGATCCCGCTCTTTCTCTCCGGTGTACTCGAAGCCGAGCGCGACAATTTCGAGTCCCTTCGCATGATAGCGGTCATATAACATCCGCAGGACCACGGCTTCATCGTGACAATTCGGGCACCATGATCCTGAAATGGAGACTACAACGGCTTTTCCCCGGAACCTGGCGTCGGTGGACGACACGACGCGCCCCTCGAGATCCGGATACGAGAACCGGAAGGCCTCCCGCGGGTTTTTCATTGTGGTAAGGGAGCTCGAATTCAGTTCCTGCCTGCCGGCCTTGTCCGGGCGCCGCCCCGTCACCATCGCGCTGACGCTGCCTTTCAGTGTTCCCACCAGGCGCCCGTCCGAGATCCGGGCATCGAGGATCGTCGCCCGGATGCCATCGAAATGCGTCAACAGAATCCGGTTCCCGTCCACAAAGCCGGTATGCATTCCGTAATCACCGGAAACCGGGATCAGTACGCCTTGCAGCCTGGCGCCATCCTGTTCGAATGACGCGAGCCACATCTCTTTTCCGCCGCCCTCGCCTACGTCCAGAATCCACTCCCCGCCCGCGTCCACGGATGGCGCGCTCGCCGGGGATACCAGCGGAGTCCGGCGCGCCCGGAACGGCCGGGCCAGAACTTGTTTGCGGGACTGGCGCGTGAATGCTCCCCGCAACTCGCCGTTCTCAAAGTCCGCCTCGAGCCGGCCATCCCAGTAGTTGAATTCGAGCCGCAGCTTCCGTCCATCGAACGACCCGGCTGAGGAGACATTGCGATCCCGGCCGTTGATCAGCATTCCCTGCCATTCGCCACCCGAATGATTCACCTCGAGATCGAAGTACGCTTCTTCTCCCGAAGGCGTCTTCACGGCGGCGTGCCACCGCCCCGCCACCGTCTCTCCATATAGGGGCAGGCACAAGGTAAGCCAGAGAATGCCGCGGCGCAGTAGCATAGAAAAATAATCCCATGCTCCGGGTCTGCCACGCGATTCCGTTTGCCGCCCGCGCCGCCCCCGTGGCCTGGATATCCCCGGAATGATTATCCTGTTGCGCGGTCTGCCCGGCAGCGGCAAGTCCACCCTGGCCCGCGCCCTCGCCCCCCATCTCCACGCCATTGTTCTCGATAAAGATCTTGTCCGCGCCGCTCTTTTTCCGGGAGACACCACCGAGTACAGCACCGCCCAGGACGATTTTGTCATTCGCCTCATGCTCGAGGCCGTTCGCCGGCATCTCGAAAAGAATCCGAATCGCGTCATTTTCCTCGATGGGCGCGCCCATTCCCGGCTCAGCCAGGTGGACATGGTTCGGGAATTCGCCCGGAGCCTTCCCACGCCGTTCGAGATCATCGAGTGCGTCTGCCCGCCCGAAATCGCCCTGGCGCGCGTGGAAGCTGATCTGGACGGCGGATTCCATCCGGCGCGCAATCGCGATGCCCGCCTCGTGCGCGCTCAACTGGCCCAGTGGGAAGCGATCACGTACCCCGTCTGCCGCGTTGACACCAGCAAGCCGCTCGCCGAGTCCGCCGGGGAGGCCCTTGCATATTTCCGCCATCGCGGTATGATGGCCCCATGAACCGTCGTCGCTTCCTTGGCGCAACCGCCGCCCTCAGCTCCGCCAGCGCCCTGGCGAATACCACTGGAAAGCCCGCTCTGCTAGGCGGTGCTCCGGTAAAACTCGAAGGCTCGCGTAAATGGCCGATTTTCGACCAGACCGAAGAGAAGGCACTGCTCGAGGTCCTGCGCAGCGGCAAGTGGTACCGCGGAAGCGGCAATGCCGTCCGCACCTTCGAGCAAAAGTACGAACAACTCACGGGCGCCAAGCACTGCCTGGCCACATCGAGCGGCACCAGCGCGCTGCTCACCTCCCTTTCCGCCATGGGGGTTACCGCCGGTGACGAGGTGATTCTTCCTCCTTATACATTCGTGGCCACCCTCAACGTCATCCTCGAAAAGCATGCCATGCCCATCTTCGTGGATAGCGACCCCGAAACTTTCCAGATGAACGCCCGCAAAGTGGAAGCCGCCATCACGCCGCGTACGAAGGCTATCCTTCCGGTTCACATGGCGGGCGCTCCCGCGGATCTCGACACCATTCTCGCGACAGCGGCCAAACACAACGTCCCGGTGCTCGAGGATGCCTGCCAGGCCCATCTGGGCGAATGGCGGAATCGCAAGGTGGGGACCTATGGCCTTGCGGGATGCTTTAGCTTCCAGGCGTCGAAGAATCTCAACTCCGGCGAAGGCGGCGCGGTGCTCACCGCCGACAGCGATCTTTTCCAGCGCTGCTCGGCCTTCCACAACAACAGTCACAGCAGCCACGCCGGCCGCTCCGCCTCTTTTGATGCCTATCAGGCGCCAGGGCTGAATCTACGCATGACGGAATTTCAGGCCGGCCTGCTCGTCGCTCAAATGACCCGCCTTGAGGCGCAGTCCAAGATTCGGGAGTCCAACGCCCGTTACCTTACCAGCCTCCTGAAGGAGATTCCCGGCATCGTTCCGGCGCGGCTCCATGACGGGTGCACTCGCAACGCCTGGCATCTCTACATGCTGCGCTACGACAAGACGAAGTTCGCCAATCTTCCGCGCGCGAAGTTTCTCAAGGCGCTCGCGGCCGAGGGCGTTCCCGCGTCGCCCGGATATACCCCGCTCAACAAAGCGCGTCTGATTCAAACCGCCTTCGCATCCCGCGGGTTTCAGCGTCTCTTCTCCGAGGCGGAGTTGAAGAGCTGGGCCGCCCGCAACCACTGCCCCGACAACGACCAGCTCTGCCAGGACGCCGTGTGGTTCACGCAGACCGTGCTGCTCGGCCCCCGCGAGGACATGGACCGCATCGCGGAGGCGATGCGTAAGATTCAAACTTACGCGCACACGCTCGTCTGAGCGCGGTTGCTATCATTCATTAATGACGAACGCCGCGCGCCCTCGTTCCCCCGAAGAAGAGGAACCGCGGCCGAAGCCGCGCGGACGGCGAGCCTGGATCTGGGTAGCCGGCTGGAGCGTCTGTTTTCTCGCGCTTCCCGGATTCCTTATCGGGCTTCTCCACCAGCAGCGTAGCAGGCAACAGTTCGAAGCACTGCCCGTGGTTGCCCGGTCGAGAGTTCCCGTCGTGCCGTCCTGGGTGCCCGTGAAGCCTGATTTTCGCGTGGAACAGCCATCCTCGGGAGGGCTTTCCGGAAACGCCACCCTGCTCTCGACGGACGAACTCTTTCGCGTGGTGCTCTTCTATCAAAACGCTTTCCGCGGCAACGGCTTCGAAGTTTCGAGCAACCTCATGAACCTCGACGATTCGATCAGCACGGCCATTCTCAGTGTCTCGAACGCCGAGCGCGGGCGCTTCGCCCTTGTCACTCTCAGCAAGGCGCAAGCAGTCACCCGCGTCGAGATCGCCTTCTCGGAAAAGAGATAATGCGTTCCGCCATCCTCAGGAATCGCGCCCTCGGATGGGCGTTCGATTCCATGCTCGTATTCGCCCTTGCCGCCGCTCTCATCTGGCCTCTGTTCCGGATGAACTATTCCGCCAGGTGGTCCTCGATAGAAAGCACCTTCATCTCCGACGCCCGTTTTTTGCGCGACCACTGGCCCCATCCCCGCTGGCAGCCCCTGTGGTACACGGGCACCCGTTTCGACTACGTCTATCCTCCGGCTCTGCGATATGGCACGGCCGTACAGAGCGTGCTTTTTCCCAGCCGCACGCCCGCGCAATCCTACCACTTCTATACCGCCCTTCTCTACGCCATCGGCATCGCCGGCGTTTACGCGCTTTCCCGCACCGGCGGCGGGTCGCGGACGTTTGCCGTCATCGCCGCCCTCGCCGTCGCCACTGTCAGCCCCACGTTTCTGCTTATCAGCGAGATTCGCGCCGATGCCAAGGCGTCCTGGTCGGAGCCGCAGCGACTGGGCGCGCTGGTTCGTTACGGCGAAGGACCGCACATGTCCGCCGTCGCCATCCTCGGCTTCGCGCTAGCCTTCTCGGTTCTGGCCCTGCGCACCGGCAAGGCGGGCTGGATTGCGGCCGCGGCGGCGGCCGCCGCCCTTGTCGTCTCCCACAACTTCTACGGCGCCACGGCGCTGGCCATGCTCTTTCCAATCCTGGTCTGGAGTTGGTGGATCACGCACCTCGACAACCGCATGTTCCCGCGCGCCTTCGCCATTGCCGCCATCAGTTACGGGCTGTGCGCTTTCTGGCTTGTGCCCAGTTACGTTCTGGTGACGCTGAACAATATGCGCTTCGTCTCCGAGCGCGGCAACCGCTGGTCGCTTTGGGCCACCCTCATTCTCGCCATTGTCTATATGAAGCTCACCGAGAAGTGGGCGCGGGGCCGACGGGAGCGCGCCTACGCGGTGTTTCTCTGGGGGGCGCTCGCCTTTTTTGTTTTTAACGTAATCGGAAACTATTACCTGAAATTCCGTGTAATCGGCGAGCCTACGCGGATGATTCCGGAACTCGACCTCATCATCATTCTCGCCGGCTCCGAGATCCTTCGCCGGCTCTGGGCGGGAAAGTCCGGCTTTCCCCACCGCAAGATAGCGCGCCGGCCCATCATGCGACAGGCGCTGGCGGCGGCGCTCGTCTTCCTCCTCTTCTACTCGGTTCGCAAGTATATTACCGGCGCCTGGAACATCTACCTGGCCGAGGGCAACCACGAGGCCCGCGTCGAGTATCGCGTTACAGACTGGGTCGCGAGAAACGAGCCGGCCGCGCGCGCCTATACCACCGGTTCCGTTCGTTTCTGGTATGACGCCTGGCATGACTTGGCCGAACTCGGTGGAGGTTCGGAGCAGGGTCTTCTGAACCCCGTGGTCCAACCCGCCACCTCGCAACTGAGCGGCGGCGACGACGCCGAACTCGGCATCGCGTGGATGCTCTGCACCGGTGTCGATCTTGTCATTGTTCACGACCAGGGAAGCCAGGAACCATACAAAGATTTCGTCCATCCGAAGAAGTTCCAGGGACTGCTCGAAACCATCCATGACAACGGCGAGGGGGACATCATCTACAAGGTTCGGCGACGCTATCCAAGCCTCGCGCGCGTGGTGGAAGCCGCTCGCCTGGATGCCATGCCGCCGCTTCCCGAAAACCCGGACAAGGAACAGTTGAAGGCTCTGGCCAATCTTCTCGAGGGCGGTCCCGATTCGCCCACGGAAACCCGATGGGAAGGCACGGACAAGTTGCGCCTTCATGCCGCGCTCGGAGAGGGTCAGACTCTGTTTCTACAGGTGGCTCACAACTCCCCGTGGCGGGCATGGTCGAACGGAAGGGAGCTTCCCATCCGCCGTACGCAACTCGGTTTCATGCGTATCGACGCGCCCCCGGGAGAACACGAGATTGAGCTGATTTTTCAACTTCCGCTGGAAAACGTTCTCGGCCGCGGCGTCACGCTTCTAACCGCGGTTCCTCTGTTCTGGCTGCTCCGGCGGCCGCGGAGGGCCTGGTGAAGCGCCGTCGCAATCTCCTGACGGCGCTGCTCGCGCTTCTGCTTTTTTCCGGGAACGTGTGGATCAACCGTCCGCTGTTCCGCGGCGGGGAGCAGCCTTATCGTGGCTCCATTGAAAGCGGCTACGCCGGGATCGCGCGATTCTTCTCCGTCAACCCGAATCCCTGGGGATGGAATCCCACTGTCTATTGCGGACTCCCCGCCAACCAGACCTACCTTCCCACGGTGCCTTATCTCACGGCCGCCCTGCTTTGGATCGATCCCAGGCTGGACGCGCTGCATGCCTACCGCATTGTCACCGCCATCTTCGCCGCCTTTGGACCCGTGGCGCTGTTCCTGTTCGCGGTCTATGCCTCGGGAAGCCGCTGGTGGCCGTTTCTTGCCGCTACGGCCTACTCTCTCTGCTCGCCTTCCTATGACCTTTTTCAAACCATCGACAATGATCGCGGCATTCTTTCCATTCCCTGGCGCCTTCAAGTCATGGTCAAGTACGGGGAAGGACCTCATAATGCCGGCCTCATGCTGATTCCGCTCGCCCTGCTCGGCGTGCTCAAGGCGGCGCGCGCGCCGGGATTCACCTGGGTGGCGGCAGGCGCAATCGGCCTCGCCGCCGTCGCGCTCACTCATTGGATTGCCGCGTTCGCCCTTGCCATCAGCGTACTTCTATTGATGGCCGCATACGCCCGCGCCAGAGATTTTCACCATTCGCGAGTTCTCGCCGCCGGCGCGCTGGGTTATGCCTTGTCGGCTTTTTGGCTCACTCCCACCTTTGTTCGTACCGTCGCCTTCAACTGGCCCAAGGACTCCTTCGGGTACAAGGTCGAGGATCATCAGCGGCTTGCGCTCGCCCTGATCGCCGTTGCGGCGTTTCTTATCTGGGCCGGGTTCCGTAAAGCCTTACAGTTTCGCTATCTTTGCTTCGTCACACTTTGCGCTTTCGTCTTCGCCGCGATTACCGAAAGCTTTTGCGCGCATGGAATCGACGCCATTCCCGAGTCTCGCCGCTATGCGCTCGAGATGGAGCTTTTCCTCGCTCTCGCTGTTGCCGAATGGCTCCGTACGGGGTGGCGGGCGGGCGGAGGCGTCAACCGCTTCTGTGTTGTTCTAGCCGCCTGTCTTCTCGTGAGCCAGGCGGTCCCTCAAGCGGTGCGCTTCCTCGGCGGGGGCTATTCGCGGTGGGTCTTGCGTCCGAAGGAAGACACCACGGAATACCGCATCGCCCGCTGGCTCAGCGCGCATCCCTCGAACGGCCGTGTCTATGTTTCCGGAGGTCTTCGCTTTCACCTCAACTCGTGGTTCGGCCTGCAACAGACGAGTGGAACCTTCGAGTCCGGTCTTTCCAACCGCATCCCGATCGACTGGGACTATCGTTTCCGATCGCTCGCGGGCGTGAATCCCGACAGGGAGGTTGCCGATTCTCTTGCCATCCTGCGGGCCATGGGCGTTGAGTATCTCGCCGTGCATGGGGAAGGCTCCGAGGAGTACTATCGTGACCTGAAGAACCCGGCGCGTTTTGAGTCCGCTCTCGAGAAGGTCTATGACGATTCGAGTGATCGCGTCTATCGCGTCCCGTTCGGTTCCCTTGCTCATTACGTGTACCCGCGCGAACTGGCCGAAGGCTGGGAACCGGCCGCCATGACACGTTTTCTTTCCGCCATTACCGATGCCGGCCGTCCGGCTCTTAGCGCGGATTGGGATGGCCCCTCGCGCCTTCTCATCTCCGGAGGCGCGATGCCGGCGGGCATGGGCGTCTCCGTTCTGATGAATTATGATAGGGGATGGAGCGCCTTCCAGGGAGGGCGTGCCGTGAAAGTGGGGCGAGACCGCGTAGGGTTCCTGTTTCTGCAGCCTGGCGCGGGCCATGGGGGCACGATTGTTCTCGACTACCAGCCGCCGGCGGAGACGCTTATCGCGGCTGGGATCAGCATGGTGGCGTGGGTTGCCGTGCTGATGTTCCTGGGTTGCCAGGTGGCTCGTCACAAGCGGATGGGCGGCGGGAACCCGGAAACTGCCGTTGACATCTAAGTGAGTATACGGGGAAGGACATGATCGGGATTTTTGTCACTGCGGCGGCGCCCGGCAGGTTTTCAGGTTGCACGCTTTCCAGTGATTCCGGTATACTCCGCATTTGCGCAAGCAGTTGCTCACAAGAGGCTTAACCGCCGCATTTGGCGATGTTTGGGCGAGCGATAAGAAAGTTGATTGGATTGCGAGGAGGTTACGGTGTTCTTGAAAGCTGTCAGGATCTTAGGGATCACCTGTCTGCTGCTTAGCGTTGCGGCGGCCCAGGAGCAAAAGTCACAGTGGAAGGACCGTGCGGAATTCGACATGTTTCAGGACATGGCCAAAGAGCCGGATCCCAACAAGAAGTTGGAAAAAATCAAGGCCTGGCAAGCGAAGTACCCCGAGTCCAATTTTAAGAAAGAGGGCTTGACGCTCACGGTCAACGCCTACGCGCAGTTGGGCAAGTTCCCGGAACTCATCAGCACGGCGCAGCAGATCCTGGCCATTGATCCGCTGGATGTGACGTCGCTCTACTGGATCACCTCGATGACGCCCAAGCTGAACAACACGTCGCCTGAAGCGCTGGATACGGGCGAGAAGGCCGCCTCGAAACTTGTCGACGACGCCGACAAAGTGTTCGCCGCCGACCGCAAGCCGCCGGGATCGACCGACGAGCAGTGGAAGAAGGCGCGCGCCGACATGGAAGTGCTCGGCCTCAAGACTCTCGGATGGATTGCCATGTCCCGCAAGGACAATGAAAAGGCCGAGGGGATGTTCAAGAGGGCGCTCGAGAAGAACCCCAACGACGGAGAGATCGCCTATTGGATGTATACCGTCATCCGCGCCATGAAGAAGGCGGAGCGCTCCTCCGATGCGCTCTTCTATCTTGCCCGCGCCGCCACGCTCCCCCAGGATAAGGGCGGACTGCCGAATGCCAATCGCAAACAGGTGGATGACTTCTTCGTCAAGGCTTATACGAGCTACCACGGCCAGGACGATGCCGGTCTCAAGGAGTTGCGGCAACTGGCCATGGAGAAGGCGATCCCCCCGAGTGGATTCGTCATCAAGACCGCCGCGCAGATCGCCTTTGACAAGGAAGAGCAGTTCAAGAAGAGCAACCCGCAACTTGCTTACTGGATGCACCTCAAGAAGGAACTTACTGGCGAGAACGGGGAACAGTTCTTCGAGTCGATGAAGGATGCGTTGCTGCCTGGCAAGATTCCGGACACCGAATACGACAAGCTGAAGGGAAAGATCGTTTCCATGAAGCCCGCCGTGAATCCCAAGGAGCTTGTTCTGCTTCTCGATACGGATCAAAGCGCCGCCGGGTCAGCGGGTGAAGTCACGCTGAAACTCGACACTGCCCTCAAGGGCAGGGCGGAACCGGATACCGAGGTACAGTTCAAGGGCGTTGCGAAGGCCTTCACCAAGGATCCTTTCATGTTGACCTTCGAGGTTCAGAAGGATGATCTGGATGGCTGGCCGGCGCTCCCCGCCCCCACGCCCGCCAAGAAGGCCACCCGGAGGGCTCCCGTCCATCGCAAGCGGTAATTCCTCCACGTAACTCGAGGGCCTCCGTCCAACCGGAGGCCCTTCGTGTCTCTATCGTAGCCGCCAGTGGTCCTTATGAAATTCCGCTGTTGATTCGTTCCACAGGCTGTACTTGCACGCCATCTGCCCGCCATCCACCAGCAGCGCCGCGCCGGTAATGAAACCGGCCGCCGGGGAGGCGAGAAACAGGATCGCGTTCGCCACTTCCTCCGGCGAGCCGCCTCTCCCCATCGGAATGTGGCGAAAATACTCTTTCAGCGCGTCCGGTTGCGCGTAATAGGGTTCCGTGAGCCGTGTATGGATCAAGCCGGGACAGACGGCGTTGACCCTCACTCCGTACGGGCCCAATTCGTTGGCCGCCGTGTGCAGGATGCCCAGGATCCCCGACTTCGACGCATTGTAGGCAACCAGCGACGCCTCGCCATCATATGAATTTGTCGATGCGGTCAACACGATCGCCCCTGCCCTCCGCTCCTTCATTCGCCTCGAGGCCGCCTGCACGGTGTAAAACGCTCCCGTCAGGTTGACATCGAGCATCTGCTTCCACAGTTCCTCGGGTGTGTCCTCGATCGCAGCCATGGGGGCTATCCCCGCATTCACCGCCACCACGTCCACCGCTCCAATTTCCGCGAACGCGCTTTCCACGGACTCCCGCCGCCGCACATCGATCGAAATGCCGCGCGCGCCTCCGCCTATCCTTTCGGCGGCGGCGCCTGGGTTCTCTTTCTCGAGGTCCAGGAGGAAGACTCTCGCCCCCGCCCCGGCAAAGGCACGCCCGGCCGCGTTCCCAATCCCATTCGCTCCGCCCGTCACGGCGACTGTTTTTCCGGTGAAATTGATCTGCATGACAACTCTCGTATGTTACACTGTGGGTTACGAATCCCGCAGGCCCGCGGCTCGGCCGGCTAAGCCGATACCCATACGGAATCGCGAGATCGAAACGTTTGCTCCAACCGGTATCGTTGGGTTCCAACGGGTTGCGGTTGGGTCAGTTCCTAGGGCTCGTAGCTCAGCTGGTTAGAGCGCCTGCTTGACACGCAGGAGGTCGGAAGTTCGAGTCTTCTCGAGCCCACCATTTCCCCTTATATCGCTGGGATTCCTGATTGCCCGCAACTCCGGTCAGGGGCGCTGTTGCATTCGCGGAAACTGTTACACTCGGAGGAGCATCGAATTTGAGGAGCCCGGACATGGCCATCAGCAAGGAACTGCTGGAGATTCTCGTTTGCCCTTTCTGCAAGGGCGAGGTGCGCATCCAGCCGGCGGAAACCGGTCTGAAATGCATGGAGTGCCGCCGCGTTTATCCCATTCGTGACGGCATCCCCGTAATGCTCATCGACGAGGCTCGCATAGAGGATTGACGCCGCGCGTTCATGATCCGCTTTCTCGACCAACTCGGCAAAGGGGCGCATGTAGCCGTTGTGCGGTTGCGGTCCTTGGGCGATTGCGTGCTCACCACTCCGGCGTTGTACCTTCTCAAACGCTTCCGGCCTGATCTGCGCGTGGGTGTGGTTGTCGAGCCGCGTTTCGAGGCGGTGTTCGAGGAGAGTCCCGATGTGGACGACATCCTCCCGCCGAGCGCTTCCCTCCTGCTGCGCTACCGGCCGCAGCTTTGCCTCAACCTGCACGGGGGAACGCGCAGCCTGCTGCTCACCATGGCGAGCGCGGCGCGCTGGCGCGCGGGCTTCGCCCACTACCGCTTCTCCCGCTTCTACAACGTGCTCATTCCGAGAGCGCAGGAAATTCTCCATGTGAAGCGCAAGGTGCATACGGCGGAGCACGTGGCTTCCGCCATGTTTCATCTCGGCGTGCCGCAAGATGAAATTCCCCGGGCGCGTCTTCATGCCCGCCCGATTCACTCCTCCACGCCCTACGCTGTTTTTCATGCGCTTGCCTCGAGCCCGCTCAAGACCTGGCCCGCCGCGCGTTTTCTCGAACTCGCCGCCTTTGTTCAGTCGCGTCTCGAACTCGAACCGTTGTTCATCGGCGCTCATGGCGACGATCTCACCCCCTTCCAACGTTTTCGCACGCAAACGCTCCCCCTTCAGGAGACCAAGAGCGTCCTCGCCGGCGCGGCCCTGTTCATCGGCAACGACTCCGGTCCCGCCCACATGGCCGCCGCCTTCGGCATTCCCGAGGTGGTTCTGTTCGGCGCTTCCGATCCCGTGGTCTGGGCGCCCTGGAAGACGCATGCCGAGGCCATCGTCTCGAGCGGCGGCATGTCTTCCATCACCGTCGAGCGTGTCGCCAGGGCCGCCGGTAAACTTCGTGTGACCGCATGAAAGAACTCGGCCGCCTGCTCAGCTACTCGAGACCCTACACCCTTCCGTTGTTCCTGTCGGTCATTCTGATGGCCGTCGCCGGATTCTGCCACGCCATGATGGCGCTCCTCATCCGGCCCATCTTCGACCGCGTCCTCGATCCGCGGGCGGCGGAGGCTCCGGTCCAGCTCACAACCATTCCCATCCTCAACAAGCCGCTCTACCTGCACCAGATCATCCCGTTCCCCCTGCACGATGTGTGGCAACTGGTGGCGGCGGGCATTCTGCTGGTCTTCCTCATCCGCGGCGTCGCCGATTACTGCGGCAACTACCTGGTGAACTACGCGGGCTTCTCCGCTGTCACCGACCTGCGGCAGCGCGTCTTCGAGCGCGTCGTCGGCCAGGACGCCGTATTCTTCGAATCGCACACCACCGGCCGGCTCATGTCGTCCATCATGAACGACGTGGATAAGATCCAGCAGGCCACCTCGAGCATGCTCGCCGACTGGCTGCGGCAGACCTTCTCCGCGATCGGCCTGCTGTGGGTGGTCTTGCAGATGGATTGGAAGCTCGCCGTCGTCAGCCTTACCGTGCTGCCTTTCGTCTTCGTGCCCACCGTCCGCCTCGGCCGTAAACTCCGCCGGACTACGCGCAGAGCCCAGGATGATGCCGCCGAACTCAACCAGATCCTCCAGGAAACGCTCACCGGGCACCAGGTGGTGAAGAGCTTCGGAGCCGAGGGCCTCGAGGCGGAACGCTTCCGCAAGGCATCGGCGCGGCTGCGCTCCTCGAATCTGCGCTATGCGGCGCAACAGGCCATCGCCTCCCCGTTGATCGAGTTCTTCGGCGCGTTGACCATCGTCATCCTGCTTACCTATGCCCGCGGCCAGATCCAATTGGGCAGGCTGACCACGGGCGAGTTCACCAGCTTCGTCATCGCCCTGCTGATGCTCTATGAACCGGTGAAGCGGCTCACCGGCATTCACAACATCTTTCAGCAGGGGCTGGGGGCTTCGCAGAAGGTCTTTGAATATCTCGATCGCGACCAGTTTGTAAAGGAGAAGCGCGGCGCTGTCGCACTCGACGGTTTCCGCAAGGAGATCCAGCTCGAACGCCTCGCCTTCCGCTATCCCACGACTCCGGACGGCTTCCTCCTTCGCGACGTGAACCTCACGGTGAAGGCGGGCGAAGTGGTGGCGCTCGTCGGACCGAGCGGGGCGGGGAAGTCCACACTCGCCAATCTCCTGGCGCGCTTCTATGACGTTTCTTCCGGCGCCATCCGCGTGGACGGGCACGATATCCGCGACGTTACGCTCGCTTCCCTGCGGCGCCAGATCGGCATCGTCGCCCAGGACACCTTTCTCTTCAATGACACGGTGGCCAACAATATCCGCTACGGCCGTCCCGAGGCGGGAGACGAAGAGGTGCGCCGGGCGGCGCGCAGCGCGCTCGCCGAGGATTTCATCACACGGCTCCCGCAGAGCTATGACACCCTCATCGGCGAACGCGGCATGAAGCTATCCGGCGGCCAGCGGCAGCGCATCGCCATTGCCCGCGCGTTGTTGAAGGACGCGCCGGTTCTCATCCTCGATGAAGCCACCTCCCACCTTGACACCGAATCGGAGATGCTGGTGCAGCGCGCGCTTTCGAACCTCATCAATGGGCGCACGGTCATCGTGATCGCGCATCGTCTTTCCACCATCCGCCGCGCCGACAAGATCGTGGTGCTCGACCATGGCCGCATCGTCGAAACCGGAGCCCACGAGGAGCTGGTCAATGCCGGCGGCGTCTATCAACGGTTGCATGAATTGCAGTTCCTCGAAGCCGATCCCCTGGTGAACTCCTGATGCCGCCACTCCGCTCCATGACGGGTTTTGCCCGATTGCGCCGGGTCAACGATCTCGGCGAGATGATCATAACGCTGAAGAGCGTCAATCACCGCTCGCTCGACGTGCACGTTCATCTGCCGGCGGATCTCGATGTCTACGAGAATGCGCTGCGCAACGCGGTGAAGCAGAAGGTGTCCCGGGGCCGCGTGGACGTGCGGCTGACGTGGAACCGGGCCGGATCCCGTTCGATGCTAACCCTGAACCGTCCGCTGCTGGAAAGCTGGCTGGCGGCATTCCAGCAGGCCCGCGAATATCACACCGTGTTTTCCGAGCCCGACCTGAACGCCGCCATGCGCATCCCGGGCATGCTGACCGAGGCCGACGCCGAACCGGACGAGACGCTCGAATCGGCTCTCACCTCGCTTGCGGTTGAAGCGGTGGACCTGTTCAACGATTCCCGCGCCAAGGAGGGAGCGGCACTGGGCGTAGTCATGCGCGAGGCGAACGCGAGGATTCGCAGCCACGCCGACGGGATGGGCGAACTGCGCGGAAGGGCGCTGCCGGCCTTTCAGGAACGGCTGCAGGAACGATTGTCCAATTTGTTGAACGGAAGTAATATAGATCCGCAGCGCCTGGCCCAGGAGGCGGCCATCCTGGCTGATAAGAGTGACATCATGGAAGAGATTCACCGCCTCACCATCCATTCGGAGGAGTTGAACCGCCTGCTGGACGCGGGCGGCGAAGTGGGCAAGAAGCTCGACTTCCTCATGCAGGAGATGGGCCGCGAGGCCAACACTATCCTGTCGAAGACGGGTGGCGCGGGCGAGATCGGGCTGCGGCTCACGGACTCGGGAATCGCCGTCAAGTCAGAAATCGAACGTATCCGCGAACAGTCACTGAACCTCGAATGAGCGCCGTTTTCATCATTTCCGCCCCCTCGGGCTCGGGCAAGTCGACGCTTGTGCGCGAACTGCTGCCGAACGACCCGCAACTCGTGTTCTCCATCTCCTACACGACCCGCGCGCCGCGCGGACAGGAACGTCCAGGCGTCAGCTACCGGTACATCAGCCGCGAGGAGTTCATCGCGCGCAAGGACCGGGGCGAATTTCTCGAATGGGCTGAAGTAGTAGGCAACTTCTATGGAACCCATGAATCGGTCTGGATCGAGGCGCGGGAAGCGGGCAAGGACCTGCTGCTCGACATTGACGTGCAGGGTGCGCAACAATTGAAGGAGAAGATACCGGACGCGGTAACGATTTTTGTCCTGGCTCCCTCCCGTGAAATTCTGGAGCAGCGGCTCAGGGCCCGATCGGAAGATTCCGAGCAGGTCATTGCGCGGCGCCTTTTGGCGGCGGCCGAGGAAATCCGTAACTATCACCGCTATGATTATGTGGTGGTGAACGATCAGGTGACCGAGGCGGTGGAGACACTGCGCGCAATCCTGCGGGCCGAACGGGTGAGGCGCCAGCGAATGGAAGACCGGATCCGCCCGATTCTCGCCACTTTCGGCGAGTCGCTGTAAGAGACAGGTTATTGGAGTTTTGAGAAATGGCCGAAAAGATTACCCGCAGCGCGATCAACGCGATTCCGGACGATCCGGAATGGAGCACCTACCGTTTCATCATCGTCGCCGCCAAGCGCGCCCGGCAGCTTCAAAGCGGCGCCCGTTCCTTTCTTCCCACAACATCGCGCAAGCCGACTGTCACCTCGATGGAGGAGGTCCGCCGCGGGCTGGTCAAGTATACTGATCCGGGCAATCCGCTGACCGGCGAAGAAGAAGCCGTCGAGCAACTGTAACCCGCGGGGTCCCTCATGAACGTCATTCTGGGCGTGGGCGGCGGCATCGCGGCTTACAAGGCCGCGGAAATCGCCCGTGCCCTGATCGAACGCGGGGCCGCCGTGCAGACCGTGCTTACCGCCGCCGCTGAGGAGTTCATCCGTCCTCTCACCTTCGCCGCTCTCACCAACCGCAAGGTGATCACCGATCTGTTCGCGGCGAGGTCGGCCGAGGAAACGCTGGCGAGTTCCGTCGAGCATATTCGCGTCGCCCAGGAAAACGACGTGCTGGTGGTGGCTCCGGCCACGGCCGATCTGCTCGCCAAGTTCGCCCATGGCCTGGCGCCCGACTTCCTTACCACCCTCTACCTTGCCTTTACCGGCAAGGTGATTCTCGCCCCGGCAATGAATACCAACATGTGGAACCATCCGGCCACCCGGGACAACGCCGGGACGCTGGCCGCGCGGGGAAACTACATCCTGCCTCCGGACGAAGGGTTGCTCGCCTGCGGGACCACCGGAGCGGGCCGCCTGCCCGATCCGGCGCGGATCGCGGAAGCGGTCATGACGATCGGCCACCCGCGCAAGGATCTCGACGGCGAAGTGGTGCTCATCACGGCTGGGCCCACCCGGGAGGCCATCGATCCGGTGCGGTTCATCTCGAACCGTTCGAGCGGCAAGATGGGCTATGCGCTGGCGGCGAAGGCAGCGGCCCGCGGGGCGCGCGTGGTGCTGGTGTCGGGGCCGGTGCATCTGCCCGTACCCTACGGAGTCGAGGTGGTCGCGGTGCGCAGCGCCGCCGAAATGAGGGATGCCGTGATGTCTCATCTCGAGGAAGCCACCATCATCATCAAGTCGGCGGCCGTCGCCGATTACTACGTGGCCAATCCCCCCACACAGAAGATCAAGAAGACCGCCGCGCGGATGCCGCTGGAACTCGATCCCACCCCCGACATCCTCGCCGAGGTGGGCCGGAAAAAGGATGGCCGCATCCTGATAGGCTTCGCCGCTGAAAC
>JABAQT010000080.1 GCA_019187195.1 Bryobacteraceae bacterium
AACCCGGGGGGCACGGCCCAAAGCCGGCCGCGCCCCCTGTTTCAACCGCGCTTACGCCGCGGCGGTGCGGGTTTGCGCCGGGGTAGTCTGAGGATTTCCGGCGGCCATCATCTGGTAGATGAAAGCTCCCAGTGCTCCGCCCACGATTGGCGCCACCCAGAACAGCCACAGTTGCTCGACCGCCCATCCGCCGACGAACACGGCTGGACCGGTGCTCCGCGCCGGATTCACCGAGAGATTCGTCACCGGGATTCCGATGAGGTGGATGGCGGTGAGCGCCAGACCGATGGCGATTCCGGCGAAACCGGCGGGCGCGCGGCGGTCGGTCGAACCAAGAATGATCAGCAGGAAAAACATAGTCAGCACGATCTCCGAGATGAGGCAGGCGAGGAGAGTATACTGGCCAGGCGAGTGGGCCCCAAATCCGTTGGCGGCAAATCCGCCCATCTCGAAGCCTGGTTTGCCGCTGGCGATCAGATAGAGGATGCCCGAGCCGGCAATGCCGCCCAGCACCTGCGCGATGATGTAAGCGGCCATGTCGGAAGCGGGGAACCGCTTCGCCAGCACCAATCCCACCGTGACGGCGGGGTTGATGTGTGATCCGGAGATGTGTCCGATCATGTAGACCGAAGTCAACTGAGTGAGACCGAAAGCGAGAGCTACACCGGCAAAGCCGATCCCCAGGTTTGGAAACGCCGCCGCCAGCACGGCGCTGCCACAGCCGCCGAATACCAGCCAGAGGGTTCCGAAAAATTCCGCCATCGCTCGTTTTCCGAGAGGCATGAAAGATCTCCTTGTTTCGCGGATTGGTTTCGATTTGTCCGCGTGAGTGATTATACGCCAGCGCAAAGGCCGCTTGTTCTCTTGGAGTTACCGGGAAGGCCGGCGGGGAGCGGGCAGGGGGATCGGCTACGATAGCGGTATGCCGCGCTATGCCGCCATCGACATTGGAAGCAACTCCGTGCGCGCGCTGGTGGCGGAAGTTGTCCCGGGGAAGACGCGCGCGTTGTGGAGCGACCGCCAGGTGACGCGTCTGGGCGAAAGCGTGTTTCGCGAGGGGCGGATCAGCAACCAGGCCATGGACGCGGTGTGTTCGCTGCTTTCGCGGATGGCGGGGGTGATCGGGAAGCACGATGTGGATGGAATGCGCGCGGTGGCGACCAGCGCGGTGCGCGACGCGGGCAACCAGGCGCGGTTTCTGGAGCGCGCGGCCGCGGCGATCGGAGCTCCGGTGGATGTGATCTCCGGATTGGAGGAGGCGCGGCTGATCCATCTGGGCGTGATGGCTCGAGGGCCGCATACGGACGGGCGCGCGCTTGTGATCGACGTGGGCGGCGGAAGCGCGGAGATCATTCTTTCCGAGCACGGAGCGCGGAAGGAGGCGTTTTCAAAGCCGCTCGGAGCAGTTCGTCTGACGGAGATTTTCCTGAAGCATGACCCGGCGGAGGCGATTGAACTGCAGCGCATGGAGCAGTACATCGCGGAGAAACTCGAACCGTGCGTGGCGCGCATCGGGACGCGGCCGTTCGACCGTGTCATCGGGACGTCGGCATCGGCGGCGGCGCTGTTGTGCGCCATTCACCGCATTCCGAATTCAAACAGGGAAGAAGCGGAGCGGCGGAAGGCGACGGCGCGGCAGGCCAGGCGGCTGTACAAGGAGATCCGCCGCAAGACAGTGGCGGAGCGGCGGAAGATGCCCGGGGTGGGTCCGCGGCGGGCGGAGATCCTGACGCCGGGCGTGGCGGTTTTCCTGCAGGCAATGGACGCTTTCCAGGTGAAGACGCTGCACTACGCGGCGGCGGGAGTGCGGGACGGAATCATCGCGGATCTGGCGTCGCGCCGGGTGGGAAGGGAACGGTCTCTGCTCGACCGGGACCAGCGGCGGGTAGTGGAGCAGATGGCGCGGAAGTACGGTGTGGCGGTAAGCCACGCGCGGCAGGTGGCGGCGCTCGCGCACAGCCTGTTCGAGGCGTTGTACCCGCTGCACAAGCTGCCTCCGGAATCGGGACGGCTGTTGCAGGCGGCGGCACATCTGCACGATACCGGACACTTCATCAGTGATTCGGCGCACCACAAACACTCGGCTTATATCGTGGCGAACGCCGGCATGCCGGGCTTCACGGATACGGAGCGGCACATGATTGCGATGCTGTGCCGGTTTCACCGGAAGTCGATGCCGGGAGCGCGGCATGAGGGCTATCAGCTTATGACCCCGGAAGAGAGGCGCCGGCTGTTGCTGCTGCTGCCGTTGCTGCGGCTGGCGGACAGCCTGGACCGGAGCCACGAGCAGAACATCGAACAGGTGGCGTGCCGCGAGCGGGGGGGAGCGGTGGTGCTGGAGGTGAGAAGCCGGAGTGAAGCCGATCTTGATTTGTGGGCGGCGGAACGGGTGGCGGACGTATTCCGCGAGATTTACGGCAGGAGTCTGCAATTGGTGAACATGAGGAGCCGGGAATGGAGTTGCGGCGGTTCATCGGACTACGAATAGACGGCTTGCTGTCGCGGCTGAATCAGGAGATGGAACTGCTCGAGAAGGAGCAGGACGCCGGCCGAATTCATGATGTGAGAGTCTCCATGCGGCGCCTGAAGCAGGCTCTGCGCGCGTTGTGTCCGTTGTTTCCCGGGAGCGCATATAAGGAAGCGCGGATGCGGCTGAAAAGGATGATGGGGTTGTCTTCGGAGGTTCGAAACCGGGATATCGCGCTTGAGCTGTGCGAAGCAGCGGGGGTTCCGGCGGAAGCGCCGCCCTGCCTTATGTTGCGGCGCCAGCGGGAGGAGGCGCTGGGCAGGCTTCTGGCGGAGGCGCGGAAATGGAAGAAGAAGGGACTTCCGCTGGCATGGCGGGAGCGGTTGAAGCCGGAAAAGGACGGAAAGGGCCGGTGGCGGGCGGAGGCTCCGGCGGGCGAGAACGCCCGTGAGAGGCTGACGGCGGAGGCGAAACAGTTCTTCCGCGCCGGGAAAAAGGCGGCGAGGAAGCGAACGGGCGCGAGAGAACTGCACCGGTTCCGGCTGCGCGCGAAGCATTTCCGTTATCTGCTCGAGGTGTTCCGGCCAGTGTACGGGCGGAGGATGGATGGCCATCTGAGGAAGCTGCGGGAGGTGCAGACGGTGCTGGGCGAGGCGAATGATTGCGCGGTGACGGGAGAGTTGTTGAGCGGCTCGAAAGGCGGCGTCAGGGAGTTGTTCGTCTATCTGGAGAAGCAGCGCCGGAAACGGCTGGCGGAGTTTCGCGAGCTCTGGGCGGAGAGCTTCGGAGAGGGGCGGGAAGAAGCGTGGGTGCGATATCTGTCACGCCCGTTGCGTGGGCAGCGGATGTAAGGGTGCGGCTGGCGGTAACAGCGGAGAGTTGATCAGGTGTCGAACCAGGTTTGAAGCGCCTCCGGGCTGGCGCGTTGATTGAGCGCGACCATCAGGAGCACACGCGACTTTACAGGGCTGAGATTGCCGGCGAGGATGCAGCCGAGGGCGCGCAGGGAGCCGACGCCTCCGCGGGAGCCATAGAGGGGGATGACGCGGCCGGTGTAGACGCGAGTGCTGATGACGACGGGAAGGGAGCGCGCCCGGGCTTCGGCGATAGCTTCAAACATGGACTCGCTCACCTGGCCGAGCCCGGTGGCGGCGATGACCAGACCCTCGAGATCCGGGGTATGGGCGAGCAGGGCGCGGATGACGGCTCCGTCGGCTCCGGCATAATGCATGGCGATTTCGACGCGGCCGAAGCGGGCATCCACGGGTAGCGGCAGAGTCCGGCGGCGGAGCGGGGCGCGGTAGAAACGGACAGTCTCCATGTCGGCAATGCCGAGGGCTCCGAATTCGAGGCTTTGAAAGGCTTCGAACTCCGTGGTGCTGGTCTTGGTGACATCGCGGGCGGCGTGGATCTGGCCGTTCATGACGACCAGCGCTCCCATTCCCACGGCTTCCGGGGAGATGGCCACGCGGACGGCATCGAAAAGATTGCGGGGCGCGTCGGAATCGGGGAAAGAGGGCGGCCGCTGGGCTCCGGCAAGCACGACGGGCTTGTTGCTGGTGACGGTGAGATCGAGGAGGTAGGCGGTCTCCTCGAGGGTGTCGGTGCCGTGGGTCACGACGACGCCGGTGGTTTCGGGCCTGGCGAGCCAGTGGTTGACCAGGCGGGAGAGCCGCAGCCAGAGGCCGGGCTGAATGTCGGAGGAATCGACGTTGGCCACCTGTTCGATGTCGAGATCCGCGATGGTGTCGAGGCCCGGTGTGAGGCGGACCAGTTCTTCACCCGTGAGGGCAGGGACGACGCCGTTCCGCGCGGGGTCCCATTTGCCGGCGATGGTGCCTCCGGTGGCGAGAATGGCGACGCGTGGCATGAGTGTTATTTCACTATGGTTCAAGGTTAGCCCGGTGAGGCGGGGGCGCGCTTTCCGGATCAGCGAAGTGGGGTACCATTTCAGGTTGCGGACTCTCAAGACGTTGGATCGCGTGCTCTCGAAGGCCGGGTTGGGATCGCGCACGGAGGCACGGAAGTGGATCGGAGCGGGGCGCGTGCGGGTGAACGGGAAGGTGATCCAGACGCCTGATCACTGGGTGGATCCGCAGAGGGACGAAGTCACGCTCGATGGAAAAGCGGTACAGGCGGCGGAAAGAGTGTACCTGCTGCTGTACAAGCCGAAGGGGTACTTGACCACTTACAAGGACCCGGAGGGGCGGCCGTCGGTGTATGCGCTGATCGAAGACCTGGGCCGGCACGTGGTCCCGGTGGGACGGCTGGACCTCGATACGAGCGGGCTATTGATTCTGACCAACGATACGCTGTTTGCCGAACGCGTCATGAACCCGGAATGCAAGGTTCCGAAGACGTACCTGGTGAAGGCGGCGGGGGTGCTCGGGGAAGAGCAGATGGAGCGGCTGAGAAACGGCGTCGAGTTGAAGGATGGGCCCACGCGCCCGGCCGTGGTGACCCGTTTGAGGGACCGGGGCAGCAGCACGTTTCTCGAGATAACGATCACGGAGGGGCGCAACCGGCAGGTGCGGCGGATGCTCGAGGCAGTGGGGAGCAAGGTGCGGAAACTGGTGCGGACAGCGATCGGCCCGGTGCGGATCGGAAAGCTGGAGATTGGCAGGTGGCGGGAACTGGAACAGGCGGAAGTGAACGCGCTCGCCGGAGAGGATTGGTTTAAACGGGCCGCGGATGACCGTCCACGGGTCCGGAAGCGGCCACCGGGCGGACAACGAGAGAGGAAGCGATTACGCGGTTGAGGGATCGGGGCAGCGGCACGTTTCCTGGGATAACGATCGGCGGATGCTCGATGCGGTGGGGCAAGGCGCGGAACTGGTGCGGACCGCTGCCGGCCGGTGAAGGTGAACGCGCTCGCCGGGAAGGATTGGCTCAAACGGGCAGCGGATGACCGTCCGCGGGTTCGGAAACACCCGCCGGGCGCGGCGGCGTCAGCATTTGGAAGGTCTGGCCGTGACGGCTTCGTGGCTGTGGCCGGCGTGGTAGGAGCTGCGCACAAGCGGGCCGGCTTCGACGTGCGCGAAGCCGAGTTCGGCTCCAATGCGGCGGTATTCGGCGAACTCGGCGGGCGGAACATAGCGGAGAACGGGAAGGTGTTTGGGTGAGGGGCGAAGATACTGGCCGAGGGTGATGATGTCGACGTTGTGGGCTTTGAGATCACTGAGCGCCTGGACGACCTCCTCCATGGTTTCGCCGAGGCCGAGCATGAGCCCGGACTTGGTGGGGATCTCCGGGCGGCGCGATTTGGCATAGGCGAGCACGTCTAGCGAGCGTTCGTAGCGCGCGCCGAGCCGGACCTGGCGGTAGAGGCGGGGGACGGTTTCGGTGTTGTGGTTGAGAACGTCGGGCGCGGCGTCCAGAACAAGATCCATGGCGGCGTGAGAACCCTGAAAATCGGGGATGAGGACTTCGACTTTGCAGCCCGGGACGCGCTCGCGGATGGCGCGAATCGTCATGGCGAAGAGGAGGGCGCCGCCGTCCTTGCGGTCATCCCGGTTGACGCTGGTAACGACGGCGTAGCGCAGGCCGAGGAGGGAGACGGCTTCAGCGACGCGTCGCGGTTCGTCGAAATCGACTTCGAGGGGCGCTCCTTTGCGGACCGCGCAGAAGCCGCAGCGCCGCGTGCAGACATTGCCGAGAATCATGAAGGTGGCGGTGCGGTTGTTCCAGCATTCGCCCACGTTGGGGCAGGCGGCGCTCTCGCAGACGGTGTGAAGCTGAAGACGTCCGACGAGGGATTTCAACTCGTGGTAATTGTCACCAGCGGGCGCGGGGGCACGAAGCCAGTCGGGGCGCTTGGGGGTGGAGTCAATGTGGACGAGCACTGCTCTTATTGTACCGGGCCGAGACGGCGTGCGGTCCCGCGCGATTTCGGGGGGAAGGAAAAAAGGTGCGTGTTATACTTGAACTAGTTTGATGGAGGGACGGTCGATGGCCGTAGTTAGGAATTCCCTTCTTTTCGCAGCCGTGATGCTCGTGATGGGAGCGGGCATCCTGCCGGCCGAGAAAAAGGATCCATCGAAGACCGGGCAAGTACCAGATAACCCGCGTGTTTCGATCACACCGAGGCCGAAGCTGGGCGCGGAGGCGGCGGCGGAGCGGCGAGGCGCGGCGAATATCCGGGTAGACAGCACACTGGTTCTTATCAACGTGACGGTGACGGACCCCATGAACCGTTTTGTCACCGGACTGGATAAGGATTTTTTCCGCCTGTGGGAAGACAACACCGAGCAGCAGATCACGCAGTTTTCCAGCGAGGACGCGCCGTTATCGGTGGGGCTGGTGTTTGACGCGAGCGGAAGCATGGGCAGCAAGCTGGCGAAGTCGCGGCAGGCGGCGGCACAGTTCTTCAAGACCGCGAATCCGGAAGACGAATTTTTCCTGATCCAGTTCAATGACCGCGCGGAGCTGATGGTTCCCTTCACGCACAACACCGAGGAGATCCAGAACCGGCTGACGTTCACGCAGGCGAAAGGGCGGACCGCGTTGCTCGATGCCGTCTACCTGGCGATCAGCAACATGAAGAAGGCGAGGAATCCCCGCAAGGCGATTCTGATTCTCTCCGATGGCGGGGACAATTCCAGCCGCTATACGGAGAGCGAGATCAGGAACCTGGTGCGGGAAGCGGACGTCCAGATCTATGCGATTGGTCTGTTCGAGCCGGTATCATCGAGAGGGCGGACGGCGGAAGAGCTTTCCGGTCCGAGCCTGTTGAACGAGATCGCGGAGCAGACCGGAGGCCGGCATTTTCCGGTGGAGAATGTGAATGAACTGCCGGATGTGGCGGCAAAGATCGGCGTCGAGTTGCGGAACCAGTATGTGCTCGGATACGCGCCGGCGAACATGAACCGGGATGGAAAGTACAGGAGGGTCAAGGTCAAGGTGAACCAGCCGCGGGGCTTCCCGCAACTGCGTGCCTACTGGCGCTTGGGATACTATGCCCCATCGCAATAAGATCATTGGGCTGTTTTTTGCCGTTCTGCTGGGGGCGGCGGCACAACAGCAGGAGCCTCCGACATTCACTTCCGACACGCGCCTGGTGGTGCTGCATGCGAGCGTGATGGACAAGAACGGAAAGCTGCTGACCGGCCTGCCGAAGGAAGCGTTCAAGGTCTACGAAAACGGATCCGAGCAGAAGATCCGCGAGTTCAAACGGGAAGACGTTCCGGTGTCGATGGGGCTTATCATCGACAACAGCGGCAGCATGCGCGACAAGCGGCGGAAGGTGGAGGCGGCGGCGCTGGCGCTGGTGAAAGCGTCGAATCGCAGCGATGAGGTGTTCATCGTGAACTTCAACGATGACGCGTTTCTCGATGTTCCCTTCACGAACGACCTCAAGAAGATGGAAGAGGGCCTGACACGGATCGATTCGCGCGGCGGAACGGCCATGCGCGACGCGCTCAGCATGTCGATCGATGAAGTGAAGGAGAAGGGCAAGAAGGACAAGAAGGTGCTGCTGGTGGTGACCGACGGCAACGACAACACCAGCATCATGACGCTCGAGAAACTGGTCGAGAAGGCGCAGCGCAACGAGGTTCTCATCTACTGCATCGGGCTGCTGAACGAAGAAGAGCGCCGCGAGGCGGCCAAGGCGAAACGCGCCCTGAACGCGCTTGCGAGCGCGTCGGGCGGCCTCGCTTTTTACCCCAAGGAACTGGCTGATGTGGAGCGGATTTCACTCGAAGTGGCGCACGAAATCCGCAACCAGTTCATGATTTCCTACACACCCGCCAATGCCGCCCTCGATGGAAGCTTCCGGCAGATCAAGGTGACGGTGAACGCGCCCGGCCGTCCGGTAGTGCGCACGCGAACCGGATATTACGCGACGCCCGAGGTGGCCGGCCGCAAGAAGATGACGCAGAGCCTGCGGTGACCGGCTTTCCGTGGATAGCCACGAGGGGATACCGGTTGCGTCCGTGGCGCAGTCCGTACCTGCGCTGGCGCATCGAGACCTATTGGGGCTGCCGCGCGGAGACGATCGGATTCCGCGAATTCTGGGCGTTCCTGTGGCAGCACCGGACCGAAATGCTGCGTTTTCTGCGGTGGGCCGGACGGATGCGGTAGTTCAACGAAAATAAGACGCTTGCGTCCGCGATTCGGCCATTAGACTCTGGAAGTAGGAGTGTGACAGTGCGGAGGTTCAAGCTGGTCGCGGGATTGATCGTGGCGGCGTGCGCATTGGAGGCCCGCCCCATGGTGGTGGCCGTCAATGTGGACTATCCGATTCATTCCATCACCACGGAGACCATTCAACACGCCATCGAGGAGGCATCCAGGCGGAAAGCCGATCTTCTGCTGATGCGCCTCAACACCCCCGGCGGAGCTCTCGAAGCTACGCGCAACATTGTCGAGAAGATGATCGCTTCGCCCGTGCCGGTGGCCGCTTACGTGACGCCGAGCGGCGGCCGGGCCGCATCGGCGGGCTTTTTCCTGCTCGAGGCGAGCGATGTCGCGGCGATGGCCCCGGCCACCAATACCGGAGCCGCGTCCCCCGTGATGCTGGGCCAGGAGATGGACAAGACCATGCGGCGGAAGGTGGAAAATGACGCCGCCGCCTGGATTCGCAGCCTTGCGGCCAAGCACGGACGGAACGGCGAACTGGCGCAGAAGACGGTGTACGAAGCGGTGGCCTTCACGGAAAAGGAGGCCCTCGAGTCGAAGCTGATCGAGATCATCGCAAAGGACGACCAGGACCTGATGTCGCAACTGGACGGGCGCGTGGTCACGCGGACGGATGGCGCGAGCGTTACGCTGCATACGCGCGGGGCGGAGATTGCCGCCTACCAGATGACGGCGCGGGAGCGGTTCATGACGCCGCTCGGCGATCCGAACCTCGCCTTCATCCTGCTGATGCTGGGAGCGCTGGGGCTGTACATCGAGTTCACGCATCCGGGGCTGATTTTGCCGGGCACGGCGGGCGCCATTCTGGTTCTGCTCGGTCTTTCGGGGTTGAGCATGCTGCCGATCAACTGGATGGGCGCGGGGCTGCTGGTTCTGGCGCTGGCGCTGTTCGTGATGGAAGGCTTTATCCCATCGCACGGGATTCTGGGGATCAGCGGCGCGGTGGCGATGGTGATAGGGGCTATGATGTTGGTGGAAGGGCCGCCGGAGCTGCGGATTCATCTTTCGACCGCGCTGGCGGTAGCCCTGCCGTTTGCGGGCGTCACGATGTTTCTGATGACCCTGGTGTTGAAAGCGCGCTCGCGTAAGAGTGTTACGGGCGTAAGCGGAATGATCGGCTCGTTCGGGGTGGCTCTCGAAGAGATGGCGCCCGGGGGCAAGGTGTTCGTGGATGGGGCATACTGGAATGCGGTATCTTCCGCGCCGGTGAAACAAGGCGCGCGGGTTCGCGTGACAGCGGTGAGCGGGCTCACGTTGAGCGTCGAGCCGGCTCCCGCGCAGGGAGGCAACTCATGATCCTGAGTCCAATGACAATCGCCGTGCTTCTGGTGATCCTGTATCTGATTTCGTCAGTCAAGATTCTCGCGGAGTACGAGCGCGGCGTAATCTTCCGCCTGGGACGCGTCTTGCCGCAGCCCAAGGGCCCGGGCATCATCCTCGTGTTTTCGCCGATCGACCGTCTCGAGCGGGTGTCGCTGCGCGTCGAGGCGATGGACGTACCGTCGCAGGACGTGGTGACAAAGGACAACGTGACGGTGAAGGTGAACGCGGTGGTGTATTTCCGCGTGGTGGATCCGACGAAGGCGATCATCGAGGTGGCGAGGTACCTCTACGCGACTTCGCAACTGGCGCAGACGACGCTGCGCAGCGTGCTCGGCGAGGTCGAGTTGGACGAGTTGTTGAGCTCGCGCGAGAAGGTGAACCTGCGGTTGCAGGATGTGCTCGACAAACACACCGACCCCTGGGGCGTGAAGGTGACGATGGTGGAAGTGAAGCAGGTGGACTTCCCCGAGCAGATGATCCGGGCGATCGCCAAACAGGCGGAAGCCGAGCGCGAGCGGCGCGCGAAGATCATCCACGCCGAAGGCGAGTACATCGCCGCGGAGAAGCTGAGCATGGCGGCCGAGATGCTGCAGCGGCAGCCGGCGGCGATGCAACTGCGCTATCTGCAGACGCTGGTCGAGATCGGGGCGGAGAAGAACACGACCGTAGTGTTTCCGCTGCCGATCGACATCATCACCTCGCTGACGCGGATCATGGAGAAGAAGGCGGGCGGAGAGTAGCCAGGGAGGGAGGAAGTTCGCTCCCGATGCTAGAATATTCTCTTCCGCGCGGCTGCCTTCCATGGACACCCCTGAGCCCGGCCGTCGAGAGACCGCCGTGTAGTTTGTGACGCTGTCCGGCGGCTCGCCGTGGAAGGTTCGGCGGATGGAAAGGCGGAAGTATGAAGGAGTTCCGCGGAGTATTCCCGATCCTGGCCACTCCGTTTCATGAAGACGGTTCGATCGATTTCGACTCGCAGGACCGGCTGATCGAATACACGCTGGAGCAGGGCGCGGCGGGATTGGGTCTGTTCGGAAACGCGAGCGAAGGCTACACCTTGCTCCACCACGAGCGGGCGGAATTGCTGCGGCGGATCGTCCGGCGCGTGAACGGAAGGGTTCCGCTGGTGGCGAGCACGGGGCATACGGGAACGGACGCGGCGGTGTGGCTGAGCAAGGAAGCGCAGGATTTGGGCGCATCGGCTCTGATGGTGCTGCCTCCCTACCTGCTGAAGCCGGATGGCGAGGGGCTGATGTTCTACTTCGACGCCATCAGCAAAGCCGTGCGGATACCGATCATGGTGCAGGACGCGCCGCTGATGACCGGCGTGCCGATGCCGCCGGCATTGCTGGCGAGGATGGGTCGCGAGATCGAGAACGTGAAGCTGGCAAAGGTGGAAGCTCCGCCGGCGGCTCCGAAGATTTCGTCTCTGCGGGATTCGGGGCTGGCGATTTTCGGCGGGTTGAACGGACAGTTTCTCATCGAGGAGTACGAGCGCGGGGCGGTGGGAACCATGCCGAACAACGATATCCCGGGTGTGTTTGCCGCCATCTGGAAATGCCTCGAGGACGGCGACAAGGCGGGGGCATGGACGATTTTCACGCGGGCGCTGCCGCTGATCCGCTTTGAACTCCAGCCAGGGCTGGGCGTATCGGCGATGAAGATCAACATGGCGGCGCGGGGCGTGATCCGCAGCGCGCGGGTGCGGCATCCCACGTCGGCGCTGGCGGGGGAAGGGCCACGGGAACTAGAGCGGCTTCGCGCCATGGCGGAAGGATGAAGATCACATCGATAAAAGCGTTTCCGGTGCGGTTGCCGCGCGACCTGGACGAGGCGACAGGGACCGCCGGTTCGCCGACGGCGCTTGCCGCGGGCGGGAGCGGCTACCGATGGTCCGCCGTATTCCCGTGTCTGTACTCGAAGAACTTCGAGACGGCGCTGGTGAAGATAGAGACGGACGGCGGGCTGACGGGATGGGGCGAAGCCCAGGCTCCGCTCGCTCCGGAGGTGGCATGCGAGATCGTGCGCCTGTTGCTGGCTCCGCTTTGGGTGGGAAATGAATTTCCGGGGGACGCGGAAACCATCGCCGATTGGTGGGAGGCGATGTACCTGACGATGCGCGTGCGCGGGCAGACCGGCGGGTTCATGCTGGATGCGATCAGCGGCGTGGACATGGCACTGTGGGACCTCGCGGGGAAGATGGCCGAAAAGCCTGTTTCCGCGATGCTCACCGGAACACCGAAGCGGAAGGTGAAGGCCTATCTGAGCGGACTTCCGGCCGAGGGGCGAAAGGCTGCGGCGGCGCGGCATTGGGCGGAAGGGTTCCGGGAGTTTAAGCTCTTTTTCGATACCGAGACGGAAGAGGAGTTCTTTCGCGGGACCGGCGACCTGCCCGCGGAAGCGCGCTTCGCGGTGGACGCGTTGTGGCGGCTGAGGCCGGAGACGGCGGTAGCGTTTGGAAAGAAGTGCGACGCAGGCGGCGCCTTGTGGCTGGAGGCTCCGCTTGCCCCGGAAGATCCGCTGCCTCATGGAGCGCTGGCGCGTTCCATCGAAACGCCGCTGGCGCTGGGAGAGAGTTACCGGACACGGTACGAGATGGCTCCATTCTTCCGGGAAAAGGCGGTGGGCGTATACCAGCCCGACCTGGGGCGTTGCGGCATCACGGAGGGAATGCGGCTTGCCTCGCTGGCCACGCGCGCCGGAGCAAGCGTGGTTCCGCACGTCAGCATTGCAATGGGACCGCAGATTGCCGCGGCGCTGCACTATGCGGCGGCCGTGGATTCGTGCCTGATTGCCGAATACAATCCCAAGGTCTTCCCGATTGCGAACCGCTTCCTGAAGACACCTCTGCGGATGGAGGGCTGCCATTACGTGGTCCCTGATGGGCCGGGGCTCGGTATCGAGATGGACGAGGACGCGCTGGCGCGGGTGGCTCCGTGAAATCGCGGCGGTGGCTGATCGCCGCTCTGTTGTTCCTGGCCACCGTCATCAACTACGTGGACAGGCAGACGCTGTCCGTGCTGGCGGCGTCGATCAGCCGCGAACTGGGGCTGAGCAACGTCGAATACTCGAACGTGTTGACAGCGTTTCTGGTCCCCTACACGTTCATGTATGTACTGGCCGGGTGGCTGGTGGACCGTTGGGGATCGCGCTTCGGTCTGGCTGTGTTCATGGGGTGGTGGTCGGCGGCCAACGCCCTGCACGCGCTGGCGCGCGGAGCAATGAGCCTGGGCTTTTTTCGATTTCTGCTGGGGCTTGGCGAATCCGGGAACTTCCTCGCGGCCGCCAAGGCAACCTCGGAGTGGTTTCCGCCGGGAGAGCGTGCTCTGGCGAACGGACTGGTGAACGCGGCCGCGTCGACAGGCGCGATTCTCGCTCCGCCGCTGATCGCCTTCGTCACTCATCTCGTGGGATGGCGGGGAGCGTTTGTCGTGACGGGGCTCAGCGGCTTTGTGTGGATAGCCGCCTGGTGGATGCTGAACTCCACCAGACCGCCGTTCGGGGAAGAGACGGGGCGGGGGAACGTGCGGTATTCGGCCTTGTGGCGGATGAAGGAAAGCTGGGGGCTGCTGCTGGCGCGCGTCTTCGCCGACCCTGTCTGGTGGTTCTACCTGTTCTGGCTGCCGAAGTATCTTCAGGAAGAGCGGCACTTTTCCCTCACCGCGATCGCGCTCTTTGCGTGGATGCCCTATCTGGCGGCGGACTTCGGATCGGTGGTTGGGGGATGGGTTTCGGGCCTGCTGATCCGGCGGCGGATGGAGGAGTTGCGGGCGCGGCGGTGGACCATGGCTCCGTGCGCGCTGGTGATGCCGGTGGGGATCCTGGCCGCATATCTCCCGACGGGCGAGGCCATGGCGGTGATCTGCCTGGTGACGTTCTGCCACATGGCATGGAAGACCAATCTGATGACGATGACCAATGATGTGTATCCAACAGCAGCCGTTGGGTCGGCTTCGGGCGTGGTGGGGCTCGGCAGCGGCCTTGGAGGCGTTCTGTCCACTCCCATCGTGGGCCGCATTGTGGATGGCTTCGGCTATACGGCGGTCTTCTGGATGATGGGCTTCCTGCACATCGTGGCCACGGCGCTGGTCTACGCGACGGTCCGGCGGCGCATGGCGGGCGTGGAGTAGGAAGCCGCGCCTACAGCGGGATGACGCCGGCGCGGCGGCCTCGGAGGCGTCCTGTCCACTCCCATCGTGGGCCACATTGTAGATCGCTTCGGCTATACGGCGGTCTTCCGGATGATGGGCTTCCCGCACATCGTGGCCACGGCGCTGGTCTACGCGACAGTCCGGCGGCGCATGGCGGGCGTGGAGTAGGAAGTCGCGCCTACAGCGGGATGACGTGGGCGCGGAGGCCTCGGAGACGTCCTGTCCACTCCCATCGTGGGCCGCATTGGAGATCGCTTCGGCTATACGGCGGTCTTCCGGATGATGGGCTTCCCGCGCGTCGTGGCCACGGCGCTGGTCTACGCGACGGTCCGGCGGCGCATGGCGGGCGTGGAGTAGGAAGCCGCGCCTACAGCGGGATGACGTGGGCGCGGCGGCGGCCTCGGAGGCGTCCTGTCCACTCCCATCGTGGGCCACATTGTAGATCGCTTCGGCTATACGGCGGTCTTCCAGATGATGGGCTTCCCGCACGTCGTGGCCACGGCGCTGGTCTACGCGACGGTCCGGCAGCGCGTGGCGGGCGTGGAGTGGGGAATCCGCAACTACAGGGGTATGGCGCGGGCGCGGCGGCGGCCTCGGAGGCGTCCTGTCCACTCCCATCGTGGGCCGCATTGTGGATGGGTTCGGCTATACGGCGGTCTTCTGGATGATGGGCTTCCTGCACATCGTGGCCACGGCGCTGGTCTACGCGACGGTCCGGCGGCGCATGGCGGGCGTGGAGTAGGAAGCCGCGCCTACAGCGGGATGACGTGGGCGCGGCGGCGGCCTCGGAGGCGTCCTGTCCATTCCCATCGTGGGCCACATTGTAGATCGCTTCGGCTATACGGCGGTCTTCCGGATGATGGGCTTCCCGCGCGTCGTGGCCACGGCGCTGGTCTACGCGGCGGTCCGGCGGCGCATGGCGGGCGTGGAGTGGGGAATCCGCAACTACAGGGGGATGGCGCGGACCAGGCGCGGCGGCCCCGGTTGGACTTCGAGCGGATTGCGCAGCGGGCGGCCAAAGTTCCGGTAGTGGACTTCCATGACGTCGCCTTGCTCGAGCTTCACCTGGTCGCCGCAACTGAGGGACCCCGCGCCGAAAAAGTGTATGTGGACATCCCCCGGACGGCGGTGCGCGGGGAACTTGAAGTGGTGATGCTCCATGTTCTCGAGCGTGTGGCACATGTTGGCCTCGCCGGTGCGGATCTCCTTTTCCCATGGAACGGACTTGCCACGATGGATGCGGACGTCGCCGGGTACGGATGAGAAATCGGGATCGAGGATGATTTCGGGGCCGAGAGCGCACTGCCGCAGCTTCGAACTGGCGAGATAGAGGTAGTTCTTCTTTTCGACGGCGTGATCGGAGAATTCGTTGCCCTGCGCCATGCCGAGGCGGCGCGGAACGCCCTGGTCATCGATGAGGTAGAGTCCGGCGATTTCGGCTTCTTCCCCGCCGTCCTCGGCAAATTCGGGAACAACCAGGGATTGTCCGTGGCCGCGGAGGATGGTTCCGTTGCCCTTGTAGAACCACTCCGGGGAGACGCCGATCGCGCCCGCCGGCGGATGGCCGCCCTCGAGTCCCCATTGATACATGCGCATGCTGTCGGTAAGCTGGACGGCCGCCGCCGAGTGCATCGCATTCCGGTTCTCGGCGCTCGCGCGGTGCGTCAGTCCGGTTCCGGACACCATACAGCGCGCTGGTTCCAGAGGGTGGTCAAGAGGCGGCAGGAGCGACCACTCCGATTCGCCGGCATGAATGGGGCCGTAGGGCATGACCCGGCCGGAGGCCGATTTCACGGCGAGTTCGCCGAGGCGGACACCGGATTCGAGTGCTTTGCGGGCGAGCTCATAGACGCTCGATGCCGATTCGAGGAGGTGAAGATCTTCACCGCGCACGAGGGCGGCCGCGCGGCTGCCGTCGAAGTGTCTGAGTTGAACCAAACTGGGCATGGATTGGCATGATACCACGCTGGGGGTAGTGGGCCTTAATAAAACAGTTCTTGACAGTGTCGATATATTATGGCATTCTGATGGCGTAGTGAAGCCTTCGTCTGAGTACACCCTGGCCGAGCTGGCCGAGCAATCGCAAACGCCGGCGCGGACCATTCGTTTCTACATTGCGCGCGGACTGTTGGAGGGTCCTTCGCGCGCCGGGCGTGGGGCTTATTACACGGACGCGCACATCGAGAGGATCGCCCGGATTCGCAAGTTGCAACTCGAGGGGAGGATGCTGGCTGAGATCGCCATGGAACTGAACGGCGGAGAAGCAGCGGCGCCGGCGCCCGAGGCGTGGTGGGCATACGAGGTGAGCAGCGACGTAAGAGTAATGGTGCGGGACGGAGGCAGCCCCTGGCGGATGCGGCTGATCCGGACAGCCTTGGCGGAATTGACCCTGAGGCTTCGCGCAGGCAGGCCGGAAGAAGGAGGAAATGATGGCGGCGGAAACAAAGAGTAGCGCGGGCTATTCGGTGCGCAACGCGGCGACCGGAGAAGAGATCGGGCTGGCGATGCAGCGGTTGTGGCTGAGCGGGCGGGTGCTGGCGGCGGGAGCGCGGCTGCTGGTGCGGCATGTGTTTCAATCCTCGGAATCGAGGCCCCTGGAGGCGGTGTACGCCTTCATGCTGCCGCGCGATGCGGCCCTGAGGCGGTTCACGATTCGAGGCGAGGGGTTCACCGCGCACTCGGAGTTGCGGCCGGTGGAGGAGGCCGTGAAGGCTTATGAGGAGGGGATGGAGCGGGGGGCGCTTTCGACCCTGGCGCGGCAGTACGGAGACGGGCTGATCAACCTCACGGTGGGCAATATCCGTCCAGGGGAGACGGTGACAGTGACGCTCGAAATCGTGGCGGGGGTGGAGTCGCGGGACGACGGATTCCGGTTCCGCTTTCCCTTCACGCTGGCTCCTTCCTACCACGCGCGGATGCGGGCCATCGCGACCGGACCGGGGGAGGGGGAGATGGAGTTGCCGGAAGATGAATTCGGCGATGTGATTCTGCCGCGGTTCAGGGAGGATGCGAAAGGGTTGCACGCGGTGGGTTTCGACCTGCGCGTGATGGGCGGCTATCGCGAGGTGGCTTCCGTGTCCCATGGGCTGCGGGTGCGGATGGAGGAAGGGAGGTTGCGGGTATCGCTGGCGGAGGAGGGCGATGTGCCCAACCGCGACCTGGTGTTGGATGCCGGCAGCGGAGAACCGCGGGCGGAGGCGCTGGGCGGGCGTGGCGCGGATGGCAGGCTGCATTTCGTGGCGCTCGCGCCGTCGGTCTGTTTCGGAAAGACGGCGGGAGCGGCGCGCAAGGTGGTGTTTGTTCTGGACCGCTCGGGATCGATGCAGGGGTCTCCGATCGAGCAGGCGCGGAGGGCGATCGAGGCATGCCTGGGCGCGCTTTCCGCCGGGGACGAGTTCGGATTGGTTGTCTTCGACAACCGGACGGAGGTGTTCGCGGAGCGGCTTCTCGAGGCGAGCAAGGGCAACCGGGAAAGGGCGCGGGCGTATCTCGAGACCATTGACGCGCAGGGCGGAACGGAACTGGAGCAGGCAATCGAAAAAGCCGCGCGGATGGCGGGGACGGGAGCCGACCTGCTGGTGCTGACCGACGGCCAGGTGTCCGGGACGGAAAAAATAGTGGAGCGGGCGCGCAAGGCCGGAGCGAGGCTGCATGTGTTGGGAATCGGAAGCGCGAGCCAGGACCGTTTTCTGGCGCGGCTTGCGCGGGAGACGGGAGGGGTGTCGCGCTTTCTTACCCCGCGCGAGCGCGTGGATCTGCCGGCGGTGGACCTGTTCGCCTCCATTGGCCGGCCGGTGGCTTCGGGTGTGCGGGTGAGCGGGGCCAATGTGGCGCCGCAACCGCCGGCGTTCGTTTTCGCGGGGACTCCGCTTGTGGTTTACGGGGAGGGCGAGTCGCTCGAAATCGAGTGGATGGGTGGAGAGATGAGACTGCCGGTGGCGGATGGCGGGCGGCCGATGGGAGAGACGGCGCGCCTGCTTCGAGGGGCCCGGCTGATTACGGATGAGACCGAGGCAGGGAGGCTGAAGGAGTTGAGCCTGGCTTACGGGCTCGCGAGTAGAGAGATGTCGCTGGTGGCGGTGGTGAACCGGGAAGGGGATCGCGCGGGGGAGGCGGCGTTGACGAGGGTGGTGGTAGTGGGGATGCCTCGGGATACGGCATTCGATGCGTACTTCCGGCCGGCGCCGGGCATGCCCATGGGGCCAATGCGGGAAGCGGTTGGGCAGCCCTGCGTGCGGGGGGGAATGTTAGCGCCACGGTCTCGGGCATTGCGGAGCGGAATGCTGAGGGGAGTCCTTTCGAGGCTGGTTCCGCGGGCGGACCAAAAGACGACGGCGGATCGACTGATGGAGATAGCCGCCAGGATGGAGAGCGATGGCGGCATGCCCGGCCGGGACGCGGACGAGCGGCTGCTCGAAACGGCGCGCGCGGTGCTCGCATTTCTGAAGGAAGGACACAGCGCCGGGAAGGGAGCTTTCCGGGTTCACGTGCAAAGGCTGGTTGCGTTTCTCGAGCGGGAAGGCGGCGGCCGCGAGGCTGTGGCGAAGGTGATCGATGCCGCAAGGCAAGGCCGGGTGATTCCCGGCGAGTGGCTGGATGGGGCGGTTACGTGGAAGGAGGTGGAAACGGCGGTTACACTGTAGAGGTCATGTGGACCCGCCGCGAGATGATCTCGACTTCGGCGCTGGCATTTGCCGCGCCGCGCAGGCAGCCGAACTTCGTTGTGATCTGCACGGACGATCATGGCTCCCATGATCTCGGATGTTTTGGGGCAAAGGATCTTCAGACGCCGAACATCGACGCTCTGGCGGCATCGGGGATGCGGTTCCGGAACTGGTATGCGAATGCGCCGGTATGCGCTCCCTCGCGATCGGCGTTGTACACGGGGAGGTATCCGGCCCGGGCGGGGGTTCCCACCAACGGCCTGGCGCTCGCGCCTTCGCAACGGACGATGGCGCAATTGCTCAAGCCGCGCGGATACGCAACGGCGCTGACCGGGAAATGGCATTTGGGGGCGGGGGAGGAGACCTGTCCGAACGCGCACGGATTCGATTACTTCTACGGCTTCCATGCGGGGTGTGTCGATTTCTACTCGCACCGCTACTACTGGGGAGAGGGCGGGAAGAACCGGCAGGTGAACTACCACGATCTCTATCGCAACCGGGAGGAGATTTTCGAGGACGGCAGTTATCTCACCGGCCGTATCGCGGACGAGGCGTGCGGCTTCATCCGGCGCAATGCCTGGCGGCCGTTCCTGCTGGCGGTGATGTTCAACGCTCCGCACTATCCGATGCACGCGCCCCAGCGCTACAAGGACCGGTTTCCGCATTTGGCGCCGGAGCGGCGCACCTACGCGGCCATGATCGCGGCGGTTGACGACGGCGTAGGGCGGATCCGGCGGACGCTCGAGCAGGCCGGCCTGACCGGCGACACGATGATCTTCTTCGTCGCGGATAACGGCGCCACGACGGAGGCGCGCGCGGGATTGAATCAGCAGCCGGCAACGGCGGGGAGCAATGGCGTCTATCGAGGGTTCAAGTTCAGCCTGTTCGACGGAGGAATGCACGTGCCGGGCATCGTGAGCCTGCCGGGACGGATAGCGGAAGGCGTGGAGACGGGCGAGATCGCGATGACGATGGACATTACGCCGACAATCTGCGCGGCCGCGGGCGTGGAACTTCCCTCGGGGTACACGCTCGACGGCTCGAGCCTGCTGCCGCTGCTCACCGCGAATGCGAAGTCGCCCCACGAAGCGGTGTTCTGGAAGAACGGCGAGCAACTGGCGGCGCGCAAAGGGCGGTGGAAGCTGGTGGTGAACGGAATCGAATATGGTCGGACGCCAGAGAGCCACAGACCCCTGAGCGGAGATGATGCGATCTTCCTCTCGGATCTCGAGAGCGATCCCGGCGAGACGGCAAATCTGCGCCACAGCCGTCCGGAGATTGTGGATGAGATGCAAAGCATGTTAAACCGCTGGCTGGACCGGATGAAATCCACATCCGAATAGGTTGGCGGTTTGCCATGATGGGATGAGGAGGGACGTGATCTGTGAAAAACAACTGGTTTGGCCGGTGTCTGATGCTGGCGGGATTTGCCGCCGTGCCGCTGGCGGCGCAGACGAACCCCGTGTTCAGCCCGCGCCGTATGAAGGATTACAATGAGCAGTCGCGGGATGGACGGTGTGTCCTGAGAGTTCGCGTAGACGATGAGACAGACGTGGAGCTGCGCGGCAACAGCGTACTTCTGCGGACCATCACCGGACGCCCGGGCAGAGACGAGGGGTCGGAGTGTTCGCAGCCGCTGCCCGCCGGCGGATTCACGAAGTTCAATTTCAGGGGGATCGACGGGCGAGGCGAGGTGCGGCTGGTGCAGGAGCCGCGGTTGGGGAACAACTGGACGGCGATTGTCGCCATTCGGGACAAGAAGGGCGGCGACGAGGGCTACACGTTTGAATTGTCCTGGACCACGGACGGTTCGGCGCCGTCCGGAGGAAGCGGCGGTTTCGGCCAGCCGTCCGGAGGTTTCGGCCAGCCGGCGGGAGGTTTCGGCCAGCCGAACAACGAATTCGGCACTCCGCGGACGAGCGGGGGAATCCTGCCGAGCCTGGGCGGTTCTCGCGGTTCGGGGCGCGCGGCGAGCGCGAGCTTTGGAGGGACCGATGAAACGTTCCAGGGCACGGGCACGTTCCGGCTGGGAAACAAAGACTACCCGATCAGCCGCATGCGTGTGAATCTGCGCTCGGGGGGCGAGGCGGAGTTCACGGTGTACTCGAGCGAGGTATTCACGCTGACGGGACGCTGGACGGGCGGCGGCAACGCGGTGGATATCGAGATCAACAACGGGTTCGGGAGCGCGGGGGCGACAGCCCGGGGAAGGGTCTACCTGACCAGCGCGGGCAGGGTGGACCACGTCGAGCTGGACGGGACTTCCTCGCGGTTCAGCGACCGCTATACGATTCAGTACGCGAAGTGACGGCTGGGCGCGCCGTGTAATTTCTTCCATGCCGGCGTCGGGGCGCGGCCAAGGCGTCTTTGTAACTCCTTCTGTTGAAAGGCAGTTCCAGAACCTGTCCAAACGGCATTCGACTTGCCGCAGGAACGGGGAGAAGGAGACATCATGCATCGCGAAGACGATTCGCCCGCCGGAGTGCGTCCGGCATGGCCTTTGGTGGCGGCGGTGATGGCGGCTGCCATTGCCATTGGATTCGGATGGCGGGAGCACAGCCAGAAGACGCAGCTCGAGGAACGGCGGAAGGAGATGACCGCCGGGATGGTCGAGATGCAGAAGCAGATCCAGTCGCTTTCGGGTCAACTGGCGAGCCTCGCGGCGGCGCAGCAGCAGACCGCGCAAGCGGTGAAGGAACGGGAAAAACCTGCGCCGGAGCCCGCCGCTGTTGCCCAACCCGCGCCGGCGCACAGGACTATCGCGGCGCGGCGCGCTCCGGCTCCCAGGGCGGCGCGCCGCCCGGCGGCTCCGCCCGAGGACCCGAGATTGAAGCAGTTGCAGGGGCAACTGTCGGAACAGGCTGAGAAGCTGGCGAGAACCCAGCAGGAGGTGGACCGCAACCGCGCGGAACTCGAGAGCCGGCTGAATGCCGCAAGGGATGACCTGGGCGGCTCGATCGCGCGGACACATGAGGAACTGGTGGCTTTACAGAAGCGCGGTGAGCGGACCTACACCGAGTTTCAACTGGACAAGTCGAAGCAGTTCCAGCGGGTGGGGCAGGTAAGCCTGGCGCTGCGCAAGGCCGACACCAAGCACAAACGCTATGACATGGAGATGATCGTGGACGATGTGAAGCTCCAGAAGAAGAGTGTGAATCTGTACGAACCCGTGTACCTGACGCCCGGTGGAGGTTCGCAGCCTCTCGAACTGGTCGTCAACCAGATCACAAAGAACCATGTGCGGGGTTACGTGAGCATGCCGCGATACTCACGGCAGGATCTGACGGCGACTTCGGCCGGCCACGCGCCAAAAAGCGAGGCGGAGCGCTAACGGGGGTTGTCGCGAATCTGGACCTGATCGTAGACCTTTTTCGTGGCATCGAAGCCGGCGAAGGTCACTCCGGGAAAGGTTGCGGAAGCTGTTCCGGCGGCGACGCCCCAGCGGAGCGCATCCACAAAATCGTCCTTGCGGAGCATGGCCCAGGTGAAGGAGGCGGCAAGCGCGTCTCCCGAACCGATGGGACAGACTACATCGACGCGGGGAGGAATGGCCTCGACCACCTGGCCTTCGCGGGCTCCCACACAGCCGCGGCTGCCAAGCGAGAGCACCACCATTTCGGGGCCCATCATGCGAATCCGCTCGGCGCCGTCGAGA
The DNA here is from genome assembly GCA_019187195.1 of Bryobacteraceae bacterium. Lineage (GTDB taxonomy): Bacteria > Acidobacteriota > Terriglobia > Bryobacterales > Bryobacteraceae > CADEFT01. The sequence continues at coordinate 22,399 of JABAQT010000080.1, forward strand.
TACTGGATGCGGGTGAGGAGCGCTTTGTTCAACAGCCTCTCGGCTTCCTGCTGGTTCGGGGCGACCACGGTGGGTGCGGCCTCGATGCCGGCTTCGAGCGGTTCGCCGTCGGTATCGAGGAGCGTTTTCACGCCCAACCGCCGGGCGTTGGTGATGAGCCGCGCGTAGAGATCCGGAGGGACACCAGGGGGCAGGCTTCCGCAGAGCATCAACCAGCGGGCTTCGGGCAGGCGGCGCGAAACCGCCTCCTCGACACGCCGCACATCCTCGGGCGTGATGGCGGCGCCCCGTTCATTCAGTTTGATGGTGAGGCCATGGCGGTCGGAGATGTTCATGTTGATGCGGGTGGGCGCCCGCACTTCGACAGCGTCCACCGTGAAGCCACAGCCGTTGAGCATCTGCTTCAGACGCTGTCCGGTCTCGCCGCCGGCGACCGCCACGGCCGTGGTCTTTCCGCCGAACGAGTGGATGACGAAACTGGCATTGATGCCGCGGCCGCCGGCGGATTCCTGCGATTGGAGGATATAGGCCCGATCCTCGAAGACAAGCTGATCGACGGTCAGGTTCCGGTCAATGGCCGGATTCGCGGTCACGGTAAGGATCAAGCGCGGTCCCTTTCGAGCATCTTCGCGCCGAGCGCGCCGCCGAGAGTGGGGAACACGGTGAAGAGAACAAAGAGCATGGCGAGCACCAGCAACAGGACCGTCGTCAAACCGGCCGGGCTCTGGAGCAACTGGAGAAACTGCTGAATCTCCGCCTCGCTGCTGCCGGTGCGGCCCTGCAACTGCTGGCGGAACAGTTCGACGAATCCGCCCTTGCTTGAGAGCATCACCACGCTGAGGGTGAAGAAGATGGTGGCAATGGCGAAGCTGAAAACGCCCGTGATCCAGCCCATGCGCGCGCCGCCCACCATGGAAAGGGGCTGGCCGGTGCGGCGCGTGTAGAGGAATACCGCCAAAAAGCCGGCCAGCAGGAGCGAAACCAGGAGCCACAGTCCCTGCGGAGGAATGGGAAGCGAGCTGATGATGGAGGTGATGAGAGCCGTGAGGAACGCCGTGCGCACCGCCACGGGGTTATGGAAGTTGATTTCGAGGGGTTTCGGTTCCTGCCGGACCGCTTCTGTAACAACAATATGGGGAAGCGGCTCCTCTTCGTCGGCCTGCGCCGCTGTTTCGTACTGCGGTTTGCCACACTTATGGCAAAACCGGGCATCCGGCGGCAGTTCGGCGCCGCAAGTACAGTGGGTGGGCACGAAACCAGTATATCGGTTGTGGTAAGTTCGAGGATTCCATGAGTGAAGTCAAAGTGTGGATATTGAACTCTCCGGCGGCTCCCAATTTGCGGCTGTTGGAACAGCTTCCCGGCTCGACCCATATCGTGGTGGGAGAGAGCGAGGAGGCATTCGAGAACGCTCCGGATCCGGACGTGGTGGTGTGCGGCATCGGGAAAGCAAGGCTGCTGCGGGCGCTGTGGCCGCGCATTCAACAGGCGCGCTGGCTTCATTCGCTGACGGCCGGCCTTGAGAGCGTGCTGTTTCCGGAACTGGTGGAAAGCCCGATTACGATGACCAACGCCAAGGGCGTCTACGGACGGTCGCTGGGGGAGTTCGCCATCGCATCGGCGCTGTACTTCGCCAAGGACTTCCCGCGCATGATCCGGAGCCGTCAGGCGGGCGTGTGGGATCCGTTCGACGTGGAGGAACTCACCGGCCGGACGTTCGGGATTGTGGGTTACGGGGGAATCGGCCGCGAGGCGGCGCGGCGGGCGAAGGCGATGGGCATGAAGGTGCTGGCGGTGCGGCGCCATCCCGCGCAATCCGCCTCCGACCCGCTGATCGACGGCGTTTACGCGCCGGACGGCCTTCGAGAGATGCTCGCCCTGTGCGACTACGTGCTGGTGGCGGCGCCGAACACCCCGGAGACGAACGGTATGATCGGCGAGGCGGAACTGCGGGCGATGAAGCCGGAAGCGGTGCTCATCAACCTGGGACGCGGGCCGGTGATCGATGAAGCGGCGCTGATCGCGGCGCTCGAGGAGCGGCGCATCAAGGGGGCGGCGCTCGATGTCTTCAACCAGGAGCCGCTGCCGGAAGGCCACGCTTTCTACGGGCTGGACAACGTGCTGCTGTCGCCGCACTGCGCCGACCACACGCCGGGATGGCTCGACGAGTCGATGCAGTTCTTCGTGGACAATTTCGGGCGCTTCGTGAGCGGAGAGCCGCTTCAGAACCTGGTGAACAAGAAACTGGGTTATTGAGATGGCGGAAGTGGGACTGAGGGAGATTCGCGAGGCGGCGGCGCGGATTGCGCCGCACATCCACCGCACGCCGGTGATGACCTCGCGCGCGTTCAACAGCGCGGCGGGAGGCGTCAAGACGTACTTCAAGTGCGAGAACCTCCAGCGAGGCGGCGCGTTCAAGCTGCGCGGCGCGGTGAATTTTCTGCTGTCGCTTTCCAGCCGGGACGCGGAAAAGGGAGTGGTGGCGTTCTCTTCGGGCAATCACGCGCAGGCGGTGGCGATCGCGGCGGGAATCCGCGGGACGAAGGCGACGCTGGTGATGCCCGGCGACGCGCCGAAATCAAAGATAGCCGCCACGCGGGACTATGGCGGATCGATTGTACGCTACGACCGGTTGAAGGAAGACAGGGAGGCCATAGGGAGGCGGATCGCGGAGGAGACCGGCGCGACGCTGACGCCTCCGTTCGAGCATCCGTGGATCATCGCGGGGCAGGGAACCGCCGCGCTCGAGTTACTCGAGGACGCGCCGGAGCTGGATGCGCTGTGCGTGTGCGTGGGAGGAGGCGGGCTGCTTTCTGGCTCGGCGGTGGCGGCCAAGGCTCTGCGGCCGGATATCCGGATTTTCGGAGTCGAGCCGGAGCGGGCCAATGATTGGTGGCTCTCGATGGCGGCGGGGCATCCGGTGGAGATTCCGCCTCCCGACACCATCGCCGACGGGCTGCGTCCGCCAAAGCCCGGGAAGCTGACGTTCGCCCTGGCGCAACCGCGGATCGAGGGGATACTGCTGGTTACGGAAGAGGAGATCATCGCGACGATGAAGTTTCTGCTGCTGCGCATGAAGATCCTGGTGGAGCCCAGCGGAGCGGTGTCCGCGGCGGCGCTGCTGCATGGAAAGCTGCCGCCGGATGTGCGCTCGGCGGGGGTAATTTTGAGTGGCGGGAACGTGGATTGGGAGTTGCTGCAAAAGCTGTGAGCGGGCCCGGCCGTTACTTGTAGGTGATCTTCGAATCGGCGTGGAAGCGTTCATACTTCGTATATTCGATGCGCATGCGAATGCGCAGGCCGCCGGTGCGGAACTGGAGGATGTCGTCGGCGAAGGTGAGTGTGGGGAACCAGTGCACGCCGTCCACCTTCCCGCGAATGGTGGTGAAGCGGGGGAACAGGTTTTCCTGCTTGCGTCCGAGGATTTGAGGGACAGCCTGGCCCTCGAGGCGGATGACGGTGAGCTCCGCCTGGCTGACCCATACCAGGCCGTCGAAGAGGCGCTGCCCCTCGAGGATCTGACGCGGCCTCACCTGGAGGACCCAGCAAGGGATTCCGTCCATGGTCTCCTCTCCCTTGAAGGTGGTCTGATACAGGAAGAGCTGATCGCTGGTGAACAGAAAGGGCTGCACTTCGCGGATGTCGCGGAAATCCTCCTCGGTGAGTCGAAGCCGGTCCAGGGTCTGGTAAGGCTTGCCGGCCATCTCTTCGATGCGCTTGCCTTCGGGGGTGAAGATGATGTCGCGTGTCTCGCGGTATTCCCCGCGGAGACGCCCGTTGACGTCGAGTTCCTCGATGCGCACTTTCTGGCGGTAAGCGTAATGGCTCCGTTCCGTCTCGAGTTCGGTTTCATGCTGCAGCACCCGTTTGAGCAGGTCCGCCGGAGGACCGGCCGCCGGCAGGGGAGGCGGGGAGGAGGCGAATGATACGATGAGGCAGATGAAGCAAAGCCTCAACGCTTTTGCGTGGACGGTGGCGGGTCTGTGGGTGGTGGGTGGCATTGGCGCCGTACTCTACGCCAAACAACAGGATATCCCGGCGCGGATCTGGATGGCCGTTTTACCGGCGCTGCTGCTCGAGGCGGCGATGTACATCGCGCCCGGCTTCGCGGCCGTGCGCGAACGGTTGGGACGGCTGGGGGGATGGCTCGCGCCCGTCCTGACGGGGAGCGCCGTGGTTCCCTACGTAGTGATGAGCGTGGGAGCGGGCAATTTCCGTCTCGAGCACCTGGGAGCTTTGATTGTCCTTGCCGGAGTGGCCGCGCTGTGGTTCCGGGTCACGCCCCGGTTGCCGGCGTTCGATCTGCTGTTTCTGGTGTTCATGGCGGGTGTGTATCTGACGCGTGTGTTCGTCGAGATCTATGTGAACCCGTCGGGTAAGCCTCCGTTCGACATCCTGGGGCGGATGATGTGGGTGCGGTTGGGGATCATCTCCGTGCTGATGGTGAGGAAGGTGGAGGGGGTCGAGTTCGGATTTCTGCCCAGGCGGAGAGAGTGGGCGGTGGGAACGGCGCACTTCCTGCTCCTGATGCCGGTTGTGCTGCCCGTCGCATTGTGGATCGGGTTCGTGCATCCGAAGGAAGTGGTGTTCGGGATGAAGACGCTGGCTGCGGCGGCGGGCACGTTCATCGGGATGCTGTGGGTGGTGGCGCTCGGCGAGGAGTTCTTCTTTCGCGGCCTGTTGCAGCAGTGGCTCGAGCGGTGGACGGGAAGTTTTCCCGCCGGGCTCGCGATGGCGGCGTTTGTTTTCGGAGCGGCGCACATCACGGCCAGGGGGTTTCCCAACTGGCGTTACTCGCTGGTGGCGATGATTGCGGGCGTGTTCTACGGGTTGGCGTACGCGCGCGGAAAAAGCATCCGCGCGTCGATGGTGACGCACGCGCTGGTGAATACGGCGTGGCGCGTGTTTTTCTCTTAGGAAGCGGCGCTGTCTAGCGCGGCGCGCCGCCGCCCCACTTCCAGTTCCGGATCTCCGGCATGTCGTCGCCGTGCTCGCGGATGTAGAGTTTGTGCTCGACCAGTTTTTCCCTCAGCATCTGTTTGAAGTGCGCGGCCATCTGTTGCACGCGGGGGACGCGGTCGACGACATCTCCGGCGAGGTGGAAGCGGTCGATGTCGTTCAGAACCGTCATGTCGAAGGGGGTCGTGGTGGTTCCCTCTTCCTTGTATCCGCGCACGTGCAGATTGTCGTGGTTGGCGCGGCGGTAGGTGAGCCGGTGAATGAGCCAGGGGTAGCCGTGAAATGCGAACACGATGGGCTTGCTGGTGGTGAAGATGGAATCGAACTCGCGGTCCGGCAGGCCATGGGGATGCTCGGAAGCGGGCTGGAGCGTCATCAGGTCCACCACGTTCACGACGCGGATCTTGAGATCGGGCAGGTGGCGGCGCAGGAGATCGACGGCGGCGAGCGTTTCGAGCGTGGGAATATCGCCCGCGCACGCCATGACGGCGTCGGGCTCCACACCCTGGTCGTTACTGGCCCAGGTCCAGATGCCGAGACCGGTCGAGCAGTGGCGGATGGCGGCGTCCATATCGAGCCACTGGAGCGCGGGTTGCTTGCCGGCGACGATCACGTTCACGTAGTCGCGGCTGCGAAGGCAGTGATCCGTCACGGAAAGCAGCGTGTTCGCGTCCGGAGGCAGGTAGACGCGCACGACATCGGCCTTCTTATTCACGACGTGGTCAATGAAGCCGGGGTCCTGGTGGCTGAAGCCGTTGTGGTCCTGGCGCCAGACGTGGGACGTGAGCAGGTAGTTGAGCGAGGCGATGGGACGCCGCCAGGGGATGCCGCGGATGACCTTCAGCCACTTGGCGTGCTGGTTGAACATGGAGTCCACGATGTGGATGAAGGCCTCATAGCAGGAAAAGAAGCCGTGGCGGCCGGTGAGGAGGTAGCCCTCGAGCCAGCCCTGGCACATATGCTCGCTCAGGGCTTCGAGGACGCGGCCGTCGCGCCCGATATGTTCGTCCGTGGGCTCGATGCGCGCCTCGAGCGCGCGGCTGGTGACTTCGAAGAGGGCGTCGAGGCGGTTGGATGCGGTTTCGTCGGGTCCGAACACGCGGAAGTTCCTCGAGGCCATGTTGCGTTTCATCACATCACGCAGGAAATAGCCAAGCTGGCGGGTGGCTTCGGCTTCCGTCGCGCCGGGCCGCGGGACATCGACGGCGTAATTGCGGAAGTCGGGCAGAATAAGATCCTTGAGAAGAAGGCCGCCGTTGGTGTGGGGATTGGCTCCCATGCGCCGCGCTCCCGTGGGAGCGAGAGCGGCAAGTCCGGGCATCAGCCTGCCGGCGCTGTCGAAGAGTTCTTCGGGGCGGTAGTTCTTCATCCACTTTTCGAGCATCGCGAGCCGGTCCGGATGGTGGATAACGTCGGCCAGCGGAACCTGGTGGGAGCGGAAGGTGCCCTCCACCGGCTTGCCGTCCACTTCCCTGGGGCCTGTCCAGCCTTTGGGGGTTTGAAGAACGATCATCGGCCATCGGGGGCGGGCGGTGGCGCCGCCGGTGCGGGCATTGGCCTGGATGGCGCGAATCTCCCCGATGACGGACTCGAGCGTGGCCGCGAGTTGCTGATGGACGGCGGCGGGTTCGTCGCCCGCGACGTAGTAGGGTTGATAGCCGTAACCGCTGAGCAGGCTGGTAAGTTCCTCGCGGGGAATGCGGGCGAGGAACGATGGACCGGCGATCTTGTAGCCGTTGAGGTGCAGGACCGGCAGCACCGCGCCGTCCGTTACGGGGTTGAGGAACTTGTTGGAATGCCAACTGGCGGCGAGGGGTCCGGTTTCCGCCTCGCCATCGCCAACAACGCAGCAGGCGATGAGGTCCGGGTTGTCGAAGACGGCACCGAAGCCATGGAGCAGCGAGTAGCCGAGTTCACCGCCTTCGTGGATCGAGCCGGGCGTTTCCGGCGCGGCGTGGCTGGGAATGCCGCCCGGATAGGAGAACTGGGTGAACAGCTTGTTGAGCCCCTCTTCGTCCTGGCTGATGTGGGGATAGAGTTCGGAATAGGTGCCTTCGAGGTAAGTGTTCGCGACAACGGCCGGCGCTCCGTGACCGGGGCCAGTGATGAACATCATGTTGAGATCGTACTTGCGGATGAGGCGGTTGAGATGAACGTAGATCAGATTCAGGCCGGGGCTTGTGCCCCAGTGACCAAGCAGCCTGGGCTTGACGTGCCGGGGAAGCAGCGGCTCCCTGAGCAGCGCATTGTCACGAAGAAAGATTTGACCGGCGGAAAGGTAGTTGGCCGCGCGCCAGTAGGCGTCGATGGCGTCGAGTTCCCGGCCGGAGAGGACAGTTTGCTCGCTTGTCTCCATATGGTTATGATGGCCCCGGCAGGGGTTCCGGCGCAGCAAGTATGAAGCGGCAGGTGTTGTTTCGGGCCGCCTTGGGCGTGATAAGATGAAGGAACCAGTTGGGAGGTCGTCTAACGGTAAGACTGCAGACTCTGGATCTGCGTATCGGGGTTCGAGTCCCTGCCTCCCAGCCACTCCCGGCCTTGATCTGAACTCCTCGTTATCCTTCC
>JABAQT010000049.1:0-21267 GCA_019187195.1 Bryobacteraceae bacterium
TCCGGCAACGTTTCGGTGGGATTCTGGAGCGGGCGGTTGCCCACGATCACATCATCCTGCGCGCGCCCCGTGAGGATCTCCGAATAGCCCGGATAGGAGACGTGGAACTTATTGGTCACCTTTACCGAACTCCCCTTGCTCACGTCGCCGAGCACCACTCCCGCGCGCGACAGCGTAGTCCAGAAAAAGGGCATCAGCTTCAGCCGACGCTCCTCGCGCGTGGATGCCCGCAGTTGCGCCCGCAACTGGTCCGCCTCCTGCATCCCCGCGCTCTTTTCGTTCTCGAGCAGCGGGTCCATTCCGCCGAACACTTCCTGCCAGCGCAACCCGTCAGCGGTCACCAGAATCACGTTTCGCGGTCTGTGCTCCCCGGCGGCAACAAACGGCAGAAGAAGGCAACAGAAGAAAGCATGGCGGCGCGTAGGCATCAGCAAAATTGTACCCCGTTAGCGGTGTTTCAAGCCCACTGGAAGCCGGGGCGAAGGTGCTCCCGGATGGCGTCGTCGTTGACTTCGATTCCTATCCCCGGAGCCTCGGGTATCCGCACCATGCCGTTGTCATATTCCGGCAGGTTCCGCATCAGCGAGTTCAGCAGCTTGCTCCGGAAGAAATGGCCCCATTCGAGAATCAGGAAATTGGGAACCGTCGCGCAGACGTGCGCATAGGCCGTGCCGGCGAGCGGCGACGCAACCCCATGCGGCGCGATCTGTATGTGGTACAACTCGACCAGGCTGGCGATCTTTCGTGTCTCGAGCAGGCCGCCGCACTTGGTCATGTCGGGTTGCACCACCGCCGCGGCTTGCTTCTCCGCCACCTGAAGAAATCCGTAGCGCGTGTAGATGTTCTCGCCGCACGCCACCGGCACGGGGACCGAACGCCGGATCAGCGCCATCGCCTCGAGGTTGTCGCTGGTCACCGGCTCCTCGAGCCACATCGGACGCGAGGGCGCCACGGCTCTGCCGATCTGGATCGCCGCCTCGGTGTTGTACCTTGTGTGGCATTCAAGCGCCAGCTCCACTTTCGGTCCCACCAGATCGCGCGCCGCGCCGACTTTCTCGACGATTTCATCGATCTCCGCGTTGGTCACGTTGAAATGGCTTCGCTTTTGCGGATCGAGCTTCTGATTCGGGTCGCCGCGCTCGGTGATCGAGTCGATCGCCATTTTGAAGCCGCGCACGTGCTTATCCTGAATGAGCGCCCGCGTCTCGGCCGCGTCGCCGGACCACCACAGGTAGATCGCCACCCGGTCACGCACCTTGCCGCCGAGCAACCGGTACACCGGCGCTCCCAGCGCCTTGCCCGCCAGGTCCCACAACGCGATCTCGATCCCGCTCACGGCGGAAAGGTACGGCCCGCCGCCCGTCCCTCGCATGAATACCGGCCAGGTCGAATCCGGTACTTTGCCCCATCCCCAGAAATTGAAGTAGATCGATTCGATATCGAGCGGATCGGCTCCCACCAGCGCGGGTCCCAGCCGCTCATTAATAATGTTGGCCGAGCCGATGTTGTCCACCATCTCGCCTGTTCCCGTAAGCCCCTGGTCGGTGTACACGCGCACGTACCGGCTTCCCGAGTCGCGTAGTTCAACCGCGCGCACCTCCCTGATCTTCAGCTTCGGCACGCGGGATGTTCCCTGGGCTCTCGCGTCGCGCCACAACGCGGTGTAGCCGCAGGCCCCCGTAAGGGCATTCTTCAACAGGTCCCGTCTTCTCATCGTCCTTGTCCCTTTCCTGGTTCGTTTCCCACCGGACTATTTGAATTCATAGCCCGGCTCGAGACTCTCCCGTATGGCGGCATCGTTCAGCTTGATGCCGATTCCCGGCGCGTCGGGAACATGGACGAACCCCGACTCCTGGCGCGCTGGCTCCATCAGGCGGTTCAGCGGTTCGTTGTAAAGATGCGCCCACTCGAGAATCATGAAGTTCGGCACGGTCGAGCACACATGCGCGTACGCCACTTTTCCCAACGTCGAGGCCACGCCGTGCGGCGCGATGGGAATGTGATAGACCTCGGCCATGGCCGCGATCTTACGGCTCTCCCATAGGCCGCCGCATTTGGCCATGTCCGGTTGGATGATGCTCACAGCCTGCTTTTCCAGGTATTCGCGGAAACCATACCGCGTGTAGATGTTTTCGCCGGCGGCGATCGGGATGCGGGTGGAGCGGCGCACCGCCACCATCGCCTCGACGTTGTCGCTCGGCACCGGCTCCTCGAACCACATCGGGCGGTAGCGCTCGACCGCCTTGGCAATCTGGATGGCGCTCTCGGTGTCGTAGCGCGTGTGGCATTCGAGCGCCAGCCCCAGTTCCGGCCCCAGGGCCTCGCGCATCGAGCCCACAAAGGACGCAATGTCGTCGATTTGCCGGTTGGTCAGCGTGAAGTTCCACGATTTGCCCGGATCGAAACCCCGCTCCGGATTGTCCTTCTGCGTAATGTTGTCGATGCCGGTCTTGATCGCCTTGACGCCCGTGCTCCGCACGATCTTCAGCGCCTCGGATGGCTGTCCGGCATGATAATAGACCGCCACCTTGTTCCGGACCCGGCCTCCAAACAGGCGGTACAGCGGCACGCCCATGGCCTTGCCCGCCAGGTCCCATAACGCCATCTCGATGCCGCTGAGAGCGGCCAGGTAAGGTCCGCCCATTCCCCGCATGAACACCGGAGGAATTCCGCCGGGTGGAGATTTCCAACTCCACAGGTCGAACCAGATCCCCTCGATGTCCAGGGGATCGCGGCCCACAAGCGCCGGCCCCAGGTGATTGTTGATGATGTCCTGCGCGCCCACGGTGTCCAGCGTCTCGCCGTCTCCGGTGAGCCCCTGGTCCGTGTACACGCGGACGAACTTGCTGTTGATCCCCCGTAGCCGCGCGGCCTTGATCGCGGAAATCTTCAGCCTGGGCGCGCGGGAGGTTCCCTGGGCCCGGGCCTCGCTCCGAAACGCGAGGTATGCCCCAAACCCCGGGAGAGCGCCCGCAAGAAAGTCTCTTCGATGCATTGTGCGCCCTTCCTAAAATTCAAACTTCAGGGCGAACTGCATCTGCCGCGCGCGGTTTGCCTGGCTGCGCACCTGCCCGAAGGCGCCCGAGGTCCAGGTGCTGTTGGGCCCTCCCCAGCGCACACGGTTCAGCAGGTTGAAGGCTTCCGCCCGCAGTACGATCCTGGCCCGCTCCGTGATCGCGAAGTTTTTCGCCAGGCTCGCGTTCTCGTTCAACAGCCAGGGGGTGCGCGCTTTCGGATTGCGGCGCGTGGCGTTGCCCAGGACGGTTTCGAGTACGCTTGCCGGCTGCTGTTGGAACGCCGTCTTGCTCCACCACAGATCCTTGAACGGATCGAACTTCTCGCCGCCGGTGGGCGCGCGCCAGTTGTCATAGGAGGTGATGGTGACGCGGTTCTGTCCCGCCGCTGGATAGATCGGCGGATCCACTCCCGGCGCCACGCTTAGCGGGAAGCCCGATTCGTACTCGAGGAAGCCCGCCACGCTCCAGCCTCCGAGTATACGGTTCGCGAAGCCCTCGAGCGACAGCGGCTTGCCTCGTCCCACCGGCAGATCGTAGGTGAACGAAACCCTGGCCACATGTGTCTGGTCGTCGCTGACAAGTGCCTTTTCCAGTCTGCGGTTGTAAGTGTCCATGGCAAACTGGCCCCCGATATTGGCGGATTCGGCGTCGCTGAACATCTTCGAGAAAACGTAGGAACCAAGCAGCGACAGTCCCGAAGAGTACCGCTTGTCTACCTTGATGACCATGGCGTGGTAGCTCGAGTTTCCGATCTTCTCTCCGCCGTTGCTGCCCTGGATCTGCTTGTATTGCGGGAACGGCTGCAACGCCTGCTGGACCGTCCCGGTGAAGCCCGGGTATGGGGAAGGCACGCCGGTGGCCATGCCCGCCGCCGAATCGAGTCTCGTCCGGAGGATGGCGGGACCGAAGCCGGCCATGGTCAGGTATCGCGGGTCGATCTGGTTATAGTTGATGATCCCGGAATTCAGGTGCATGCCTTTCGTGCCGGTATAGCCGAGCGTGAGCACGTTGTTCCCGGGAAGTTGATGCTGGATGTCCGTACCCCACGTCCAGTACTCCGCGGGGCGGCCCGAATTCGGCTGCCAGTAGTCGATGCCCGATTGGCCGTTGGCGACATCGGGCGTAAGAAACGGCGGCGGCGGCCAATAGGGCAGGCCCGCGTCGAGCATCATCGGAAAGTCGTTGATGTTGGAGTCAGCCGAGACCCACGAGTAGTTTCCGATGAAGCCGAGATAGTGCGTGCTTCCTCCGGTGGTCTTCAGCGCCGAAAAGGAACGTCCGCCGTTCATGCGCACGACCGTGCCGGGACGCACCTGGTAGGCCGCGCCCACGCGCGGCGAAAACGCGTACTTCCAGCCGTCGAACGGCGAGTCCTTATTGGTGCGCCCCTGCCCCTTTCCAGTGAAGATGATGGCGCCCGGGATCCCTCCGGCGCCGGGGTTCCTGAGGCCCGGATCGAAGTTTGAAAAACCCGGCGGCTCCTTTCCTCCCACCACTTCCGCGCCTCCGGTCAGCGGGAACGTGTACTCATAGCGCAGGCCGAGGTTGAGCGTGAGCTTCTGGCTGACACGCCAGTCATCCTGAAAATAGCCGCCCGTGTATTGGAATTTCTGGATCACGTTGCGTCTGGTTTCGAGACCCGCGCTGTTCACGTAACCGAGCAGGAAGGAAGCGAAAGCGTTGCCCGTGTTCCTCGATTGATCCCCCGGAATGGATGTGCCGAGGAACGAGAAATCGAACCTGCCGTTGTTGGCGTGCTGACCGCCGCCGTCCCAACGGTCGCCCTGGAAGAAGAACCCGCCCTTGAGGGTGTGCGACCCGCGCACCACGGTGAGGTCCTCGGCGAAATGAAGGTTCCGCCCGCGGTCGAACCCGTACGCCGCCGCGCTCCACCCCGTGTATTCGGTCATCGTGATGGGAGGCAGGCCGCGGTCGATCGTGGGATCGTCATTCTTGATTCCCACTTTCTGTCCCCAATGTGCTTCGGGGTCGACGGCGGTGCTGGTGATCACATCGCCCATGTCGCGGTTGTAGGAGAAACGGAAGCTGCTCATCACGCGCGGGCTGAAGGTCCGCGTCCAGGTGACGCGCCCGGAAGAGTTCTTCCTCAGCCAGTTGTTGAGACCGCAAAAAGGACAAGGCAGCCCCGGAGGCCCCTGCGGCAGGTCGACGGTTTCCCACTGGCTTCGCAGGAACAGGAAGGAAATCCGGTCATTCGCCGTCAATTGGTGGTCGATCTTGGCGTTGCCCTTGTTCCAGGGCTCGGTCTGGCCGCCGTCGGCGCGGAAGTAGTTGTTCCTCGGGCCGGCTCCCGGGACGTTGGGCACCATCTCCGGAGGCTTGATCGAGATGTAGTTCCTGGCCACCTGGCTGAACCGGTTGGTGGGGATGCGGTTGCCGGCGAACGGATCGCGAATATAGCCCGCCCCATTCGGATTGGGCCGCGTAGTCGCGGGATCATAGATCGGAATCAGCGCGCCGCCGCCGGTGACCCAGCCATTGAAGTTCCCGTCATACATCTCCGTCAGCGGGATTGTGTTGTAGGTGGGGTTGCTGCCCGCCCGGGAGCGGAACCCTTCGTAGCTGAAAAACATGAACGTCTTGTTCTTCCCGTTGTACAGTTTCGGGATGACCACCGGCCCGCCGAAGGTGGCGCCGAAGTTGTGCTGTTTCAGAACCGGCACTTTCGAGGCGAAGAAGCCGCGGGAGTCGACTGCGTTGTTGCGCAGGAATTCGTATGCGTTGCCGTGATACTCGTTCGTGCCGGACTTGGTCACGAAGTTGATTACGCCCATGGCGCGCCCAAACTCGGCTTTCATCCCCGTGTATTCGACGCTGAACTCATCGATGGCATCGATCGAGACGCCGGCCAGCGGAGCGCGCTCGGTCTGATAATTCGCCGACCCCGCCGAAACCGAGGTTCCATCCATCAGCATGTCGTAGCTGGACCCTTGTCCCCCGCCGATGCGCACGTTGCCCGATGTCTTTGTCTCCGGCGCGAGCACCGCGAGGTCGAAGACGCTGCGGATGCGGCCTCCAACCACCAGCGGGAGATCCTGCACGAGTTTGTTGGTGACGTTCGTGGCCACGCGGGCGGTGTCCACCTCGAGCGCCGCGGGAGCGGCCGTGACTTCCACCGATTCGGTGACCGCGCCCAACTCAAGTGTTACATCGAGACGCAACGTGGATCCGGCTACCAGCGTCACGTCGGGCCGGACCGCGCGCTTGAATCCCACGGCCTCGAACTCCACGCGGTATTGACCGGTGGGCAACGCCGGAATGGTGTAATTTCCGGCGCCGGTTGCTTCCGCCGTATACACGGTATTCGTATCCAGGTGCGTGGCGGATATTTTCGCTCCGGCGACGGCGGCGGCCGTCGGATCAGTGACAAGGCCGGTGATGGTGCCCCTGCTCAATTGCCCGAGCAGCAGTGTTGGAAGTGCAAACAGCAGGAAAGCGGCAAAGGTCTGATACATCCCAATGGAGTCCTTCCGATTTGTGTAGGGAAGCGGCTGCCCGCTTCGCGGAGTATCGTATCACCTGGCCGCCGTACAACTCAACAATAGTCAACCGCATCTTAAATTGCATTTTGTCTTTGATCCCCCCTTGCGCTCCATGCTCGCCCTTTGATACGCTCCCGCCTAACGAAAGTGAGGTCCTTTCGAGTGTCACGTTTTCTCTTTTTTCTTTTCTCCATCGCTCTCGTTGGGCTGCCTCTCGGCGCCCAGAACTTCGCGGAAATCACGGGCGCCGTCTCCGACGCGACGGGCGCCGTCATGGCGGGGGTCACCGTCACCGCCGTGAACACAGCCACCAACCAGAAGCGCCAGGCAACCACCAACGACACGGGAGCCTACTCACTCCCGTATCTCGTTCCCGGCAGCTATGACCTGAGCGTCGAAAGCCCCGGATTCAAAGTCTCCACGCGGAAAGGGGTCGAACTACAGGTGGGCGCCGTCGCGCGCATCGACTTCAACCTGGAAGTGGGCGAAGTCACCCAGCAGGTCGAGGTGAGCGGCGGCGCTCCCCTCCTGAATACGGAAACCGTCGCGCTTGGCACCGTCATCGAGAACAAGCGGATTGTCGACCTGCCGCTCAACGGGCGCAACTACCTGCAACTGGTCACCCTCAGCCCGAATGTCACCACGGAAGGCGGCGCGGGCGGGGCGGGCGGCTTGCAGGGCGGCGCGCGCAGCAATACATCTCTTTCCATTGCCGGACAGCGCCTCGAATACAACCGCTACACCCTCGACGGCGTCGAGAACACCGATCCCAATTTCAATTCCTATATCATTCAGCCTTCCGTCGACGCGCTTCAGGAATTCAAAGTGCAGACCGGAATCTACTCCGCCGAATTCGGCCGCGGATCCTCTCAAATCAACGTCACTACCAAGTCCGGCACGAATCAATATCACGGCGCCGTGTTTGAATTTCTCCGCAACTCCGCGCTCGATGCCCGGCAGTGGCAGCAATCCCAGGGACAGAAAAATCCTTTCCGCCGCAATCAATACGGGTTCACCATCGCCGGTCCCGTCGAGATCCCGTCCATCTTTAACGGGAGGGACCGTCTGTTCTTCATGTCGAACTTCGAGCAGAACCGCGACCGCACAACGTCCTTCGCGCGCGCCAACGTCGCCACCGACGCCATGCGCAACGGCGATTTTTCCGGACAACCCCGCCTCATCTTTGATCCGCTCTCCCGCACCTACAATGACAGCGGCGTGGCCATAGGCGCTACCGCTTTCTCCGGCAACATCGTCCCCAAGTCCCGCTTGAATCCCGTATCGCAGCGGCTGCTCGAATTCTTTCCCGCCGCCACCGTTCCCGGCAACAGTCTCGTCAGCAACTACACCCGCAACGCCAAGTCCACCGTCGATAACACTCAGTTCAACCAGCGCATCGACTGGAACGAGAGCGATAAATCGAACTGGTTCGGCCGCTTCAGTTGGGGCGATGATCTTCAACTATCGGGCGGCGCCATTCTCACCGACTCGACTCAGGTGGCCACCACCGTGCGCCAGGCCATGATCTCGAACACGCGCATTCTCAGCGGCTCCACCGTCAATGAGGCGCGCGTCGCCTGGAACCAGTTCAACAACGGCATGGTGGGTTACTTCGCCAACACGCGCGATGTCCAGGCCGATCTCAAGATTCCCGGCCTGTTCTCCTCGAGCCCGCTCGCCTATGGCGTCCCGGCCATCGGACTGGGCGGCGGCATCAACAGCTTCGGCGGCGTCACGCCGTGGGTCACGCGCAACAATTCCTTCCAGTTCATGGACAACCTCTCGCTGATTCGCGGCCGCCATTCGATCAAGATCGGCGGCGAGATCCGCCGCGACCGGTACAACCAGTTCGGCAATCAGAAGGCCACCGGAGAATTTCTCTTCGATGGACAGGCCACTTTCAATCCCGCCAACCGCGGAGCCACCGGCTTCATCTTCGCCGATTTCATGATCGGCGAAACCTCGACCGCCGCGCGTGTCGTCGCCATGGCCAACGCCATGCTGCGCCGCAGTTCCTACTACGCCTACATTCAGGATGACTGGAAGATCACCAACAACCTTACGCTCAATATCGGGCTGCGCTATGAGAATCCCCGGCCCTGGCACGACAAGTATCGGGGCATCATCAACGTCCAACTCTTCGATACGGGCGTGAGCGCCGATGGCTTCCTGGCCGGCTCGAAGACCCCCATTCTCACCCGCCCCGGCGAAGGCGATTTCTACCAGGGCCTCAACTTCCACTTTGCCGACGGCCAGAATATCCAGGCCGGCGACCAGTTCATGGGCCGCGGCCTGGTGAACCCCGACAACAACAACTTCGCCCCTCGCCTCGGCCTTTCCTACAGCCCCACCAACCGTTGGACCGTGCGCGCCGGGGGCGGCATCTTCTACGTCCAGGATTCCGGCAACCCTACTTTCGATATGGCCCGCAACCAGGGAGGCCGCGATCTGTTCATCACCAACATCGAGCGCCGCAACGCCAATATGAATGATCCGTGGGCTTTCGAACGCGCCAACGCCTCCTGCACCGGGTGGTCCGGCACGTGTCTTGTCGGACCCCAAGTCCTCGGCAACATTCAGAACATGCGCACGCCAATGGTGATCCAGTGGCTCTTCAACGTGCAACGCGAACTGGCCAAGGATCTGGTTCTCGAACTCGGCTACATGGGCAACGGAGGACACAAGCTCCCGCGCTTCCGTCTCTACAATCAGCCCATCCTCAAAACCGGCTTCAGCGACACCCGCACCGTCGCCCAGCGGACCCCCTGGCCCAAGTTCGGACGCCTTCAGGAAGTGGACGGCGTCGACAACTCCAACTACCACGCCCTTAGCACAAAAGTGACGCAGCGCTTCAACAGGGGGCTCACGTTCATGGCGGGCTTCACCTGGTCGAAGGCGATTGACGGCGGCAGCGCCATCCGCACCAACAGCGGAGACACGCTCTGGCCCGTCAACAGCTACAACCTCGCCGCCGAACGTGGACTCTCGCAGTTTCACGTCGGCCGCCGCCTTGTCGCCTCTTTCGTATACGAACTGCCCTTCGGCCCCGGCAAGAGCCTGCTCCAGCAGGGCATCGCGTCGAAAATCGCCGGCGGCTGGCAGCTCGGTGGAATCGTCACCTTCGCCGACGGCACTCCCCAGAACGTCGCTCAACTCGGCGATACCGCCGCGCTCAACACGCTCGGCAACCAGCCCGACGCCACCGGCATCAGCCCCATTCCGCAAAACCGCTCCGTCAATCAGTTCTGGAATATCGCCGCCATCAACGTGACGAATCCCGAATTCAGCTTCCGTCCGGGCAACATGGGCCGGAACACGCTCCTCCGGCCGGGAACGCGCCAGGCCGACATCTCCCTTGCCCGGAATATCCGCCTGCATGAAAACCACATGCTCAACTTTCGTTTCGAAACGTTCAACTCCACCAACCACCCCAACTGGAACCCTCCCGCTTCCGATGCGCGCAGCCCTTCCACTTTCGGCGTCATCACCACCGCGAAGACCATGCGCCAGTTGCAGTTCGCCTTGAAGTACATCTTTTGAGGCTGGGGGAATACCGCGGCCGCCGCGCACGCGGCCGCGGATAGTGAAATACTATTCCCATACCCGCACACTGGAGATGCGCCCATGGAGTCCGGACTTTTTTCCCGTCGCCAACTGCTCGAACGAACGTGCCTCGGCTTTGGCAGCATAGTCCTCGCCGACCTTCTCGCGGCCGCCGCCATTGACACCGCCGCGCTCCCCGTCTACAACGACCTCAAAGCCCGCCCCACCCACTTCCCGCCGAAAGCGAAAGCCGTCATCCAACTCGTCCAGAACGGCGGCCCCAGCCAGATGGACCTCTTCGACCCCAAGCCCGAACTCACCCGGCACGGCGGACAGCCGCTGCCCGGCGGCGTCGAGATTCACCAGCCGAACAACGTCAACATCCTCCTCCCCTCGCCCTTTGAATTCCGCAAGTATGGCCAGTGCGGCATGGATATCTCCCAGATGCTTCCGCACACGGCGAAAATCGTCGACGACCTCTGCTTCATCCGTTCCATGCACACTGAGCACAACAACCACCTCGAAGGGCTCAACATGCTGCTCACGTGCAAGATCTTTCCCGGCCGTCCGGTGATGGGAGCGTGGATCAGCTATGCCCTGGGCACGGAGAACCAGAACCTGCCCGCCTATGTCGTGCTGCGCGATCCCACCGGCTACACTATCGGCGGCAAGCAGCTCTGGGCCAACGGCTATCTGCCCGCCCTCTACCAGGGCGTCGAGTTCAGCATGAAGGGCGCTCCGGTCCACCATCTGAATCCGTCCGAGCCGCTCCCCCCGCATGCGCAGCGCGCAAGCCTCGATTACCTCGCCAGATTAAACGAGCGGCACTTGAGCGAACATCCCGGCGAATCCGAACTCGAAGCCCGCATTCGCAACTTCGAACTCGCGGCGCGCATGCAGTTGGCGGCGGGCGAGGTTCTCGATATCTCCAGGGAATCCGAAGCCACGCGTAAACTCTACGGCCTCGATGACCCCATCGCCGGCGGCTACGGACTGCGCTGCCTCATGGCGCGGCGCCTCGTCGAAAAGGGAGTCCGCTTCGTGCAGGTCACCACCAGCCCCGGCCAGCCCTGGGACCATCACAACCGCATCAGGCAGGACATGCACAAGATCGCCACCGAAGTGGATCAGGGTTCCGCCGCGCTCGTTCAGGATCTCAAGAGCCGCGGGCTGCTCGACACCACCATCGTCATGTGGGCGGGCGAATTCGGACGCCTCCCCACCACGCAGAACGGCGATGGCCGCGACCACAACCGCAATGCGTTCACCATCTGGTTCGCCGGCGGCGGCTTCCGGAAAGGTTTCATCTACGGCGAAACGGACGATTTCGGCTACAAGGCCGTGGTCAATCGCGTGCCCGTGCCGGACATGATCGCCACCGTGCTCCACCAGTTGGGGTTCGACCACAAGCGCATCCAATATCCATATGGAGGCCGTCTCGAGACTCCTTCCGACGTCACCGTGACCGGAGCCAAAGTCAACCAGGATCTCATCAGCTAACCGTCATGCCCCGACTCTTCCCGGTCTTCCTTCTGCTCGCCGCATCCCTTCACGCGGCCGCTCCCGCGCCCCGGTTTGAGAAGGATGTGCTGCCGATCCTCACGCGCTATTGCTTCACCTGCCACGGGCAGAGCTCTCCCAAGCTCGGTCTCGATCTGCGCACGGCGGCATCCACTCTCAAGGGAAGTTTCAATGGGCCGGTGATCGCGAAAGGATCGCCGGAACAGAGCCTGCTCTGGCAAAAGGTCTCCTCACGCGCCATGCCTCCCGCCATCTACGGCCAGAAGGTTCCCGGCGCCGATCTCGAGACCATCAGGAACTGGATCGCCGCCGGCGCGCCGTTTGACGCCCCAACCGGCGCGGCCGCAAAGCAGGCGGGCGAGCAACGCGCCCGTTTCGAGCGCGATCTCGTCCCCATCTTCCGCGCGCGCTGCCTGCAATGCCACGGCGAGAAGAAGCCCATGGCCGGGCTCGATCTCAGTAGCGCCGCCTCCGTGCTCAAAGGCAGCGCCAACGGCCCTGTGATCGTCGAAGGATTTTCCGAGCGCAGCCTCCTGATTCGCCGCGTGTCAAACCACAGCATGCCGCCCAAGGGCGCCGGCGCCCCGCTCACCGAAGCCGAGATCCGCGCCATTCGCGAGTGGATCGACCGCGGCAACTTCAGCGAGAGCGTCTCCGCCGATTCTCTCGACCGGCCTTTTTCATCGCTCGAAGCGCCGCCGGTTACGGCCGAACAGCGTCAGTGGTGGTCGTTCCGCAAGCCCGTGGCCGCTCCCGTGCCCCGCGTTCGGGCGTCCCGCCGCGTCCGCACTCCCATCGACTCCTTCGTCCTCGCCAAACTCGAATCGAAGGGACTCACGATGTCGCCCGATGCCCCCGATCTGAAGTTGATGCGCCGGGCCTATTTCGACCTCACCGGCCTGCCTCCCACCCCCGAGGAGATCCGCGCCTTCACCGGCGCCGCTCCGGGAGCCTATGAGCGCCTCATCGACCGCCTGCTCGACTCTCCGCGTTATGGCGAACGTTGGGGCCGCCAGTGGCTCGACGCCGCCGGCTACGTCGACACCACCGGCAAGGACTTCGACCCGAAGAAAACCGAATACGCTACCGGCATGTGGCGCTATCGCGACTACGTCATCAACTCCATCAACCAGGACAAACCCTGGGACCGTTTTCTGATCGAACAGATCGCCGGCGATGAACTGATCGACTGGCGGGGCGCAAAGCAGTACACGCCGCGGATGCTCGAACTGCTCACCGCCACCGGCTACATGCGCAACATCCTCGACATCACCGCGGAAGACATCAGCAACCTGCCCGTGGAACGCTACGAAGCGCTCTTCAAACTGGTGGAGAAGGTATCCACCAGCACGCTCGGACTCACAGCCGGCTGCGCACGCTGCCACAGCCACAAGTTCGATCCCATCCCCCAGCGCGATTACTACCGCTTCCTCTCCCTGTTCACAACGGCCTACAATCCCACTGACTGGCTTCAGCCACAGAACCGCCACCTCTACACCGTCTCCAAATCGGAAGAGGAGGAGATTGACCGCTACAACGCGCAGTTCGACGCGCCCATCGCGGAGTGCCGCAAGCAACTGGCGGCCATTCGCAAGCCCTATGAAACCCGCCTCCTCGAGGAGAAGCTGAAAACACTGCCCGAATCGATCCGCGACGACACCCGCGCCGCGCTGGAAACGGCCGAAGATAAGCGGGACGAGGTCCAGAAGTACCTTGCCGGCAAGTTCTCTTCGCTCAAGCCGAAAGACGAAGCCGTACGAAAGCTGTTCACCGATGCCTCGAAAGCCGCCGCTGAGAAGATAGATGCGGAGATCAAGGCCCTCGAAAGCAGGAAAAAGAAGCTCGAAATGGTGCAGGCGCTGTGGGACACCGGCAAGCCGCCGCTCATGCGCCTTCTCCAGCGCGGCAGCGCCGACGCGCCGGGGCCGAGAGTCACTCCAGGGTTCTTCGAGGTCCTGTGCCCGCCTGGAAAGACAGATGCCGCGCGGCCGCCGGGCACGCAGGGCAAGTCGTCGGGACTCCGCCTGGCATTCGCCGAATGGCTCACCAGCCCCGATAATCCCCTTGCCGCCCGCGTCATCGTCAACCGCATCTGGCAGGGCCATTTCGGAGCCGGCATTGTCGCCACTCCGGATAACTTCGGAAAGATGGGCGCGCCGCCGGTGAACCAGGAACTGCTTGACTGGCTCGCCGTCGATTTCATGAAGCATGGCTGGAGCGCCAAACATCTTCACCGCCTCATCATGACCTCCACCGTCTACCGCCAGTCGGCGCGGCAGGGCGGCGAGCCGTGGGTGGCCAAAGCGAAGACGATCGATCCGGCGAACTCCCTGCTGTGGCGCATGAACCTGCGCCGCCTCGATGCCGAGTCGCTGCGGGATTCGGTCATCGCCGCCGCGGGTAAGCTCGATGCCACTGCCGGCGGAGCGCCCATCGCCATCGAGATGGAACCGGACGGGCTTCAGGTGGTCTCCTCGAAGGAGCCGCCCTCCGCCCGCTGGCGCCGCAGCATCTACCTGACCTCGCGCCGCACCTATCCGCTCAGCTTTCTCGGCGTCTTCGATTTTCCTGTCATCGACACCAACTGCACCCGCCGCGTCCCTTCGGCCACGCCGCTGCAATCCCTCACCATGATGAACGCCAGGTTCATCGCGGAGGCGGCCGGGGAGTTGGCCTCGCGGGCCATCGGACTCGCCGCCAACGGCTCCGGCGCCGCCAGGATCGAAGCCGCGTACCTGCTTACTCTTTCGCGCAGGCCCACTGCTTCCGAAATCCGCCTGGGCGAGGAGTTTCTCCATCAACAGCGCGCCAACTATCTCAACGCCGGGAAGCCGCCAGCGGAGGCGATGGTAAAATCATTCCAAAGCTTGGCGCAATCGCTGCTCAGCTCGAACGAATTTCTGTACGTTGATTAAGCATTTCCAATCATGAGAACGAATCTTGCTCTTCTGCTGTGCGGGAGCATGCTCCTGACTGCCCAGACCCCTTCTCGCCCGATCGCCGGCTTTCAGCCCGATTCGGCGCGCAATCAGGCCGAACTCGAGCAGCGCTTCGATCATGCTCTCAACCGCGGCAACTTCCAGCAATGGTTGAAGCTCCTCTCCTCGCGGCCGCACCACGTCGGCTCCCCCGGAAGCCGCGCCACCGCCGAATTCATCGCCGAACAGTTCAGAAAGTGGGGCTACGATACACAGATCGAGACTTTCTATCCCCTGTTCCCCACGCCGAAAACCCGTCTCCTCGAAATGGTGGCGCCCGAGCGCTACACCGCGAAAATCGAGGAGCCGCCCGTGGAAGGTGACGCGACCAGCGGGATCAAGAACGGCAGTCTGCCGGTCTACAACGCCTATTCCATCGATGGCGATGTGACCGGCGAACTGGTCTACGTCAACTACGGTATCCCCGACGATTACCGCAGGCTGCGCGAAATGGGCGTCGACGTCCGGGGCAAGATCGTGCTCGCCCGCTACGGCGCTTCCTGGCGCGGCATCAAGCCCAAAGTCGCCGCCGAACATGGAGCCATCGGCTGCCTCATCTATTCCGATCCGCGCGACGACGGCTACGGGCAAGGCGACGTCTATCCGAAGGGCGCCTTCCGCCCCCCACAAGGCGCGCAGCGCGGCAGCGTGATGGATATGACCCTGTACCCCGGCGATCCTCTCACGCCCGGACAAGGCGCAATCGATTCAAACCGCTCGCCCGATCCCAGGCAGGCCCAGACCGTGACCAGGATTCCCGTGATGCCCATCTCCTACGGTGACGCCGAGCCGCTCCTGCGCGCTCTCGGCGGCAGAGTGGCTCCGGCCGATTGGCGCGGCGGCCTCCCGATTACCTACCACCTCGGCCCCGGTCCGGCGAAGGTTCACCTCAAACTCGAGTTCAACTGGAAGCTCGCGCCCGCCCACGATGTCGTCGCCCGCATGAGAGGCAGCGAGAAGCCGGACGAATGGATCCTCCGCGGCAATCATCACGACGGCTGGAACTTCGGAGCGCACGATCCTCTTTCCGGGATGATCGCCGTCATGGAAGAAGCCCGCGGACTCTCCGAACTCGCCAAGACCGGCTGGCGCCCCAAGCGTTCGATCGTTTTTCTCGCCTGGGACGGGGAGGAGCCCGCCTTGCTAGGCTCCACCGAGTGGGCGGAAAAGCACGCCGGCGAACTCCAACGCCACGCCGTCGCCTACATCAACACCGACGGCACGGGCCGCGGGTTCATCAGCATTAACGGCTCCTCGGAGCTCGATCTGTTCTCCTCGCAGGCGGCGCGCGACCTTACCGACCCGCAGACCCACGTCTCCACGCTCGACCGCTCTCTGGCCGCGCGCCGCGCCGCGGGACGCGAGGCGGAGTTTCACGTCGGTCCACTCGGCTCCGGCTCGGACTACACCGTGTTCCTCCACCACCTGGGCATCCCCAGCCTCGACGTCAGCTTCGGCGGGGAAGGCCGCGGCGGCGTCTACCACTCGGAATACGATTCCTACGACCACTTCGTCCGCTTCATCGATCCGGATTTTCAGTACGTCATGGCCACCGCGCAACTCGGCGGACGCATGGTTCTTCGTCTCGCCAACGCCGACTGGCTGCCGTTTTACGCCAACTCGATGGCGAAAGCCGTCCGCGGATGGATGAACGAAGTGATGAAACTCACCGATACCATGCGCGACCAGACGCGCAAGCAGAACGAAATGATCCGCAACGGCGACCTCAAGCTGGCGGCGGATCCGAGGCTCACTTACATAGTGCCGGAACAGAAGGAAGAAGTCCCCTACCTTAATTTCGCGCCCCTTCAGAATGCCGTCGCCCGCCTCGATGCCGCCGCCGCGGCGCTCGAGAAGGTGGACCGCTCGAAGCTCGGCGCGGAAAAACAGGCGTCTCTCGAGGAGGCGTTACGCTCCGCCGGGCAGAAGCTCCTGCGCGGCGAAGGCTTGCCCCGCCGCCCCTGGTTCCGTCACGTGCTGCACGCCCCCGGCTTCTATACCGGCTACGGCGTCAAGACGCTTCCCGGCATCCGTGAAGCCATAGAGGAACGGCAGTGGAAGGAAGCCGGCGAGCAGATCGGCTACACCGCCGCCGCCATTGCCAGTTACGCCGACTGGATCCAATCGGCTGCCGTGAACGCCAGCCGCTGATTCCTCGCGGCGCGAATCCGGGCCGCGCCCCCTTTACCGCGCATAACGCTGGAAAAAACTCGTGGAGAGCCACCGCGGGCGCTGTGGATCATCGGCCACCGCCAGAACAATGGAGGCCATCAGTTTGTTGAACCGCGCCGCCGCTTCCTTGTCCACCGGTTGCGTCAGGTCGTCCGAGGGCGAGTGATAGCGCTCCTTCAGCCACGTCTTGAAAATCTTCTCCTCCCCGGAGCCCGGCGCATACCCCAATTTGAAGGCGAGCGCCGGAATGCCGCGCTCGATGAAGCTGTACTGGTCGCTGCGGATAAACGAATTCCGCTGCGGGTCCGGATCGCGCTGCACGATTATTCCCGCTTTCTCCGCCACCCGCTCGACGGTCTCCCCCAATGTCGACTCGTCCAGCCCGTAGACCGTCAGCCGTCTGAAAGCAAACAGCGGCAGAAACATATCGAGGTTCAAATCGGCGGCTATCGCTTCCCGCGGCACTGCCGGCGAATGCGCAAAATACCGCGAACCGAGCAGTCCCTTCTCCTCGCCCGTGACCGCCAGGAACAGGATGGACCGCGCGGCCGCTTTTCCACTCAACTGCCGCGCCACCTCGATCAGGGACGCAACTCCAGCGGCGTTGTCCATCGCGCCGTTGTAGATCTTGTCCCCATCCAGGTTCTCACCCACCCCGATATGGTCGAAGTGCGCGGAAAGAATCACGAACTCGTGTTTCCGTTCGGCGTGGGAGCCCTCCTTGAAACCCACCACATTTTCCGAGTCGACGTTTGAAACGGTGATCTTTACCTTGGCGCGAATGCGCGCCTTCAGATCGAACTTCGGAAGCGGCTCTCCCTTAGCCGCCAGGTCGAGCAGTTCCTCCATCGTATGGCCGGTGCCTTCAAAGAACAGATTGACCCGGTCCGGATTGATGACAATCGCGGCGCGCGGACCCTCCGGTGGAAAGTCCGCCAGTTGCATCGAGGGCAGCAATCGCGCCAGCCGTGCCCGCGCCCAGGGAATGTCCGTCGTGCGCGGATTGGCGATGATTCCAATCCCAATAGCCCCCGCCTCCCTGAGCCGCGCCCAGCGTACGCCCGAGGACTGATTGTGCGAGAGCAGCACGGGCGGAATCCCGCGCGGACCTCCGGTCAGGTACACCACCACTTTGCCCTTTACGTCCAATCCCGCCAGTTCGTCGTAATTCTTCTCGGGAACCGAAAATCCGTAACCGGCGAACGCCATCGGCGCGTTCACCTCCGCATCGAGGTTGCCGCGCAGGCTGAAATACGCGTCCTCGCCCAGTTTCAGCGGCACCACGCGCCCGCCATCCTCCAACGCCAGGCTCGATGCCCCTTCCTCAATGCTCAGTTTCCGCAAACGAACCGGCTGGCTATAGCCCTCGATGCCCTTCGGCCGCAACCCTGCCCGTTCGAACTCATGGGCAATGTAACGCGCTGCCTCCTTGTGCCCCTCGCTTCCCGTATCGCGGCCCATCAGCCGGTCGGCGGCCAGAAACTCGACGTGCGCCCACCACTGCCGCGCGCCGGAGCCTTCCGCCCATAACGTGGCGAGCGCCACCGCCGCGCATGCGAGTATGGCCCGGATCATTTCGCCTTCATTTGTTTGTATTGCTGACGCAACGCCTGGATCTGCCGGGCGTGCGCCTCGGCGTGTTCGGCATAAATCCGAAGCAGGTCGAGAAGGCTGATCTCTCCAAGCTCATTGTGGTTCCCCCGGCGCTGGTAGATCTCCTCGGGAAGGTCCTTCAGCAACTCGTAATTCTCCCCTCTCATCCGCCGGAACATCTCGATGGCGTGGGAAAACTTGCGCTTTTGATAATCGAGTCTTGCCGCCCAGGCTTCCTGGTCAAAGGCGATCAACGCCGGATTGTCTTCCGCGATCACCCGCCGGAAGCGGTCCGCGCCGACAATCTCGGAATCCGAAAGGTGGCACGCAATCTGCCGCACACTCCATGTGCCCGGATCGGGAGCCCAGTCCAATTCCTTCCCGGCGGCGCCCGTCGTGACCACGGCCAGCAGTTCTCCGCCGCGGCGGAATCGCTCCAGCAAATCGGCAAGTTCGCTCATGAATCTCCTTTGATCAGCAGTAATCCGCGCAGCTCATGTAATAGCCGCACCGGACGCAAACCAGCTTGCACTTGTGCTCGCTCAAACGCTGATTGCAGACCGGGCAATAGAGCATCGCGTCCGCGGAAACGTGACCCGTCTCCTCTTCCTGTTCCCGGCGGGGCTCCTCGGTTTCCATGGCGCGGAAAATACTCGGCAATGAACCACCATTATAATGGCCTTATCACTATGCGGAGCAAGACTGCGCGCTGGTTACTGGTCTTGCCGGCCCTGTTGCCGGCATTCCACCTCGATGCTCAGAAGCGGGAAATGGAGCGCCCCATGCGGCGGCCGGTGCGCGGAACTCGAGGAGCCGTGGGAGGCGGTTCCAACTGGGCTGTTGAAGCGGGAATGCGCCTGTTCCACCAGGGCGGAAACGCCGTCGATGCCGGTGTCGCCTCCACTTTCGCCGCCTCCGTGGCCGAGTTTTCCCATGTCGGCTTCGGCGGCGAGGCGCCCATTCTCATCCGCGCGAAGGACGGAAAGGTATTCGCCATCGCCGGCGTGGGCACGATGCCCAAAGAGGCCACCGCGGATTTCTTTCGCAAGCGCCGCCTGCAGCCGGGTGAAATCTGGATGATGGAACCGGGAGGGCTCAAGGGCATGGTCCCCGTCGCCGGCCTCATGCCGGCACTCGTCCCCAGCCTGCCCGATGCCTGCATGACCGCCCTGCGCGATTTCGGCACGAAGTCCCTGGGCGAAACGCTTCAGCCGGCCATCGATCTCGCCGATGGCATGGCGATTGACGAGATGCGTTCCCGCATCATCGCCAGCACCCGCCGTTTCTTCGACGCGTGGCCGGACTCGCGCCGCGTGTGGATTCCCGGCGGCCGCGTTCCAATGCCGGGAGAGATCTTCCGCCAGCCCGATCTCGCCCGCACGCTTCGCGCTCTCGTGAGCGCCGAAAAGAATGCCCTCTCGGCCGGCAAGAGCCGCCAGGCGGCCATCGACGCCGCCCGCGACCTCTTCTACCGCGGTGAAATCGCCCGTAAGATCGACGCCTTCAGCCGCGCCAACGGCGGACTTCTGCGCTACGAGGATATGGCCGCTTTCCGTCTCCACCCCGAGCAGCCGGTCTCGACCACCTATCGCGGCTACACCGTCTACAAGCCCGGATTCTGGAGCCAGGGTCCCTCGATGATCGAAGCCTTGAATATTCTCGAGGGCTACGACCTGCGCTCGCTTCCACACAACTCCGCCGAATATGTCCACCGCCTGCTCGAGGCTTTGAAACTCGCCTATGCCGATCGCGACACTTACTACGGCGATCCCAAATTCTCCAGGATTCCCTCGGAAATTCTCCTCTCGAAGGAATACGCCGCCGCGAGGCGCCGCCAGATCGGCCCCAAGGCTTCCCTGGAATTCCTGCCCGGCCACATTCCCGGCTACAACCTCAAGCATCCTTCCGCCGCCGACATGGTGAAGTTCACTCCCGACGAGATGCTGCAGGCGCGCGACACCACCTGCGTTGACGCCATCGACAAGGACGGCGTCATGTTCTCGGCGACGCCTTCCGGAGCCTGGATGCCCTCCGTTATCGTGGGTGACACCGGCATTCCGCTCACCCAGCGCGCGCAAAGCTTCCTGCTCATTCCCGGCCATCCCAACGAACTGGCCGGCGGCAAGCGCCCGCGCATCACCCTCAGCCCCACCCTCGTCACGCAAAGCGGCAGGCCGTTCCTTGTCATGTCCACCCCCGGCGGCGACAATCAGGATCAATCGCTGCTCCAGGTTCTGCTGAACGTCATCGAATACGGCATGAACGCCCAGCAAGCCGTCGAAGCGCCGCGCTTCGAGACGCGCCATCTTGTCTCGAGCTTCGACAACCACGCCATGGTTCCCGGCGATCTCAAGATCGACGAACGCATGTCCGGCCAGTCGTTTCAGGAACTGGTGATGATGGGAAACCGCGTCAGCACCCGCAGCCGCTGGGGCGTGGGAGCCATGCCGGTCGTCGTGCTCTCGCTTCCCACCGGCGTCATCGAAGCGGGAGCCGATCCCTTTGGTTACCGCGCCGCCGCCGGCTGGTAACCGCCGCCATCCTCATTAATTAACAAGTCTGACAAATAATAGCTATTGCAAATCGATCGCAGCCCCTTATACTGACCTAACGTCCTCAATACTGGTAACCCCTGTCAGGAGGTTTTCCCGATGAACCGCTCCGCGATTCCTATCCTGGCTGCCGCCTTCGCGGCAGTCACACTTTGTGGACAACAACAGCAGTCGACGCCCATGTATCAGAGGGCCGTCTGCATCAAAATCAATCAGGGAAAAGTGGCGGAATACCTGCAATTCGTACAGGATGCCACGCTGAAGTTCATGCAGGCTCGAGCCGATAGCGGGGAGATCACGTCCTGGGTCCTGCTGCGCAGCGTCATTCCCGCCGGAGCGGAAGCCCATTGCGATTTTGTCGCCCTCACCACCCGATCCGGCTCGCCCG
>JABAQT010000049.1:21367-29621 GCA_019187195.1 Bryobacteraceae bacterium
ACCTTCGCCTTCAGCGCAAGGTGGCTCTCCGTAATCGCGAAGGAACCGTCCTTCTGTACCAGGGTGACGGTGCATGTGGTCTCGAGACTCTCCGCCGTCAACCCCGCCTGGGAAAGCTGCAGCGAAAGTGCCATCGTGAAGCATCCGGCGTGGGCCGCGGCCAGCAGCTCTTCCGGATTGGTTCCCTTCCCATTCTCGAAGCGAGTATGGAAGGAATAAGGCGTCGCCGCCAGCGTTCCACTCGCCGTCGAAATGGTTCCCGCGCCGGCTTTCAGATCGCCGGCCCATTTAGCGTTCGCAGTTCGTTTCACCATACTTTCAGTGTAGTCCCCGGTCTTCCGGAGCCCCACCGCCGCTGTTCAACCCCGCCGCGGAAACCGCAGCACCCGGCAGCCCGCCGTCTCCCGCACCGGTTCTGCTTCCCGGTACTCCTCGCGGTAGCTGATCACCGGACAGGGAGAACGCGTGATGATCTCTCCGGCATTCTCCCCGAACCCATTCCGGCCGCGGCCGGCAATCATCAGGTCAGCCCCCCACCGGCGGGCCAGTTTTTTCAGATTCGATATCACGCCGCCCGTCACCACCTCGACATCATAGGGAACTCCGATGCCTTCCGCCATGCACTCAATCTTGCGGTGTGCCGCCTTCGGCATCAACTCGATCTCCCCCCAATCCTCGAGGCCGTAGGACGCCAGCATCGCTTCGCTGATCAGCGGCACGGCATGCGCCAGCAGGAGCCTCGCCTGCAAAGCCGACGCCCACATCGCGGCGTAGCGGAGCAGGTTCCGGCCCTCCTCCCCCAACTTGACGGCGCAGAGAATCCGCCGGCCATGGAACCGCCACTCCGTATCGAAGGGTGGTTTGGCGACCCAAACCGGCCGGTTCGTACGGTGGATCACGTCCATCGATGTCGAGCCGAACAGCAGTTGCCCGAGCGCTCCCCGCTTGCAGGCCGGCATCAGGATCAGATCCGCGTCGATGTCATTGGCGTGCCGGGCTATGGTTTCGCCGCGCTTGCCCGGCAACGCCAGGCGGTGAGCGTGGAAGGCTTTTCGCTGAACCGTCCCCCGCTCCTCGGGCCATTCCTGCTCGCCGTCCATTCCCGGCCTGGCGACATGCAATATGGAAAGCTCCGCCTGTGTGGCTGCCGCCAGCCTGGCCCCGTAGTGGATAATTTGCCCGGAATCACGCGGGCTGTCCACTGCTACCAGCAGCCTCCGGATCATGCTCTGCCTCATTGTGAGGCCGCTCTTTCGATTCAATACCATGGCGCCCGCTTTCACTCCTCGGGAACGTATTTTGCGATAACAGTCAGGACAC
Organism: Bryobacteraceae bacterium; assembly: GCA_019187195.1. Lineage (GTDB taxonomy): Bacteria > Acidobacteriota > Terriglobia > Bryobacterales > Bryobacteraceae > CADEFT01. The sequence goes on from JABAQT010000049.1 coordinate 22,688, forward strand.
GGGGGTAGTCACTAGATCATCCGCAACCGGAAAGGCACGCCCGCTTCTTCCAGTTGCTGGTTCATGGCCCGCACACGCTCCCGCATCGCCTCGCGATTGTGCGGCGTCGCCGGCATATCCTCAATGCGCAGGATCACCTCTCCTGTCCGTCCTTCTCTCCCCCGCCTCGCGCCGCCGTAGGTCCGGCGGTTCTTGGTGTACTGGCCAATCAGGCGCGGAGCCCGCGCGCAAGCGGGAACCATGCTTTCCGCCATCTCCAGTTGCTCCATCGCCCTTTTCGGATGCTTTTCGAGGTTTGCCATTGTTCCTCCTTGCACTCAGCCGTCTCGCGATCTACTCAACCCGACAGCATGTGGAGGTCCATCCGCGGACCGGTCCCCGGGGCCTCCAAGTGCGGAAAACAAATGAACTTTACCGGCTTGCCCGGCTTGTGCCTGCCTCATACGGCGCAGTGGTGGCCGTTTTCGGGCAGCCGGCCGCTACCCCGCCTCTCCGTCCCCGGCCGGCTCCATCTCCTCTTCCCCCTCGCCCGCCTTCCTCCGGATGGCGTGCTTTTCCATCCGGTAGATCAGCGCCTTGCGGCTGATGTCCAGGTACTTCGCGGCATGGGTCTGGTTGCCGTGAAACTTTTCGAGCGCCCTCACGATCAACTCCCGTTCCACCGCCTCCAGGCTGATGCCCCTCGATGGCAGCTCGAGTTGCAGCATGTCGACCGCCGGCCGCTCCCGCCGCAGAAAATCCGGCAGGTCGCGCAACGTGATCTCTTCGCCACGCGCCAGCACGACAATCCGTTCGATCACATTTTCCAGTTCCCGGATGTTCCCCGGCCAGCGGTAATCCTGAAACCGCGACAGCAGTCCCGGGGGCAAAACCAGGTCCGGCCGCCCCTGCTCCTCTTTCGCCTTTACAAAAAAGTGCTCGGCCAGTTCCGGGATGTCTTCCGCGCGATCCCGCAGGGGCGGCAGTTCCAGCGGGATCACGGCGAGCCGGTAATAGAGATCCTCGCGAAACGTTCCGTCCTCGATCATCGCCCGCAGGTTCCGGTGCGTCGCCGCCACAAACCGCACATCCACCTTCACCGGCGCGGTCGCCCCTACCTTCTCCAGCTCTCCCTGCTGCAGCAACCGCAGCAGCTTCACTTGAAGATTGCCGGGCATTTCGCCGATTTCATCCAGGAAGAGCGTTCCGCGGTCCGCCATCTCCACCTTGCCCGCCTTGTGCGTCATCGCGCCCGTGAACGCCCCCTTCACATGGCCGAACAGTTCCGATTCGAGCAAGTCCCGTGGTATGGCTCCGCAGTTGATCGTGACGAATGGCTTCTCGCGCCGCCGGCTGTTATGGTGAATCGCCCGCGCCAGCAACTCCTTGCCGGTCCCCGTCTCGGCGTGAATCAGGATCGTTGAATTGCTCTGCGCCGCCCGCGCGGCCGTGTCGAGAACCGAAAGAAGCGCTTCGGAATGCCCGATGATATTCTCGAAGCCGTACTTCCGGTCAAGGCTCGCCCGCAACTCCCGGACCTCCCGCTCGAGGCGCGAGTGCTCGAGCACGCGGCTTACGGCGATTCCCAGTTCGTCGTAGTCGATCGGTTTGGTCAGGTAGTCATACGCTCCCGCCCGTATCGCCTGTACCGCGCTCTGGATTGTCCCGAAGGCGGTGATGATCAGAACCGGAATTTCCGGATATTCCCGGCGCAGCCGCTCGAGCAGCTCCATTCCGGAGATGCCCGGCATCTTCAGATCCGTTAACACCAGCGCCGGCGGCTCTTTGTCGATGGCCTCGAGCGCCGCCGCGCCATCCCCCGCCGCGGCCACCGTGTACCCCATCTCCTGAAGCTGCGTCTCGATCACCCAGCGCAGGTTCTCATCATCGTCGACTATCAGTATTCGAGGAGAATTCATCAGATTGAGGCCTTGACCGGCAAAACCACCGAGAACGTCATTCCCTGCTCCGCATTCGCCTCCGCCAGCAACGACCCGCCCATCTGCCGCATAATCTGGTGCGCCACCGGAAGTCCCAGTCCCGTGCCATGCTCCTTGGTTGTGAAGAAGGGATCAAAAAGCCGGTCAATGTGCGCGGGGGCCACCCCATGTCCGTGATCTATCACCCCGATGGTGATTCTACTATCATCGGCGCTGGCCGACAGGGTCACCGTTCCACCGTCCGGACTGGCTTCAATAGCGTTGATCATCAGGTTCAGCAGCACCTGCTCGAGTTGCTCGGGATCGCATTCCACCGGCTCGAGTCCCTCTTCCACCTTCTTCTCGAACCGTACGGTCTTGCCGCGCACGCCGTGGCTGGCCAGCTCGAGCACGTTCTCGAGCACCGGGTCCAACGGCGCGCTCTGCATGCGCGGCGGACGCGGCCGCGCGAAGTTCAGAAAATTCGTCAGCAAACCATCGAGACGCCGGCACTCGCTCGTGATAATCTCGACGCACTTCGCGTTCTTCGCCCCAAGGTCACCGTTCCTGGCCAGAATGCCCGCCGCGCCCGAAATGCTCGCCAGCGGATTGCGGATCTCATGCGCCAGCCCGGCCGAAAGCTGCCCGATCGCCGAGAGCCGCTCGACGCGTTTCATTCCTTCAAAGTTCGCCTGCACCTTTTCGTAAACGCCGCTCAACTGTCCGGCCACCTCCTCGAAGTGCCGCCGCAACCGCCGCTCCCGGCCGGTCACCGCAGCGGCCGCGCCCGCCAGCACGAACAGCGCCGCCGATTCCACAACCTTCGAAAACTCGCGCCCGCCTCCAAGCGCCAGTATGCAGGCCGATGACACCGCCGCCGTGGCAAGTCCGCCTGCCCAGCCCTCGAGCGCCGCTCCGAGCGCCACCGGAATCGCGTAGATTACCCCCGCGGATCCACCCGTCTGCCCATCAGCCAGCCAGGCAAGCGCCAGGGCCAGCGCGATCGCCACCCGCCTCGGAGCCGGTTTCTCCGGTATGTCTTCAATGAGCTTGCGCAAGCGTTCCGTGTTGTTCCGCCCTCTCCCTTTATGATCCGCGCTAAACCGGACTCCGGCAATGATGCCATTATTCCGCGGCGTTCGCTCAGCAACTGAGCGCCAACTGTGCTTCCTGCCGCTCGGCAATCCCCGCGAGCGCCCGCCCGATCCGCGCTTGCAGCTCGCGCAGCGGCTCCCGCACGCTCTCGGGTATGGCGCCCGTCAGTTCCGGGCTTCTCATGAGCACCTCGCTCTGCCGCTGGTCTCCCGTCACCACCAGCGCCTGCGGAATCAGCAACGCCGCGCCCCGGTTGAATACGACAGCCTCCAGCAGTATCGCCGGTGTGTCCACGTAGAGCACCGTGCACGGCGCTACTCCCGCTCCCAGGTCCCGCCGGATCCGGGCCGCAATGTCCAGTTCCGCCGGTGTGCGTAGCCCCTGTCTTGCCAGAGCCGTCCGCACCTTCCGCAATGCCGCGTCATAGGGCTCGGGAATTGTGAATGTTCGCGGAGGAAGTTCGTTACTCATCATTCTTTCTCGCACCAAACCGCGGAGAGCAATCCGAAAGCCATACGCCGCGCCCGGGTTTTCCCGCGCAAATACTCCGTTTCAGTCCTCCGGGCCTGCTTTCCGGCGTTCGCCCCTGGACACTAGCGCACAGCGCTGTGCGTTTTCAGACAGTCTTTCCCCTTCATTCCGGCTGTTTCTCCATTTCTTGAGTGACCTGCATTTGGCCCCTGGCTTGCACTACATTTTTCCTTTCCAGCACGCATCCGTGCAAATTCACCAGGAGGACCTGAAATATGCGAGACCGCATTTACATCACCGCCGCTGATTTTGAAAAGCTCCAGGGGCTTGTCGCGGCCCGGCGCACGGCAGTCACCCCGGCGGACCGCGAATACCTCGATATGCTCGAGCAGGAACTCGATCGCGCCGAAATCGTCGAGCCGGACGCCGTTCCCCATGACGTAGTCACGATGAACTCGGAAGTCCGCGTGAAAGACCTCGATACCGGTGAAGCGCGGACCTACCGCCTCGTCTTCCCCAGCCAGGCGCGCACCGGCAATTCCATCTCCGTGCTCGCTCCCGTCGGCACCGCCATGCTCGGGTATCGCGCCGGAGACGTCATCGAATGGCGCGTCCCCAAGGGTATCCGCCGGCTCGAGGTTCTCGAAGTCCTTTATCAACCGGAGGCGGCCGGTGTCAGCAACGATTGACCCCGTCATCGGGCAGCGTGATGGAGCCTGAACCGTGATCGGCTTCCCTTCGAGCGTCGCACTGGATCCGGGAACCGCCAACACGCTGCTCTATGTCAAAGGCCGTGGTGTCGCCATCAGCGAACCTTCCCTGGTCACCATCCGCACAAGCACGCGTGAAATCGTCACCGTCGGCGAAGAGGCCGAGGCCGGCCTCGGCCGCACGCCCAGAAAACTTCAGACCGCCCGGCCGATCCGTGGAGGAGCCATCAGCGACCTCGATCTGTTCGACGGCATGCTGCACCGCTTCCTGCGAAAGGCTCACATCTCCGGGTTGTTGCGCCGCCTTCAGGCCGCCATCGCGATCCCGAGCAGCATGACCGAGGTCGAGCGCCTCGCGCTGGTCGAGTCGATCCGCAAAGCCGGCTCCATCGGCGTCCTGCTGGTGGAACAGGTCCTCGCGGCCGCCCGCGGAGCCGGTCTCGCCATCGAGGAATCCCGCGGACGCATGGTCGTCAACATCGGAGCCGGTGTCACCGACGTCGCCATTATCTCGCTGGGCAATACCGTCTGCGCCGGCTCGACACACGTCGCCGGCGACGAGATGGACGCCGCCATCGTCTCGCACGTCCGTGCCGTCCATCAGCTCCTGATCGGTGAACCCACCGCCCAGCGGCTCAAGATCATGATCGGCTCCGCCACTCCGCGCCATGATGGACTCAGTCTGCGCGTCAAGGGACGCTGCGCCGAAAGAGGCGTTCCCCGGGAAGCGGTCATTCGAGGATCCGAAATCCGCGAAGCGCTCTCCGCTCCTCTCGCCCGCATTGTGCACACCATTCGCGAAGTCCTCGAGCAGGCGCCTCCCGAATTGAGCGCCGACCTCGTCGATACCGGCATCGTGCTCACCGGCGGCTCAGCGCTGCTGCGCGGTCTCGACCGCCTGATCACTCTCGATTGCGGTCTCCCCGTCAGAGCCGCTTCCGAACCCATGTCCTGTGTGATCCTCGGCCTTGCCTACCAGCTCGATCATCTCTGCCTCGCCGACTGGCGCCGCTTCAACGCCGCCTGTTGACCGCTCCGGAATCGAAGGCGCGCGGGCTTTACGGGGCAACGAGACTTCGCGTTACAAACACCGCCATCTGCCCCCTCGTCGTCGGATCATTCACGCAATACGTCGCTCCCGTGCATCCGTTCGTGATTCCCAGTTCCTTCAACTTCTGCACGTGGGAGAAAAACACATTACTCGTCCCTACATCGTCAAACAAAGGCGCCGTCTGGTAGGGAAATGACTCCGCATGGCTCACGCCCAGCCGCGCCCGCACCACGAACGCCGCCATCTGCCCCCGTGTCACGGTGTCATCCGGGCAATACCTTACCGCCGCGCACCCGTTCGTCACCCCTATCTCCCGGAGCTTCTGGACGTAGCGGAAAGACGGATCCCCCGCGCCCACATCCGTGAAATACGGCTGGTCCTGATAGCTGAAGCTCTCCCCCATCAGCGCGCGAATCAGAAACGCCGCCATCTCCCGGCGCGTCATCGGCGAATCCGGGCAGTACTGCCCCCCTCCGCAACCCGGACTGATGCCGTTCTGCCCCAACAACGTAATCGAATCGAAAAACGGATATCCCGGCGGGACATCGCGGAAGATCCGCGGCGGTTGCCCCTCCTGCACCACCTGCCAGTACTGCCCGCCTATCGTGACATTACCCGGCAGCGGGCTGGCCGATGAGTTCGCCGCCAGCGAATAGCGCACCGTCCCTCCTCCGCTGACCGGACCTCCGTTCACTACCACCAGCGACGGCGGAGCCCCCGAGGCCACCCACTGGCAGGCGGCATTCGAAGCCGTTACCGCAACTGAAAACGTTCCACCCGAAGCCGGCAACACCACCTCCGGTCCCAAAACATTGAATGAGCATCCCCCCGCCGCCTGCGTGATCCAGTAATCCACGCCGCCCACTGTCAACTTCGCCGTTCGCGCCGTTCCGCCTCCATTCGCATCCACTAGAAACCGCACCGTTCCGTTCCCGGTTCCCGTCACGCCTGAGAGGATCCGCACCCATGCCGCGTTCGAAACCGCCTGCCATCCGCACCCGCCGCCGGCCGACACACTTACCTTCCTTATGTCGCCCGGCGCCGCCACCGTCGTTCCATCTCCGCTCAACTGATAACCGCATACCGGCGCGGGAAATGGAATCTCCTCCACGGTCACCTCCCGCAGCAGCGCCACAAACCGCCGGTTCTCCACCGCGCTCTTCACCGGTTGCAGCGAAGCGCTGTACGCCGCCGCCCATCCCGCATCCGGAGCCCAGGCATTCTCGTTCGCCTGCATCGGACCCTGTGGTATGTGGTCGAACACCGAGGCGAGCGGAACCCCATCCACCAGGTAGTCGATCCGCGTCAATGACCATACGATCGTCCAGTCGTGCATCGCCAGCGGATCGAAGCCGGCGGGCAGCGTCACCATGCCGCCGTGCCCCGCCCCCATTCCCTCACTCGCGTAGCGGTTCAACTGCACCTTCAGCCCTCCACCCGGCTGCAGCGCGTTCGTCACCAGTTCGATGTCGATCTCGTCATGCTGCGTCGCGCAAAGCCCCGGCGCGCACCCATACAGATAGATCCCATAGACGATGCCCGGTTCAAGTGAAGTGAGTTGAAGCCGTGTCGTGAACCGGATCGCCGTATTCGCCGCCGGCTGAAACGCGTTCACCGTCTTGCCATGCGTTCCATAAAAGGAAAAACCCGCGGGGTTGTATGTGTCGAGCGCCAGTTCCGCGCCATCCACCCCCACCACAAACCGGCCC
>JABAQT010000088.1 GCA_019187195.1 Bryobacteraceae bacterium
GCTCGTCCCGCCTTACCGATTCTGAACCTTCAGTTGTTCCCAGGTATTCCACTCCTCCACGATCTTGCCGTCAACAATGCGGGCGATGTTGATGCCCATCAACGTTATGGGCTCCCCGGTTTCGCGCACTTTGACATCCGCCCTCATGCGGGTAACAACTTTCTCCCCTTCCACCAACTGATCTTCAATTCGAAACGAGTCCTCCCGATATATGAAGAGGTTGTGGAAAAATCGGATGCTCTCAATGAATCCCTCCCGGTCACGGTCGCCGGCCGCTACATGACCGACATAATTCGGTGGAATCACTTCCTCCAACCGCGAAATGTCTCCCGCGGCATAGAGATCGACCAGCCTTCGAAATACCGCTTTCCGAGCCTCCGGCGAGTTCAGATCTGATTGGTCGGCCATAAGCCTCTCTTTCGATGGAAAACTGTCCCAGTCAGCACAACTCCGCTGCTGACGCACCGCGCGACATTCTACCAAATCAGCCAAAAGCGGCAGCCCAGCGGGAAACGGCTCGCCAGGGAACAACGGCCCTCGGCGCCCTGGGCTCAACCTCGTATCCCACGTCATCCGCCACAAGGTGGCAGCCAGGCATCATTCGTCTTCATGAGACTCTTTCGGCCCAACCTTTATATAGTGCACCAGCGCGGCCAGGATGCCGCCGAAAAACACCGCATTGCCGAACCACTTGAGCGGTCCCTTCCAGAGACTCACCGTCCAGGGAATTGAGGGATCTCTCGGAAGGCCATACGCCTCCGGACGATCGGCATGTTTGAGCACGTAGAGCACATTCGTCCCGCCAACGCCTGGACCGTCGTAAACGCCCGCCTCCGCGAAGCCGCCTTTTCGAAGATCTTCCGCCCGCCGCCGCGCCATGTAGTGAAGATCGTCCCGGCTGCCGAAGGTGAGACAGTTCGTGGGGCAGGCCTTGATGCAGGACGGTTCAATGCCCGCGGCGACACGGTCCGAACACAGTGAGCACTTGTAAACCTTCTTCGTTTTCGAACTGAGCCGCGGCACGTCGAAGGGGCACCCCGTAATGCAGTAGCCGCATCCGATGCAGTTCTCCTGGTGAAAATCAACAATGCCGTTGTCCAATTGAACGATCGCCCCCGGCGCCGGACACGCTTTGATGCAGCCTGCGTCGGCGCAGTGCATACACTGGTACTTCGTCATCAGCCACGCTGGCGCGCCGTGAAATTCCGTCTCATGAAATTTGACGAGATTCCAGAAATTCGGCGCCAGATCCGGCATGGTCTGATAGGAATTACTGAATGTGCCAAGAGTAAATTCCTGGTCGTTCCATTCCTGGCAGGCCATCTCGCACGCTTTACACCCGATGCACAGCGTGGTGTCGATCAGTTTGGCGACTTTGCGCATCATGCCTTCTCCAGGTTGACGAGGAAGCCTTTGTATTCCGGCGTTCCGGAATTGGGGTCGAAGGCCGATGGCGTGAGATTATTGACCAGTGGTCCCTTCACGCGGCCGGCAAAGCCCCAGTGGATGGGGATTCCCACCTGGTAGACAGTCTTCCCGTCGACCTTGAGGGGACGGATGCGGCGGGTGACCAGCGCCGGACCCTCGACCATTCCGCGCGCCGATGAGACGCGAACGAGGTCGCCTCCCTGTATGCCCTTTTCCCGTGCAAGGGCCTCGGGCACCTCGACGAAGAAGTTGCTCTGCAACTCGCTGCCGGAGGCGACGTGCTTGGTCCAGTAATGAAAATGCTCGGTAAGGCGGAAAGTCAAAGCGACGTAGGGGTAATCCTTCGACGCGCCGAGTTTGTCGAGCGCGCCGTGAAAAAGTCCGGCGGCGGGGTTGCTCGATACTTCGCGGTGCAGGGGGTTCGCCACCGGCGATTCCACCGGTTCGTAATGTTCGGGGAAAGGACCCTCCACAAGATCCTGCGAGAAGAGCTTGGCCACCCCCTCGGGTAGCATGATAAACGCGCCATACTCGGTGGGCCTCGCGTCTTTCTTATAGTCCGGCACATCGCCGGTCCAGCGTTCGCCATCCCAGCGGATGGGCGTGCGGAGCGGATCCCACCCGTTGCCCGCGGCATCCTCGGCGGCGCGGTTGTAGAGAATCCGCCGGTTGGCGGGCCAGCTCCAACTCCAGTTGGAATAGAGCCCCAGCCCGGTGGGATCCTCCTGGCCGCGTCGAGCCATCTGGTTGCCCGCTTCCGTCCAGGAACCGGAATAGAGCCAGTTGCCGCTGATCGTCGTGCCGTCGTCCTTCAATTCGCCGAAACCGCTCACCAGTTTGCCCGATTTGAGTTCGCGGCCGTTCACTTCTCTCGCCACCTCTTCAAGGGACGGGGAATGTGGCGTGGCATAATCCCACGTCATGTCGAGCAGCGGTTTCGCCGCTCTCCCGCCCTCCTGCCGGTAGAGTTCACGCACGCGAAGGAAGATACGGGCGATAATCTCGTGATCCGGCTTGGCGTCGCCCGGCGGCGGGGCGGCCGCGTACTTCCATTGAGCCCACCGCGATGAGTTGACGAAGCAACCATCCTTTTCGGCGAAGCAGGCCGCGGGAAGCAGAAACGCCTCGGTCCGGATGTTCGCCGGATCGACGAAATTCGGATAGTATTTCTCCCCCAGCTTCTTCGCATTCCAGAAAGCGGCCGTCTCCGTCTCGAAATTCTCCACCACCACCATCCACTTCAACTTCGCCAGCGCGTCCAGCATCTTCGGCGAGTTGGGACCGTTGGCCACGGGGTTCATCCCGAACGAAATAAACCCCTCCATCTGACCGCGGTACATCTGATCGAAGAAGTGGCCCCAACTGTAATCGGATCCCTCGGCGGCCTTCGGAAGATTGTCGTAGCCGAAGCCGTTTTCCCGGGTGGCGCTGCCGCCGTAATACGCCTTCAGCAGACTCACCATGAACTTCGAGGTGTTTGACCAGTAGTTCATCGCGTTCGGGCGGAGCGGTTTGGGAGTGAACGCTTTGACGTATTCCTCGAGCGTCTGGTGATTCGCCGACGGCATCTTGAGATAGCCGGGAAGGTAATTCCAGGCGCCCATGTCCGTGGCTCCCTGGATATTCGAATGGCCGCGCTGCGCATTCACGCCCCCGCCCGGCATCCCGATATTGCCAAGCAGCAACTGCATCATCGCCGCCGTGTGAATCAACTGAACCGAGTGGCTGTGCTGCGTCCACCCCAACGCGTAGAGAATGGTGCCGGAGCGATCCGGCTTGCCGGTCGAACAGATGATCGCCGCCGCGCGCTCGAACTCCTCCGCCGTGCAGCCGCAGATGTTCGCCACGGCTTGCGAGGTGTAACGCGAATAGTGCTTCTTCAACAACTGGAAGACGCAGCGCGGGTTTTCGAGAGTGGGGTCGGCTTTGGCAAAACCGGAGCCGTCGGTCTCGTATTGCCACGTGGATTTTTCATAGCGCTTCGTCTCCTCGTCCCAGCCCGAAAAGTGTCCGTCCTCGAAGCCGAAGCCCTCCTTTACCAGGAACGGCGCATTCGTGTGGATCCTGACGTACTCCTCCTGGTAGAGTTTGCGCTCGAGCATGTAGTGGATCAGGCCCCCGAGAAATGCAATGTCCGTCCCCGAACGCATGGGGACGTATAGATCGGCCACGGCCGCGGTGCGGTTGAATCGCGGGTCCACCACCACCAGCTTTGCGTTGCGGTGACGCCTCGCCTCCATCACGAAACGGAAGCCGACGGGGTGGTTTTCCGCCGGGTTGCCGCCCATCACAAGCACAACATCGGCGTTGGCCACGTCGGTCCACCCGTTGGTCATCGCGCCGCGTCCGAATGTGGAGGCCAAACTGGCCACCGTGGGTCCGTGTCAAAGACGGGCCTGGTTTTCATAGGCGATGATTCCCAGGCCATAACGAAGTTTGCCGAGCAGATAGTTGATCTCGTTGGTGTCGGTGCATCCGCCGATCAGAGCCACCGATGTCAGGCGGTTCACCACGCGCCCCCGCTCATCCTTCTCGACGAACGTCCGGTCGCGCGTTTCCTTGATGCGGCGGGCGATCTTGTCCACGGCCTCATCCCAGCCGATGGCCTTCCACTCCGCCCCGCCTGGAGCGCGGTAGAGCGGGCGCGTCAATCGCTCTTCGTTGACGATGAATTCCTTGAGCGAGATTCCCTTCGAGCACAGCGTGCCGCGATTCACCGGACTGTCCGGATCGCCTTCCACATGCACCACCGTGGGGCGCACGTTCCGCGCCTTGCCGCCGATCGTGTGAATCACAACGCTACAGCCGACGGCGCAATAGGGGCACACGCTGCGCGTCTGCGCCGTGCGCGCAATCTTCAACTCCCGCGCCGCCGCGGCGGCGGGACGCAGATCGAAGCCGAGCCCCGTTACAGTCAGCGCGCCCGTTGTGCGAAGGCCTCCGGAGCGGAAAAAGGAGCGGCGGGAAATCGAGTCGTTCATGGAAAGCTTCACAAAGTTGTATCACATCCCGCGGCCATCAGCGGCGCCGGCGGACTTTGCTGCCCTCGGCCGGCCCGCGGTTTTCGGAACTTTTCGCTTTTCGGTTCCGTATGTCATAAATGTGAACCCGCACCCGCCCGTTCCTGATTGACACCAATCCCTTGAACACCTTACGCTTACCCAAGGAACAGTGAGGAGGCACGAGAATGAGCAAGAAGTGGTACAACTACTTCGTCTCGGTGGATTCCGGCTCCGCCGGTGAACCTGACAGCGCTCCGGCGGCTTCGGAGGATGTCCCCAGTGCCGCGCGGACGATAGCGGAAATCGCCGCATCCACGCAGCCCGCGCCCGTGTTCACGCAGCCCGTGGCCGACCCGTCATCGTTCGAACAGATCTATCAGGCGGCCGAGGCCCATACACCGCCTCACGGCTTCACCATCTTCAAAATCGCCGACATGCTCAAGAGCAGCCACATTCGTGAGTTGCCCGTCGAGATCAAACGCAGTTCGGTCCTGCTTGCGCTCGATGCCGCCGGGGTGAAGCTTCAGGAGGTGCTCGAGGACGCCGTGCGGCGTGACCGCGCCCTCGATACTTTCGAAATGGTGCAGCAGCGTGCTCTCGATCAACTCGAAGCCCGCAAGGCCGAAGAGAACAGGAAACTGCAGGAGGAGGCCGACCGCGTCCTCAATGAGCTCCGCTCGAAGATTCAAGCCAACAATGATGACGTGGCCAGGGAGCGTGAGCGGCTGCAGACCTGGCGTCTCCAGAAACAGCAGGAAGAGCGCCGCATTTTTGAAGCCGTGGCGCCGTTCGTGTCCGAAAACCCGATTTCCACGGGTCCGGATCCGGCGCCGCGGAAGCCCCAGCAGGTACCCGGCCAATAGCCGGAATTGTGATTCGAAGGAGGAGCCCTATCATGTTCCAACGGCTGGCACGCGTTTTCCGTTCGTTCATCGGATTCTTCATCTCGGTGGCCGAGGATCCGGAGATCATCCTCGAACAGAACATTCGCGACATGAATGACCAGGTGCCGCGGATGAACGAGAGCATCGCCATGGTGAAGGCCAACGTGACGCTGCTCGAGAAGGAGGAGTCGAAATACAATGCAGAAGTCAACGATCTCGCAAGCAAGGTGAAGGCGAGCATTCAGGCGGGGCGCGATGACCTCGCCGGCCACTTCGCCATTCAGCTCGAGCAGCTTCGCGGCGCCCTCGCGCGCACGCAAGGGCAGTTGCAGACCGCTCGCGCCGCCTATGACAAGGCGCAGAACGTGAAAACCGCCTTCTTGCGTGAAAAGGAGCGCAAGACGCGCGAGGCCATGAACGCCATCCGCGACTATCGCCGCTCGCAGTGGCAGAAGAAAGTGGCCGACGCGATGGAGCAGTTCGAAGTGGCCGGCATCAGCCAGACACATGACGAAATGGTTCGCAAGATCGAGGAAACCACGGCTGTCAATGAGGCGCGCATGGAGATGGCGATCGGCAACGTCGATCAACAGCGCTTCCAGATTGAAGAAGAGGCGGAGAAGATTCGCGCGGCCGAGTTGGTGAAGCAGTTCAAGTCCGAAATGGGCCTCATCTCTCCATCCGCCGCCTCTCCCGCGCCGGAGAAGACCATCGGAGGCCGGGACGCCGAAAGGACCGCGTAAGCAGAGGAGACAAACATGGCTGTACGAATTGAGAAGGGCGGCTGGCTTTTCATTTTCCTCATCGGTCTGGGCTTGGTCGGCTACAGCCTGGACCGCTACGGAGTGCTGAATCTGTCCGGCCTGTTCGGCGGCAAGTCCGCTAACCGGACCACCGCCGCGGTGGATCCCGCCAAGCCGCTCCCGGCAAGCGGTGAGAAGGAAACAAATGCCGTGCGGGTGCGCGTGAACATCTGGGTGGGCTGCGCGGGCGGCCTCGTGGCCAACGGAGGCCTGGACACGGCGCCCGGTTCGATCTACGACAGGAAGGGGCTGAAAGTCTCCTTCAAGATCATCGATGACTGGACGGAAGGCGTCGCGGCGCTTGCTTCCAACAACGTGGACGTGATGCTCACGACGGCCGACGTGTGGGCCAAGGACTACGCGCAGCTCGAGGAAAAAGGCTTCCATGCCCGCGCCGTTTACATGGTGGACTGGTCGCGCGGCGCCGACGGTGTCATCGGTAAACAGGGCATCAACAGCATCGAAGACCTTGCGGGTAAAACCGTGGCGTTCGCGCCCTACACCCCGTCCCACTTCCTGCTTTTCAACGGGCTGAAAAGCTCCGGCCTGAGCACCGAACAGCGCAATGAGATCTTCGCCAAGGCCGTGCACACCAAGGACGGCATCGAACCGGCGACCCTGTTTGCCCAGCAGAAAGTGGACGCGGCCGTGGCCTGGGACCCCGACATGAGCGACGCCGTCGCCAAGCGCCCGGGATCGAAGAAGATCTACGATACGCGCATCGCCAACCGCCTGATCGCCGACATCCTGGTGGTGAGCGACCGGTTCTCGGCCAACTCCCCGCAAACCACGCGCAGCTTTCTCGAGGGCTGGCTCGAGGGCGTCGAATTCATCCGCCAGCAGCCGGCGCGCGCCTACACCTTGATCGGAACCATCAAGGACTTCAACATCCCTTCCGATCTGGCGAAAACCATGCTCGAAGGAGTACGGCTTTCCGACTATGCCGATAACAAAGCCTTTTTCGGAGCCGGCTCGGGTTCGGACTATAACAACATCTTCGGCATGGCGTCGGACATGTATCGCGAACTGCGCATCACCAAGCGCATCGCCAGCCCGGAAGGCAGCGTGGACCGGCGCTATATCGCCGCCATGGAGGGTAAGTTCTCCTCGAAATCCACCGAAGCGCCCATCGAGTACAAGGAACCGCCGAAAGGCGCGACGCCCATTGCCACGCAGCGCCGCTCGATCTACTTTGAAACGAACTCCGCCGCCATGAGCCCCGATTCCCGCGCCGTCGTCGATGAAATCGGCAGCTTCATGCGCGCCTATGAGAACACCATCGTCGATATCGACGGCAACAGCGACTCGACCGGTTCGCGCGAACTCAACATGGAGCTTTCCAGACGCCGGGCCGAGACCGTCAAGAACTATCTCATGACCAAATACGGCTACCCGGCGGCGCGCATGCGCACCGCCGGCAACGGTCCGGATAAGCCCATCGCGAGCAACGACACGCCGGAAGGGCGCGATAAGAACCGGCGCACGGACATCAAAGTCTATCCGAACCCCGGCACTCCTTAGCCCCATGCAGCCCACTGTTATCCGCAAACCCATTCCCAGGCGGGTCCAGATCATCCTCGGATTTGCCGCCTGGGGCTTCCTGGTCCTGGTGTGGTTCCTTGTCACGCGGGGGGATCTGCTTCCGCCGATGACGCTCCCGGACCCCGGCGGCGTCGTCAAGGCCATGGCCCGCCTGTGGGTCGAATATGACCTCCCCGGTAATGTGTTTCAAAGCTGGTGGCGCATTGCGCAAGCCTTCTTCTGGTCGGCTCTGGTCGCAATCCCCCTCGGCCTGCTGATGGGAAGCTTCCCTCTTGTCTTTCACCTGGTGAATCCCGTCGCCGCGCCGATGCGCTCGATGCCCATCACCGCTTTCCTTCCCGCCTTCATCGCCCTGTTCGGCATGGATGAGGGAATGAAAGTCGGCTTCCTGTTCTTCGGAATGTTCTTCTATCTGCTCGCCGTGGTTGTGGAAGAGGTGAACAAGGTGGATCATGCGCTGCTCGAAACCGCCTACACGCTCGGCGCGAAGGTCCATCATGCGCTGTGGCTGCTGTTCCGCGCCTCCTTCCCGGCCATCTTCGGCTCGTTCCGCATCCTTTACGATATCGGCTGGACGTATGTCATCCTCGCCGAAATGGTGAACGCCCGGAAAGGCGTCGGCTACATGGTCGAGGCCGCGCGCAAAGTACTCGACTTCGAGCGCGTCTACGCGGGCATCATCGCCATCGGCGTTGCCGCGTTCCTGTTCCGCTCGGTGCTGGCGGCGCTCGAAGACCGCCTGTTTCCATGGCAGCGTCCCGTCCGCCGGCAACCCGAACCTTCCCTCTCTTCCAATGGATCATAAGACCAAAATCACGCTGCGCAACGTGGGCCGCGTCTTCACGGGCGCAAACGGCGAAAAGATCGAGGCGTTGCGCGATGTCAATCTCGAGATCGAGGACGAATTTTCCGCCGACGGCCGCGATGTCGGCGAGTTCCGTGTTCTCCTCGGTCCTTCCGGATGCGGCAAGTCGACCATCCTGCGCCTGATAGCCGGGCTCGATTTCCCCACCTCGGGCGAAGTTCTCGTGAACGGTTCCCGCGTCACGGGCCCCGGCGCGGACCGCGGCATGGTGTTTCAGAAATACACATCGTTTGCCTGGCTCACGGTGAGCGGCAATATCGAGTACCCGCTGCGGATCAAGGGAACGCCGCCTCGCGAACGCGCCGAAACCGTTTCCCACATCATCCAGGCCGTCGGCCTGGCGGGCTTTGAAAATGCGTACCCGCACACGCTTTCAGGCGGCATGCAGCAGCGCCTGGCCATCGCCCGCTCCCTCGCCGCGCGCCCCCAGGCCCTGCTGATGGATGAGCCTTTCGGAGCCCTCGACGCGCAGACCCGGAACAGTATGCAGACCCTGCTGCTGCGCATTTGGGACGAGACGGCCGCCACGGTCCTCTTCGTTACGCACGACGTGGCCGAGGCCGTCTATCTCGCCGATCATCTCTACATCGTCGGACCCCGCCCGGGCACCATTATCGAGGATATCCCCGTGCCCTTCCCCCGTCCGAGGAGCCAGGACGTGAAGCAGTCGAAGGAATTTCAGGAACTCGAAGCCCACGCCCTCGCGCGCCTGCGCCGCGCCGCCGGCGCGGGACAGGTCCGCGTCACCATCTGATCCGCCCCGCCTTATACAATCAAAACTACAGGCCGAGCGCCCAATGCCCGATACCAATTCCCCATTCGGCACCGAGCTCAGAAATGCCGTCAACCGCAAACTGGACGAAGCGGGCCTCTCGCAACACGATTACGTCAAGGCGGCCCTCAAGTGGCAGTACAACTGGATCGGGCTCGCCGGAGCCGCCGCCTTCGCCATCGTTTCCGGCACCGGTCTTCCCCTCGTCCTCGCCGCCGGCTTGGAGTTGATGTACATCGCCCTGGCTCCACAAAGCAGCCGCTTCCGCCGCCTCGTCCGCTCCTGGAAGTACGCCGATGAAAAGCGCGAACACCAGAAGCGGCTCGAGGAGATGCGGAAGAATCTGCCCCCGGAAATGCGCAGCCGCCACGAATTCGTCCAGAAGATCGCCGCCGAGATCCGCGCCAACTACGCGCAGCTCTCTCACGCCTCGCAGATCTTCGCCTCTCAGATGGACGGCAAGCTGAACGGACTGATCGAGGGCTACGTGCGGCTGCTTCACACCGCCTACACGCACCGCGAGTATCTCAAGTCGCTCAACCCGGACCAGGTGCGCAAGGAAGCCGCTTACCTCGAAAAATCACTCGATAAGGAACCGGCCAAAGTGCGCGAGATCAACCAGCGCCGCGTCGAAATTCTCAACAAACGTGTCGCCAAGTTCGAAAAGATCGCGGAAAACCGCCAGGTCGTGGACGCGCAGTGCGCGGCCATCGAAGACGTTCTCCAACTCATTCGCGATCAATCGGTCACGATGCGCGACCCGCAGCAGGTGAGCGCCCAGTTGGATCACCTTGTCATGGACGTCGAGCAGACCGAGCAGAGCGTCCGCGAGATGGAGGAGATCTTCGCCCTCACCAGCGAGAACCATGACGGCGAGCGTCTCGGCGAGGAAAACCCGCCTTCCGGAAACCGCATACGGAGCTGAACATGACCCCCACCGTGAACAACCCCGCGCTCGATACGTTGCCGGAATGGGCGCGCCGGCTGTCGGAAAAATACTATTCGGGCGCCATCGCCATGTTCATCCTGCATGGTAACGTGCATGACCTCGTGCCCTGGAAGCGTGGAGACCGGACGGAATATGTGCCTTTGCCGCGCTTCCTCAACGAGGCTTTGTTCGGAAAGCGCGATTTCGTGTTCTCCTACGACCGCGGCGGCGGACTCGCTTTCGCCAACTCGCGGACACAGGCGGATTTCCAGCGCGCGCTCAGCGGCTATGACGCCTTTCACGGCACAAAGTATTCCCAGGGGCTGCCGCGCAACCCCGACAGCGTCCTCACGCTGATCGAGAGCTACCTCCGCCTGCGCGCGCAGGACGGCGCAAAGATAGCCCTCTCGATCGGCTTCGCCGAAACGATCGTTCCCGGAGCGGATGCCTCGTCGATGGGCTCGGAAGATCGCAACTGCCTGGTCATCCTTAAGCGATGGGCGCGGAACCAGACGTTTCTGCGCTCCGATGTCACGATCTGCCTGATCGCCGAAAGCCTCGCCGGATTGAACTCCGGCCTGGTGCGGAACCCGGGGGTGGCGGCAATCGAAATCCCCCTCCCCGATGAACAGGAGCGGTTGGATTTCATACGCTGGCAGCTCGAATCCACTCCGCTGCCGCCCGGTTCGGACGTGACCGCGGAAACGCTTGCCAAGCTCGGCGCGGGCCTCAAGCGGATTCAACTCCAGAACCTCATCGCGCACGCCCGCGAGAATCGCCAGCCGCTCACGGTGGCCTTCCTCACCCGGCTCAAGAAGGAGTTGATCGAAGCCGAATCGGGCGGGCTCCTCGAATTCGTCCAAAGCCGCTACGATCTGTCCATGGTGGCGGGTCACGAACCCGCGAAGAAAAAACTGCGGGATGCCGCCGCGGGCCTGCGCGCCGGACGTTTCGACATCCTGCCGATGGGTTATGTCATCTGCGGACCCGTGGGTACCGGAAAGACCTTTCTGACCACCTGTTTCGCCGGTGAAGTCGGCATCCCCGCCGTCATGCTGAAGAATTTCCGCAGCATGTGGCAGGGTATGACCGAAGCGAACCTCGAGCGCGTCCTCACCCTTCTCAAGGCCATGAGCCCCATCGCCGTGGTCGTGGATGAGGCCGACGCCCAACTCGGCAACCGTTCAAGCTTCGGCGACAGCGGCGTCAGCAACCGCGTCTTTGCCCAGATCGCCCAGTTCATGGGCAATACCGAACTGCGGGGAAAGGTGATCTGGTTCCTCCTCACCTGCCGGCCGGACCTCCTCCCCGTCGACCTGAAGCGCCAGGGGCGGGCGGAGGAGCACATCGCTCTCTTCTATCCGCACACCAGCGAGGAGCGGCTCGCCATGTTCCGCGCGATGCTGAAAAAAACCGGCACGAGCGTATCTTCTGAAGACGCCGAGCGCTTCTACCTCGAGCACGCCGGTACCCTTTCGGGCGCGGATACCGAAGCTCTGCTCGTGCGCGCCCGCATGAAGAGCGCGCTCGAGGGCGACTCATCCGTGGATGCCGAAGACCTCAAAGCCGCCATCGCCGACTTCATTCCCCCGTCCTATCCCACCGAGATCGAACTCCAGAACCTGGTGGCCGTGCTGGAATGTACCTCCAAAAGCCTCCTGCCGGAGCAGTACCGCGACATGGACCGCGGCGAGATCATACGGCGCGTCGGGGAACTGACCGCCTTCAGCCGGTAAGAATATTTCCGCCGGCGAAGCTAAATCCGCCAACCATTTCCGCTATAGATGTTAGTAAGGAGGGGCTGGACCATGCAACCAGCGGAACTGCAGGAACTCATCACACACTTTCGCACTGCCACGGGTGTCAACCTACATCTGGTCAAGGGTTTCAAGATCCTCGAGAAACACGACTCACCCGTGAAAGGCTTCGACTTCACCGTCGAGAATCCGCGGGCGCTTGCCCAGCAGATGCGGGACAAGACCACCATGGCCGAAGATCCCGCTCACAAGGGCCACTACGCGCCGTGGAACACCCCCAATACCAACTTCGGCTTTACACAGGTAACCCAGCCGGACATCTCCACGACAAAATGGCCCAAGGCGCTGCATGTCGATTTTGCCATCGGTTCGAGCAAGACCCCGTGCGGCCTGCACCTCGATGGGGACCACCGCGTGGTGGGCCGCGACCGGAACGGCATGGCCGTCTGCTCCTACGCCAACGACCCCATCGTCAAGGAGGTGATTCACGAAGTCGGGTTGCGCCGCATTCCGCTCCACACCTTCAGGATTCGCCCCATCCATGTCTACGACGACCCCGAGCCGCGCGGCTTCGATTTCGAGTCCCCCGATATTGCGGCCATCGAGGCGATCGTTCGCAGCCTTTCCACCCACAATGAGCCCTCGCCGCCCACCATCCGGTTCCTGCCGAACCTCGACGCGCTGGATTTCACGAAGAAGCCCCAGACCGGCGCGCCCTACCGTCACGACAACAGCAGGGATGTGACCGGATGGGTGGGTAACCGCGTCACCCTGGGCCAGGGATATCGCGAGAAAGGATTTGGCCCGCGCGTGCACATTGAACTCGACAAGGACTCCCACCTGGGCAATGTCCACCTCGACAAACATCCTTACCTCAACCCCGACGGAACGCCGAACCTGAAGCAGGCGGTCAAGCACGGGATCTACGACCTCGCGCCGGGATTCGGAATGGGAGGCCGGACGACCCGCTTCACGTGGCAACTGCTGATCGGAGGATCCTACACCCCGAAGGGCGGGCGTGAGAGCGTCGAAATCGGCGTTCCCATCAAGCCCGCCGGCGATGGCGGCCCCATCGAAGGCTGGACCATCGGAGTCGGCGTCGAGATTCGAATGCGGCGGCGCCGGCCGAAATAGGCCGGTTCAGAGCTGCTTTGCGTAGATGGCGCGCGCCTTGCTGAACAATTCAAGTACCTCCCGTTTTCTGGCTTCCGTGGAGAACGTGCCGCGCTGCGCCGTGCGCTCGATCAGGCGGTCAATCCAATCGACCCAGAAGCGCGCGTCGGGAGCGGATTGGATGGGCTCGCCGCCAACGTAGACATAGACCGGGCTGGTGTGGGCGAATGCTTTGGCGTCGTTCAGCACCATGCGGTGAAAGGGGCCGGACACGCGCGCCGCGATCCACGAGCTGTGCTCGATGGTGAGCGTCGAGCCGAGCGGCTGTGGTTTCCCATTGACAACCAACTCGACCGCGTCCACCGGGATCGCCGACTTTACCTCCACCTTCACCTCGAGGCGCCGCGGGCCCTTATCGAAGCGCAGTTCATCGCCGGGCTCTTTCCCGTCTACCTTGAGAAAGAGCATGGGGCCGTTCGAGGCAAAGGTCCGGCCGCGTTTGTACGCCTCGATCCAATCCGGGTACCGGAGCGGGCCCTCGAGGTGGGCATACACGCGCCCTCCGCCGGGCACATAGTGGTCGGCCACGTTGGTGAAACTGTCGGTGCCCGCCGAAATGCCGGGCCTGAATCCGCAGTTGAGCAGCCGGTACCACATGAGCATGGCGACCTCTTCGGGGTTGTTCGAGAGCACGTCCATGGCATCGATCTGGCCGAGAGCGAGATCGACGGGCATCTCCTTCATGCTGGCCCCATTGAAATCGGGCGAGTAGCCGGGATGCGCGTAGGTGACCGCGCCGCCCTGGTCCCTGGCTTCCTTGGCCAGAGTATAGTTGGGCGGGTAGTCATCGGCATGCCGGGAGCCCCGGAAGCCCGTGTAGAGGGGTTCCACCAGCTTCTTCAGTTGAAAGAAACACATGTGCCCGTAGATGCCGGCGTTGCGCATCTCCTCGTTCCAGTAAATAAGGTAGGGCGTGCGGCTGAGAGCCGAAAGCTTGCCTTCGAAAAACTTCCGGTCATGGACGATGTCGCCGCTCGAATTGGCCACCATCATATTGGGGATGTTCAGGTCCTCCCCAAGCGTGTACATACGCACGTCTTCGGGGGTGATGTCCTGGTTGGTGGGTGCCGTGTAGTTGGCGTGAATGTGCGCGTCGGAGGAATACCACCCGCGGGCGGCCATGTCGATCCAGCGCTTGAGGCGGATGGTGACTTCCACCGGCTTGGAAAGGTTGACGGTGCGGCGTACGATCTCGTACTCGGGGCCGCGGACCGCTTCAATCACGGTTTCACCGGCGGGCAGATCCATCTCGAACGTGCCGGACGCATGAAAAAACTGCTCGGCGGGCTCCGCCGCGAAGCGGCTGATGGTTCCCTTCGGCGCATAACCGAGCCCGTCGGAACCGGTGAGGTAAACACGGGCGGCCGAAGGCCGGCCATGCTCGTCGCGCAGGTTGACTTTCAGCCTTACGAGCGGGCGCACATCGAACGTGTAGACCTGCCCGTCCACGGTGCGCTCGACGATACCCGGCTTCTGCTCCACCACCCTGTACAGAATCGCCTTACCCGGGCGAATGACAGGCAGGTTGAAGATGCGGCCCTGCGCAAGAACGTAGCGCCGGGGAGTGGTGAAACCCGCGAGCGTCGAGACGTCCGTGTCGCGGAACACGAACCGGTCGCGCAGGGCGCGCATGGCGGCCGCGCTCGAGCGGCGGCGCATCAGCACCCGGGCCATGTCGCCGAAGCCCACTTCGCCATCGACATCGATCTGATCGAGCCCGTTGTGGTTGATCCAGAACGTGAGATCCTCCTGGCCCGGCTTCGAGTGCGAGACAGCGGCCTGCCAGGCTTTCGCCGCCGGATTGCGCCACAGCGCAACGGCTGCCAGCAGCAGAAAAGATGCGACAAGGTAAATGCGTCCCATAGTTGTCAGGATGCGGTAATCTTATACCAATCCGTACACTGGGACATCTTCCGCCGTGCCGGTAACCAAGGGCCGCATCCAATCCATCGATCTGGTTCGCGGCGCCGTCATGATTCTCATGGCGATCGATCATGTGCGCGAGTTTCTCAGTTCCGCCGCCTATGCCTTCCGCCCCGAGGACCTCGCGCGTACGACGGCGCCCGTCTTTCTCACACGCTGGATTACTCACTTCTGCGCTCCGGTCTTCCTTTTCGCCGCGGGCCTCGGAGCCTTCCTCTGGGCGCGCCGCGGGCGCAGCCGCGGGGAACTGTCGCGCTTCCTTTGGACTCGCGGGCTCTGGCTGGTGGTGCTCGAGTTGACGGCGATTCGCTTTCTGATGTACTTCAGTTTCTCCTTCCCGCTGGTGCTGACCGTCTTCTGGGCGCTCGGCTGGTCGATGGTGGCGATGGCGGCGCTGGTCTATCTGCCGCCGCGGGCGATCGCCGTCATCAGCGTGGGAATGATCGCCCTGCACAACCTCCTCGATCCGGTCCGCGCGGCGGACTTCGGCCGCTGGGCATGGCTGTGGAACGTGCTGCATCAGCCCGGGGTGATCCGCGCCGGCGCCACGGTAATCATTCCCGGCTATTCCTTGATCCCCTGGCTCGGAGTGATGGGCGCGGGCTACTGCTGTGGAACTCTCTACCTGATGGACGCCGAAAGGCGGCGCGCTTTGCTGATTCGAACCGGAGCCGTTCTCACGTCGGCCTTCATCCTGTTGCGCGGTCTGAATTTCTATGGAGACCCCGCGCGGTGGTCGGTGCAGTCTTCCGCTCTCTTCACGGCGCTTTCGTTCTTGAACTGCACGAAATATCCTCCCTCCCTGCTGTTTCTGTTGATGACGCTGGGACCCGCTTTGCTCGCCTTGGGGTTGCTCGATTCGGTTCGGGTCTCGGAGAGCAACCCTGTCCTCGTCTTCGGCCGGGTGCCGTTTTTTTACTACGTGATTCACCTCGGGATGGCGCATCTTGCGCTGGTGCTGCTGACCTATCTGCGCTACGGAGCGGCGAACTTCCTCTTCACGCCGCCGCCAACGCTGGGCGGCCCGCGTCAGGCTTTTCCCGCCGATTTCGGTTTTGGCTTGGGAACGTGCTATGCCGTGTGGTTCGCGATGTTGATTGCGCTCTATCCCTTGTGCCGCTGGTTCGCGGGTGTGAAACAGCGGCGCAAGGATTGGTGGTTGAGCTATCTGTAAATCCGGTTACTCGACGAGGGGTTCGTACGGCGGAATGGTCAACGTCTTCCCCGTCGCCAGCCGCACCCGCGCCGGATGCGAATCGAAATTGAGCAGCGCCAGCTTTCCGTTCTCGAGCGCGCTCCAGTAGACGGTGTCCGGCTTGTCCATTCCCAGCGCGGCGAGCGTGCGGGCGTCCAGCCCTGGCGTCTTCAGAAGCAGATCACGCACGAACGCCGCATAGAAGCGCGAAGGAATCAGATCGCCGTGGAACACCACCACGCGCCCCTTTCCCGTGTCGCCGGCGAGCCAGCGCGTGCTGATGGATGAGTCGCCCTCGACCGTGATGGGGTTGCCCCGGGGCCGGGGGGCGAATACCAGGGTGCCGCCGGCCCGTACCCATTGATCGATGCGCTCGAGCACCGGCCTTTCCGTCACGCTGCCCCACAGGAACAGGAGCACTTTGTAGCGGCTGAGTGCTCCATCGAGGATCATCTGTTCACTGGCGTAGTCGAAGTCCACCTGCTCCCGCATGGCGCGGGCCACCGTGAAGAAGGTCGAGGCCCAACGGTAACGCACCAGTTCGTCGTCGAGCTTCAGCGCCGTATCCGAGTAGAACGCGGCCACGTCGATTACAGGCTTGGCGCGCGCATCGAGGAGATTTCCATACTTCAGCCAGGCATCGATAGCCTGGTCGTTGGCGGTGAGGTTGCCAAGATAGTAGAACAGATGCACGGCGCCCGTGGTGACGGCGTTGAACAGCCGCGCCATCACACCGCGCTTGCTGCCGAAGCCTCCGGGTTCATAGCCCAGCGCGGCGCCATAGAACCGGGCCGCGGAAGAGGCCATTCGCGTGATAGTGAAATTATCGGGAAAGTCGTCGCTTTCATTGGTCAGCCGGATTCCGCCATGGATCCGCGCCATGCTGCGCGCCTGGTAGCTGTAATCCGTCCCAATAGGCACCGGCCCCCAGCCGCCCGAGGATTGATGAATCTGGGTGTGGGGAAGCGCCGCGCGCGCCCAGTTGGCCCACCTCTCGCACCATTCGCTCATGGCGCCCATGTACCAGTTGGCGAAATCGATGCGCTGACGGGGAGTTAACGCGGTCTCGGGCAGAAACGTGGTGACATCCTCGAACGACGCATGGTGCGATCCCCAGGCGGCGTTCAGTTTGCCGATGTCGCCCGAGTACTCCTTCTTCATCGCCGACCGGAACGCGGCGCGCGCCAGTTCGTCCCCGGCCCAATAGCCGATATGCGTGTGGCCGCGGCGGAATCCATAACCCGGTCCGCGCGCCGGATACTGCGCTTCGCCATAATCTCCGCTCGGCCCGAGTCGAATCCCCAACAGCGACTTACGGTTCCCGTAATGCTTTCCAAACTCCGCGATGAAGCGGCTCGCATACTCCGCCTGGAAAGGCTGGAAGATCGATTGCGTATCGTGCACCACGCCATGTTCAAGACACTTGAAGCCGTAGTTGTCCTTCGAATCGTGAAGCCACGCGGGCAGCGCGTAGCCGGAGCCCGCAAGCAGCATCGGAAACCATTCGAGTCCGTTCCTCTCGATCTCGCCGAGAATCGCATCGTAAAAGCTCCAGTCGTAGACTCCCCGCCGCCGCTCCACATATCCCCACCGGACATATGTCTCAACGGCGTTGAAGCCGAGGGCGCGAATCAGCGGAGCCTCGTTGCGGATGCCCGCAAGGGCGTCCTGCACGCGGTCCGGAGTGGTGGCGTCGCCGGAGACGGAACTGACGCGCTCGGAGGGCATGGAGAATTTCAGGGCGGGTTTCACCAGGGGCGCCTCATCGGCCGGCGGTTGCGTATCCACCAGGCGAATCGCGCGCAGCCAGTCGAGCCCCTCGACGCGAATCCTGCCGGGCGGCGCGCCATCGTATGCGAAAACGGCGCTCCTCGCCTTGCCCGAATTGACCCGGGCCACGCCCCATTGTTTGATCTGCGGCAACCCGGGAGTAAGTGTGATGAGTCCATATCCGCGGTCGGCGAATTCAAGCACGAGCCATTGCTTCACGGCCGTGGGCCTCTCGATTACGATGTGGTAGGCCGAGCGCGTGTAATAGTCCGTACTTGGTGAGAGCCTGGCCGTGAACGCTCCGCCGGCCCGTTCCACGCGCATCGGGGAATCAGCGGCCTTTTCCAGATGGATCCCTTCCTGGCGCGGTGGATCGGAAGCCTCCCAACGTGCCAGATCCTTGGCCGATGCGGCCGTTATGAGAATGAAAAACAGGATTCGGTGCACGGACAAAGTATGGCAGACTCGAAAGCTCGATTCAGGGCCGCACAAGGGAGCCATCGATGGCCCGCACCGTGAACCCGTCCTCGCGGCCGGAAGGGGGCTCCATCGGATACTTCCGCGCCATGTCCTCGCGGATATCCACCCCCAGCCCCGGAGCCTCGTTTACGTAAGCGAACCCATCAGGCAGTTTCGGAGTGCCCGGCATGAGTTCATGCACAAGGTCCGGCCAGCGGTTTTCTTCCTGCACTCCGAAAGCCGATGAGGAAAGGTCGATGTGGCAGGCGGCGGCGAAGTTCACCGGATCATTGTCGCCTCCCTCCTGCCAGGCCGTCCTGACGCCGAAGGTTTCACACAGCGCGGCAATCTTGCGCGCCGGAGTGATGCCGCCCACCGTTGAAATACGGTGGCGCGCAAAGTCGATAATCCGTTCGGAAATGCAGGGCACCCACTCCCGCGGGTTGGTGAAGATCTCGCCCATCGCCAGGGGAGTCGAGGTCACCTGTTTGATGTTTCGGTACCACTCCACCAGTTCCGGAGGCAGGATGTCCTCCACGTAGAACATGCGGTATGGTTCCATTCGCCTGGCCAGTTCCACCGCCATCGTTGGACTGAGATGCTCGTGGACGTCATGGATGAGCTTGACGTCCTTGCCCAGTTTCACGCGCAGGTGCTCGAAAAGCTTCGGAATGGCATCGACGTACTGCTCCTCGTCAAACGCCGGTCCATTATAACCGTTCGCCGGGCGTCTTCCCTGCCCCGGCGGAATGATCCCGCCTCCGCCGTAGCCGCCGATCTGGGCGCGTACATGGCGGAAGCCGCGGTCCATGAAGCCCTTCACGTTATCGGAGACTTCATCCATCGAACGGCCGTCCGCATGGCCGTAGCAAGGCACCGCGTCCCGCACCTTCCCCCCCAATAGAGCGTATACCGGCATGCCCGCGCGCTTGCCTTTGATATCCCACAAGGCCATGTCGAGCCCGCTGAGCGCGTTGTTGAGGATGGTGTCATGGCGGCGATAGCTGCGGTAGATGGTGGCGTGCCAGATGTCGTCGATGCGGTCCACGTCGCGCCCGGCCCAGAACGGAGCAAGGTGCTTCTCGATGGCGGTGGCCACCGTGAATGCCTGGTGCACGTTGCTTGCCGAGCCGATGCCGTACAATCCTGGTTCGCTCGTTTCCACCTTCACGATGACCCACTGGTAGCGTCCCCCGGCGCTGGTGAGGATCGGGTAGACGCGGCGGATGGTGACTTTCGACATGCCCCGCGTGCTCTGAGAATAGGTCTGCGCCGCCTGGGCGGCAGCGGCGGCCGGAGCGGCCGCGAATCCCTCGAGAAATCCTCTGCGTTCCATAGGGCGCTCCTCGCCGGCTTTCCTACTTGGTCCACTCTTTGCGGTTGTAGGGGAATGTCTTCCAGTTCTCGCTGGCGCGGCCGTTGCGGTCCCACATCACCTTGCCTTTGCGCAAGGTGAGTTCGGCGCTGATCCGTTGCGTGCCCTGGTTTACCGCCCCGGCGGAATCTACGAATCCGAACTGTCCGTTCTCGACACGCAACACCGCCACGTCCGCTTCCGCTCCCGTATCGAGGTTGCCCAATGCCGGCTGCTTGATCTCCCTCGCGGGATTCCATGTGGACATCGCGATGACCTGCTCGATGGGAACCCCGAGGTTCAGGATGCTCGACATCGAGTTGGTCATCGACTTCATTCCCCCGTTCATGCTGCCGGTGTGCAGGTCCGTCGAGATGGAATCGGGCGGAAACCCTTGCTGCAACGCCGGGACAGCGACATACCAGTAGAAACTCCCCGCCCCGAAGCCGACATCGAAAATGATTCCGCGCTTCCGTCCCGTGATCATCGCCGGATTCACCTTGTTTCCCGCCACGAGTTCCTCCCGGTGGCCGGAGAAACAATGCGTGTAGATGTCGCCGGGACGCAGTTTGTCGAGCAGCAGGGTCGGAAGGTTCCTGACTTTGTTCAGGTAACCGAAATCAACCATCACCGGCAGATCCGTTTCCCTCCCCGCCTTGACCGCCGCCTCCACGGATTCCCATCCGGGTCCTCCGAAGTGCGCGGACTTGAATCCCACGATCACCCCGCGATTGGCTTTGGCCGTCCGCGCCGCCGCGGCCGCGTCCAGTTCGGACAGTTCATCCTCTTTGCCGGTCCCCATGCCCCACCCGGCGATGTTCAGAAGCGCGAGGACTCGAGTCTGCGCTTTGTCGATGACGCGCGCTTTGAACGTGGGAAACGTGCGCCACCCCGAGGTGCCGGCGTCGACCATCGTCGTTACACCGCTACGGAAGGAATGCGCATCCGGTTGTACGCTGCTGTCGCGCTCGAGCGTCTTCAGGTCGGGCCGCGAAAAGACATGCGTGTGAATGTCGATGAGGCCGGGCGTCACCAGCAACCCGGAGACGCTAACGGTTTTCCTCGATGCGGAAGCCGGAATGTTGGCCGCGACGCGGGCGATTTTCCCCCCGGCTATGGCAACATCCATCAGCGCGTTGATCCGGTTCTTCGCGTCCACCACCCGCCCGCCCTTCAGCAGCAGGTCATAGGTTTGGGCCCCCATTACGGAGACAGCCAGGGTCAGCAAGAGTAAGGTTTTCGTCATGGCAATCCTGCGATACCTTCGCGCCTGGAAGTATACACCCATTCGAGCCGCGCCTCCGATTCGTTACCATGTAATTCACCGCAGCGAAATTCAGGAGATTCGAGTGGATATACAGAAGATGGCCGCCGGGGTTCGTTTGCTCCTCATGGACGTGGACGGCGTCATGACCGATTGCAAGCTTTACAACGTCCCTGGCCCCGACGGCCGCATGTTTGAAACCAAGGGATTCGACGCCCAGGACGGCATCAGCCTCCAGTGGCTGAACTGGTATGGAATCAGGACGGGGCTCATTAGCGGACGCATTTCACCCGCCACCGAGGAGCGCGCCAGGCAGTGCAAGTTCACTTATATCTACCAGGGCCACATCGAGAAAATTCCCATCCTCGAGGAGATCCTCGCCGACGCGAAGGTGGACCCCTCCGAGGTCGCCTATATCGGCGACGACCTGACCGACATCGTCGTCATGCGCCGCGTCGGCTTTACCATCGCGGTCAACAACGCGCGGCCCGAAGTTAAGAATATCGCTCACTTCGTAACCGCGGCCCGGGGCGGAAACGGAGCCGTCCGCGAGGTCGCGGAACTCATTCTGAAAGCCAAGGGACACTGGGCGGAACTGCTGAAAAAGTACGAAGCGTAATCCTTCAGGCCTCGTCCCGTTTCGTAGCCAGCCGTGTGAAGGGCGGCCGCAAAGACTCCCCAATCTCCCCTCCCGGCACGCCTGTTACAATGCAGTCGTGAAACTAAAGGCCGCCGTGTTCTTCGCCTGCAGCCTGCTCTGCGGATGCGGGATGAATGGAGGAATGCGTTCGGGCAGCACAACCGCGTCCACCGGTGGAAGAGGCGATGTGCAGGAATTCCTCACGATGTATAACGAGTTCGAGCGCGGGCTGGCCACCGTGGCGAACGAATCGGAATGGAAGTCCGTCACCGACGTCAACGAGCAGCACACGGGGGAACGCATCGGAGCCGATCGCGCGGCGGCCGCCTTTCGCGGCAGCCGGTATGTCATCGAAAAGTCCAAGAACTTTCTCGATTCCCGCCAGACCCTTTCCGAGCTCGAGTTTCGCCAACTGGACAACATCCTGCTCTCCGCCGCCGAATCCCCAGGCACGATCCCGGCAATCGTCGGCAGGCGGATCGAAGCCGAGGCGCGCCTCACCGCCATCATGGACGGCTTCACCTTCTGCGCCGAAAAACGCGGCGGAAAATGCGTGAAGGCGGTAACCCCGAACAGTATCGACGAGACTCTGCTCAAATCGAACAACCTCGCCGAACGTCGCCGGATGTGGGAGATCTCGAAGCAATCCGGACCGGCCCTGAAAGCGGGATTGGCCGAAGTTCGCGACCTCCGTAACCGTGTGGCGCGTGAACTTGGCTACACCTCCTATTTTCATCTCCAGGTGGCCGATTACGGCATGACCGTGAACGAGATGATGCAACTCATGGACAAGACGGCTTCCGATCTTCGCCCCCTATACGAGCAGTTGCATCTCTGGACGCGGCGTAAACTCGCCGAGCGGTACAAGGAGAAGCCCCCCGCGCTCATCCCCGCGCATTGGATCGGCAACCGTTGGGGACAGGAATGGCCCGGACTGGTCGAAGCCGCCGCCATGGATGATCTGTTTCGTGACAGGAAGCCGGAATGGATCGTGCGGCAGGCCGAACGCTTCTATGTCTCGCTCGGCATGCCCCCTCTCCCAAAATCGTTTTGGGAAAGATCCGATCTCTACCAGCTTCCTCCGGATTCCAGCCGCAAGAAGAACACCCACGCCTCCGCCTGGCACATCGACCTGGACAAAGATGTGCGCTGCCTGATGAGCATCATCCCGAATTTCGCATGGTTTGAAACCAGCCATCATGAACTCGGCCACATTTACTACTACATGGCGTACTCCACTCCAAAGGTGCCGGTCGTGCTGCGCCATGGCGCCAACCGCGCGTTTCACGAAGCCGTCGGAGATCTCATCGCGATCGCCGCGCGCCAGCAATCCTACCTCCGCGGCATCGGGCTCATGCCCGCCACGCGCCAACTCGATCCCACGCAGTTGCTGCTCTCCGAAGCGCTCGACAACGCAATCGTCTTTATCCCCTTTTCCGCCGGGACGATGACCCACTTCGAGCACGCCCTCTATGAACAGAAACTCCCCATGGATCAGTTCAACCAGCAGTGGTGGAAGCTGGTCGCGAAGTACCAGGGGATCGAACCCCCGGCCCCCCGCGGTGAGGAGTTCTGCGACGCCTGCACGAAAACGCACATCATCGACGATCCGGCGCAATACTACGACTACGCCATGGCGTACCTGATCAAGTTCCAGTTGCACGACTACATCGCCCGCAAGATCCTCAAGCAGGATCCGCACAACTGCAATTACTACGGCAACAAGGAAGTGGGCAGATGGCTGTGGAGCATTCTTTCCCTGGGCGCGACCCAGGACTGGCGCCATCTGATCCGCGAGAAGACCGGGGAAGACATCAGCTCGCGCGCCATGCTCGAATATTTCAAACCGTTGGTGCAATACCTCGAAAAGGAAAACGGGGGACAGCCCGCGTCGTGGGAGTAAGAGCCATCGCCCTGCTCTCGCTGCTGGCCTTGTCAATGAAGGCGGCGGATCTGCATGGCGCGGTTCGCTCGGGAGATCGAAAACAGGTCGAGAGGCTTCTCGAGGCAGGCTCGGACGTCAACGAACGGGACGCCCCCGGCAGCACGCCCCTGCATGACGCCGCCTGGGCGGGTGACCTCGAAATGGTGAAACTGCTGGTCGCCCACGGAGCCGGCGTCAACGCGCGCCACCGCGAAGGCGGAAGCACCCCTCTGCACTACGCCATCATCACCAACCATCGCGCGGTCGCCGAGTTCCTGATTTCCAAGGGTGCGGACATTGAGGCAACCTATCAATCGGGATCCACCCCGCTGCATCTCGCCGCCGACCGCGGCTATGCCGGCATCGTCGAAATGCTCATTGCCCATGGCGCGGATATCCGGCGAAAAGACGAAACCGGAGCCACCCCGCTCGATGAGGCGGCCGTCAAAGGCCAGGCAACCGTAGTGAAATTGTTGCTCGCGCACGGATCGAAAGCCTCGAACAGCACGCTCCAACAGGCCGCGGTAAAAGGCCACACCAGCGTGGTGAAACTCTTGATCGCAGCCGGCGCCGATATGGACAGCAGGGATAGCGAAGGCACGTCCGTGGTGGAACTGGCATTGCGCTACCGCCAGAGCGCCACCGCGGAAGCCCTTCTCGCCCTCGGAGCGAAACTGGATGCCTCCACCCGGCGGCGCATCATGAAAAGCGCCGTCCTGCGCGGTGAAATCGAGATCGTCGAACTGCTCATGAAAGGATCCGGCGAGGCCACTTCCCTCCTCCCGGATGCGGCGCTCAAGGGGCAGGCGGCGATGGTCGATTTCCTCCTCTCCCACGGCGCTGGCGTCAATGCTCGCGGCCCGGCGGGCTCCACCCCGCTACAGGACGCCGCGTTGGGCGGTCACGCCGTTGTCGCCGCGCTCCTGCTGGATAAAGGAGCCGATCTCAACGCCAGGGATGCCGAATCCGGATCCACGGCGCTTCACATCGCCGCAAGTTACGGCCGCCGCGATGTGGTGCTTCTGCTCCTCGACCGCGGGGCCGACAGGAGAATCCGGAACAAGGCCGGCAAGACTCCGTATGACCTGGCCATCGAAGCGGGCCAGAAGGATCTTGCGGCGATGTTGCACTGAACCGGATCAGTTCGGCCACAGTTTGGCCACGATCACCAGCGCGGCGAGAACAGCCGCAATCAATAACGCCAGTTTGGCGGCGCTCCAGGGGCGCTCTCCCTGCACTTCCCCGGTCCGCGCGTTGACAATCACCTGGTACACCTTCCCGTGAAAACGGTACGCGCCGATCCACACCGGGAGCAGCAAATGCTTGAACGTAATGTCGCGCCAACTCGTGTCGAGAGCATCGATGATCTGCTCGTCTCCGCCGATGTCCTCGCGCACGGAATGCTCGATGGCGTGGCCCATGAGCACTTTTGCGGTTTCCAGGCCTTCCGGGAGCTCCACCTGGTAGCGCTGCGCCTGGAATCCCGGCAGATACGCGGGGTCGTAGGGCTGGACCTGGGCAAGGTCCCAGGGCTCGAGTTTACTGAGGCGGGCCGCATCGATTGAGCGGGTAGCGGGCACCAGCACGTCATCGAAGGTGTTCGTGACCTGTCCCGAGGCGGGATACCAGCGGGTATGCCGGACCTGCCGCTCCATCCGCACCTGCCTGCCATTGGAATCGGTGGTGTAGTAGGTCTCGTTGACATAGTAGTATTCCCCCCTGCGGCCCTGATAGGCGGTTTCGGCGCCTGCGTCGAAGGTCCAGAACGGCGTGTAGATGCCCCGAATCCCTTCCGGACGCGCGATCTTCTTCAGATCGGATGGCGCAAACCACAGGTCTTGAAGCCATTGCCGCACCCCGGCGGCCGCCTGGTCCTTTGCCAGCTGGAAGGGTAGAACCGCGTTGGGCGCTACCAGGGGATCGGCTGCCTTCGCCTGGCTGACAAAGTTGGCGGCGCAAAACGGGCACGCTCCGGTCATTTCCGCTGGCTCACATTGAATGGTGGCTCCACAGGAGGCGCAGGTGATCTGGATGGCGGTCCGGGAAATCTTCTCGAGCCGCGAAGGATCCCCGTACTGATCGTAGGGAATCTCCCGGACGGCGTCATTCAACTCCCTCGAGATCGCCTGGGTCGTGCCGCAATACGGGCATTTCAAGGCTCCGGATTTCGGGTCGAACTCCATGCCGGCGGAGCATCCGGGGCACTGGAAGCGCTGCACGGAGGGGGATTGTTCGGCGGACATGGGTGAGCAGTAGGCTGGTCCGTATCGTAGCAAGCCGACGAACGGGCTGTCCAACGGGAAGCGGCAATGCGAAGCGTTGGCGTTCTTGAATGTTCACACGCAAATCCTCGCCTATTGCATTCGCCCATCTCGCTCTGTATAATCTGTAGTTCATGCTGTCCCACACCTTCGGTTTTCGATTTCCGTACTCAACCTGACCGGCTGAGTGGTGTTGGATTCGCATTGACCAGGTTTCGGTAGGACCAACCCACTCGAAAGAGTGGGTTTTTCTTTCACTGAACACCGCGCCGTGGGTTTGAAGGAGTAAGAAATGATCGTTTCCATGAAGCGCTACGCCACCAAGGCGGAAATCGAGGCCGTCTGCGA
The DNA here is from genome assembly GCA_019187195.1 of Bryobacteraceae bacterium. Lineage (GTDB taxonomy): Bacteria > Acidobacteriota > Terriglobia > Bryobacterales > Bryobacteraceae > CADEFT01. The sequence continues at coordinate 26,293 of JABAQT010000088.1, forward strand.
GCGGATCCGGGATTTCGGCTACAAGATTCATGCCATCGAGGGGGAAGAACGAGTGGTCATCGGTGCGGTGGGAGTCGGCGATGTCACCAATTGTCTTGAATCGCTCGAAGCGCTTCCCTGCGTCGAGAAGGCCGTCCGCATCTCCGCGCCCTACAAGTTCGTAAGCAAGGAGTTCCGCGCGACCCGAACGGTGATCCGCATCAATAACGGAACCGGATTGGAGATCGGCGGGGACGATTTTACGGTGATGGCCGGGCCGTGCTCGGTCGAAAGCGAAAAGCAGATCATGGAATCGGCGATCGCGGTTGCTCGCGCCGGAGCCAAGGTGCTTCGCGGCGGCGCTTTCAAGCCGCGCACCTCGCCCTACGACTTCCAGGGCCTCGAGGAAGAAGGGCTCAAGATGCTCAAGAAGGCGCGCGAAGCCACCGGCCTCGCCATCATCACCGAAGTGATGAGCGACCGTGACGTAAACCTGATCGCCGAATACTCCGACATCATGCAGGTCGGCGCGCGCAACATGCAGAATTTCGCTCTGCTGAAAACCCTCGGCAAATGCCAGCGCCCCGTTCTCCTCAAACGCGGCATGAGTTCGACAATCAAGGAACTGCTCATGTCCGCCGAGTACATCGTCGCCCACGGAAACCCCAACGTGATCCTCTGCGAGCGGGGCATCCGCACCTTCGAGACGGCGACTCGCAACACCTGTGATATTGCGGCGGTTCCAGTACTGAACGAAATGACCCATCTGCCGGTGATCCTCGATCCGAGCCACGCCACCGGCAAGCGCAGCCTCGTGCCGGCGCTCTCGCGCGCGGCCGTCGCGATCGGCGCGGATGGAATCATCGTCGAGGTCCATCCGTGTCCGGAAAAGGCCGTCAGCGACGGCGCGCAGTCGCTTCACCTCGAGGAATTCGACCGCATGATGAACGATCTCCGCGGCTACATCTCGCTCTGGAAGCAATCACGGATCGCGGAAGCGGCCGTGGTCTAATCGCCTTCCGTGCCTCGGCTGAAATCACGGACATGGGCGGGATTCGCGCTGGCTGGCGTAGCGGCCGCCGGAGTGTTCTTCTATCTGCGCTGGCAGCGAACTCCGTCCGTCGCCGAACTCTACGCGCGCATCCCCCAGGACGGGCGCGTCATTACGAGCATCGACGCGCGCGCCCTCAGAGCGGCTGGCATTCTCGATCTGCTTGCGGGAGGCAAAGGCATCGAGGAACCCGACTATAAGCAATTTGTCGCGGACACCGGCTTCAACTACAAACAGGATCTGGACCAGTTGCTCGTCGCCTCCACCAGGGGCGAGACTCACGCCTGGCTCAACGGCCGATTTGACTATTCACGCCTGGAGGCCTACGCGCGCAAACAAGGCGGAACGTGCGCGGACGGCATCTGCCGTCTGAACGGCAGCGTTCCCGGCCGCTACCTCTCCTTCTCCCGTTACCGCGCGCATACCATCGCCTTTGCAAGCAGCGCCGATCCGGAAGCCGTCAAGCGCCTGCTGGCCGAACCGTCCGCCCTGTCCCCGCCGCCGCTGCCCTCTCAGCCGGTCTGGTTCATCCTTCCCACCGCCGTCCTCACGGACGAGTCTCTCCTGCCAACCGGAACGCGCTCGTTTGCCACCGCCCTGGCCGGCGCGCAGCGGGTGACCCTCGCCATCGGACCTCAAGGCCAGCGCTTCGAAGCCGCCCTCGACGTCACCTACCGCGATCCCGGCGAAGCCCGCCAGGCGATGCGGGAACTTCAGGCGGCCACAACCCTGCTTCAGCGCATGATCGCGCGCGAGCGCAAGGAGCCGAACAATCGTGACCTGAGCGGCGTACTCACAAAGGGGGAGTTTCAAGCCGTCGGCGCCAGGTTGAGCGGCAAGTGGCCCGTGGAACGCGTATTCCTCGAGAACCTTGCGGCTTCCTCTACGCAGCCATGATCCCCGGCGTGCTGTGCACCGGCAATATCGTCATGGACGTTCTCGCGCGTCCGGTGGATGAGATTACCTGGGGCGGCACGCGCTGGGTGGACTCCATCACCCAGGAGCTTGGCGGAAACGGCGCGGCCACCTGCGCCGCCATTGCGATGCTCGGCGTTCCCTCCCGCCTCATCGGAGCCGTGGGTCACGACCTGTTCGGAACCGCGGCGCTCGCCCGGTTGAAGGAATGCGGCGTCGACACCCGGCTCATCGAGCGCCTCGATTCGGCCACCGCCACCTCCGTCGCCCTCGTCCGCGCCGGCGGCACTCGAGCCTTTCTCCATCACCCCGGCGCCGGCCGTCTCGCCTTCGCCCGCCCCTTTCCGCTCACATCGCAAATTACGGCCGGATGCACCCGGTTTCACATCGCCAATCCGTTCTCGCTGCCGCTCCTGCGGCCGAAAGTGTCCACCATGTTGCGCGAGGCGGCCGCCCTCGGACTTTCCACCTCCCTCGATACGGCGTGGGACGCCTTGGGTGAATGGATGAAGACGCTGGCCTCCAGCCTGCCGCACGTCGGAATTCTCTTCAGCAATGAGGACGAAGCGCGCATGCTCACCGGCACCGCCGATCCCCCGCTGGCCGCCGCCCGCCTGCGCGACGCCGGCGCGACGGATATTGTCCTGAAACTGGGGCCAAACGGATGCGCCGTATTCACCGCCGGAGAAGAATGGCACGTCCCCGCGTTTCAGGTAACCGCCATCGACTCGACAGGAGCCGGCGATTGCTTCGCCGGCGCATACCTCGCGGCTTTGCAGCGGAATCTGCCGCACACCGAGGCCGCCCGCGTCGCCAACGCCGCCGGGGCCATCAACGTGCGAACCATGGGCGGCACCGCCGGATTGCTCAATTGGGAGCAGACGCTGCGCTGGATGTCCATGGCCCGGCAGCGCATGGCATAGC
>JABAQT010000102.1:0-6006 GCA_019187195.1 Bryobacteraceae bacterium
ATGACCCGCGTCGGATTGCCCCCCTCGAATTTTGCAAAATCGGTACCCGATACCGTATAGTTTGGAGAGAACGGGTCTTTAGAATGCGTAAGTATATCCCTGTCGTCCTCTCTCTGCTTCTGTGCGTCTCCGCTGTCGCGCAGGAGTTCCGCGCCACGCTTACCGGCCGCGTCACCGATGCCTCCGGCGGAGCCGTCGCCGGAGCCAAGGTCGAGGTGAAATCGGCCACCACCGGCGCCGTCCAGTCCACTGTTTCTCAGACCGATGGCTCCTATCAGATCCCCTTCCTTACCCCAGGCGAATACTCCGTTACCGTCGAGAAGGAAGGCTTTCGCCGCGCCGTGCGAGAGGGAATCCGCCTCCAGGTGTCCGAAAAAGCTTCTCTCGATTTCTCCCTGCAACTTGGGGAGGTCAACCAGAGTGTAACAGTCGAGGCAAATACCAGCGTCCTCGAGACGGAAACCGCCGACCGCGGCCTTGCCATCGAAAACAACCGCATCCTCAACACGCCGCTCCAGGGCCGCAACGTCTTCGCCAACGTATGGTCCGCGCCCGGCGTCACGGTGACCGCCGCCGCGCAGCGCCTGCGGCCGTTCGATATTGCCGGTTCCTCGAGCATCGCCATCAGCGGCGGCCAGCCTTCCGGCAATGAAGTCCTTATCGACGGCGTCTCCAATCTTGCCCGCGCGGGTCAGGTCGCCTATGTCCCGCAGGTCGAAGCCACTGGTGAAGTCAAGGTACAGACAACCATGTACGATGCCCAGAACGGATGGACCACCGGCGGCGTCGTCAACATCATCACCAAGTCGGGCGGCAACGAGTTTCACGGCGCTGTTTTCGAATTCCTCCAGAACACGCACCTCAACGCCAACACCTTCGACGCGAACCGCAACGGCATCCGCCGCTCATCCTCCCACATCAACACCTACGGCGGCGACATCAACGGCCCCATCAGGAAGAACAAGGTCTTCGGCGCTTTCAGCTACGAGAAGATCGACCAGGTCATCCCGGACCCGTTTCTCGTCTCCGTTCCCACGGCCCTGCAGAAATCCGGCGATTTCTCCCAGACCTACTACTCGCGCAACGCGGACGGCCAACTGCTCGTCGCCGGCATCTACGATCCGTTCAGCACGCGTGCCGACAGCACGGGAAAGTTGATCCGCGACCCGTTCCCCGGCAATCAGATCCCCGCCAGTCGCGTCAATCCCATCGCCAAAAACGTCCTCAACCTGATTCCGCTCGGGAACGTGGCGGGCAACGCCGTCACCGGCTTGAGCAATCTCGCCTCGACCGGCGCCACCCGCAAGTTCACCGACTTCTTTCCCCAGTACACGGGCCGCGTCGACTACAATATCTCCGATTCCACGCGCATGTTCGTACGCTACTCGCGCAACGCCCTCGCCGAGGAGCGCGACTTCAAGTACTCGACCAACTCCGGCTTCAACGTGGCCGATACCAGTTCGAATTCGCCCTTCAAACGCGAGAACCACTCCGCCACCATTCAATTGACCAAGACCCTCAGCGCCTCGTCCGTGCTCGACTTCCGCGCCGGTCTGGCGCGCTTCCTCGGCCAGAGCGGCAGTTCCATTGGAGCCAACTTCGATCTCGCCAGCCTCGGCTTCTCCTCCCAGTTCGTTGGCCAGGCCGCCCGCTTCTTTCCCAAGTTCAACTGGGCCAACTATCAGGGCGCTGGTTCAAGCCCGGTCAACAACGATCCGATTGCCCAGACGAACAGCTTTCAGGGCACCTACATGCACATCATGGGCAAGCACAGCCTGAAGACAGGCGGGGAGTTCCGTCTTCAGCGCGCCTACCGCCGCGTGCCGGGCTTCGCCGCCGGGAACTTCAATTTCGACATCGGATTCACGGGCGCGGACCCCATCCGCCAGGATGCCTCCTCGGGCAACGCCATTGCGTCCTTCCTGCTCGGAACTCCCGCCAGCGGCAGCATCGACGTCAACTCGTTCCCCGCGCTCCAGCAGCGCCTCTTCTCCTGGTTCGTCCAGGACGACATTCGCGTGACCTCCCGCCTCAAGATCAACGCCGGTTTGCGCTGGGACTACCTCGGCCCCATGACCGACCGTTTCAACGCCCTCGGCCGCGGATTTGACCGCACCTCCCCGAGTCCCCTGAAAGCGCCCGGCGTGGACCTCAAAGGTGGCTTGCTGTTTGCCGGCACGGGCGGTCTGGACCGTGGGATCTACAATCGCAGTTGGGGCAACTTCGGACCCCGTTTCGGTTTCGCCTACTCCTTCCGCGACAAGACCGTCATCCGCGGCGGCTACGGACTCATCTACGGCCAGACTTTCGATGATCCCGGCAGCGCTCCGGGCTTCAGCCAGCGCACGGACATGGTTACCTCGATCCGTACCGGAATCCCCGAGAACACACTGACCAATCCGTTTCCGGCCGGCATCCTGCGTCCCGTCGGCAACTCGCTCGGTCTGGCGACGTTCCTTGGCCAGGGCTTCAATTTCAACAACCCCGATCGCAATATCCCCATGACGCACCAGTTCTCGCTCGAGGTGCAGAGGGAACTGCCCTGGCAGATGATGATGTCCGTGGGCTATGTCGGCAGCCGCGTCGAGCGGTTGCAGGTGAACCAGTCGATCAATGAGATTCCTCTCTCGGCCCTCGCCCTCGGAGCCGCCCAACTCACCAGAAACGTTCCCAACCCCCTGGCGGGGCTCATTCCCGGGACCGGCCTTAACGGCGCCACCGTCCAGCAACAGCAACTGCTGCGGCCGTTCATTCAGTTCACCGGCCTCACGCAACTGTTCAACTCGATCGGCGATTCGCGTTATGACAGCCTGCAGGTGCTTCTCTACAAGCGCCTCTCCTCCGGTCTCAACGTCAGCGTTGCCTATACCTATTCGCGCACCTTCGAACACCGTTCGTTCGCCAACGCGCAGGACACGCAACTCATCCGCCTGCCCGCGCAGTGGGACATTCCCAACAATCTCCAGCTCAACGGAGTCTACGATCTGCCATTCGGACAGGGCAGGAAGTTCGCCGCCGCTGCTCCTCGGGGCGTCAAACAGCTCATCAGCGGCTGGCAGGTGAGCGGCATCGCCCGCATCCAGCAAGGCTGGCCTCTCGAGCTGGGGGCCAACACGGTGCCTACCGGCGTCAGCCCCCGCATTGACAACCCCAATCGCGACCGCTGGTTCAACACCTGCACCCAACTCAGCAACGGCACGACCCGCGGATGTCTCCAGGGCGAGACTCCCGTCTGGACGGTGCGCCAGCCCTTCCAGCTACAGACATGGTCGAACCGCATTACCTGGGTTCGCCGTCCCGGCATCAGAAACCTGGATGTCTCCATCCTCAAGAACACCCACATCACCGAAAAAGTATTGTGGCAGTTCCGCGCGGACTTCCTGAATGCCACCAACACCGTCCAGTTCTTCAACGGACCCATCACCGACGTCAACAATGGCTTGTTCGGCCGTCTCGCCGGCGCGGTGACGCAATCGAACCTGCCGCGCTTCATCCAGCTTTCGATGCGCGTTCAGTTCTAACGGCGCGGCGTGATGGGCGGAGTGATCCGCCGCCCCGCGTAGGGATACTTCGCATCGAGCAGTTTCCAGTCCATCTCGAGGCCCAGGCCGGGCTTCGAGGTGGGCCGCGCGCCGCCGCCCGACTGGCGCGGCATCGTTCCCTTCGTGATTTCCGCGAATATATCCTCGCTGCCGCCGTCCCACTCCTGCGCGAGAAAGTTCCGGCACGGAACCATCGCCGATAACGACGCCATGTGAGCCACCGGGCCGTACCACATATGCGGAGCCATCTCACCCCCGTAGGTTTCGCACAGCGCCGCAATCTTGCGCAGTTCCGTGATGCCGCCGCAGTGAATCACGTCCGGTTGCAGAATGCGCGCCCCGCGCGCGTCGAGCAGCGCCTTGAAATCATGGCGGTTCAGAAGCCCTTCGCCGGCGGCCACGGCCACCGGGCTGCGCGCCGCCACCTCGCCGAGCATCCGCGGGTTTTCCCGCTCGACCGGCTCTTCGATAAACCACGGTCTATACGGTTCCACGGCCCGCGCAAACTCGATGGCCGAACGCACCGAAAATGTTTCAAACATTTCGAGCGCAATATCGAAATCCGCTCCCGCCGCCTTGCGGACAGCCGCCAGATCGGCCACTGTCTTGCGAATGCGCTCCTGCTCGCCCGCCGCCCGTGGCACTACCCATTTCACCGCGCTCCAGCCGCGCTCCTTCGACTTCATTGTCCATTCCGCCCATCCGGCTTCCGTCCGGCTCGCCAACCCGTGGTCCCAATGGCTGTAGTATGCCCGCAGCCGTTTGGGTTCGCTGCCGCCGAGCAACCGCCACACCGGTTCTCCCAGCCGCTTCCCCTCGATGTCCCACAGCGCGATGTCCACGGCCGAGAGCGCCGTCATCAGCACCGAGCCGTCGCGCCAGCGCGACAGATCATGAAAAACGCGGTTCCAGTGGTCCTCGATGCCGCTCACGGCGCGGCCGGCCAGATGCGGCTCCAGCCACAGAATGGCCTGTTCGGCGATCTCCACACGGTAGGGCAGCGAGCCCTCCCCCAATCCAGTGAGCCCGGCGTCCGTCTCGACTTCGAGAAACAAATAGTCCCGTGCGCGAAATGTGTGCTTATGTGTAACGAAGCGCCGGATCTTCGGCAGCGCCGCGGCCCGCGCGGCGAGCGCTCCCGCAAGCGCCAGAAACCGCCGCCTGCCGAGCATCCGCCCCTACTTCTTTCCCCAGTTATCGTACACTTTCTGGGCGTAGTAGTTGGTCACTTTCGCCTGGTTGCGCGCCACTTCGTAGTAGACCGCGCGCAGCAGTTGGTCCTTGCGGTTGATGAGCTGGTCGCGAATGCTCTGCTGCACCCGCGGATCGGTCAATTCCCTCTGCCCCGCCGGCTCTTTCGAGATCACCTTCAGAATCCGGTAGCCTTCTTCCGTCTTGATGGGCGGCGAGACCTGTCCCGGCTGCAGGCTCATCACCATCTTGCGCAGTTCCGGGTTCGCCTTATCGAGCGACGACTCGCCGATAAAGCCCAGATCCCCGCCATTGGCCGCCGTATTCGGATCCTCCGAGAAGTTCTGCGCAAGCATGGCGAAGTCTTCCCCGCCGCGCGCCCGCGCCTCGAGCAGCAGCGTCTTCTTCCGCGCCTGCTCATCCGTCATGGCCTTGTCGCCCTTGAGGTTCTTTACGTTCGGATCCGGCCGCGGCGTCACCAGGATCTGCGCCAAATGCACATGAGGCTCCGCCAGGTGAAAGCTTGCCTTGTTCTCGTTGTAGAAGTCGCCCACCTCTTTGTCCGTGATGCTGATCTTCGAGGTGATGTCCTTGTTGAAGAGCTTCGAGATGCTCAGGTCCCGGCGCAGTTGTGTCTTCAGCTCTTCCACGGTCATGTTGCGCGCCTGAAGCTGCTTTTGAAACTCCTCCTGCGTGTAGGGAGTCTTCAGTTCATTGAACTTCGCCTCCACGTCGGCGTCGGTCGCCATCAGGTTCAGCTTCTCGGCGCGCTGGAGCATGATCTCGTTGTCCACCATCGTCCGCAGCAACTCCAGCTTCTGGTAGGTAAGCTGATCCTCGCTCGGCTTCTCACTCATGTTTCCGAACTGGTAGCGGTATTGCTTGTCGAGATCGGCGTACGTAATCGACCGGTCGTTCACCTTCGCCGCCACATCCGGAGGAACCGCGGATTTGCAGGCCGACAGACAGACAAGAAGCGTGGCGGTAGCCACCATGAGATTCAGCCGGTTGGACATGAACCATCCATTCTAGCGCTTCAATCCTCAACCATGGCGGCAATGCTCTCCGGGGCGTTTCCCTCCAGCCGGTTGTTGACAAACAGGAAGGCCGTTTGTTTCCGGCTCCGCGCGCGCTCCACGAAACGCCGCACCGCCTGCCGCGCGCCCGGAAGCGGTTCCTGCACGTGCAGGTAGGGTGAAAACTTCGCCACCGCATCTTCGTAAGTTCGCCCCGGACGCAGCAGAGCCCGCACCACCTGGAAATCCGCCGTATA
>JABAQT010000102.1:6106-29051 GCA_019187195.1 Bryobacteraceae bacterium
CGAAAACTTTCCGCGTGTCACATACCGGTCCCGGGTGTAGACCTGGTCCAGCCAGCCTTCGTATTTCCAGGAACTGGTTCCGAAGTAGACGCATTCACCGGCGAGTTGCCGCAGGCGCGGCGCAAGATGAGAGGCGAAGCCGGGAGGTGGATCTTCAAATAACGGGAGCATTGACAAAGCCGGTCCGTTCAGTGTAAAAACTTATAGTAGCATGCTGACGGAACGCCAACAGGCCATCTTCGACTTTATCCTCGATTTTCGCCGCCGCCACGGCTGCTCTCCCTCCATCCCCGAAATCCAGCGTTCCTTCGATATCCGCAGCCCCAACGGCGTCGCCTGCCACCTTGCCGCGCTCGAGGCGAAAGGCTACATCCGCCGCGGCGAACGCGGTTCGCGCCAGATCGACATCACCGGTCCGCACGCCGCCGAACGCGGCCTCATCGCCGATCTCCCCATTCACGGCCAGATCGCCGCCGGCTACCCCCAATCCGCCGAAACCTCGCGCGCCGATGCCTATGTCAGCCTCGATGAGACCACGCTCGGCTTCCGCCCCAGGGAAGGCTGTTTCGTTCTCAAGGTGCGCGGCGATTCCATGAAGGACGCGGGCATCTTCGAGGGCGACATGGTGGTGGTGGAACCCACGCCGGACCCCCGCGTCAATCAGATCGTCGTCGCTCTCATCGATGGTGAAAGCACGCTCAAGCGTCTTGTCCGCGTCAAGGGGCAGTGGTTCCTCAAGGCGGAAAACGCCGCCTATCCCGAACTCCATCCCCGCTCCGCCCTCGTAATCCAGGGTGTCGTGCGTACTGTCATCCGGAAGCTGGGCTGATTCACAGTTCCGCCTTGCTTTGGAATCACGTTGCGGGCATCATCCGGATATGCGCCATTTCCGCCTCCTCGTTTTCGGGGCCGCTCTTTTCGCCCGCGCCGGGCAAGTGGAGGAGTGGCCGGTCTACGGGCATGACTCCGGCGGCATGCGCCACTCTCCGTTGACGGACATTACGCCTCGCAATGTAACCAGTCTGAAGGTGGCCTGGACCTACCGTACGGGCGATGCCGTGGATGACAGGCAGGCCGGTCTCCGAAGTTCGTTTCAGGCGACGCCGCTGATGATCGACGGCACGCTGTACGTGGTCACTCCGCTCAACCGCATCATCGCTCTCGATGCGGAAACCGGCGCCGTGCGCTGGAAGTTCGACCCCCACTTGAACCGCAAGGGCGACTTCGGCGACGGCTTCACCTGCCGCGGCATCGCCGCCTGGCGTGATCCGCGGGACCGGAAACTCCGGCTTTACGTCGCCACGCAGGACGCCCGGCTCGTGTCCATCTGGGCAGCGGATGGGAAGCCTGTTGCCTCTTTCGGCGGCAACGGTGAAGTGAATCTCGCCCGGGGGATCATCGAAAAGCATCGCGGCGAGTACCACTTCACCTCCCCTCCCGCCGTGGTGCGCGATGTGGTGGTGGTTGGCTCCGCCATCAACGACAACAACCGCACCGATATGCCGGACGGAGCCGTCCGCGGATTCGATGTCCGCACGGGCGATCCGCGCTGGACCTGGGATCCCATTCCCAAACAGAAGGATGATCCCGCCTATGCCACATGGGAAAAGGACAGCGCGCTCCGGACCGGCGCCGGCAACGCCTGGTCCATTCTCTCCGTGGATGCGGCGCGCGATCTCGTTTTTGTCCCCACCGGAAGCGCCAGCCCGGATTTCTACGGCGGTGAACGGCTGGGCGATAACCGCTATGCCAACTCCGTCGTGGCGCTAAGAGGGTCCACGGGCAAGCTCGTGTGGAGCTTCCAGGTGGTGCATCACGATCTTTGGGATTACGACGTGCCGGCACAGCCTGTTCTGCTGACGCTCAATGGGCGCGATGTCGTGGCGCAGGCGACAAAGATGGGGCACATCTTTGTCCTCGACCGGGAAACCGGCAAGCCGGTCTTCCCCGTCGAGGAGCGCCCCGTTCCGCCAAGCGACGTGCCGGGCGAGCGCGCTTCACCCACGCAACCGTTCCCCACTCTTCCGCCGCCGCTCTCGCGCTACTCGCTAAAGCCCGGGGAAGCCTGGGGGCTGACGTTCTGGGACAAGCGGCGATGCCGGGAACTCATCTCCGGTGCCCGGAATGAGGGGATCTTCACTCCACCAAGCTTGCGCGGCAGCATCATGACGCCGGGAAACGCCGGAGGCACGAACTGGGGCGGCCTCACCTACGATGCCGCGCGCGGCATTGCCGTCGTGGGCGACACGCGCATGCCCTTCCTTGTCAGGCTCTACAAACGGGAGGAGCGGGAGTTGGCGCGAGAGCAACATCCCGGCGCCGAGTTTGCTCCCATGAACGGCACGCCGTATGTCATGATTCGTTTCCCGCTCATGTCTCCCTGGGGATTGCCGTGCAGCCCGCCGCCGTGGGGTATGCTGCACGGGGTGGAACTTACGACCGGCAAGGTGAAGTGGAGCGTTCCGCTCGGCACTCCGCGCGACCTTTCACCGCTGCCGTTGTGGTTTCACTGGGGGACGCCGTTCGTGGCCGGCGCCATCACGACAGCGGGTGGAGTCACCTTCATCGGAGCGGCGCTCGATTACTATTTCCGTGCGTTTGATACGGCCACCGGAACCGAATTGTGGAAAGCGAGAATTCCCACCAGCGCGCAAGCTGTTCCGATGACATATCGCGCGAAACCGGGCGGTAAGCAATATGTCGCCGTCGCCGTGGGCGGGCACGCGAAGCTGCCCTCGAAGCTGGCCGATTACATCATCGCCTATACGCTGCCTTGAGCCGAAGGTCTTCAAGCCCCCTCATCATAACCGGATGAATCCGGAAACACGGATGCCGTAACGAACACGTTCGGATCGTTCGTCGCCACGGAACCGGCGGGCGGTTCGTCGACCCGCGGGATGGGCGGCGCCGGGGCGATGCACCGCGGAATTGGCCGCTACCTTGCTCCAATGACGTATCGTGCGAAGCCGGGCGATAAGCAATATATCGCCACGGGCGCTACGCGCTGCCCGGAATCCCGAAGGTTTTCAAGCGCCACTGGTCATAACCGGATGAATCCGCAAACACGGACAGCGTTCCCGGACGGTTCCAGCTTGCTCCGGATGCCGTGACGAACACGTTCGGATCGTTCGTCGCCACGGAACCGGCGGGTGGTCCGTCGACTCGCGGGATGGGCGGCGCCTGGGGCGGCACGGACGCAAGGTCTCCGGAGCTTTCCTCTTTCGAAAAATGCCAGTCGATGTACCGCGCCGGATCGAAGGAAGTGCCCGCGAATTTCGCCGGATTGGCCGCCACTTCGGCCGCCGTGGGCGCGGGAGTTGTGCACACCGGCAATCCCAGCGGGTTAAAGGGGGACTGCACTACCGTGGGCGTCACCGGATTGCCGCTTTGCTGGCGGGATGTTGCCGGTTGCGGAAGCGCCCGGTTCAGCGCGCTTTCAAACGCCGGAGTCCTTTTTCTGTCACGAAACGCCGCCGTTGCCGTGGTTTGCGGCGGAACCGCTCTGGTCGATGGGGAATGAATTATGCGGGTCAAACAAACCTCCCGCTCCCTTCCCGGCACGGGAAAGACCAAACTGCCCGGCCCCACGTCATAGCGCTCGGCTGACGATCCCTTCCGCCTCGGAGACAATAGCGTCGAGGTGGGCGCGGCTCTTCAGGCTTTCGGCATAGAGCTTGTAGATGTTCTCCGTGCCCGATGGCCGCGCCGCGAACCACCCGTTTTCCGTGGTCACTTTCAGCCCGCCAATGGGAGCGCCGTTGCCCGGAGCGGCGGTGAGCCTTGCCGTGATGGGCTCGCCGGCCAGTGCCGTCGCCGTCACGGCGGACGGAGAGAGCTTCTTCAAGCGGTCCTTTTGCTCGGGAGTGGCCGCCGCGTCGATGCGCGTATAGTATGAGACGCCCAGACGCGCGCTGATCTCCTGGTAATGCTCTCCGGGATCGCGGCCGGTCCGCGCGGTGATCTCCGCGGCAAGAAGGCCGAGGATGAGTCCGTCTTTATCCGTGGACCACACGGTTCCATCCCGCCGCAGGAAACTGGCTCCGGCGCTCTCTTCGCCGCCAAAGCAGCAGGAGCCGTCAAACAGTCCCGGCGCGAACCACTTGAACCCCACCGGCACTTCCCACAGCTTGCGGCCCAACTCCTTCACGACGCGGTCGATGAGGCTGCTGCTCACCAGAGTCTTCCCCACAACGGAGGATTCCGGCCACCGCGGCCGGTGCGTGAGCAAGTACCGGATGGCTACCGCCAGGTAGTAGTTCGGATTGAGCAACCCCGAGGAGCGCGTCACGATTCCATGGCGGTCCGCGTCCGGGTCGTTGCCCCAGGCTATGTCGAACTGATCCTTTAAACCCACCAGCCCGGCCATGGCATACGGGCTCGAACAATCCATGCGGATCTTTCCATCGTGGTCCACCGTCATGAAGCCGAACGTGGGGTCGATGGCCGGGTTGACCACCGTGATATCGAGGCCGTAGCGCGCGGCAACAGGCTTCCAGTAATGAGCCGCCGAACCGCCGAGCGGATCGATGCCGATGCGCAGTCCCGAAGCTTTGATCGCCTCCATGTCGATGACGTTGCCCAGGTCATCGACATAGGGAGTCATCAGATCTTCGGCATGAGTGGTGGAGGATGAAATCGCCGAATCGTAGGGAATGCGCCGTACGCCGTGGTTATCCCCGCGCAGCAGATCATTGGCTCTGTTCTGGATCCAGCCCGTAATGCCGGTGTCCGCCGGACCGCCATCCGGAGGGTTGTACTTGAAGCCGCCATCGGCGGGCGGATTGTGTGAGGGGGTGATGACGATGCCGTCGGCAAGACCAGTGTCACGGCCGCGATTGTAAACGAGAATTGCGCGGGAGATGACCGGAGTGGGAGCGGCGCCGCCGTCGCGCTGCAGGATGGTTTCGACGCCGTTGGCCGCGAGAACCTCGATCGCCGTCCGCTGCGCGGCCGAAGACAGCGCATGCGTGTCCTTGCCCATGTATAGCGGGCCGGAGATATTTTCCTGTTTCCGGTAATCGCAGATGGCCTGCGTAATGGCGAGAATATGACGTTCGGTGAACGTTCCGTTCGAGGGCGTTCCCCGGTGTCCACTGGTGCCGAAGCTGACCAACTGGTTGCCGTCTTCGACATCGGGAACACGAGCGTAATACTCGCGTTCGAGCGAGGCGGCATCGATCAGCAGGTCCCCGGGCGCGGGCTTCCCGGCAAGTGGATGAACCGCCATCAGGCGACTTCGCGTTCCGGAGTCAGAGCGCTGTGAACCTTCGCCACCTGAATGGACTTGGCAAGGCCCACCAGGCGCATGAACTTGAGCGTAATCCACGATACGTCGAATTCATACCAGGCGAGGCCGTGACGGGCGGAAGTCGGATGGGCATGGTGATTGTTGTGCCAGCCTTCGCCGAATGTAAGCAGCGCGACCCACCAGTTGTTGCGGGAATCATCCCGGGTGGCAAAGCGCCGCGCGCCCCACATGTGCGTGGCGGAGTTCACCAGCCAGGTCGAGTGCAGCCCCACCACGACGCGCAGGCAGATTCCCCACAGCATCATCGGAAGCCCGCCGGCGGCGTACAGGATCACCCCGAGCACCACCATCGGCACCCAATGCCAGTTGTTCAGCCAGACATAAAACTTGTGTTTGGCCAGGTCCGGAGCATACTTCGCATTGAGCCGCGTGTTGTTGTGCTTGGCTTCGCCCCACAGAATCCAGCCCATGTGCGACCAGAATGCGCCGTCGCGGGGCGAGTGCGGATCGCCCGGCTGATCGGACTTCTGGTGGTGAATGCGGTGCGTGGCCACCCAGAAAATGGGCCCGCCTTCAAGCGTCAGCGCCCCGCAAAGCGCGAAGAAATATTCGACAATCAGCGGAGTCTTATAAGAGCGGTGCGTATGTAAACGATGGTAGCCGAGGCTGATGCCCCATCCGACGGCCATCCAATAGAGGGCGGCCGAAACCAGAAAGGCCTTCCAGCTAAACATGAACAGGGCGGCTACTGCCCCGATGTGGAAGAGAACCAGCACGATAGTGGTGGTCCAGTTCATCTTTTGCCGGTTGGAAATATCGATGACGTCAGTGCTCACTGGGTCTCCTGATGGTAGCGATCCTTATCTAACCTATCAGGGATCATGCCAGTGTTTTGTAAGAGTTATGTAATTTCAAAGGGCCCTACGGTTGGGATAGGGTGGTTTTACGCGAAGGGTACGCATTCCCGAACGAGCGTCAGCGCCAGTTGACCCACGGGTGGTGTGAGTGTTTTCCCTCAGGCCGCGCGTTCGCTCGATCGCTGACAGATATTATCGATTGCCGCGTCCACTTCCTGCATCTCGAGATCGATCACCTCACGCTGCACGATCCGTCCTTCCGCCGCCCTTCCGAAAGACTCGTCTCCCTCGATGCTCCGGATCAACGCCAATGTTTCGAGAAAAGCAAAGCTCTTCTCAAGCCGGTGCTTTACGAGTGGCATACGCTCCGCTCCTCGACGTGGCGAGTTTCCTGCCACATCCCTGTATTAGAGATATCGGCGGGAAGACAATGTTTCAATAATGCGGCGAGCCGATTCCGACGGCTCGCCGGCATCGCCCCGGATCACCAGATCCGGGGCGAGCGGCGGTTCGTATGGATCCTGAGAACCTGGAACATGCCGCGCCCCTCCCTCCCGCCCAAGACGGTAAATTCCCTTTGGGTCCCGTGACATACAGACCTCGAGCGGGCATTCGACATACACCTCGAGAAACCGCTCGATCTGCCGCCTGGCCTCGTCGCGGTACGCCCTCCGGTTCGCCGTCGCGTCGAAAATCACCGGCACTCCGTGCCGCACGAGCAGCGCGCCTACCCAGGTCATCCGCCGGTAGAAGGTTTCTCGATCCTGCTCGTCGTAATCGGAATGCGGGGTGAAGACCAGGCGAAGAACATCGGACTCGAGGACAGCGGCATCGATCCCGCGCTCCGCAAGCTCTGTCCGCAGAAAGACGGCCAGCGTCGATTTCCCCGAGGCCGGCAACCCCGTAATCCACACGGCGAAAGCTTCCCTACGCTCCACAGTAGCGGTTCACTCCGGCCGGATCGAAACAGTTCGCATCGAGCACGGCAAGCACGAAACAGAGCAGCTTCCGGCGAATGGAATCCGACAGCGCGGGATACCAGACCGGGTGGGCGATGACGAGCCCGCGAAAGGCGAAGAAAGGAGCCGCCGCGCGGAGGATTTCGCCGTCCCCGCTTTGCTCGATGTAGCGCTCCCAGAAACGGCGGAAGAGCGTGTCGAAGACTCCCTCGAGCCGTCCGCTTCTCTGAAGCGAGAACAGGAGGTAGTTCATGGTGAGCGAGGTGACATCGTCGGCCGGGTCGCCGAATTCTCCCCGCGAGCGGTCGAGCAGGGAGAAATCGGTTCCGGAGCGAAACAGGATATTCCAGGGGTGGAAATCCCCGTGGACCTGGCAAAGGCGGTGCGCCAGCGGCTTCAGCTTCCACCGCCAGCGGACACAGTGGTGTTCGATCTGTTCCAGCAGCGTGGGCGGGATCAGAGGATGGGGAGGATAGGAGTCGGTAAGCCCCATGATGCACTCCCCGTGACCCACCAGTTCGCGAATGCGGCGCTGGTAGAGATCAGGGTTTCTTCCCGGCACGCGATGAATCCCGACAAGATAATCGCATAGCGCATCGGCGCGCTCGATGTCGGAAGCGGTGAGCGAGTCCGTCGAACGCAGCCGTTCAAGATCGAAAGCGTAGCTCTCCCCTTCCGCATAGCCGGTGAGGAGAAACGGTTCCCCGGCGCGGCCCAATGAGAGCAGGGCGCCGTCTGATTGAAATACGCCGACATCGAGCGACGGAACGTGACGCGGAAGCCGGTTGAACGCCTGGTGCTCCCACAGCAGGATCCGCGCCCGGTCCGGCATGTGCTCGTGGCCGAAAGGGCCGGGAGTGATGGTGTGCAGGACGGCCGCCCGCCGCTCGCCTCCGATTTCGTAATCCACGCGGATAGGAGTTCCGTATCCGTAACCCTTCACGTCCTGCTCGCGCGGTTCCTTTCCAAGCGGAGCCATGCCCAGCACGGTTACGGGCGCTCGCAGAAGCGAACTCAAGTACCGCTGCAAACTATCGAGATTCAGATCCAGCATGATTCATACGGTGACCGCCGCTCCGCGCAGCGTGAAGCGCCCGTCGAGAGCTTTCAGTTTTTCACTGATTCCGGTGTATTCGAGTTCGCTCACCGGAGCCATCGCCGCTCCGGCGAAACCCTGGCGCCGCATTTCCATGGACTTGTTGGCCACGTGCCCCCGGACCGTGTCCCAGAAGGGGTGGGCAAATGCATCTATATGCTCCGTCAACTTCCCATTGTGAACACAAAATCCGGCGCAGGAGACAACGGGCGGTCCGTCGAAGTAGCTGATGCCGGTATTGAGAGCCACGGGCATCAGCGGCATGTGATGCGAGCCGCGCATGCCGCCGGCCACGAAGTGGCCGATCGCGTAAGGGGCAAGGACCTCGCCGGTGGCGGGAAAGTTCATCTGCACACGCACGAGCATGACGGGATCGTCTTTGCCCGTGTACTTGCCCGCGATATTGTGGAGGCGCGAAGTGGCCACGGCGGCTGCCTGTTCACCCGATGCCCTCGACCAGATGGACTCGATGACGTAGCGCTCCGGATCGCGCAACAGCGCCGCTATGTCATACAGATGCTCGGGAGCGTCCAACTCGATGACGCGGTCGTGCGTGGTGCAGTTGACGTCCATGATGACGAAACGGTAGCCCTTCGACATGTTGGGCGAAAGCAGAAGCCCGGGAGTGTTCATGGGGTCGGCGAAGGCGAGGTAGAGCGGGAGGTTGTAGGCGCCGGGGTCGGTCTTATCGGCGGCGAAGAAGAGGAATGGCTCGTTCGGCCGCTCGTCGAACTCGATTTCAGCGACCGCCGGCCCCATCCCCTTGACATTTCCCGAGAAGGAATCCACCAGCAGGTCCTGGCCGGCTCCGTAGAGCCCATCGGCCCGCGCCGTGGCGGCTCCCTCGAGGAAGGCGTTCCACGCAAGGCGGTGAATTTCCGTGTTGCCGGCTCCTCTTGAATGAACCATGAGGATGGCAATATCGTCGCCGGTATGGCTGATGAAGTGGTCGTGGAGGAGGGTCTGTCCGTGATTCTGAATGTAACCACGGACTGTTTCCTCGAGATGAGCCGAAGGAGCGACATGCCCGCCAATGGAGCCGATGTCAGCCTTGATCACACTGAGGGTGGTCTTCATGGGGTGGTCTCCTGGCGATTCCCATTGCATGCCGGATGCCAAACCCGCGCGGCGACGACCTCGACGCCGCGTTTCCGCTATACGCTTGACGGGGCCGCTGCCGTAGCCGGGGTGATGACGATTCTTTTTCCAGGATCGACGAGATAAAACGTAACCACGCTCAGCAGAACCATCGCGCAGCCGAACAGAAGCGCGGCGGTCCAGCCGTAGCGGGAGGCGATGAGAGGAGTGAAGAAAGGCGCGAACATGCCGCCGAGATTGCCGCCGGTGTTCATGATGCCGCTCGTGGCGCCGACTTCGGCTCCGCCGATATGGATGGCGGTGGCCCAGAAGGGGCCTTCGCAGCAGGCGCAGCAGCCAAGCGCGAGCGAGAGCAGGGCAATGGTGGCGGGAACGTTGTAGCCGGCCGTGCCGAGATAGAGGAAAATCGCGCTGAGCGTCATGCCCGTCATGGCGACGGCCCGGCGGCCGAATCGTAGCCCGTAGGCCGCCGAGAGGCGGTCGGAAAGCCAGCCGCCGAGCGGCGTCATGACGGCCATGGTCAGAAAGAGAATGGTGGCGGCGAAGGCGCTGCGATCGGCCCCGAGTTTGCGAATTTCCACGAAATAGTAATACATCCAATAGAAGAAAATGTATTCAAAGTAGTTGACGAGAAAATAGGAAACCGTAAGGCGCTGCATGTTGACGTCGGTAAGCAGCAGCCGCCAGGGAGTCGAGCGCGTCTGCTGCGAGGCCGGACGGGGCGCGTCGCGGATGCTCGTATACCAGACCGCGATGAGCGCCGCCGTGATGAGGGCGGCTACCCAGAACGCCGCGCGCCAGCCAACCGCGGTCATCAACTTCGCGAAGACGATGGGCGAGAACGCCGCGCCGAGAGCGGAACCGCCGATGATGGCGGCCTGCACGCCGGCCTGGGCGGTAACAGGGAAACGGGCCGACGTCACCCGGGCGCAGGCGGTATAGATGGGAGCGGTGAAGGCCCCAAAAACCAGGCGGACGCCGGCGAAGGAGGCGATGGTCGAGCATAGCGAGAGCAGACCGGTGAACAGTGCGGCGCCAAAGCCGGCGATGGTGAGGACGATGCGCGCGCCAAAGCGGTCGACGGCGCTACCGCCGGGGCTCATGAAGAGCGTGTAGCTGAGCAGAAAGGCCGAGAAGACGGTTCCCATCGCGACTTCCGAGAAGCCGAATTCCTTCATTACCGCCGGCGCGGCGATGGAAAGCGCAGTGCGGTCGAAATAGCTGATGGCGCTGAGGGTGACCATCAGCGCGGCAAGGGCGAATTGCATTCCGGTGAGGCGGTGCTTCATGATTGCGGGTCTCCGGGCCCGTAAGAGCCCGTAGCGGACACCGTAACATAGGGCGCGCCCGGAACGCACTTCCCCGCCGGCGTGATCACGAGTTCGTCACGACCCTGATCCATTTCCTGCCCACATGGATGACGAGTTCCCCGGCAACGCCGCTATAGACCAGATCATTGACGCGGACGTCATTGATTTCGACCGCGCCGGCCTTGAGTTTGCGCGTGGCGTCGGAAACCGATTCGGCGAGCCCCGTCCTGGCGAGCAGCTTGGGGATATGAATGCCGCTCTCATTGCGCACGCCTTCGGGCAGCGGAATGCTTGCGACCGCGGCGGGGATCTCGCCGCGGCGGACCACTCTGTTGAACTCCTCGGCGGCGCGGCTGGCATCCGCCTGGGAATGAAAATCGGCGACGATGCGGCGCGCCAGTTGGATCTTGGCGTCCATGGGATGCTCCGCGCCGGACTCGATCCTGGCGCGCAGTGCGGTGATTCCGGCCACGCTCATGTCGGTGAGCAGTTCGTAGTAGCGGTACATGAGCGCGTCGGAGATCGACATCAGTTTCTGGAACATCTGTTCCGGCGATTCGGTGATGCCTACATAGTTGCCCTTGGACTTCGACATCTTCTCGATGCCGTCCAGGCCCTCCAGTAGCGGGGTGGTGGCGACGATTTGCGGCGATTGGCCGAAATCGCGCTGAAGCTCGCGGCCCACCAGGAGATTGAATTTCTGATCCGAGCCGCCCATTTCAACATCCGCCCGCAGCGCGACGGAATCATAGGCCTGGGCGAGCGGATAAAGAAATTCATGGACGGAGATGGGGATCTGGTCGCGATAGCGCTTCGAAAAATCGTCGCGCTCGAGCAGGCGGGCGACCGTGTAACGGCCGCACAGGTGGACGACATCGGGGAACGTCATGGGAAGAAGCCACTCGCTGTTGAACCGGACTTCGGTCTTTTCCTGGTCGAGAATCTTGAAGACCTGCGCTTTGTAGGTTTCGGCGTTGTGATTGATTTCGTCGCGCGTCATGGGGGGGCGCGTGACGTTGCGTCCGGTCGGGTCGCCGATAAGTCCGGTCATGTCCCCGATGAGGAAGATGACCGTATGGCCCAGGTCCTGGAAGTGCTTCATCTTGCGCAACAGCACCGTGTGGCCCAGATGAAGGTCGGGGGCGGTGGGGTCGAATCCCGCCTTCACGCGCAGGGGTTTTCCCGTTCCGGCCGAGAGAATGAGGCGTTCCTTCAAATCCTCTTCGCGAATGAGTTCGGAAAGGCCTTTCTTGAGATAAAGAATCTGTTCGTCGATGGAGAGACCGTGCACCTTACTAAGTTAACGCGGCGCGGCGCTACGGCGGTGGAGGAATATGTCAGAATCCTATGGAAAGGGAAACGCCATGACCACTCGAAGGAGTTTTCACGCCACTATGCTTGCATCGCTAGCAGCTTCGGCCGCCACGGGCGGCGTCACGCGGTATGTCCGCTTTTCTCACCAGGGCCGCGTGGCCCACGCCGTGCTCGATGGAGAGGAGCTGCGCGTGATCGAGGGGGATCTGTTTGGAAACCACAAGGTCACTTCGGTGAAACGGAAGCTGGGCGAGGTGAAACTGCTCCACCCCGTGGCGCCGCCGAAGGTGCTCGCCGTGGGCCTGAACTACAAGAGCCACATCGGCAACCGCACGGCGCCGTCCCAGCCGGAGATCTTCTACAAGCCCATCACCTGCTTGCAGAACCCGGGCGACGCCATCCGCATTCCTCCCGAGGCGCACAACGTGCACTATGAAGGAGAACTGGTGGTGGTAATCGGCAAGGCGATGTCGCGTGTTTCAAAGGAAGAGGCGAAGGCCGGGATTTTCGGAGTAACCTGCGGCAACGACGTAAGCGAACGCGACTGGCAGAACGGCCCCAGGAAAGACCTGCAGTGGTGGCGCGCGAAGGGCGCCGACACCTTCGGCCCGCTCGGTCCGGCAATCGCGCGCGGACTCGACTATGGGAAACTGCTGCTCCAGACGCGACTGAACGGAGATGTGGTCCAGAAGCAGGTGACCTCCGATCTGCTCTTCGATTGCCCATCGATTGTGAGCTACGTCAGTCACTTCGTCAGTCTCACGCCGGGGGATGTGATCTTTACGGGCACGCCCGGAACCACCAGGAAAATGTCGCCGGGCGATGTCGTCGAGGTGGACATCGAGGGGATCGGAGTTCTGAGGAACACGGTAGCCTGACGGTTGTAAATTTTCATCGGGAAGATGTCGATTCGGCGGCTCCCCAACCGACAATAGGACAAAGACGCCCTGGGCGGCGCTTCAAAGGACGGTCAACAAAGGAGAATCGCATGAGTCGAGTGCGAGTGCTGGTTGGGACACGCAAGGGAGCCTTCCTGCTCACGTCGGATGCAAAGAGGGAAAAATGGGAGGTCAGCGGTCCTCATTTCGGGGGCTGGGAGATCTATCACGTCAAGGGATCGCCGGTGAATCCGGACAGGATATACGCCTCGCAATCTTCCGGCTGGTTCGGGCAACTGATACAACGGTCGGACGATGGAGGCAGAAGCTGGGAGCCCGTGGGAAACAAGTTCACCTACGACGGGGTTCCCGGGACGCATCAATGGTATGACGGAACGCCCCATCCATGGGAGTTCAAGCGGGTGTGGCACCTCGAGCCGTCGCTGACGGACGCCGAAACGGTGTATGCCGGGGTCGAGGATGCCGCGCTCTTCCGTTCAGCCGATGGCGGACAGAACTGGGAGGAACTTTCGGGGTTGCGCGGGCATGGCTCCGGAGCGCGCTGGCAGCCCGGGGCGGGGGGAATGGGCCTCCATACGATCCTGCTCGACCCGGTCAACGCACGGCGGATGTACATCGCCATTTCCGCTGCCGGCGCTTTCCGGACCGACGACGGCGGCGTCACCTGGACGGCGATCAACCAGGGACTGCGGTCACAGTACATTCCCGACCCCACCGCCGAAGTGGGACACTGCGTGCACCGCATCGCCATGCATCCCTCACGCCCCGAGGTGCTGTTCATGCAGAAGCACTGGGACGTCATGCGCAGCGACAACGCCGGAGATCTGTGGCGCGAGGTGAGCGGAAATCTGCCCACCGACTTCGGCTTTGTGATCGATGTGCACGCGCACGAACCGGAAACCATCTATGTGGTTCCGATCAAAAGCGACGGCGAGCATTACCCGCCGGACGGCAAACTGCGCGTCTATCGCAGCCGGACGGGCGGCAACGAGTGGGAGGCGCTCGAGAACGGTCTTCCATCGAGCGATTGTTACGTCAATGTTTTGCGGGATGCGATGGCCGTCGATTCGCTCGACCCCTGCGGGGTGTATTTCGGGACCACCGGCGGCCAGGTCTACGCCTCCTCCAACGCGGGAGACCGCTGGGCTCCCATTGTGCGCGACCTCCCGGCGGTGCTGTCCGTCGAGGTGCAAACGCTGGCATGATCCGCGTCGTGCTGCCGGGCCACTTGCGGACACTCGCGCGGGCGGAGGCGGAAGTGACGCTCGAAGTGGCCGGTGAAGTCACCCAGCGAACGGTCCTGGACGCGCTCGAGGCGCGTTACCCCATGCTCGCCGGAGCTATCCGCGATCATGTCTCAAAACAGCGCCGCCCGTTTCTGCGGTTCTTTGCCTGCGGGCAGGATCTCTCCCATGAGTTGCCGGATGCTCCGCTGCCGGATGCGGTAATAACGGGAGCGGAGCCGTTCTTCGTGATCGGGGCGATCGCCGGGGGCTAGGCGAAGCGTTCGCCGATTTCGCGGGCCGCCCACCGGGCTTCCAGGTGGATGAGTCCTGTATTGGCCCCCGTTGGTCCGATGACGGCGAGGATCGCTTTTCCTCCGGCGTTATAGAGGAACACCTGTCCTTCGGTGCCGCTGAGGCTGATCTCGTTGAGGGAGCCGACGCTCAGCGAATCGCTCACGCGCCGGCCGAGACTGGAGGCGGCGGCAGCGAGGACGGCGATGCGTTCGGGATCATCGTCCTGGCCCAGGCAATGAGCGATGGGCTTACCTTCGGCGGAGGCGAGCAGGACGCCCTTCAGTTCGGGAACCGCTGCGCGTAAGTTTTCCAAGTCCTTTTGAATCTGGTCCGAGGACATGTTTCCTCCCAGTTGGTCCGGCGAATGCCCGACCAGAAAAGTGATCGGCGGAGGGGCGTGAGAACTTTAGACAGGGTACGGGATGTGCCAGTGGCCGCATGATGGAAAAAGGTTAGTGCCGTTTAAGATTTTTCCCGGCCCTTGCTAAGGGTATTGGAGTACGGAATCCGGACCGCAAACCAGCCGCTGGAGCGGCTCCATGCAGCCTGCCGGATGTATTCCAGCTTACTCACGGATCGAAGATAAACCTAAGTCTTTGAGGCGGAAATCTAAATGTTTCCCCCTGAATCCCCCTAAAGGTTTTCCCTCTCAGATGCCGATCAGACAGGTACAGTCAAGTTTCAAGGATTTGAGTTTGACTGGAGACTTCTTGATGGCGGGCGTCGCGAATCCAATCCGGACCAAGGGAGCAGGCTTGAATAACGGGCCGCCGAACATGCACTGGCGCAAGGTGCGCCAGGCAACGCGGATATCCACCGAGGAAGCCTGGCGCGCCATGGTCTGGCCCAAAGTCGAGATCGAGCCCATCGACTATGAGCCCCGCATCGTGTGGGCAAACACGACACGGCTGCACATCGAGGCGACCGGGTTCAATTTCACCGGAGATCCGCCCGCGAAGGCGCGCAACGGTCTGAAGCCGCAGGGTGAAGACAGGGTGGTGAACGTAGCCGCTCTGCTGGCGGAAGACGAAGAGGATCAGACACCCGCTGGCGAATTCGTTTTCAAGCCAATCGAGTGGGATGAAATCGTGGAGGGCCGCGCGGAGGCGGATAAGTCCGCCGATGTGCTCGAGGTCTACGAGCCGGCTCCTCCGCCGCCGGAGGAATCGGCCGGCGGCCTGTTGTTGCTGCCGGCGCCCGCTGCGGAATGGAAAGCGGTCGAACCGGACTGGATACCGAAGGAGAGAGCCGGCAGCCTGCCTTATGAAAAACCCGCGTTGCGCATTCCGCCGCTGGTGAAGCCCGCGCTCAACGTCGAACCGATGGTCCCCGGTGGCTCCCGGATCCAAATCCCCACGCTGTCGATCGAACCGCTCCGCCCCGTGATCGTGGCGGGACCGGCGCCGGTCGCGGAGGAAGCGGCGGAACTCGCGCCGGAGCCTCCCGCAATGGACTTGGAGCCGGTTCAGAAACAGGAGCCGGCCGAGGCCAGGGCGGTCGAAAGCACGGAGAGCGCGGCCGCGATCGCCGAGCCGCCGGAAGTGCGGGCCGAACCGGTTCCCGCCCCGCAATCGGTGGACGTTCTGGAGACGGTTCAAAGCGGGACGCCGCCTCCCCAGACGGCCGTGGCGAGCGTTCCATCCGGGCCCGCGCAGGTTTCAACGCCCCCGAAAGACCCCGGACAATACACTCCGAAAAGCAGGAAGGGCAAGCGCCATCACCGGCCGGGAAAATCCCGTCTCGAGCCGGCGGAGGATCCCATCGAAGAGCCATCGGAGCTTGGCGAGGAGATTCAGGCCGAACTGGCGGCGGCGAAAGTCGTGGAAGAGCCCTTGGAACTGGCGCTCACGCAAAAGGCGGACGCATTAATTGAACACTCTGAGCCTCGGGAGCCGCGCCCGGTGGAGCCTCGCCTCACTTTCGGCGGGTTGGCGGAAGAGCCGAAGGCGGGCAGGGAAGAAATCGGGGGGCTGGGGCTTGCCTCGCCCGAACCGGCAAGGGAACTGATCACTCCCGTGACTGGAATGGGCTTGGGCGCGAAGCTGGGAATCGCGCTGGCGATTGTTGCCGTGGCGGGCGCGATTGTCTATTTCAGTACCGGAGAATCGAAGAAACCGGCGGCGGCCAAGCCCGCGGCGGACGCGGTGGAAACTGCCGGCATGGTGGCCGGCGAGCCGGGATGGTCCACGGATTGGGCCAACGACGAGCGCGGAAGACGCTGGAGGCAGATCAGCTTCTACCGGCCTTCTATGCAGATTTCCGACTATCGTGTCGAGTTTCAGGCTGAAATCGAATATAAGGCCGTAAGCTGGGTGGTGCGGGCGCCGGGCACGAAGACCTACTGGGTCTTGAAGGTGGCGCAATTGCGGGGCGGACCGAGTCCGGATATTCGTTTCTCGCGGGCGCTCGTGCAGGACGGGAAGATCGTCGAGAGCGAAGAGAAGAAACTTCCTTTTCCTACCGTGATGGGCATGGTCTACCGTGTGCGCACGGATGTGGCGGGCTCGCGGTTTGCCGTCACCATTCAGGACAAACTGGTGGACAAATGGTCGGACGCGCGGACCCCCGCGGGCGGCTTTGGAGTGGCGAACGAGGGAGCCGAACGGGGCCAGATTCGCTCCATACAGATGTGGCACCTGCGGAGCAAGGCGGCGCGGCCGTGAGTTGCTTGTGAGGGAGACAGCAGAATGCAGGAAGTCAAAGACCAGTGGATTTGGTTTGTAGACGAGGAACTGATTCCGGCATTGTTGAAGCTGGAGCAAGGCGATCCGCAGTGGAAGAAACGCGCGGCGTCCTCGCCGGCATTCGTGAAGGCCGTGACCTGGCACTTGGAGGGGCGCACCGAGCAGGCCTTGGCGGAACTGGCGCGTGGAGCCGAAAACCCCGCGAGCGCGGCCGAATGCCTGTCCGCGATGGGGCATATCCAGTTCGAGTTGAACCTGTTCGAGGAGGCGGCCGCAAGCTACGGACGGGCGGCCACGGCGGATCCCGATGACAAGACGGCTCACTTCAATCGGGGTCTGTGCCTGGAAAAGCTGCGCCGGTACAAAGAGGCGGCATTATGTTTCGAGAAGGCGGCGGCCCTGGACCCGGGACGCGCCGAACCGCGGTTGGCCCTCGGAGTCTGCCTGCTGCACATGAAAAAGCCGAAGCAGGCGCAGGAGACCTTCGAGCAGTGCCTGAACCGCGACTCGAGCAACCCGACGGCGCTGTTCGGAAAGGCTGTCGCATTGCAATTGCTATGGCAGTTCGACCAGGCGGCGGACATCTACCGGCGGTTGTTGCAGCGCAATCCCAATGCGGAAGAGGTGTTGGTGAACCTGATCGCCATCGGCGTGGCGCGGCGCGACACGGGAAACCTCAAGGAATACTGCGAACGGCTACAGCGGATCCGGCCGAAATCGCGCCCCGTATTGGAAGGCATGGCGACCGTGGCTCTGGCGAACGGGGATTGGGAAAACGCGGCGTTGTACAGCGGCGACCTGGCCAGCCTCGAACCGGAGATGATGGAGGCATGGTTCAACCTGGGAGTGGCCCAGCACCGCCTGAACCATCTCGAAGCCGCCGCAAAAGCGTTCGCGCGGGCCGCGGAACTCAAGCCGGATCACAAGAGCGTGCATTCGTGTCTGGGAGCGGTGCTCGAGCAGAAGGGCGATTGGGAAGCGGCGCGCAAGGCATACGAAAAGGCGGTCCAGGCCGCTCCCGACCAGGCGGGTCCGCTCTGGAGTCTTGCGATCGGGCACGAGCAGCGGGGGAACTGGATCGATGCGGAGAAGGTCTATCAGCGGCTGGTGAAGGTGTCGCCGGATTCGGCCGAGGCGTGGTTCCGGCTGGGGAATATGCGCGCGGAACGCGGAAACTGGAAGGCCAGCACCGAGGCTCTCGAACATTCCACGCGCATTCGCGGCGATTGGGCGGATGCCTGGGTGAACCTGGGCGTCGCCTGCTGGCATGAGGGAGACCGGGAAGGGGCAAGCCAGGCCTTCGACATGGCGCTGGTAGTGGAGCCGGAGAACAAGGAAGTGCTGCGGGGGCAGGCGCACCTGTCAATCGAATGCGGCGAGTTCGAGCGGGCCGAGGAGATGGCGGCCAGGCTGTCCCAACTGGGAGAGAGCACGGCCGAACTTCTCTATCACATCGGCCTGCTCAGGCAGAAATCCGGAGAGCACGCGGGGGCGACGGAGTACTACCGCCAGGCATTGAACCAGAAACCCCGGTTCTCGGAGGCTTTGATCAATCTCGGCCACGCTCTCCGGGCGATGGGAGACGAAGCGGAAGCAAACGCCTGCTGGCGGAAAGCCGTGGAATATGAACCGGAGCTGGCCGGCAAGTATTTCGTGAAGACGCCTCGATAGCGGTTCAGGTCTTACCCGGCGGAGGGGAGAAGACCACGAGCACCGTGAGGCGGTGCGGTCCCGGATTTCGCATCGAGTGTGATACGCCGGCCGGAGCCAGGATCACGTCTCCAGCCGAGACAGCGGCGGTTTCTTCGCCAACCGTCGCTTCACCGCTGCCATCGAGAACCACATAGAGTTTGTCCTGGCCGGCGTGCGTATGCGCTTTGTGCTCCTGCCCCGGTTCGAAGCAGTTGAGTCCCGCATGGAGACGCTCACCCGCGTCCAGGTCGACTTTCCCCATTTTTTCCGCGGAGAATCGCGCTTTCGTGAGTGTGTTGCGGATGATCATGCGGGTTGCCACGGAATATAGCCATTGGCCGCAAGATACTCGCGTACCTGCGACTCGCGTTCGGAGACGACATAGAAAAACGCCCCGACGCGTTCGGTCTGGAAGATTACGCCGCCCCGGTAACGGTCGGGCTCGACAAAATAGTCGTACTCGGCGCGGGTCAACAGCGTTTCGACAGCCAGCGCTTCTTTCAGTTTCTTGGCGATGTAGACCAGGGAAAGGTCCTGCTCGCCGAAAAATTCATCTTCGCGGCGCATAATCAGCGGGCCATATTGCGAACCATTTCGGCGAAAGCGTCGAAAGATTCCGGGGATTCGTGGTTCATGTACTCCGCCATGCGTCCGGCGACGGTCTCCATGTTGATATAGAGGCGGGAGTTCTTTCTAGCCTGGCGAAGGGCGGGAACGAGAGGCCGGATCTTCTCCCAGGTGAGAAGAAGCTCCCCGCCCGACTGGAAGAAGAGCCGCTCGTTGAGGACCCCCGCGGTCACGAAGCCGGCGGCCATCTCCCAATAGCTCGTCACCATGCGGAAATAGGCGTTCTGGCCGGAGCCGGGCGGACAGGCTTTGTTGAACTCCTCGATGGTGTCGACGGGGCGGAACATTCCGGCGAACCACTGCCGGGCCTCACGCAGTTTGTCCTCGCGGCGCAACTCATAGAGGCGAAGGATCAGGTTTACGTCTTCGTAGGTGGCTTGACTGGACATAATGAACAAAACCTCAGGCTAACATTCGTGCGGGCGGCTGCGCAGCCGCCCGCACGGCAGGCTTGCCGTCGTGGCAACGCCACGTCCGCATCCGCTACATCGGCCATGCCGGGAGACGGCGCCCTGCTACCCGCCGATGGCGGTTACCGGCCCCAATTCGATGTCAGGCCCGGGAAACCCGATGTGTCTACGTCTGCGCCGCCGGAGTGGAGGGTGTTGATGCCGTTTCGATCAGCGGGGGCGCGGCCGCGCCCGCCGGCGATGGTGCTACCGGGAGCGTAATGGTGAACCTCGTGCCGCTGCCGGGCCGGCTGTCGACGTCGATCGATCCACCGTGGGCTTTTACGATCCAGGCGACAAAACTGAGCCCGAGGCCGAGCCCCTGCACATCCTTCGAGGAACCGGGCACACGATAGAGGCGGTCGAAAATATGGGGTAGGTGGTTTGGCGGAATGCCCACGCCGGTATCTTCCACTTCAAACACCACCGTGGAACCGTTGGCCCGGACGCGGGCGGTGACGCTGCCGCCCTTGGGTGTGTACTTGACCGCATTCGACAGCAGATTCGAAATCATGCGCTCGATCTGGACGCGGTCCGCTTCGACGCGGGCCGGACCGGGCAGATCGCAACTCAGTTGAAGCTCGGCCGCTTCGGCGGGAATCTGGAACTGATCGACGATGTCCTCGACGACGGCGCTGAAATCGAGGCTCGAACGCTGCAAAGCCAACTGCCCGGATTCGGCCTGGGAGAGCAGGAGCATGGCTTTGACGGTTTGCGAGAGGCGGTCGACATCCTCGAGGGCATTGATCATCGCCTCGCGGTACTGTTCCGTGCGGGTCGCCGTAAAGAGGGCGACTTCGAGTTGGCCGCGGATGGCCGTGAGGGGCGTACGCAACTCGTGAGACACGTCCGTGTTGAACTGCCGCGTCATGATGAAGGAGTTTTCCAGCCGCTCCACCATCTTGTTGAACGTGCTGATCAGATGGTCGAGTTCGTCGCCGGAGTGGCGGGGAGGAATGCGGAGGTTGAGGTTGGCCCCGGTGATGCGCTCGGCGGTTTGCGCGAGTTCATTCACCGGACGAAGCGCGCGCCCGGCGACGAACCACCCCAGCAGGCTGCCGCTGAGGATCAGCAGGGGCAGCAGCAGGAAGTAATCCTTGGTGAACTGGTTCAGCGTGGTTTCGTTGTAGCCGAGCGTGCGCCCGATGGCTACGAAATAGGTCTGGTCGTTGTCGTCGACGAAGGCGCCGCCGCGAATCTGGAATTGCTCGCCGTCGGAGGCGGTCCGCAGAACCCAGAAGGGCTCTCTCGAAGCGAGCGCCTTGAGGATCTCCTCGCGGGAGATGACGCCGAAATCGTCATAAAGCTGAGACGAGGTGATGATGGAGCCCTTCGCGTCGGCGAGCAGAAAGACGCGCTGCAAGCGTTGGACAATGAATGCCTCCTCCTCGTCCTCCCGGTCATAGCGCCAGTCGGGCTTTCGCTTGTGGATGACGAGGTATCCCTTGACCGCTCCCCACTCTTCATTCAGGACGTCGCGCACCTGGTTATCAAGAATGCGGCTGAGAATTCCACGGAAGAAGAACCCCATGGCAACCAGCAGGCCAATGAGAAAGACGCCGTTGGTGAGGGTCAACCGGAAGCGCAACCCGCGGACAAATCCGATTTTCTGAAGCAGCGCGCGCATCGAGGCTTAGTGGTCCGCCAGTTTCGCGGCCGCCTTCTCCGGCAGATCGAGCATATACCCGATGCCGCGGACGGTGTGGATGAGGCGCGTCTGGTAGCTTTCGTCGATCTTCGAGCGAAGATGACGGATGTAGACATCCACGATGTTGGTCAGGCCGTCGTAATCCATGTCCCAAACGTGTTCGACGATCATGGTGCGGCTCAGGGGGCGGCCGGGATTCCGCATCATGTACTCGAGGATGCTGAACTCCTTCGGCGCGAGATCGATGTTTTGTCCGCCGCGGGCCACCTTGCGCCGCAGGCAATCGAGCACCAGATCGCCCACCTGGAGCCGTTCCGGGATGGGCTGGCCGCGGCGCAGCAGCGCGCGCACCCTGGCGAGAAGTTCAACGAAGGCAAAAGGCTTCACCAGGTAGTCGTCCGCGCCGAGTTCAAGTCCTTTGACGCGATCATCCACCGCATTGCGGGCGCTCAGAATCAGGACGGGCGGCGAGACTTTGCGGTTGCGGACCTTCTCCAGCACGTCGAGGCCGTCCATGTCGGGCAGCATCAGGTCGAGGATGATCAGGTCGTAGTCGGCGCTGTGGGAAAGATTGAGGCCCGTCTGCCCGTCGTGCGCCACATCGACGGCATAGCCGGCGCTCTCCAGTCCACGGCCCAGGAAGTCCGCGATGCGCTTTTCGTCTTCAATTACCAGGATTCGCATCTACACACAACATAACAGGACGGAAGCCGCGCGCGTGGAATGAGGATTGGCTCGAAACCGGAAAATCTCGAGGAACTGGCGGGCCGAAGTTCGAGCGTTGCGTTCGCTGGCGAGTAGTAAGTCCCGGGCGGGAGCAGGGCGTCAAGGCGTCGATGAGGCCGGATGGTCACGCCCCCTGTCCGATATTGCCCTAGCCGTCGTCATGCTAAGCCTGAGGCATTATCGACAACCTCGATTGACTGTCCGTGGACCACTGGGCGCGCGCGGGAACGACCGCCCCTCAGGCGGTGTTACGCCCCTCGGCGAGTCCGGCGCCGGGCGATTCCCAGCGCCAGCAGACTGGTGCTGATCAGAATCAGGGATGCCGGTTCCGGAACCGGCTCTCCTTCGGCCCGCGCCATCCCGATATGCTGTGTGGAACTCCCATCCACGAAGCCGGTGCCGGTGTTGAATGACCAGCTCTCCGGGCTGGAACTCCACACGCGGTAAGTCCCGGCCGGGAGCAGGGCGTTCATGTGCGCCAGCCAGTACGTGGACGTGGAAGAAGGATCAGGCGCCCAGGATAAGATCGTGTTATTCAGGACATCGATGAAGCCGACTGGGCCCGGCTGCAGTCCGATGCTGCCGTAGCCGTCGTTATGATAAGCCCCGACGAGTGTGACCACCCAGGGTACGGTGATGGTGAATTGCGGACCAACAGTGGTCTCGGTGCAAGTCGCGACCGTACAATTCGTGACCCCGCTAAAGTTTACATTTGACACCAGGCTAGCGGCGCTGGCCGAGACTGCCACCAGGAACATAACGCCAAGAGTCTTCATGGCTTGACGATTCTCTCCGAAACAGATTCAACAACACTTCCT
>JABAQT010000103.1 GCA_019187195.1 Bryobacteraceae bacterium
GCGGTCCAATGACGGAACCGGTTTCCGGTTCCTTGCTCGGCCGGGGCCAACTCTCAAAATTATCCGCGATGTCGCTCACCCAACGGAATACAACTCGTCGGTCTGAGGCGAAGCCTCGTTAGCGATTGAGGGCGGCAAGGATCGAATCGGCCACATGGCGGGCGAGGAATTGATACCCCTCGAGGGTGAAATGCACATTTACGGGCCGCTGCATGGCAGCGAGGTGTGGGAGGATGGCCGTGTAGAGGTCGTCGATGGGGATGTGGCGGCGCTTCATGATGCGCACCGCGGCGGCGTTGTAGCGCGGCACGTCGGCCGGATTTCGCGGAGGATCCACCTTGCCCTCGGGAACCGGGGTGGTGGTAGCGTAGATGATCTTCGCGCCGGTCTTCTTCATGCGGGCCACGAGTTGTTTCAGGTTTTTTTCGTAATCGGGTAGCGGCACCTGAAGTTTGCCGCCGGCCATGATTTTCAGATCGTGCAGACCCCAGTTGCAGTGGATGACGTCCCATTTTCCGCTGCCGAGCCACTCATCGATATGGTCGAGCGTGACGCGGGTGGTGGCGGCATTGGCGGGGATGCGGTGCACGTTGGCTTTTCCCTGAAGCATTTCACGAACGGGCAGCGTGTAGCCGATGGAGATGGAATCGCCAATGATCAACACGCGCGGCAGGCCGGGCACGTCTTCGATGGGCGCGAAGGCGGGGTTTGGCTGCTTCTGGGGGAAGGCGAGGGAAGCGCAGAGGAAGAGGAGGGCAGCGGATCTCATTGTGGCCACTATATCGAAAATGCGGGGCGGCGTGCGGGCTGCTGTCCGATCCAAGGCGGACTTAAGAATAGAAAGGGCGGGTGATCTGTGGTATTGTGAAGCCTGGGGATTTTTCCCGCGTCCTTTCGCCCCGCACGAGTATTTCCCATGAATCTGAACACTATTCTTGTATCTATTGCCTGTAGCGGGCTGTGTGGTTCTTCTTTGTTGGCGCAAGTTGCGTTGAACACAACGGCAACCCGGGTATTGGGGAGCACGGCCACGCGGGTGGTGTCCACGTCGCCGAACCTGGCGGAAGCAAAAGACCTGCTGAATCCGAACTCGGTGGCGGTGGACACGTCGGCATCGCCGCCGATTCTTTACGTCGCGGACACGGGCAATAATCGAGTGCTGGGGTGGCGAAATGCCGTCAGTTTCGACAATGGGGCTCCGGCTGATCTCGTTCTCGGCCAGCGCGATTTCAATTCCACTTTAGCTGGGGGGCCGGGCACCCAACTGAGCACGGGACTCAACAGTCCCGTGGCGGTTGCCGTCGACAGTCAGGGCAATGTCTACGTGGCCGACGCGGGCAACAACCGGATCCTGCGCTACCAGCGTCCTTTTGCGCAGACCGACGAATACAAGATTCCAGACAAAGTGATCGGGCAGGCGAACTTCACCAGCAATCTGCCGAATGCGGGGGCAACGGTAGCCGCGAATACGGTCGCCCTGAATCTGGGCGGCGGCCGGCTGTTCCGGTCGGCGCTGGTGATCGACGGCAACGGGAATCTGTGGTTTTCCGACGCGGGCAACAACCGGGTGCTGCGCTATCCGCTGGCGGCCCTGCAGAAGGAGGGGAACCAGCCAGCCGCCGACGTGGTGATCGGCCAGTTGTCGCCGGTCTCGAATACAACGATCCCCAACAATCCGAACGACCCGCGATATAAGCAGATTCTCTCATCGCCATCCGGGCTGGCGTTTGACAACGCGGGAAGACTGTATGTGTGCGACGCGTTCGGCCGGGTGCTGGTCTATACACGGCCGGTCAACAACTCCTTTGCCGACCGGGTGCTGGGCGCGGTGGTCCTGCAACCGGGGCAGACTCCGCCTCCGGTTGTGAACGACACGGGCCTTGGAAACGTGGTGAACGGGCGCATTCTTCCCCCGGAAGGAGTGTTCGTTATCGGCTCGACGCCGTTTGTAATTGATACGCCGAGCAACCGGATTCTCCGGTATGACCCCTATGAGGCCTGGCCTCCCGAATCCAAGCAGTATTCGCCGAGCGCGAAGCAGGTGATCGGGCAGGCGGACTTCATCAGCTTCAAACCGAACCGTAATCTTCCGGAGGCTTCCGCCAGCGGGTTCAACACGCCGCTGCGCGCGGCGGTGGCGAACCATGAGGTCTACCTTGTCGATGGCGGGAATCACCGTGTGATGGTGTTTCCGATCCAGGGCAATACCATCAGCGTCGCCACGCGGCTTCTAGGGCAGAAGGAGTTCTACCAGACCGCTCCCAACAATATTGACGGCCGCGAGTTCTTCCTGGTCAATGGATTGACACAGGTGGGGCAGGGACAGAGTTCGGATGGAGCGGGTGTCGTGGTGGACAAGACTTCCACTCCGCCGCGGCTGTATGTGTCCGACACTTATAACCATCGGATTTTGGGCTTTAAGGACGCACGGAGCGTTCATACGGGGGACCGCGCCGACATTGTGATCGGACAGCGCGACTTTCTGCGGGCGCAGATCAACAACCCGGCCAACGACGCCAATCAGATCACGGACAGCGGCCTGTTTCTTCCGGCCGGCCTGGCGGTGGATTCCGGCGGGAACTTGTACGTAGCCGATTCGGGCAACGGGCGTGTGCTGCGTTTCGCGAGGCCTTTTGACCAGGAAGGGCCGGTCAAGCCAAACCTTGTTCTGGGCAAGCCCAGCTTTTTCTCACCCATCATTCCGGATGCGACGCCGAGCAACCTGTCACGGCCCTACGGGCTGGCTTTCTCGAATGACGGCCACCTTCTGGTGAGCGACATGGCGCAGAACCGCGTGCTGTTCTTCCGCAAGCCAGCCGACGGCGACTTCACCAACGGGCAGGCAGCGGAGAAGGTGTTCGGCCAGCCGGACTTCAACAGCGTCACCGGAAGCAATCAACCGAACCGCATGATAGCTCCCCACGGCATCTCGATGGACACCGACGACAGGCTCTATGTGTGCGATACGGGGAACAACCGCATTCTCATCTATGATTCGGTCCTGCTGGCGGATGTGGATCCGTTCCCGGCGTTGCCGCTAACGGGGGTAAGCAGCCCGCACGGCATTTACGTCAGCCCGCAGACCGGTGAGATCTGGGTGACGAGTCCGACGCAGAATGCCGCCTACCGTTTTCCGGTTTATCTGCTGCTGCTGCTGAATCCGGCCTCGAACTACCAGATTCCCACTTATGGGCCTGTTGCCGTGACGCAGGATTCCGCGGGGAACCTGATCCTGGCGGATTCGAGCAACCGGGTGAGCTTCTACTATCCGGGGCTGCTGGTGTCGAATGGCGGCAACCAGTTGCGGCGGCTCTCGCCGTTCGGCTATGCCACGCTGAAGCCCGTGGATGGCAGCAGTTTCGGCAGTGCGACGGTCGCCTATACGGATGTTCCCGGCACTCCGCCCATACCCACTACGCTCGGCGACCTCGAGGTGCTGGTGGATGGATTGCCGGCTCCCATTCAATCCGTTTCGCCTTTTCAGGTGAACTTCATCGTCCCGCAGGCTGTTCAGCCTTCGAACAATACGGAGATCATCCTCGAGCAGAAGTCCACGGGCCAGGTGCTGGCGGCGGCCACCGTCACCACCACCACGTTCAGCCCGGCTTTGTTCACGGTCACCGGCGATGGGAACGGACAGTTGATCGCCATGAATCCGGGTGGGGTTGCGAACTCGCCCGTCGATCGCGTGGGGCGCAGTGAAGTTCTGTCGATTTTCGGGACCGGGTTCGGTCCGCCGCCCACAACGATTGACGACGGGGCGGCGACTCCGGAGCAGGCGGCGGGGTCGGGGATTCTGCGCCTGGTGGTGGCTACGGACTTCGTGCCCGATGGCGACATCAGCTACTTCGGGCTCACACCGGGAATGGTGGGCGTGTGGCGCATCGACTTCAAGGTTCCGGACAAGGCTCCACCTGATCCGCAGGTGATCATTACCTGCCAGTTCAACAGCATTCCCTGCAATCAGGACGGGTCGGGACGCATTGTAAAGACCTACATAGCGGTGAAGCCGTAGCTCAGATCACTTGCAGCACGAGGCACTTGAGGTAGTGGGTCTCGGGCACGGTGAGCAGGATCGGATGGTCGAGGGCCTGGGTCCTCCGCTCGAGCACGCGAACGGTTCGATTGGCGTCGAGCGAGGCCTGGGCCACCACCTCGAGCAGCATGGCTTCGCTGACATGATGGGAGCAGGAACACGTCACCATGACGCCGCCCGGTTCGAGCAGCTTGAGCGCGCGGAGGTTGATCTCGCGGTAGCCGCGCAGAGCTCCCTCGACGGCTGAACGTGACTTGGCGAATGCGGGAGGATCGAGCACGATGGTCCGGAACCGGCGTCCGGCGGCGGCATGTCCGGCGAGCAGGTCGAACGCGTTTGCTTCAAGAAAATGTATGTTGGAGATTCCGTTGGCTTGCGCATTCGACGCGGCGGCGCGGAGAGAGGCGGCGGATGAATCCACAGCCTCGACGGTTTCGCATCGCGAGGCGAGGTGCAAGGCGAAGCCGCCGGTGCAGGTGAAGCAATCGAGAGCCTTGCCGCGAGCCCAGCGAGCAGCGGCGAGGTAGTTTTCCCTCTGATCGAGGAAGATGCCGGTCTTCTGCCCGCCGATGAGGTCCACCTGAAAGCTCAGCCCGTTCATCGTTACACGGATATCCCCGGGGACCTCCCCGTGGAGGATGCGTGTCTCGAGAGGCAATCCCTCGCGGGAGCGCACGGCGGCGTCGTTGCGGGCAACGATTACGCGCGGGGCGAACATCCGGACGAGGCATTCCGCGATGACCGCGATTTGAAGGTCCATCCCCTGGTCGAGAGTCTGCATCACGAGACAGTCGCCGTAGCGGTCCACGATGAGTCCGGGCAGTTGGTCGGCTTCCGCGTAAACCGCCCGGTAGGCGTCCGTATCGGGCGCGACCATTCGCCGGTAGTCATGCGATGACTTGAGGCGGCCGAGCAGGAACTCCTTATCCACCGTCTCCGAGCGTGGCGACAGCATGCGCAGGGAGATGAGAGAGGTGGAACTGTAGTGGGCCGTTCCGAGCAGCCTTCCCCCGGGATCCACCACGTGGACCGCGTCACCTGGAGAGGCATCGCCGCGGTCCAGGACGTCGCTGGAAAAGATCCACGGGTGACCGGACGCCACGCGGGCGGCGGCTTTCCGGTTGACCCGCACTTCCTTATGCGTCAAGGTGGGTTACGCCAGCCTCCGCAGCCGCTCGATCCGCTGTTCGGTGGAGGGGTGGGTCGAGAACAGGCGCATGACAGCCTCGCCGTTGAAGGGTTTGATAATGTACATGTGCGCCGCCGCGGAGGGGACGTCCATGGGGATGCGCTTCGACCACATTTCGAGTTTTTGCAGGGCGGCGATCATCGAGTTGGGATCACCCGTGTATTTCGCCGCGGCTCCGTCGGCCGAATACTCCCGCGTGCGGGAAATAGCCATCTGAATCAACAAAGCCGCGATCGGGGCCACGATCATCATCACCAGCGCTCCCACGACGCCACCCCTTTCGTCCTCATCGTCGCGACGGCCGCCGCCGAAGAAGAAGGCCATCCGTCCGAGGAAGGTAATGGCCGCGGCAAGGGTGGCGGCGACTGAACTGATCAGGATGTCGCGGTGCAGGACGTGGCCGAGTTCATGGGCGATTACCGCTTCGAGTTCGCGGTCATTCATCAACTCGAGCAAGCCGACGGTCACCGCGACGGAGGAGTGGCTGGGATTGCGTCCGGTGGCGAACGCATTGGGCGCGCCTTCGGGAATCAGCCAAAGCTTGGGCATCGGGAGGCCCATCTTTTGCGTCAGCCGCATGGTGAGGGGAGCGATCCGGGCGTACACGTCCGCGTGTTCGAGCTCCGAAACGCGTTGCGCGCCGCTTGCCATCAGAGCCATCTTCTCGGAGAAGAAGTAGCTGAAGAAATTCATTCCCACGGCCAGGACCAGACCCATCGCCAGCCCGTTGCGGCCGCCCAACGCCTGGCCGCCCACCAGCAAAACGCCGCTCAGCAAACCCAACAGGAGTACTGTCTTGATGCTATTCATACATCTCTCTCTTTTGTTATTTTACCGGGATCCCGGCCCTGCGCCTCTCGGCCCGGCGCACTTCCTTCTCGCTCATTCCGAAATAGTGCGCGACCTCATGCCACACCGTCTCTTCCACCAGTTTACGAAGATGATTCGCGTCCCGGGCCATGCGCTCATGTTCAGCCTGATAGAGGGTGATGGTATCGGGCATGGCAAACGGATCCATGACGCTGCGGGATGGAAGGGGACGTCCGCGGTAAAGCCCGAGGAGCCCCGGTTGGGGTGGTTCCCGTTCGACCAGAAACGCCACGTTCCGCAACCGTTTGCGGAAGCGCGGCGGGATCGTGGCGATGGCTTTTTCCACCAGTGTGTCGAACTCGCGGGATGTCATGCGCGGGCCTAATCTCTTAGACGCTCCAGGCCGCCTGCCGGTTCTGACAATCGGACGGACTAGCGATGGGCTTTCGCCGAGGTCAACTCCTCGAGATTCACGAAGTCCGTCGGGTAGTCTTCGGTGTAGCAGGCGTAGCAATATTCGTCATTGTGATCCTGCACGGCTTCGCGCAGACCGGCGAGGGGCAGATAGGCGAGCGAGTCGGCTTCGACGTAGCGCCGGATCTCGTCCACGGTGTGGTTGGCGGCAATCAATTCGCTTTTAACGGGGGTGTCGACGCCGTAGAAACAGGGGGCGATGGTGGGAGGGCAGGAGATGCGGAGGTGAACTTCGCGCGCGCCGGCGTTGCGCACCATACGCACGATCTTACGGGAGGTGGTGCCGCGGACGATGGAATCGTCGACGAGGATGACACGTTTGTCCTTGAGCAGATGGCGGACGGGATTGAGCTTCAGCTTGACTCCGAAATCGCGGATGGCCTGGGAGGGCTCGATAAACGTGCGTCCCACGTGGTGATTGCGGATAAGACCCATGCGGAAGGGAATTCCCGACTCGGCGGCATAGCCGAGCGCGGCGGCGACTCCCGAATCGGGCACCGGGACGACGACGTCCGCTTCCACGGGCTGATGCATGGCGAGCAGGCGGCCCATCAGTTCGCGGGATTCGACCACGGGACGGCCGAAAACGATCGAATCGGGGCGGGAGAAGTAGACGTGCTCGAAGACGCACTGCGCCTTTCGCCGGTGGGGAGCGAACCTTTCGCGCGTGACGCCGTCGGCATTCACAATCACCATCTCTCCAGGCTCGACGGAGGAAAGATACACCGCTCCGATGAGGTCGAAAGCGCAGGTCTCGGAGGCGAAGACATAGCACATCTTATGGCCGGGGATCTCCATGTAGCCCATGACCAGGGGCCGGAAGCCATGCGGATCGCGGGCGACGATCACCTCGTCCTTCGACAGCAGGACGAGCGAAAAGGCTCCCTCGAGCTGCAGGAGGGCATCGCGCAGGGCGGTGGGAACCGTACGCTCGCGCGAGCGGGAAATGAGGTGGAGCACGACCTCGGTGTCGCTGGTGGCGCTGAAAATGGCTCCTTCTTCGACGAGCGCGCGGCGAATATCCATCCCGTTGGTGATATTGCCGTTATGCGCCAGCGCGACATATCCCTTGTTTGTTGCCGCGCAGAGGGGCTGGGCGTTCAATTCGCCGCTTTCTCCCGTGGTCGAATAGCGGGTGTGGCCGATCGCTTTGTCGCCATGCAACGTGCTGACCACGCCGGGCGTGAAGATATCGGCGACATGTCCCATCGCCTTGACATAATCAATTTTCACGCCATCGGACGAGGCGATGCCCGCGCTCTCCTGACCGCGGTGCTGCAAGGCGAAAATGCCCAGATTGGCTACGTTGGGCGCCTCCGGGTGACCGTATACCGCGAATACGCCGCACTCTTCATGCCAGTGGTCAAACATGTCATGCCGTACCCCGGAGAAGACTCTCCAGAGCTTCCTCCCATTGTTGGTTGAGCGTTTCCACCGAGCTGTCGAGGAGCAATATATCGCGATTGCGAATCGACAGCCTGCCTTCCACGGTTTTTCCGATAACCGGGCACTCGACGCCATGCCCGGCCGCAATCTCACTCACTCTCACCGCATCGGCGGTGGAGAGAAGAATCCGCGAGGGACCCTCGTGGAAAAGCAAATGTTCGGGGCGGAGCCCCGAATCGAGCGTGATAGCAGCGCCGATGTTGCCGGGGGAGAAACAACATTCGGCCAGGGCGACGGCGAGGCCGCCGTCGCTCAAATCGTGTGATGATTCCGCCAGGCCATCGGCGATGATGTGGCGGATGGCGGCCTGCACCCGTTTTTCGTAGTCGAGATCAATTGCCGGCGGCATACCCCACAAGTCATCGAGAACCTGCTTGGCATACTGCGTACCTCCGAACCGTGTGGCGTCGCAGAAGCCCAGGCCGCCGAGCAGGACCACATCGCGGTCCGCCATTTTGAACGGGATGGTGACAGGCGTCCGGGTGGGCAGCAGGCCGACGATTCCGGCCACGGGGGTGGGGAAGATGGCCACCAGATCATCTCCCGCGCGGGTTTCATTGTAGAGGCTGACATTGCCGCCGGTGATGGGAGTTTCGAAAAAC
Source organism: Bryobacteraceae bacterium (assembly GCA_019187195.1). Lineage (GTDB taxonomy): Bacteria > Acidobacteriota > Terriglobia > Bryobacterales > Bryobacteraceae > CADEFT01. The sequence continues at coordinate 8,558 of JABAQT010000103.1, forward strand.
GCGCACGCCTCGGCCATGCCCTCGATGGCTTCGACGAGTTGCGCCATGATTTCCGGGCGCTCCGGATTGCCGAAATTGAGGTTGTTGGTGGCGGCTACGGGCTTGGCGCCCACAGTGGAAAGGTTGCGGCAGCATTCCGCCACAATGAGTTTCGCGCCTTCGCGCGGCGAAAGGTAGCAGTAACGGCCATTGCCATCGAGAGACATGGCGACGGAGGTTCCGGTCTCCTTGATGCGCACGATGGCGGCGTCGGCTCCCGGACCGAGCGTGGTATTGGTGCGCACCATGTAGTCATACTGCTGCCAGATATAGCGTTTCGAACAGAGATCGCCCGAGGTGAGGAGCGTGGTGAGGTCGGCGAGAAGATCCGCGCTGGCGAAGGCAGGTCCCCGCATGGGCGCCGTCCGGTAGGGAGCGGCATCATGCGGACGGTCGTAGACCGGCGCGGCATCCGTGAGCGCCGGGTTGTGAATTTCCGCCACCACCACGCCGTGATCCTTCACCCGCAAGGTGTTCTCGGGGATGACGGTTCCGATGGTGGCCGCATCGAGGCCCCACTTGCGGAACACCGCGAACACCTCGTCCTCGCGTCCCTTTTCCGCCACCAGCAGCATCCGCTCCTGCGATTCGGAGAGCATGATTTCGTAGGGAGTCATGCCCTTTTCCCGCTGCGGGACGTGCATCAGGTCGATTTCAACGCCGACGTTGCCGCGGGAACCCATTTCGCAGGTGCTGCAGGTGAGGCCGGCGGCTCCCATATCCTGAATGCCGATCACGGCTCCTGTCTTCATGGCTTCGAGACAGGCCTCGAGCAGCAGTTTTTCCATGAAGGGGTCGCCCACCTGGACGTTGGGGCGCTTGGCGGCTGATTCTTCGGTGAACTCGGCCGAAGCCATGGTGGCTCCGTGAACTCCGTCCTTGCCGGTCTTGGCGCCCACGTAGATCACCGGATTGCCGGGGCCGGCGGCCTTGGCGTAGAAGATATCCTCGTGACGCACAACGCCCAGCGCGAACACATTGACCAGGGGGTTGCCGGCGTAGGAGGCTTCAAACACGCATTCGCCGCCCACGGTGGGGACGCCGAAGCAGTTGCCATAGTGCGCAATGCCGGAGACGACGCCTTCCAGAATGCGCCGGTTGCGGGGGCCCGTGCGGGGATCATCGAGCGGGCCGAAGCGCAGGGCGTCCATGACGGCAATCGGTCTCGCGCCCATGGTGAAGATGTCGCGCAGGATCCCGCCGACTCCGGTTGCGGCCCCCTGGAACGGCTCGATGAAGCTCGGGTGGTTGTGGGATTCGATTTTGAAGGCAATGGCATAGCCTTTGCCGATGTCGATGATGCCGGCATTCTCTCCGGGGCCCTGCACCACCAGTTCGCTCTTTGTCGGGAACTTCCTTAAGTGGATGCGGGAACTCTTGTAGGAGCAGTGTTCGCTCCACATGACGCTGAAGATGCCGAGTTCGGTGAAGGTGGGCTCGCGATCGAGCAGTTTCAGGATGGTCTGGTATTCGGCGGGGGTGATATTGTGGCGGGCAAGGATATCGGAGGTGATGGCGCTCATCAGGAGTGCACCGTAAGAGAGGCGGCCATGGATTGCAGAACCAGCAGGCCATCGGTGGAGCCCATGAGCGGATCGGTGGCGCGTTCCGGATGGGGCATCATGCCGAGGACGTTGCGGCCGGCGTTGCAGATTCCCGCGATATCCCGGGCGGAGCCGTTCGGGTTGCTGGTATAGCGGAAGAGCACTCTGTCCTCGGCCTCGAGTTCATCGAGGATGCGCCCGGAGGCGGTGTAACAACCCTCGCCGTGGGCGATGGGAATGGTGAGGATCTGACCCTTCCTGCCCGAGCAGGTAAAGGGGGAATTAGTGGATTCCAGCCGCAAGCCGACGGGCGCGCAGATGAACTTGAGGCCGCGATTGCGGGTGAGCGCTCCGGGGAGCAGGCCGCATTCGGTGAGGATCTGAAATCCGTTGCAGATGCCGGCGACGAGGCCGCCGTCGGCGGCGAACTTACGCACGGCTTTCATGATGGGGGAAAACTTCGCGATGGCTCCGCAGCGCAGATAGTCCCCATAGGCAAAACCGCCGGGAAGGATCACCGCGTCCACATTGCCGAGGCGCTCGGAGCCATGCCACAGAAATTCGGCCTGCTGGCCGAGATTGTGGGTGACAGAGTACCAAGCGTCATGATCGCAATTGCTGCCCGGGAAGACGACGACGCCGAATCGCATGGTGGGAACTTTCAGTTTATCAGAACGAACGGGCTCGAGCGGTAGCGTGGAGGCAAAAAGCGGCGAAAAACATGAGCCGGCGCGGTGGCGCGGCAGAACTACGCTGCGCGCCCAGGCGAGGGCGCGATGTTTCCGCTACGGGACCTCGGCTAACCGGCTGTATGGGTTAACCGGCTGCAGGCGCGGCTTTTTTCTTGCTGGCGCGTCTCTTTTCGGCAGGTGGCTGGCGGTCGCTTTTCTTAAGATTGGGAAGAACAATGTGAAGCACGAATTTCTTTTCTCCGTGCTCATCGAACTTGATTGCGATTTGTTCTTCCGAACAGAAAGTCACGCTGCCAAGACCGAACTTCGGATGTTCCACCTGGGCGCCCTGGGCATAGGCGGGCTTATTCGCCATTAAAAAATTTCCTCAGACTAAATTGTAGCAAATTCTGATATTCGAGGTCGAGCACGCTCTTTCCTACCGGCCGCCAAGACATTTTTTCGACGATCGAACGGCCCGATTCCTCAACGCATAGACGTCCGCCGTAGCAGGCCGCCGTACCGCGCTTCAGTGGCCATGATGTTCGAGGTAGCGTTCCACCTCGATGGCGGCCATGCAGCCCGCTCCGGCGGCGGTGATGGCCTGGCGGTAGACGCGGTCCTGGACATCACCGGCGTGAAACACGCCCTCGGCGCTCGTGCGCGCGCCGCCCTTGGAGAGAATGTAGCCATCGGGATCGAGATCGAGTTGGCCGGCGAACGGTTTCGTGTTGGGGACGTGGCCAATGGCGATGAAAAGGCCGTCGACATCGCGGTCGGACTGTTCGCCGGTGGACACGTTCCGCAATCGGACGCCAGAGACGAACCCCTTATCCACGTCGAAGACTTTGTCCACGATGGTGTTAGTGATCACCTCGATCTTAGGATGCCCGAGCACGCGGTCGAGCATGATGCGGGAGGCACGGAACTGGTCGCGGCGATGAACCAGCGCCACGTCGCGGCCGAAGCGGGTGAGGAAGAGCGCTTCCTCCATGGCGGTATCGCCGCCGCCGACGACCATGATGCGCTTGTCGCGGAAAAAGAAGCCGTCGCAGGTGGCGCACGAACTGACGCCCTTGCCAATCAGTTTCTGCTCGCTTTCGAGGCCCAACCAGCGGGCGGATGCGCCGGTGGCGACAATCAAGGTCCGCGTTTCGTGCCATTCGCCTTCGATGTTCAACCGGATGGGGCGGCGCGAGAGGTCCGCCTCGGCGACGGATCCGGAAATGTACTCCGCCCCGAAGTGCTCGGCCTGCTGCTTCATGCGTTCGACGAGCACGGGGCCGTCGATGCCCTCGGGAAATCCGGGGAAGTTCTCGACGAGGGAGGTAATGGAAAGCTGGCCTCCCGGTTCGTGCCCGGAGACGACGAGCGGCTTCAGGTTGGCGCGCGCGGCGTAAATGGCGGCCGTATTTCCGGCGCAGCCGGATCCTAATATGATGACATTTCGCATGTTGAGGGTTGAGCCGGGTGCGGCTCAACCCTCAATGCTAGCACGCTAAACAGGAGAGGAAGGAAGAACGAATCAGCGGTTTTCGGGGCGCTTGCGCTTTAGCAGGCCGAGTCCGAGGAGCCCCGCGCCGATGAGGGAGAGGGTCATGGGTTCGGGCACGGGATTCCCGGCGACAAGATCGTTGGCGCAGGTGGCGGCGGCGAATTGAACATAGGATCCGGAACCCGAGAACGCGTTCAGGAAGTTCGCGTCGGCGGTGGTGAAGTTGATGGCCACGTTGATTTCGGAACCTCCGATCAGAGTCGCCGCGACGCTTCCATCGCCGGTGTTCTGCTTGACGGCCCCGGCGGATGCGCCCCAAACATATTCGAGCGGCCGGTAGTTCCCCGCGTGGGTGTTGTTGAGCACTGCCGCCGAGGTGAGGAATCCGCTGACTGAATACAGGTTTCCGGCGGTCAGATCGGCGATTCCGGGAGTGGAATCATTGTGAGTTATCAGCGGAATCGCCCACTGGCTGCCTCCACTGGAGACAAGAATGTCTCCGGGGTGGACCGTAGGGAAACTGCCCACGTTGATGCCGGAGAGGGTTGTGTCCCCGCCATTCTGGCCATAGTTCATGCGGACGTTGATTTGCACCGCGCCGCCGCCAAGCAGGTTGAAGGAGATGCTGTCGATGTCGAACTGGCGCAGCAGGCCGATGACATCGCCATTGTTTTTGGCGGAGCCCGGATTCTGGCCGGCGTAAGCGTCGGAGAGGGTCAGCACCCCTGCCTGGACAGGCGCGGCGGATATTGCCAGCAACGCGGCCGCAAGCAAGGCAGGGTGGGAAGTCATTCGCATCGTTGTCACCTGACTCAGGGTGACAGCGCGTTACGAACGCTCAAATGGAACCGCGGTTACTTTGGGAGGCGGAAAAGTAACGGCCGGGAGGATTCCAGGCGGTCCAGTACCGCCCGGCGCATCCGCGATTCAGAACAAGTGAAAAGCGGCGAAGGCGCTAACGTAGGCCAACCCGGTCATGTAGGCGAACTGGACCGCGGGCCACTTCCAGCCGCCGGTTTCGCGCCTCACCACGGCGATGGTGGACATGCATTGCATCGCAAACGCGAAAAAGACGAGCAGAGCCAAGCCTCCGGCGGGGGTGAGATCGCGCTGCAAAGCCTTTTGGAGTCCTTTCGAGGCTTCGCCGTCTACGGCATCGCCTTCGATGCCGTAGATGGTACCGAGCGTTCCGACAATCACCTCGCGGGCGGCGAGCGAGGTGAGCAGGCCGATTCCGATCTTCCAGTTGAAGCCGAGGGGCCGGATAGCGGGCTCGACCACGCGGCCGAGCGTTCCGGCGACACTCTCCTCGATGGGAGGCGCTTTCCCTTCCTTGAGCGGAAGATGGGCCATGATCCACAGGGCGATGGCCACGCCAAGAATGACGGTCCCGGCGCGGCGCAGAAACACGTGCGCCCTGTCAAGCAACCGGAGAGCGAGAAAGCGCCACGTGGGCCAGCGGTAGGGCGGCATCTCGAGCACGAACGGCGTGCGGTCGCTCTTCAGTATCGAAGACTTGAGCAGGCGCGCGGTGAGCACGGCGGCCAGGAAGCCGAGAAGGTAAAGCCCCAGCATCGCCGCGGCCTGCGTTCCGAGGAAACGTCCGAGGATCGGATGATCGGGAAGAAACGCGGCGATGATGAGGGTGTAAACGGGCAGCCTGGCCGAGCACGTCATGAACGGCGCGATCAGTATGGTTGCGATGCGATCCCGCTTGTTTTCGATGGTGCGGGTGGCCATGATGGCCGGGACGGCGCAGGCGTAAGCCGACAATAGCGGGATGAATGATTTTCCCTGTAAGCCTACTCTCGCCATGGTGCGGTCGGCGATCAGCGCGGCGCGGGCGAGATAGCCGGAGTCCTCGAGCAGGCCGATGAAGAGAAACAGCAGCAGGATCTGCGGAAGGAACACGAGCACCGACCCGACGCCTCCCCACACGCCCTCCTTCAGCAGGTCACGCCACCAGACGTCCGGCAGTTGATTGGCAATCCAGGTTCCGGAGATGGAAACGAGGCTCTCGACACCATCCATCAGCGGGCGCGCGCCCGAAAATATGGTCTGGAAGACCAGAATCACCACGGCCAGAAAGACGAGGGGCCCCGCCACGGGGTGGAGAAAGACGCGGTCCAGGCGCCGCGTCCAGATGGGGGGAGCGGGCGGCCGGTATTTTGCGCGCAGTCCGAGCTTGGCCGACCACTGCCGGCAACGGGGAACGTCCTGGAGGATGGGAAGTTCCACCGGCCTCGGCACGGCGAACTGACCCTCCAGATAGTTGCGGATGGTCTCGATGCCTTGCCGCTTGGCCGCGCTGATCAACACCACCGGAGCATCGAGTTGCGAGGCGAGTTGCTGTGTATCGACGGAGCCGCCGCGCTTGTGCAGGTCGTCGGCCATGTTCAGAATGACCATGGTGGGAATCCCCAGTCCCAACACGGAGGCGGCGAGCATGAGGTGGCGTCCCAGGTTCGTCGAATCGAGAATCAGGAGGACCGCATCCGGGCGGGGGATCCCCTCGATGCTTCCAGACAGCGCGTCGCGGGTGATCCGCTCGTCTTCCGATCGCGGATCGAGGCTATAGACGCCCGGCAGGTCCACGAGGTCGATTTCCCTCCCATTGTCCAGGCGGAGGAAGCCGGTACGGTGCTCGACGGTGACGCCGGGGAAGTTGGCCACCTTTTGCCGTAAACCTGTCAGTACATTGAAAAGCGTGGATTTTCCGGAGTTGGGAGGACCCACCAAGGCCACCGTCTTGCGCGCCAGGGACCGGACACGTGGAGGGGGCGCTATGACGCTGTTCACATGGCAATCATGGCAGTCGCTCATGATGGGTACCTGCTTCCCAGAGGGACTTTTCGGGGCGGCCTAGTCCGTGACGCGAATCTTCATGTGGCGGGCCGTTTCGCGGCGGAGAGCCACTTCCGAGCCGTCCACACGGAACACCCGGGGGTCACCGCTGGGCGCGCTGTGCGCGGCCGACACGATATTTCCCGGTAGAAAGCCAAGCTCCATGAGACGGCGGGCATTGTCTTCGGGGAGATCCAATCTCTCCAGGACGGCCTGCTCGCCGTTTCGAAGCTCGGCAAGCGTCGCGCGTTTTCCGCCGGGCGGCCGGTGCTTCCTGGTGAAACTCAGTTGCAACACGCTTTCAGTATGGCGACGTAAGCGAGCGACTGTCAAGTGCGTTGAGGCGGGGAGATTCGCAAGTGGGTTTCAAGGGTTCGTGACAGGGGCAGGAGCCGGGAGGGGGATAAGGCGCTCGGAGGCGAACAGTACCGAGGTGCGGATCTGTTCTATCACCTTGGTTATAGTACGCTTATGTTCGGTGTCCCAAAAATTCGCTTGCAATGGTACTTTCGTTGGGATATGCTTACTGTGGTCCCTCGGCAGCTTAAGTAGTAACCCCGTCAGCGTCCGTAGGGGAAACCAATTACACGATTACTGGCGGAGTCACCTATGTCAAGGTTCACTGTTCTCTGCACCCTGTGCCTTCTCCTTTTGGTTGGGGCGTCGGTTGCCGCTGCTTCGAGCACAGGCAACGCCCTTCCGGGTCCGGCTCAGGTATCCAGCAGCACCATCCACACTTCTTTAGGCAGTCCGTTCTTTCCCCCTGATCCGTGGAGGACGGGATCGCTGGCAGCGGACACGGTTCGCCCCTCGCTTGGCAGTCCGTTCTTTCCTCCTGATCCGTGGAGGACGGGATCGGTGGCCGTGAACACGGTTCGCCCCTCGCTTGGCAGTCCGTTCTTTCCTCCCGATCCGTGGAGGACGGGTTCGTTAGCCGCGAGCACGGTTCATCCCTCGCTCGGCAGTCCGTTCTTCCCTCCTGATCCGTGGAGGACGGGCGCCTAGGGCGCGGACGCTGTTCGCTTCCTTGTTTCTTTGTGCCCGGTTCGAAAGTTGATTCGAGCGGGCAACCCGCAACGCCGATTTGCGGGTGTGCAATCAGGTTTTTGTGCAGCACTTAAACAGCCCGCTGAGAGCAGCGGGCTGTTTGCTTTGGCGAACCCGTTTGTTTTCCATGAAATTCCAGCTTTCCTCACCGGACTTTCCGGGATTACACTGAAGGTGAACTCCAGCAGGTATCAGAAAGGCAACTCCATGTCAGAAGGCGGCTTCAACCGTAGAGACTTCATCCGGCGGGCCGGCGGTTCGGGGGCGGCCGTGGGCCTGGCCTCGTCCGCTCTCGCCGCCCGGCCGGCCGCCAAGATGTCGGGCCGGATCCTCGGCGCGAATGACCGAATCCAGGTGGCCACCATCGGGGTTGGGGGGCGCGGCTATTATGTTTCCGGTGTGTTTCATAAGATCGGCTTGGAGACGAACGCCTGCGTGATTGCCGGCGTGTGTGACACCTATCAGAAGCGTGTCACCAGAGCCAAGGAAGCATACAAAGCAGAGGTGGGTGTCCTCGATTACCGGGAGATTCTGAGCCGCAAGGACATCGATGCCGTGATCGTCGCCACACCGGATCACTGGCATGCTCCGATCGCGCTCGAGGCAATGGACTCGGGCAAGGACGTTTATCTCGAGAAGCCGATGTGCCACACCATTGACGAGGCGCGCCAATTGGTCCACACCGTCAAGGAAACCCAGCGCGTGCTGCAGGTGGGCTCGCAAACCACTTCCGGCGACCAGTGGCACAAGGCCAGGAAGGCGATTGCCGACGGCATGATCGGGAAGCAGATCATGAGCCAGGGCTCCTACCACCGCAACTCCATCGAGGGAGAGTGGAACTGGAAGATCGACGCGGAAGCGGGTCCCGAGGCCAAGGGTGAGGATTACATCGACTGGAAGATGTGGCTGGGCAAGGCTCCCAAGCGTCCCTATGACGCCGACCGGTTCTTCCGTTTCCGCAAGTACTGGGACTATTCGGGCGGCATCGCCACGGACCTGTTCTTCCATGTGGCGGCTCCGATGAACATCTGCTGGGGCAAGCCGCAGTTCCCCTCGAGGGTGGTTTCAAGCGGCGGCATCTATGCTTTCCATGACCGCGAAGTGCCGGACACTTTCCACCTCATCGCCGAATATCCGGAAGGGTTCTCGGTGGTGTTGAGTTCGTCGATGGCGAACTCACAGCACATTCCCGGGCTGATCCGGGGAAAGGACGCGACGCTGATCATGGTGGAGCACGGAAGATTCGAAGGGCTCACCGACCATATCACTGTCCGTCCCGAGCGCGCGGCGAGCGCGGAATACGTGGCGAAGTTCGGCAAGGAGGAGATCCGTATTCCGGTCGACGCCACCGACCCGATGCGTAAGCACGTGACGAACTTCCTCGATTGCATGCGCACGCGGCAGAAACCGGTGCTCGACGTGGAGACCGCCGCGCACGCACAGGTGCTGATCTCCATGTCCGTCATGAGCTACCGGCAGGGGAAGGTTCTCTATTTCGACGAAGCGAAATGGAAGGTCACCGACAGGCCCGTCAAGGCCTGACCTTCGCAAGGACGAACGGGGCAAGAAACGCGGAGTTCCGCGCGGGCGCGTCAGCCTCCGGGACCTCCGATGGTATCGGACAGCGAGAAGATGGGGAGGTAGAGGGCAATCAGGACGAATGCCACGAAGCCGCCCATGAAGATCATGATGGCGGGCTCGATCAGCGAGAGCGTGGCTGTCATTTGGGTGGAGACGTCCTCCTCGTAAAACTCCGCCACGGAGTTCAGCATCGCGGGCAGCGCGCCCGTGGACTCGCCCACCTCGATCATGTCGATTGCCAGCGGCGGAAAAATCTTGCTCGAGTCGAGTGAGCGCGAGAGCGGCTGGCCTTCCTTCACCAACTGGCGGGCCTGCTCGAGGGTGCGGCGCAGGAGGCGCGATTCAAGCGACGTGAATGCCGTCTCGAGGGCCTGCATCAGGGGGATGCCGCCTAGCAGAAGAGTGGAAAGCACCCTTCCCAACTGGGCCACCTGATACTTGATCCAGATGACGCCGAGGATCGGCGTGCGCAACTTCCACTGATCTAATTTCTCTTTGCCGGTTTCGGTGCGCGACCACAGACGGGCTCCGAGAACCGCGCCCACGAGCGCCACGGCGATTACGAGAATATATTGCCTGGCGAAGGTTCCCACGCTGATCAGCATGAGGGTGATTCCGGGAAGGTTGGCGTTCAGGCCGGCGTACAGGGTGGCGAACTGCGGCACGACGTAGGTGACCATGAACACGATCAGCGCCGTTACCAGGACGATCAAGACCGCCGGATAGATGAGGGCCAGCATCAGCTTCTTCTTTACCGACATCGACAAGCGCTGATACGCCAGGAATCGTTCGAGCACTTCGACCAGCGCTCCCGATTTTTCACCAGCCATGATGGAAGTCACGTAGATGGGCGGAAACACGCCGGCGGCGGCAAAGGCGTCCGAAAGCAGCGCTCCGTTGCGCACCTCCTCGCGCACCACCTGAATGTGCTTGCCCAATTTCGGGTCCGTGAGGCGGTCCGCCAGCAGGTCGAGGCATTTGAGGATCGGCAATCCGGCGCGGACCAGCGTCAGAAACTGCTGGTTGAAGATGAGGAACTTCTCGAGGTTGATCTTCTTGCGTCCGGTCCCCACGCCGAGCGAAGCGGCCAGCGACCTGCCGCTTGGCTTGATGGAGTAGATGAGGAAGCCCTGCTGCGCGAACCGGTCGCGAAGCTCCATCTCATTGCCGGCTTCGGCCACCTGCTCCTTGATCTGCCCCCGCGAATCGGCGTACTTGAGAAGAAACTCGGCCATCTGTCGTTTAAGTATAAGACGGGGAAGGAGGGCGGAGCGTGCAGCTACGGCTTCAAGCTCATCCGCGCCACCACCGTGGTGTCCTCGAAGTCGCGTTGAATCTGAAACCCCATGCCGCGGCACATAGCCTGCATTGGCGCGTTCTCGGCGGAGATTTCACCGAAAACGGTTTCCACCTCTTCATCCCTGGCCACGCGGATGAGACGCCGGAGCAGCTCCTTTCCGAGCCCCTGCCCCTGGAAACCGTCGCTTACGACAAGCGCGAACTCCGCTTCGCGCCGGCCGCGCGCGAAGGCCTGCATATCCTTGGCCAGGCGGCCCACGGCGATGATCTCCGGCTCGCCGGATTGCGGATTCGCCCGCTCGACCACCAGAGCCATCTGCCGCGTGTAGTCAATAAAGCAGATACGGATGAGCCGCTCATGGGCGATGCGCGTGCTCAGCTTGAGAGCGGAGAGATAGCGGAAGTACACCGTGCGATCACCGAGCGTCTGGTGGAACCGCACGATGAGCGGTTCGTCTTCCGGGCGGATCGGGCGGATCGACACGCGCTCTCCGTTCTTCATTTGCCAGTCGGCGGCGTATTCGACGGGGTATGGCCGGATGGCCGGTTTGGGGAGCATGGCGGCCGGAGTGCCTGGAGGATACAGATCCAGCTCGACTCCCCGCGCGTCGATGCGCAGGTTCCGGACGCGGGGGTGTTCCACGACGAGGCGGCCGAGGCGCACCAGCAGCCTGAGATACAACTCACGCTGCTCGCTGATTTGGGCGTGCGTTTGCAGCCGTTCGAGCACCACCGCGGCAAGCGATGTGGTCAAGGGCGGGAGCCCGTAGACGCGCTCGCCCCATTCGCCTTCCATGAACACGACCGGTCCGAAACGCTCGTCCACGAAGCTGCCCACGGCGAGCGGAGAGTCCGCGGGGAGCGAGATGCCGTAGGCGTCGAGCAGCTTCCGGGCTTCCTGGCCGCTCAGGCCGGCGCGGGCGTCGAGGATGGCGCGCGCCTCCGCCATGCCTTCGTCGGCCGCCTCCATGAGCGGCGTTTCGTAGATGCCTTTGAGGTTCTCGGTGTATGCCCCCATGTAGAGGAACATACGCACCGCGGTGTCGGGATAGGCAAAAGTCGGGATCTCGGCCGAGCGGAGCAACTCGACTCCGCCCGCCACGTCCATGCCTCCCATCCAGCTTGCCAGGACCGGTTTCCCGCTCAGCTTCGCGAACGGCTTCATCTGTTCGGCTGTTTCGGTTGGATCGGTGTTCGCCTGAGGCGCCAGAACCACGAGGATGCCGTCGCTGTTGGGATCCCTGGCCACGATCTCGATCACTCTCGCGAAGCGCTCGGGCTTGGCGTCGCCGAGGATGTCGATTGGATTGGCGTGGCTCCATTCGGAAGGAAGCGCCTGGTTGAGCGCCGCCATCGTGCCGTCTGAAAGCGGCGCCAGTTGCCCGCCTCCGGTGATCAGCATATCGGTGGCAAGCACGGCGGGACCGCCGGCGTTGGTGACGATGGCAAGCCGTTTTCCGCGCGGCCGCGGCTGTTTGCTCAGCACTTCCGCCATGTAAAACAGGTCCGAGATGTGGTTGACGCGCAGCACCCCGCAGCGCCGCAGGGCGGCGTCCAGCACATCGTCGCGACCCGGCGTGGCTCCCGTGTGAGCGGCCGCCGCGCGGGCTCCCTCGGCCGTGCGTCCGGCTTTGATCACGATCACGGGTTTGGTGAGCGCCACTTCGCGGGCGGCGGAAAGGAACGAGCGGGCATCGCCGACGGACTCCATGTAGATCAGGATGCTTCGCGTCCGGGCATCGTTGCCCAGGTAATCGATCAGGTCGCCCCAGCCAACGTCGGCCATCGACCCGATGGAGACAAATGCGCTGAAGCCCACCAGTTCCCTATGGCTCCAGTCCAGAACGGCCGTGCAGAGCGCTCCACTCTGGCTTAGAAACGCGACCGTGCCCTGCCGCCCCATTCCGTTGGCGAAGGTAGCGTTCAAACCGGTCGGGGGACACATCACGCCGAGGCAGTTGGGTCCGATGATGCGCAACGCACCCTTGCGCGCCTCGTGGAGCACCTGCTGCTCGAGAGCTTCCCCGCGCGGACCGAGTTCACGAAAGCCGGCGGCGAGAATGACGGCTCCCTTCACTCCGGCCTCGACACATTCGCGAATGATTTCCGGCGCCGTCTGCGCGGGAGTGACAACAATGGCGAGATCGACGAGTTCGGGAACGTCGCGGACGGAAGGGTAGGCTCTCACGCCGAGCACGCTCGAACGCTTCGGGTTCACGGGATACACCGTGCCCCCGAAAGGAGAACTGATCAGGTTCCACAGCGTGGTCCGTCCCACGCTGCCCGGCGCCTCCGTGGCTCCGATCACCGCCACCGAATCGGGCTTGAAAAACACATCCAACGGATAGCGCTCGAGTCCGAAGAGTGAGTGCGCGGGCTCGACGGGGGACTTGGCGTGAGGTTTACTCATTGCTCCCCGGTGAGGCGAACGTTGCGGAACATGCCCATGTCGAAGAAGCTGCCGATGCCCACCCGGCCCGCGCCGAGGCTCATGTCGACGGCGCGGAGGGAAGGCGAGGTTTCGCCGTTCACCCAGACATCCACGCGCCCGGTTGATCCGTCGTAAACCAGCTTCACTTTGTGCCACCGGCCGTCATGAAGAGAGGCCGGACCTTCGAGTGAACTGATGCGCACGCGATCGCCGCCGAAGACGTGGAAGATGCCGTTATGGACCGCGGTATGCGCGGCTGAATCCACCGAGAGATGAGCGTAGTTGAAATGATCCCTGTCGCGCCATGCATAGACCAGGATGAGAGAGTTATGCCGGTTGCGGATGGCCGCCGGTTCAGGCTGCACTTCGGCCTCGAGAGTCACTTTGCGGTAAGGAGGGGTTTCCGCGAGCGCATATTGCGAGGGGCGGCGCGGTTGAGTGGAAGGCCTTGGCGTGAGCAGGTGGAGTGTTCCGTCTTCCATTTTCCAGTCGGCCATGACGGGAACGGTCCATTTGAGGCCGAAGGCATCGATCGTACTTTCCGCGGGAACGAAGGGGCAGGCAAGAAGGATGAGCGCAGTGAGCCGCACCATACAACGAGTATAGACACACGAAAGGGGCGGTTCGTTCTCATTTCTTCATCCGTTACCGTGTGGACGCCATCATGTGGACATTGAGATGTCCGGGCGCGTTTTATTGCGCTTTCCGGCCGTGCGCGATAACGGTTTCACTTGAAGAGATGAGAACTACCGCCCCCTCTCTTGTCCGGTTCTATACGTGCACCTCCTGATGAGATTTAGGCCTTGCAGCCCGCCTTCTACATCAGAGCCTCCTTTCGGAGATTTGAAGGCTCTTACTGACGCCTTCTAACCCAATTCTCTGCCTGAATGGTGGATCTGTCAATGGGTATTCAAAGCCTAGTTCGTACCAGGGTTTCCGCCAACAATGGGGACGTGGATCACCGTAACCCCGCCTGAACCAAGAGCGCTATGCAGCGCCGGGGCGATCTCTTCCCGCCTGTCGACGCGCACCCCCCGCGCGCCTAGTGACCGCGCCAATTGATCGAAAGGAATCGCTCCCAATTGTGTCGCCATTCCGTGACCGAACTGGCGCAAATGCCCGCTATGTGTAATACCCCAGCATTGATCATCCGCGACCAGAGCCACAAAGGATAAACCCTGGCGCGAGGCGCATTCGATATCGGCGATGTTGAAGGTGAATGCACCGTCTCCGGAAAGCAGCAGCACCGGACGGTGTTCATCCGCCAGGCGCGCGGCCATCGCCCCTCCGATTCCGAACCCTACCACGCCGCTGCGGCCGCAGGGCAGCCAGTAGCCCGGGTAGCGGCGATGGCAGAGAAGCTGGTGCGCCCACTGGCCGATGCTTCCACCGTCGATCAGCAGAGTAGCCTCGAGGGGGAGCGTCTTCTCAATGGCATCGATCACATCCACTGCGTGCGCGCGCCCCTCGGTCCGCTGTGCTTCCGCGCCCGCCCGGATGCGCTCCGTGAACCGGGTTCGCCTCCGGCGCGCATCTTCGAGCCATTCCGAAGAGCGGGGCCAATCGTAGGCTTCGCGCATCTTCTTCCAGCCGCGGTCGAGCCGGATTACTTTCGCTCCGGTTTGGAGATAAGCCACGCGGTAATCGGGCGCAGCGCCGGCGAGCACGATACAGTCGGAGTCCGCCAGCAGTCCGGGATCTCCGCTGGCGGCTCCGATCACACCCACGAAGGCTTCGCTGTGGCGGGGACAGATGCCGCGGTCCCAGATGGGAGTCTGAACGGGGATGCCTGCCGATTCGGCAAACGCCATGAGATCCGCGCCCTCGCCGCTATAGTGCAGTTCGCTTCCGGCGATGATCAGCGGGCGGGCGGCGGCGCGCAACTCACGGACGGCCGCGTCCACGGCTTCCGCGTTGACACCCGGCGCGGCCGGGATGGCATTTGTGCGAAGCAACGCCGCGCGATCCACTTCGGCGGTCTGCACGTCCATGGGAATCATGAGATGGGCGGGGCCGCGCGGCGGCGCGCAGGCGGCCTGCCACGCCTCGTCGAACATCTGCACGATGCGCGCGGGCACGTCGACCAGATGGGAGTATTTCGAGACCGGCCTGACCACGCCGGCCTGGTCGAGGTCCTGAAAGCAGCCCAATCCGAGAGACGGGAGGTTCGCCGAGCCGCTGATGTAGAGCATCGGAGCCTGGTCAAACCATGCATTCATGACACCCGTAAGAGCGTTCGCCACGGCAACGCCGCTCGATGTGGCGCAGACGCCCGGCCTGCCCGTGAGCCGGCCGTACCCCTCCGCGATATAGGCGGCGGTCTGTTCATTGCGCGTGTCGATGAGGCGGATGCCCGCCCGCGTCGCGGCGTCAAAAAGCGGGTCGAGCCCGTGCCCGCAAAGCGCCGCCATCCAATCCACGCCGCGCTCGCGCAGCGCCTCCACCAGCCATTCCACAGCCGTTCTTTTCATAACGAGTCATTGTACAGGTCTGGTACCATCAAAGGTATGACGTTGGACGAACTCCAGAGGGAGTATTTGCCGCTCCGCCAGCAAGCCGAAGCTGTGCGGAGCTATCTTTGACGCCCCTTCCAAACGAAAACAATTTGAAGCATTAGACCATCAGATCTCGTCGCCCGATTTCTGGAACTCGCCCGAGCAGAGCCAGAAGGTGATGCAGGACCGCAAGAAGCTCGAGCAGGCTTTGCAGGACGACGCCCGGATCGCGGCGATGACCAGCGATGTCGAGACGCTGTTCGAACTGGGTTCGGAAGGCGAAGACGTGACGCACGACATCGAGCGCGAGTTAAAGAGCCTTTCCGAGCGTCTGAGTTCGATGGAAACCGCCATGTTGCTGAGCGGGGAGCATGACGCCCGCGGGGCCATCATGACGATCCATCCTGGAGCTGGGGGCACCGAGAGCCAGGACTGGGCGGAGATGCTGATGCGCATGTACCTGCGGTGGGCCGAACGCATGGGCTTCGAATCGGTCATAACGGACCGGCTCGAGGGCGAGGGCGCGGGCATCAAGTCCGCCACGCTCGAGATCAACGGCGAAAACGCGTACGGGTTGTTGCAATCCGAGGTCGGGGTGCACCGTCTTGTGCGCATCTCTCCCTTCGATGCCAATGCCCGGCGGCACACTTCCTTCGCGTCGGTCTTCGTGATTCCGCAGGTGGACGACGAGATCAAGATCGAAATCAAGCCCGAGGATCTGCGCGTGGATACGTTTCGCGCCAGCGGAGCCGGCGGACAGCATGTCAACCGTACGGACTCCGCCATCCGCATGACGCACATTCCCACCGGGATCGTTGTCCAGTGCCAGAACGAGCGTTCGCAGCACAAGAATCGCGCCAGCGCGCTGAAGCAGCTTCGGGCGCGGCTGTTCGAGCACGAGATGCGCAAGCGGCGCGAGGAGGAAAAGAAGCTCGAGGATTCGAAGCTCGAGATCAATTTCGGAAGCCAGATCCGCAGCTATGTGCTCGCTCCCTATCGCATGATCAAGGACCATCGCACGAAGCTCGCCGCCGGCGATGTCGACCGCGTTCTCGATGGCGATCTCGAGGAGTTCATGCGCGCCTACCTGGTGTGGCGCAAGACGGGAAAGATAGCGGGCGACGTCAAGGACGATCTTCCGGAGTAGCCGGTGAGGGAAGAGGAACTGGACCGGGCGGCCACGATCCTGCGCTGCGGCGGACTTGTCGCCATACCGACCGAGACAGTGTACGGACTTGGCGCCAATGCGCTCGATGCGCGAGCCGTGGCGCGCGTGTACGAAGTGAAGGGCAGGCCGGCGGAGAGTCCGCTCATCGTGCATGTTTGCTCGGTGGAGATGGCGCGCGGCCTGGCGCGGGTCTGGCCGGAGGGCGCGGGTGCTCTCGCGGCGCGCTTCTGGCCGGGTCCGCTCACGATGGTGGTCCCCAAACGCGAGGTAATTCCGGATATTGTGACCGCCGGGCTCGATACGGTGGGACTTCGCTTACCGGCTCACGCGGTGATGGTCGAACTGATCCGCCGCGCCGGGGTGCCCGTGGCCGCGCCGAGCGCCAACCGCTTCACCGGACTATCTCCGACCACCGCGGACCACGTACGCGCGGCGTTCGGCGACGCCCTGGATATGATCCTCGACGGCGGCCCCTGCGAGGTAGGGATTGAATCGACGGTGGTTTCCCTGGCGGGAGCGGAGCCAGTGCTGTTACGGCCCGGCATAGTGACTCGCGAGGATCTGGAAGCCGTTCTCGGCCGGCAAGTGCGCGTGGCAGGTAAGGTGGAAGGCGCGCATCCCTCGCCGGGAATGCACGAGCGGCACTACAGCCCGCGGACGCCGGTGTTTCTCGTCCGGGACGGGAGATTGCCGCCGGGGCGTGGAGCGTACCTGTGGATGCGCACTTCGGCGCGCGCGGAGTATGAACAGCGGATGCCCTCGGACGCGGCGTCCTATGCGAGGGGGTTGTATGGGGCGCTGCACGCGGCGGATGCCCGGAACCTGGACTGGATTGCGGTGGAACCGCCTCCGGAGACCGATGAGTGGGCGGGGGTATCGGACCGGCTGC
Organism: Bryobacteraceae bacterium; assembly: GCA_019187195.1. GTDB lineage: Bacteria > Acidobacteriota > Terriglobia > Bryobacterales > Bryobacteraceae > CADEFT01. The sequence continues at coordinate 26,061 of JABAQT010000103.1, forward strand.
GGCGGGCTAGCTGCGCCGGCTGAGCCTCTTGCGCAGCCAATAAACGACAACCTGGCAAAATTCCGGCAACTCGCCGCTCACCGAATCACCATTCCACTCCAAGAGCCACCTCTCGAGCTTTTTCCGAGGCGAACGTCCACGCTTGCCGAGAGCCTCCTGGAACGCGGTCAAGACCGCTTTCCGTTTGTTGACCAGAAACGCAAAGTTAAGATTCAGGATCTCGTTCAATTCCTTATCGAAGCCGGCATCATCCGACTCGATTCGGCCATCGCCCCTGTAACGGATCAGTTGGTCGACACGATGGAGGGGGTCAGCCGGATTTCGCGAAATGTCGCGGTCTGCCTGGCGGGTGTCACAATGCTGTTCTCTCCGGGGTTTGTGCTCATTTCCCTTGCAAGCCCCTAGAAGATTGCGGTACTCCAGTTGCTCGTCCGGATGTCTGCTCCGGGAGTGCCAGTGAGCAATTTTCATTTCCTCCCTGCTGGCCCGAATCCGGCCCATACAATAACAGCAAAGACCGCGTTGCTCGGCAACGAGGAACTCACGAAGCGTGTCCTTGTCCGGATAGCCATCGTAGGTCGCATGAACTCCTTTTCGGTATTGTGTGAGGCTGGCGGGCTCGATCCTCTTATGGATGGTTCTCATTCCCCGCTCTCAAGAAAGCGCATCAATGCATTCGCCCGCGTCACCTCGGGGTCATCCGCGCCCAGCCTGGCCTCAACTTCCGGCAAGACATTTCTGGCACCGGCAAAATCCTCCTTATCGATCAAGGAGAACAACCGCGCGAGGAGCGAATCCACATTGGGATCGCGCACCTCGGCATTCATCACCTCCGCCAACACGCGGCTCGAATCCATGCCGAACGAACGCGATGGAATGGCGGCTTCACCCCCCTCGAGGACACGGATCTCTTCCGGCGTGACCTGGCCAATAACCTGCGGCGAGTGTGTGGCGCCAACGAACTGAACCGCGGGAAACGTACGCTTCAAGTCGGCGGCAACCCGTCTCTGCCACTTTGGGTGCAGGTGCACGTCCAACTCATCAATCAAGACGAGACCTGGAGTCTGCCTGAGCACCGCGGGCAAATCCTCGTCTGGCGGCAGTTCGTCAGCCGGCACAAGAAAGGCATTCTGGGTTACCGCCTTGATGGCGAGGTCCGCCACCAGCGCGAGCATCATCCGTTGACCCGCGCTCAAGTTTGTAAAGGGTTGCGCATTGCCTTCAATGGAAAGAACGATCTGGTCCAAGTCCGCATCGAACCAGACGTCGCTGGAGCCGGGCACACACCGCAGAATGGCCCGCCGCACCACCTCAAATCCGGGACGCCACAGTCCTCTTCTGTTGCCGCGCTCGGTGGTTTCGCGTTGGAACCACCCGCGCAGTTCGTCAAAGCGGATTCGCTCGTGAAAGCAGTCGTAGAACGCAGCCCATCTGCGGGCCAGCCCATCGTGTTTGAACTTTGGGATTCTTTCGTTCGACGGCAGCCAGGCTCTGCCTGCCCCGAAATAGGCGAGCACGGGGCAGAGCACATGCCGGCCGGCCTGATCCCACGCGTAGATTTCCTTCACATATCCGAGAGCGGTTCTGGCATCCGCATTGGTAGTGCGTTTACCTCCTTCGCGGATCCGTCGTGTCCAGGTAACATTCTCATGTTCCCCGATCATGCCGGTAGCCTGGACGCTGACAGGCAATCGTTCGGAAAACTGCACCCGGTCGCCTTTTTGCTCTGCCTCGAGGCGGATCTCATTGCGCATGATATTGCGGCCGCTGTTGCTGAGCAGAGAATCGGGAGGGTTCACCAGCCAGATGCCAGCGGCCACGGCCAAAGCATCGAGCAGCGTTGTCTTGCCTGATCCGTTCTCGCCAATGAGCAGCGTGAAATGCGGGTGGAGTTCCACGGAGAACTCCCGAAATCCCTTGAAGTTCGTCAGTTCCAGCCTGTCAATCCGCATACCAGGTCCTACAAGACGATCTCGCGCCGGCACCCCCGCAAGTCCATCTCATACTCGATGCTTTCGATGGGTGGCCGCGAGTAATGCCACGTGAGGCCGTGCTGGGCGCCCTTGCCCATG
>JABAQT010000014.1:0-6180 GCA_019187195.1 Bryobacteraceae bacterium
CCTATCCCTTCGAAACCAGTCTCCACTGCGCCGCCTGGATGCCCCTGTTCGTCTCCCGCTGCGATGGCGCCGCCACCGCCGCCGATCACCTCGAGTGGCTCCGGGCCCGCTTCCCCATTACACGGGAGGATTTTCTTCGCGCGCTCTCGGCCCTGATTTCGACCGGCGTATTGCTCGGGCCCGGATTGTAGGGTTCCACCTCCCGCGGCTCAGCGCAGCAGGTCATTCAACTCCCGCAGCGATTTCGAGTCGAACTTCGGCTTGCGGTCGTAGGTCATCAGCCCGTTGATCTCCTGTTCGACATCGGTCAATTGCGTGTAACAGATGCCGGCGATCGCGGGTATCTTCGCCAGCGCTTCGTACAGTCCCCGCAAACGTCCGAGCGCCGCGTTCCGGTCCGGTTCGACACCCGCATACCCCCAGGCGTCCCGAGGCACGTTCGACCCGGGTGCGATGTAAGCGATCCCTCCGAATTCGGAAAGAAACAGCGGAGAGCCATTGTAGCTATAGCCGGGAATGAGCGCCGCCCTGCCAATTGGCGGAGGCTGCCAGCCCCGCTTGCCGGCGTCCTTGTACTTCTCGAAAAACATCTCCCCGCTCTTTGCATAGTCGTGAAATCCAAACACGTCCGTCGTGTCCGTGTGCTCCCAGCCGTCATTGTCGATCACCAGCCGCGACGGATCGAGGGACTTGATCAGCATGTAGTTCGCCTTGAGGTGATACTGCTGCCGCGGATCCCGTACATTCGGGACCCCCCAGCTTTCATTGATCGGAACCCACATGATAATGGAGGGATGGTTGTAGTCGCGCTCGACGATCTCGATCCACTCCCGTGTGAATCGCGCGGCATACTCCTCATCGAACAGGTAGGCGTTGGCCGTCTCGCCCGATACCAGGAAGCCCATCTTATCGGCCCAGTAAAGATATCGCGGGTCCTCCACCTTCTGGTGTTTCCGTGCCCCGTTGAAGCCCATCTCCTTGGTCATGCGGATGTCGTACTGGATGGCTTCATCCGACGGAGGAGTGATCGTCGATTCAGGCCAATAACCCTGGTCGAGCACCATTTTGAGGTACGTTGGCCGCCCGTTGATGAAGATCCGCCCGTTCTCCGTGGTGACCTCGCGATATCCGTAATACGAACGAACGCGGTCCAGCACCGTTGCGCCGTCGCTGAGTTCGAAAGTCACGTCGTAAAGATTGGGCTGGTTGACATACCACTGGTGCGGACCGGTCACGGCAAGAGCCAGTTCCGCGCGGGGACCTTCGCTTGTGGATTCGCCCGCCGCCACCGCTTTCCCGCCGAAAGTCACTCTCGCCCGCAGGCGCAAGCCGCTCTTTGGATGCGCGATCCTGGCGTCGAAGCGCACGGTCCCGTCCAGCTTCGGCGTAATCCGCACGCGCTCCAGATAGCTCGTTCCTGCCGCTTCCAGCCACACGCTCTGCCAGATGCCCGTCGTGCGCGTATAGAAGATGCCTTTCGAGTTCCGCTCCCAATACTGCTTGCCGCGCGGCTGATACCGGTCGGTGGGCGAGTCTTCCGCGCGAACGGTAATGGAGTTCACCCCCGCCTTCAAATGGCGCGTGATGTCCAGGCTAATGGGCGTGCTGCCGCCCGTGTGCTGTCCCGCCAGGCGGCCGTTCACCCACACCATCGCGCTGTAGTCCACCGCTCCCAAATGCAGGAGGACACGCTTCCCCTTCCACGCCTCCGGCAGCGTCACGCCGCGCCGGTACCACACCCGGGGATGAAACGACGTATCGCCAATCCCGCTTAGTTTCGTCTCGAAGGCGAAGGGTACGGTGATCGTTCTTGAAAACTTCTTCCCGCCCGACGCCCAATCCTGCTCGAGCCCGGCGTTGGCGTCGTCAAACTCGAACTCCCATGGTCCGTTGAGCGACTGCCATTGTTCCCGCTCGAACTGCGGCTGCGGATATTCCGGCCGCGGAGCCTGCTCGGCGGCATACAGCGAGGCGGCAAACAAAACAAGAATCAGTTTCATAAAGGCTTCCTTCCCACGGCGAGCAGGTGTATGCTGCAGCCAAGCAGCGGCGCATCGCATTCGACGCGCCTCACCAGTTCGAGCAGACGCTCCCGCCGGCGCGCATCCCGCCACATTTCTTCAAAATCCTTGGCCAGCCATCCCGGGCCTTCCACTCCGAATATTTCGATATCGCAAAATCCGGATTCGGATAGTTCTTCCCTGATCTCCTCCGGCCGGTGAAATACCGCCGTCGTGAAATACCTGAGCCGGCCCGTATCATTGCGGTGCTGACCCTCCTCGATGTCCCTCCGTAAAATCGGCCGGAACTCCTCGTCATCGGCAAAACCGTCCACCAGCGAGTGCAGCAAGGAAGCATAGCGGCTGATGACCGTGGCAAACAGCAGACCTCCCGGGCGCAGCGCCCGCAGCGCTTCACGCAATGCCCGCAACCGGTCCGGGCGCGAAGTCAGGTGGTACAGCGGACCGGATAGCAGCACGGCGCCCGCCAGGTTGTCCTCGCACGGCAACGCCCGCGCATCCCCCAGCCGCACTCCCGCGAGCGCATATCTTCGCGCCTCCTCGATGTGCTTCGGCGCCGGATCGAGAAGGTGAACCTCATAGCCGAGAGAGGCCAGCCATCCCGCGTAAACGCCCGGTCCCCCGCCGACGTCCAGAATCACTTCCGGCGGCTTTGGCAGATACCGCTCGATCAACTCCTCCGTCCGCGCGCGTTCCAGCAACCCCGACCCGGCAAATAGCCGTCCGGCTTCCGCCGTCTCTTCGTAATAGCGCAGAATTTCGTCCACTTGGGCGTTCATCTCCCCAGCGCGCGCCTGCCCGCCTCAAGCACCCGAAGAATCTCCTCCGCGTCGAAGACGCATCCGCCCCACGTGCCGCCGCTTGCCTCCTGCAATGCCGCCCAGAGACGGGTTTCATCGGGAAGGGCGGCGTCGGCGGCAAGATCCGGCCGCGGAGAGCGCGCCGCCAGAATGCGCGAGCCCTCCTCCACCGTTCCATCCGGCCCCACCAGGTTGACGGACCCCTCGAGCGTATTGCGGTCGACGAGAATCTCGATCTGGTCCCCATCAAGCAGTTTTCCGGCAGGCCCGCCCGCCAGTGCCTCGGGCGAGATGTGCCCGATGCATGCTCCCGTCGAGACGCCGCTGAACCGCGCATCGGTGATCAGCGCCACGTGCTTCCCGAATTCGAGGAATTTCAGCGCCGACGTGAGCTGATAAGTTTCCTCCATGCCGGCCCCCATGGGCCCCCGGCAGATGAGGACAATGATATCGCCCGCCTGGATCCGGCCGCCCTTGATGGCGGCGATGGCGTCCGGTTCCGTGAGAAATACCCGCGCCGGACCGCGCTTACGGTACACGCCATCGGCATCGATCACGCTGGGGTCGATCGATGTGCTCTTGATCACCGAGCCTTGCGGAGCCAGGTTCCCCGTGGGGAAGCATACCGTCGAGGTGAGCCCCACCCGCCGCGCGGCCTCCGGAGAGAAGATCACCTGGTCCGGATCCACGCCATCCCGCCGCGCCAGCAACCGCCGCAATTCCGCGCGGCGCTCGCAATGCTCCCACCAATCGAGCGATTCGCCCAGCGTAGCGCCGGTTACGGTCAGCGCGCCGTTCTCGAGCAGTCCCGCCCTACGCAGGTGCAGCATCACCTCCGGCACGGCGCCGGCCAGAAACACCTGCACCGTGGGATGATTCCGCGGACCGTTCGGCAGCGCGTCCACCAGGCGCGGGACCTGGCGGTTGACACGCGACCAGTCATCCACCGCCGGCCGCTTCAACCCCGCCGCGTGGGCAATGGCGGTGAGGTGCAGCAGAATATTCGTCGAGCCTCCGAACGCCGCGTGCACGATCATCGCATTGTGCAGCGCGGCTTCGGTGAGAATGTCTTTCATGCGGATGCCGCGCCGCTCGAGATGCAGGATCGCGCGCGCCGAGCGGCGGGCCATATCGGTCCAGATCGGGTGCCCGCTGGGGGCAAGCGCCGAATGCGGCAGCGACATCCCCAGCGCTTCGCCGATAACCTGCGAACTCGCCGCCGTACCCAGAAACTGGCATCCGCCGCCCGGAGATCCGCACGCGCGGCAGCCCATCTCCGCGGCGTATTCGAGAGTGATGTCGCCATGGGTGAAACGAGCGCCGATGGTCTGCACTTTGCCCGCGTCCTCGCCATCCTCGGCCGCCAGCGTGACCCCCCCGGGCACAAGCACGCACGGCAGGTCATGCGTCGCGGCAAGCGCCATCATCATCGAGGGAAGCCCCTTGTCGCACGTCGCCACTCCTATCACCCCGCGCCGCGTCGGCAACGACCGGATCAGGCGGCGGAAAATGATGCTCGCGTCGTTGCGGTACGGCAGGCTGTCAAACATCGCCGCCGTGCCCTGGCTCCGCCCGTCGCACGGATCCGTGCAATAGCCGGCAAACGGAATGGCTCCGCCGGCCTTCAACTCCCGCGCCGCCGCCTGCACCAGCAGTCCCACCTCCCAGTGCCCCGTGTGATAGCCGAGCGCGATCGGCGTACCGTCCTCCGCCCGAATGCCCCCGTGCGTGCTCAGCAGCAGGATCTCCTTGCCCCCGAGTTGCGATGGCTCCCATCCCATCCCGGCGTTTTGTGTCCAGCCGAAAAGATCGCCCGACGGCCGTTCCCTCAGCATCTCCGCGGTCAGCGGCAGCATCCCCTGGGGACCGGGGGCGTGCGTTCGGACATCATAAAGGGAGGCGTCGCCCGAATCGAGAAGATGGGCGGGAATCGATGAGTTAGACATGCTCGCTATTCATGATAGAATCCCGGGCATGCCGATGACACGCCGGAACGCGGTCGGAGCCCTGACCGCGGCCTCCTACCAGCGGGTAATGGGAGCTAACGACAGAGTGCAGGTGGGCTTTATCGGATATGGCCTCATCGGCCGCCAGCATGTTTCCGATTTCAAGAACCAGAAAGATGTGGATATGGCGGCGATGGCGGAAACCTACCAGCCCCGCCTCGAGGAAGGTTTGCAGGATTGCGGCCCCCGCGCCAGGGGCTACCGTGACTTCCGCAAGCTGATCGACAACAAAGACATCCAGGCCGTGGTGGTGTCCACCCCGGACCACTGGCACGCCCTCATGACCATCATGGCCTGCGCCGCCGGAAAGGATGTGTACGTCGAGAAGCCGCTGACCCTGTTCATCGACGAGGGGAAATGGATGGTGAAAGCGGCCCGGCGCTACAACCGCGTGGTGCAGGTGGGCACCCAGCAGCGCAGCGGATTGCACTATCAGAAGGCGCGCCGCCTGCTCGGCGAAGGCTATCTCGGCAAAGTACACCACGTGCGCATGAACGCCTCGCGAAACGTGATGCCCGGTTTCGGAACTTCTTCGCCCGAAGCTCCGCCAAGTGAACTCGACTACGATATGTGGCTCGGCCCGGCGCCCAAACGCCCCTATCAGAAATTGCGCTCGCTCTATCATTTCCGCTGGTTCTGGGACTACTCCGGCGGGCAGATGACCAATCTCGGCGCTCATCACATCGACATCGTGCAATGGTATATGGGCGTGAAGGGGCCGCTTGTCGCCGCGAGCGCCGGCGGCCGTTGGGACCTTCAAGGCGATGGCGAAGTGCCCGACACCCAGGACGCCGTGTTCCGCTACCCGGAATTCACGGCCACCATCTCGCTGCGCGAAGCCGCGGCCGGGCGCCCCATTCCCGGACTCGAATTCATGGGCCACAAAGCCAGCCTCGCGATCGACCGCTCGGGCTTCGTCATTACCCCGGAAATGAAGATCGATCCCAACAATGCCGTCCCGCAATTCAAAGGCGCGTCCTCGGGCGGCGTGCGCCATTCGGCCGTCAAGCCCGTGCCGTGGACCGAGCCGATGAAGGAACCGGGCTCGAGCGACCAGCAGTTCGACCTCCACGTGCGCAACTTCCTCGATTGCATCAAGAGCCGCCAGCGCCCCATCGCCGACGTTGAAGGCGGCCACCAGATCACCACCGCCTGCCACCTTGCGAACATCTCCCTTCGCCTCGGTGGCCGTAGCGTGCGCTGGGACGCCGAAAAAGAGACCATCATCGGGGATGCCGAAGCCGCTGCCATGATGCGCCGGCCCTACCGCGCTCCGTGGGACAGAGTGCTCGAGGGCTTGGGAGTCTTGTAATAGTCCGGCAAGCGCCTAAGAGCACGATTCTCGGCCGCAAA
>JABAQT010000014.1:6280-27586 GCA_019187195.1 Bryobacteraceae bacterium
CCCGCCGGAGCCGCCGCGGGTGGCTCGGGCGCCAGGGGGGCCGTGAGGCCCAGGGCTTTCCGGACCTCCCCATCCAAAGTCTGCCGCGTGTCCCCGTGGTCTTTCAGGAAGGCTCGCGCATTCTCCCGCCCCTGTCCGATGCGTTCGCCTTTGTAGCTGTACCAGGAGCCGCTCTTTTCGACGATATTGTTGGCCACCGCCAGATCGAGCAGATCGCCCTCCTTTGAGATACCCTCGCCGTACATGATGTCGAATTCGGCCTCGCGGAAAGGCGGGGCGAGCTTGTTCTTCACAATCTTCACCTTCGTGCGGTTGCCGGTGACCGCCTCGCCGTCCTTGATGGCCGCGATGCGGCGGATATCGGTCCGGACCGAGGAGTAGAACTTGAGCGCGCGGCCGCCGGTGGTGGTCTCGGGGTTGCCGAACATCACACCGATCTTCTCGCGGATCTGGTTGATGAAGATGAGGCAGGTATTCGATTTCGAGACCACGCCGGTGAGCTTGCGCATCGCCTGGCTCATGAGCCGCGCCTGCACGCCCATGAAGCTGTCGCCCATCTCGCCGTCGAGTTCGGTCTTCGGCACGAGCGCCGCCACGGAGTCGACAATCAGCACATCGATTGACCCGGAGGCGATCAACGCATTGGTGATTTCGAGCGCCTGCTCGGCATAGTCCGGCTGCGACACGAGCAGGTTATCGACGTCGACGCCGAGTTTCCGGGCGTAGATAGGGTCGAGGGCGTGCTCGACGTCGATGAACGCCGCCATGCCGCCGGTCTTCTGCGCCTCGGCCACTACCTGCAGGGCGACCGTGGTCTTGCCCGATGATTCCGGCCCGAAGATTTCGCTGATGCGGCCGCGCGGAAATCCGCCGACGCCCAGGGCGTAATCGAGAGAGATGGAACCGGTGGAGATGGCGGAGACGGCTACGACGGCTTCGCGCGAGCCAAGCCGGACGATGGAACCCTTTCCGAACTGTTTTTCAATCTGGCCCAAAGTGGCGCCGAGCACGCGGGCACGTTCTTTTTCGTCGGTGATAGGCAAGGTAGTGGTTCTCCCGGGAAAGGAACAGTATAGCAGAGCGGTGTAAATTTTTACAGTCTGGGCGCGTAATATCCTTTTCGCGCCCGCACAACCAATTCCTTGCGGTTTTTTACCTTGATGTCAACCGTGTGGTACAAGCCGTCGGCATGGACCGGTTCGGGCCGGTAGAGCAGATTGTACTGCGACCGGAGTTCATTCGAAATATTCTCGAAGGATTGTGACAGATCCTCGACCTTGAAGGGGAACAGCGCCAGCCCGCCGGTTTCCGCGGCGAAATATTTCAGCACTTTGTCACCGTCGGTCGGTATACGCGTGATGTTCGTCGAGACGGTATACATCACCACATCGGCCTTTTGCGCCATTTCGAGGGCCTGGTCGCGGGTGTAGCGGCTCTGGTTATCCTCGCCGTCGCTCAAAATCACGATTGCGCGCCGGAACTTGTGGCGCGGCTGATCCTTCATCAACTGGTCCTTGCAGGAGTTGAAGATGGCGTCGTAGAGAGCGGTGCCGCCGCCGGGACGCAGGTCCTGAATCGCCTTCACCAGCCGCTCCTGGTCGCCGGTGAGGTCGGAAACCAGCTCGGCGGCGGTGTCGAAACTCACCACCATCGCCTTGTCGGCGCCCGGGCGGAGCAGACTGTTCAGAAACTCGATGGCGGCTTCCTGCTCGAAGCGGAAGCGGTCACGGACGCTGTTGCTGGTATCGATCAGCAGCGCGAGCCGCAGCGGCAAGTCGCTTTCCGCCGTGAACTCGAGGATATTCTGTTTTTTCTTGTTTTCGAAAACCTCGAAGTCTTCCTTATCCAGATTGGTGACAAACCGGCCCTTTTTGTCCGAGACCGTGTAAAGGATATTCACGCGGGTAACATCGAGCGTGATACGGCTCTGGGGGTCGGAAACAGGAGGTTCGGGTTTGGCGGGCGCCTGCGCCCACACAAAGACGCCCAAGCCAACCGCGGTGAAGATGGAAACAGCCAACAACTTCATGAGTCCCCTATCTGATTATAGAGTAGCCTGCCCATCCAAGCTTCCAATTCCGGCGGCAGGGGCGCCTCGATGGCGACAGGCTTCAACGTAGAGGGGCTTTCAAAACGGATTCGCCAGGCATGCAGGAAATAGCGCCCGAGCAAGGGCATATCAGGCTCCTTCGAGGGCGCTCCGTAGAGCGTGTCGCCCACGACGGGATGTCCGATGCTCGACAGGTGAACGCGGATCTGGTGGGTCCGCCCGGTGCCTATTTTGACCTCGAGGAACGTGAACCGGGCGAAGCGGCTGAGCACGCGAAACTCGCTGTATGCCGCGCGCCCCGTCGCGAGGCGGGAGGTCATGCGCACGCGCCGGGCGGGGTCGCGCGCAATCGGAGTGGTGATGCGGCCCGAATCCCGAGGGACCACGCCACGCACGAGCGCGAGGTAGGTTTTTTCGACGCGGCGTCCGGCGAACTGGGCCGCCAGGTGGTGGTGGGCGGCATCGGTGCGGGCGACGAGCAGCACGCCGCTCGTGTAACGGTCCAGGCGGTGCACAATGCCGGGGCGCAGTTCGCCGGCTGTTTGCGAGAGATGTTGGAAGCGGTGGAGCAGGGCGTTTACGAGCGTTCCGGCGCGCACTCCGGCGCCCGCATGGACAACCATGCCGGCGGGTTTGTCGATGGCGACCACCGCGTCATCTTCGTAGAGGACGGTGAGAGGCAGATCCTCGGCCACGGCGCGCAACGGCGGACGGGGCGCGGCCTCGATCTCGATCCGTTCACCGCCCCGCAACAGCAGAGAGGACTTTGCCGGTCCTCCTTCCACGCGCACGTGACCCGTTTTGACCCACTCCTGCAGCAGCGAGCGGCTGTGTTCGGGAAACTGCTCCTTCAGGAAATGGTCGAGACGTTTGCCTGCGTCCGCCGGCGCGGTTGTTCTCACGTATCCCAACTTCCGATGATAGACAATGGTTGAGCGGAGGAGTCAGCCAATTATGCGCAATTTCGTCACGAAACTACTGGCGGTGATCGGCGGGTTCACTGTGTTCGCGTTTCTTCTGATGTTTGTTATTGCGACGTTGGTCAGGCCGGGCAAGGGGAGAATCGGCGAGAGGACGATTCTCGAAGTGAACCTGGAAACGAATGTGATCGAGGATGCGCCGGATGACCCGTTCGCGCGGTTGACGGAGCAGCAGACGCCGGTGCTGCGGGATATTGTCGAGGCGCTCGAGAAGGCGCGAGACGATTCGCGGGTGGTGGGGCTGGTGGCGCGCGTGGGGACGGGGCGGATCGGAGTGGCGCAGACGCAGGAGATCCGGGACGCGGTGCTTGCGTTCCGGGCTAAGAAGAAGTTCGCGGTTGCCTACAGCGAGACTTTCGGCGAGTTTGGCCCGGGCAATGGGGCGTACTATCTGGCTTCGGCTTTTGACGAGATCTGGCTGCAGCCTTCGGGAGATATCGGGCTGACGGGGTTGGCGCTCGAGACGATGTTCATTCGCGGCACGCTCGACAAACTGGGTGTGATTCCGCGCATGGATCACCGCTATCAATACAAGACCGCGATGGACTTCTACACCGAGAAGAAGATGACGGCCGCCAACCGCGAGGAGACCGGGAAGGTGCTGGAATCGATCTACGGGCAGATGGTGAAGGGCATCGCGGAAGGGCGGAAGATGACGCCCGATCAGGTGAGAGCGCTGGTGAACAAGGGTCCGTTCCTTGGCAAGGAGGCGCTCGATGCGAAGCTTGTGGACGGGATGGCGTACCGGGACGATGTTTATGACAAGCTGCGGCGAAAGGCGGGCAAGGAGGCGAGCTTCCTGTTTCTGGACAAGTACCTGGAGCGCGCGGGGCGCCCGCACCAGAAGGGGCCGGTGGTGGCGCTGATCTTCGGACTGGGCGGAGTGCAGCGCGGCAAGAGCGATTTCGATCCGCTTCAGGGGAGTTCTTCGATGGGGTCGGACACGCTGACGGCCGCCTTCCGGGAGGCGGTCAAGGACAAGGACGTGAAGGCGATTCTGTTCCGCGTGGACAGCCCCGGGGGGTCGTATGTGGCGAGCGACGCCATCTGGAGGGAGACGGTGCGGGCACGCAAGGCCGGCAAGCCGGTGATAGTTTCGATGAGCAGCGTGGCCGGATCGGGAGGGTACTTCGTGGCCATGGATGCCGATAAGATCGTCGCGCAGCCGGCCACGATCACGGGATCCATCGGCGTGCTGGGAGGGAAGATGCTGACCAACGGGCTGTGGGACAAGGCGGGGGTTTCCTGGGATGGGGTGCATCAAGGGGACAATGCGCTGATGTTTTCCTCGACGACCGACTATTCGAAGGAAGAGTGGGCGCGGTTCCAGGCCTGGCTCGACCGTGTCTACCAGGATTTCACCACCAAGGTGGCGGAGGGGCGTAAGCTCCCCAAGGAGAAGGTGCTCGAGGTCGCCAAGGGGCGCATCTGGACGGGCGAAGACGCCAAGGCGTTGGGGCTGGTGGATGAACTGGGCGGCTATCCCGTGGCTTTGAAACTGGTGAAGCAGAGCATCAAGGCGAACGAGAGCGAAGACGTGCAGTTGCGTGTCTATCCGCGTAAGAAGACGGCGCTCGAGGCGATACTGGCGAGGCTCGGCGGCGAGGCTCCGGACTCGAGCGAGGCGAAGCAGGCGGAGGCGGCGGTGAGGATGGTGGAGAAGGTGCGGCCGCTCCTGCGGACCCTCCACGCAATGGGCCTCGACGGGAGCAGGAGGGAAGTGCTCTCGATGCCGGAACCGGGTCTTATTCGCTGAGCGGGGAGCATGAAGACAGCGGCGGCGTTCTGCGCAATTTTCGTCTCGGTGTTCGCCGCCCGGCTTTGCCATTCGGGTGTGTTGTGGGTGGAGGAAGCTTACCCGATCGCGGCGGCGCTCGAGGTGTTGCGGGGCAAGGCGCTCTACCGTGACATCTGGTTCGACAAGCCGCCGTTGTTTCCCGCTTTTTACGAGCTGTTCGGGGCGGCCACGGGCTGGAGACTGCGGCTTGCCGGGACGCTGCTGGTGGTGTTTACCTGCTGGTGCGCGTACCTGCTGGCGCGGCGGTTCTGGACTTCGCGGGAAGGTCTGTACGCGGCCGGGCTGCTGGCGTTCTTCCTGACATTCGGGATGGCTCCGGCGGTGATGGCGGTTGCTCCGGACCTGCTGATGATGGCTCCGCACCTGCTGGCGATCTTCTTCTGCCTGCGCGGGGAGCCGTTCCGGGCGGGGTTGTGCTGCGGGGTGGCGCTGCTGGTGAATCCGAAGGCTCCGTTCGTGGCGCTGGCGTGCCTTATCTGGCAATGGCGGCGCGCGCACTGGATCGGGCTGGGGATGGGCGCGGCGGGGATTCCGGCGCTGGCGTGGCTTGGATGGAACATGGCGCTCGGCTCGTATTGGGAACAGGTTTGGCGCTGGGGGTTTGAATACAGCGCGCACTCGCCGTATCCACATCCGGCGTTCGAGGGTCTGCGGCGCACGTTGAACTGGGCGGGGTTCCACATCGCGCTGGTGGCGGCGGCGGGGACGCTGTGGTGGCGGGAGCGCGGCATAAGGGAATCGCGGCGGCTGGCGTTGTGGGCGCTGGTGTCGCTGGCGGCGGTGGCGGCGGGGTGGCGGTTCTTTCCGCGCTACTATTTTCAACTGCTGGCTCCGATGGTGGTCATCGCCGCGCGAGGGATGGTGATACTCGACCGGAGGCGGGCGCTGGCGCTGGGATTGCTTCTGATTCCGCTGGTGCGGTTCGGGCCGCGTTACGCGGAGTTGGCGATGGGCGAGCCGTGGGCGGACCTGGCGCTCGAGTATGACGCCAGGGAGACGGCGCGGATCCTGGTGGGGCATCATGCATCCTCGCTGCTTGTGTGGGGCTACCGGCCGGAGATCTATGCATTCTCGCGCATCCCGGCGGCGACGCCGTATCTCGATTCGCAGCCGTTGACGGGGGTGATCGCGGACAGGCACCTGACCAACAGCACGCCAACCGCGCCGGAACTTGCGGCGGAAAACCGGCGGCGGCTGGTGGCGTATGAGCCGGAGTATGTTGTGGACGGGCTCGGGCCACTGAATCCGCGGCTGGCGATAACGAACTACCCCGATCTTTCGTATTGGATGAACAGGTACCGGGAGGTAGGGCGCACGCGGACGACGGTCATTTACGGGTTGCGAAACCGAGGGCTTCCTTGAAGGCCTCGAGGGTGTTGTAGGCGATGGGGCAGTAGGTGGCGCGGTCCGGCATTTCCCACATGCGGGAGAGGAGGGAACCTTCGCCGCGGACGAGGTGAGGAAAATCCTGGCAGGTCACGGGCCGGGCGTCATAGACGGCGCACATGTTCCCTTCGAGGAAGATACAGCCTTTTTCCGTGCGTTTGAGGATGAGACCTTCCTCGGCGGACTTCTCGCAGTAGTTGTGAAGGAAGCCCTTGCGGGAGACTCCTATGAACCGGGCGAGGGACTCGATTTCGCGCTCGCGCAGTTTGACGGTGGCTACGCGGCAGCAGTTGGCGCACTCGGTGCAGTCGATGGCGTTTTCGATCTCCGCGGCGATGTTGCGAAGGCGGCGTTCGGCGGTGTGGTGAGTCTTCATGAAGACCCGGAGCCGCTTGTTTTCCTCGAGCTTCTTTCCGCCGAGGCGCTGGATCTGAACGAGGTCAGTGATCATTTACTTTCCGGTCCAGCAGGGGACGCGCTTTTCAAGGAAGGCGGAGATGCCTTCGCGCGCGTCGGCGGCGAGGGAATTCATGGTCATGACTTCCTTGGCGTAGGCATAGGCTTTGGGCTGATCGAGGTCGATTTGAGCATAGAAGGCCTGTTTGCCCAAGCCGACGGTGAAACTGCTGGCGGCGGCGATCCGGCGCGCGAGTTCGCGGGTCGAGGCGGCCAATTCGGCGGATGGAACGACGCGGTTCACGAGGCCCCATTCGGCGGCGGTGGGGGCGTCGATGGCCTTGCCGGTGAGCAGCATTTCCATGGCGCGTTTGCGGCCGACGGCGCGCGTGAGCGCCACCATGGGGGTGGTGCAAAACAGGCCGATTTTCACGCCAGGAGTAGCGAACGAAGCGTTCTCTCCGGCGACGGCGAGGTCACAAGAGGCCACCAACTGGCATCCGGCGGCGGTGGCCATGCCCTGCACTTCGGCGATGACCGGCTGAGGGATGGTCTGGACCTTCATCATCAATTCGGTGCAGACATCGAACAGGCGGCGGTATTCGTTGACGGAGCCGGTGGTCATTTCGCTGAGATCATGGCCGGAGCTGAAGACGGAGCCGGCGGCGTTGAGGACCACGGCGCGAATGGAGGGGTCGCGGCCGATGCCGTCGAGGCAATCCACCAGTTCGAGCATGAGGCGGAGCGACAGGGCGTTGCGCCGTTGAGGGCGATTGAGGGTGACGACGGCGAAGTTATCTTCGAGGGCATATAGCAGATGATCGTAAGGCATCAGTTGACTCGCTTCTCGCGGCCGGCCCATTCCCGTTCGCGGAGTTGGTTTTTGCGGATTTTGCCGGTTGCGGTTTTCGGCAGGGGGCCGAATTCCACCTGTTTCGGACACTTGAAGTGGGCGATGCGATCACGGCAGAAGCGGATGATGTCATCGGCGGTGGCGCCCCCCTCACTCTTCAGGGTAACGAATGCCTTGGGGACTTCGCCCCAGTGCGGGTCGGGGATGGCGATGACGGCGGCTTCGAGGACGGACGGATGGTCGTAGATCACCTTTTCCACCTCGACCGAGGAGATGTTCTCGCCGCCCGAGATAATGATGTCCTTTTTGCGGTCGCGAATCTCGAGATAGCCGTTGGGATGCATTACGGCATAATCGCCGGAGTGGAACCAGCCGCCGGCGAAGGCCTGGGCGGTGGCCTCGGGATTGTTGTAGTAGCCGATCATGACGTTGTTGCCGCACATGACCACCTCACCCATGGTTTGGCCGTCGGCGGGGACGTCGTTCATGTTTTCGTCCACCAGGCGGACGCTGGCGCCGGCGATGATGTAGGGAACGCCCTGGCGGGCTTTGATCCGGGCCTGTTCCCCGGAGGAAAGGAGGTTCCATTCGGAGCGCCAGGCGCAGAGGGTCATGGGACCGTAGGTTTCGGTGAGCCCGTAGCAGTGGGAGATTTCAGCGCCGATATCCCCGGCTCCACGGAGGACGGCAGGGGAAGGGGGCGCACCGGCGGTGATCATTCGCAGGCCGTTCGAGAAGCGGATGCCGTGGGAGGAGGCATAGTGGGCGAGGGCTCCGATGACGACGGGAGCTCCGCAAAGGTGAGTGATGGCTTCATTCCGGATGGCGGCCACCGATTGTTCGGGGTGGGGTTGGCGGAGGAGGACGTGCCGGGCTCCGGCGGCGGTTACGGCCCAGGGGAAGCACCAGCCGTTGCAGTGGAACAGGGGTAGGGTCCAGAGGTAGACGCTGCTTTCGTTAAGGCCGAATTCCATCAATTCGCCGAGCGCGTTCAGATAGGCTCCGCGATGGGAGAACATGACGCCCTTGGGAAAGCCGGTGGTGCCGCTGGTGTAGTTGATGGAGAGCAGGCCATCCTCGTCGATTGGGGGAAGGTCCGTCAACTCCTCATCACCGGAGGCGAGCAGCGCGTCATAGTCCGTGACAATGTGACGGAGCTGGGGCAACCCGGCGCGCGAGCCTTCAAGGAGGGGTGCGAGTTGGGGGTCCGCAAGCAGAACATGCGCCCCGGAATGGTTCAGTATCCAAGCAAGCTCGGCCGCCTGGAGGCGAGTATTCAACATCACCAGCACGGCTCCGATCAGAGGGACGGCGAAGTGGGGTTCAAGCGCCATGGAGGTGTTTGGGGAGAGGACGGCAACACGGCTGCCGGCCTCGACGCCCAGTTTCCGCAGCGCCGATCCGAGTTTCCGGACCCGGCGATCGAGTTCCGCGTAGGTGACCCGCTGTTCGCCGTCCACGACGGCGATCTTGTCCCGGTAGACGAAGGCGCTGCGCGCGAGGAGAGAGAGGGGGGTCAAAGGGGCCTTCATGCGAGGATCATTTTACACGTCTGTTGAATCGAACGGATGTTTGGATGCATCTCTAATCAGATGAAACTTGCGACGATTCTGGGAGGTATTTTTCTGATGCAGGCTTCTCTTCCGGCCGCCTCTTCGGTACATGAATTCACCCTGAACAACATTGACGGGAAGCCGGCTCCGCTGGCCGCCTATAAGGGCAAGGTGCTGCTGGTGGTGAACGTAGCGAGCCAGTGCGGGTACACGCCGCAGTATGCCGGCCTCGAGGCGCTGTACCGGAAGTACAAGGACAAGGGACTGGTGGTGGTGGGGTTTCCCGCCAACAATTTCGGCTCCCAGGAGCCAGGGACGAACGAGGAGATCAAGCAATTTTGTACCCGCAAGTATGATGTGACGTTTCCGATGTACGCCAAGATTTCGGTGAAGGGAACGGATGAAGCCCCTCTGTATAAGTTTCTGACGAGCGGTTCGGGCGCCGTGAAGTGGAATTTCACGAAGTTTCTGGTGGACCGCGACGGAAAAGTGATCGGGAGATTTGATTCGGCGGTGGCTCCGGAGTCGGCGGAACTGGTGGGAGCGGTGGAAGAAGCACTGAAGCGGTAACTTCGGATAGCGGGACGGGCGAGACCGAACAATTCCAAAAAACTGTTCCGATCTGTCCGGAGTTGTCCGGCGATGTTCGCGCGCCTGTTCGGGCGCTGTACCGGGCATGCCGTGGGGTTCGGCCACAACGGGCCGGGGGAGGCTTGAATAACGATGGCTGGGGGCTCTTTCCGTTCCTGTTCGGGTCTGTTGGACCGCATGGCGCGATCGGGTGCAATCGCATCTTAGCGACTCCATAGCGATCGAACAGATCGAAAAAACTGTTCCGATCTGTCCGGAGTTGTCCGGCGATGTTCGCGCGCCTGTTGGGGCGCTGTACCGGGCATGCCGTGGGGTTCGGCCACAACGGGCCGGGGGGAGGCTTGAATAACGATGGCGGGGGTCCCTTAAAGGCTCACTAGCGATCGAACAGATCGAAAAACTGTTCCGATCTATCCGGAGTTGTCCGGAGATGTTCGCGCACCCGTTGGGGCACTGTACCGAGTATGCCATGCGGGGGCGGACATAACGGGCCGCGGAGGCTCAAATTACGATTCCGGACGTCCTTCTTCCCTTTCTTGTTCAGGTTGTTGGACCAGGCGCCGTGGTTTATTTTGTCCGCGTGTGACCGGGTCCGGCGCGGAGAAGAGGCTCAGCGATTGGCGAGTTCCACGCCCATGGTGGAGACGAAGTACTTCGCCAACATGCTGCTCCGTTCCCATGCGGGGATGGATTCGGGCGATCGCATGTATTCGATGAAACGCGTGGCCACCTGGCCGAAGTGGGCTTCGTGGCCGACGCGGTACTTTTCGGGGATGACCAGGCGCATTTCGGCTCCGGATTCGCGGGCATCGAGGCCGGGCCAGGTTTTTTGGAGAGCGGCGATCTTCTCGCGGACGGCGGCAAAGACCTGGGCGCGCTGATCAGGGCTGGGGACGATGTAGATTTCGGGGATGAAGTTTTCCGGCTTGCCCTGGCGCAACTCGATGCGGGACCGGGTTCCGCGGAAAGAGGCTTCATAGACATCGCCAGTGCCGGGAGCGGCTTCCCAGTTCCAGAGGATATCGAGCTTCACATGGGCTCCGCGGAGGGTGTAATCGACGGAGTTGTTGCAGACGTAGTCGAGTTTTCCGTTGTGCACGGAGGGTGCGAGGGAGGCGGGGAATGCGGCTTCTCCGGTGACCTGCTGGAACTGGGCCTGGGTGAGGGTGAGTGGCCAGTGACGGCCGGCGAGGACCTCGATGTCCTTATGGTAATCGAGGGCGGCATCGGGGAAGGCGGTCCATTGGACGAGGTCGACGACGTGGGTGCCGACGTCGGCGAGGGCTTCTCCATACTCGGCGGTGTCGAAGAACCAGACGGGGCGGCGGAGGGGGAGTCCGCCGACGACTTTCATGACGTGATGAATGCTTTTCGCGTAGATGGCGGGCGAGGCGGTGGAACCTTTCTCGAGGGATCCGAAGACGGAGGGCGTGTTGAGGAAGGCACGCTGGAGCAGGGAGGTGATTTCGTAGCGTTCCGTCATGATGTCGTAGCCGATGAGGCGTTTGGTGGCGGCGAGGTCGAGAGCCTGTTCGAGTTTGGGGAGATCGGAGAGGGAGATGATCCAGGGCTTATCGGCGAAGACATGCAGTCCGGCCTGGAGCGAGGCGAGGATGCGATCGATCTTGCCGCGGTTGCGGCCGGTGAAGATGACAGCATCGCCGGGATGATCATGGAGCATGGCTGCCATGGGGTCCGCGCTGGTGTGGATATCGAGGTTCCAGTGGGTGGGGTTGTCCTTGCGGTTATTGAAGAGGGAGACGCGGTTGAGGTAGTCGAGCAGTTCCGGGCCGAGGCGGGCATAGACGGAGACGCGCGGATCGAGGGCGGAGTACATTTCGCGCTGAATGAGGGAGGCATGGAAGTGGCCAGGATCGACGATGATGAGCCGGAAAGCGGCGGAGAGGGGTTGGGATGTCATAAGGAGAATGAGAAGACGGAGCAAGCGATTGGGCATAGAGTATACGGGCAGGGGCTTCGCGCCCCGAGGGGCGGAAGGCGTTCGTGAGGGGACCCCGCCGCTGACTGATTATGATTCAGGGGGCGTGGGGGACGCAAGGGGACGGAGCAGGTGGATCCGGGCAGACTGGTGAGGTGTATCGATATGAGCCGCTCATTTTCCGTGGAGAAGACGCGATAGCGTAAAATTTGAAGTTGCCGGTTCCTTGCGTGACAGTGGTGATTCCAACGCTGGAGGCGGGCGCGTTGCTGGCGGAATGCCTGCGCGGCCTCGAGGATCAGACCCGCCGGGATTTTGAAATCGTGGTAGTGGACAACAGCGGCAAGGGAGCGGTGCGAGGGGACGCGAACGTGCCTCAAGAGGTCGAGGTCATCGAAAACACGCGGAATGTGGGGTATGGAAGCGCGGTGAACCAGGCGGTGAAGCGGTCGCGCGCCCCATATGTGGCGGTGCTCAACGATGACGCGAAGCCTCATCCGCGGTGGCTGGAGTCGTTGGTGGCGGCAATGGAGAGCGGCGAGAGAGTGGGGATGTGCGCGAGCCGGGTGTTACTGGCGGGGGAGGGGACGCTCGATTCGGCGGGGATGCTGTTGTGCGCGGACGGGAGCAGCAAGCAGCGGGGGCACGGACTGCGGCCGGAGGAGTTTTCCGATTCCGGGCCGGTCTTGTTACCGAGCGGATCGGCCGCGCTCTACCGCCGGAAGATGCTCGAGGAAACAGGCGGCTTTGACGACCGGTTCTTTCTGTACTGCGAGGACACAGACCTGGGATTACGGGGGATATGGCAGGGGTGGCAATGCGTCTACGCCGCGGACGCGGTGGTGGATCATCAGTATTCGCGGACGGCGGGGCGGGTTTCGGCGCTGAAGGCGTATTACGTGGAGCGCAACCGCCTTTTCGTGGTGGTCAAGAATTTTCCCTTGCGGATGCTGCTGAAAGTTCCGACGGGCACGATCGAGCGCTACTTCTGGCACGGGTTGTTCCTGCTGGGGGGCTCGGGGGCGGCGGCGCGGTTTCAGGGAGAGGGGAGTTCGATTATCCACCTGGTCTTCCTCATCGTAAGGGCGCACTTCGCGCTGCTGAAGCATGGACCGGCGCTGCTCGGGGAGCGCCGCCGGATATTGCGGGGGGCGCGGATCCGCGCGGCGGAGTTCGAGCGCATTTGCGGGCGGCATTCGATCTCACCTAGAGAGGTGGCCGCGCTGTGACGGAAGACGGCAAGCGGCTGATGATCATTGTTCCGGCTCTCAACGAAGAGGGTTCGGTGGGGAACGTGGTGCGGGAGATCCAGCAGGCGGTTCCGGGAACGCCGGTTCTGGTGATTGACGATTGCTCGGCCGATTCGACAGCGGCGGTGGCGCGCGCGGCGGGCGCGCGGGTTCTCTCGCTGCCGCACCATCTGGGGCTTGGCGGCTGCGTGCAGGCGGGCTACCGGCTGGCGTTCGAGTTGGGATTCGACTATGTCATCCGGTTGGACGGGGATGGACAGCACGACCCGCGCGATATTCCGCGGATTTATGAGGCGCTGCGCGAGTCAGGGGTTCAGATGGTGATAGGGTCGAGATTCGTTGACGGCCCGCAGGAGTTCACGAGCCTGGCGCGGTCGTGGGGGATCCGTTTTTTCCGCGCGATGCTGCGGCCGATTCTCGGGCGGACGGTGCAGGACCCGACATCGGGTTATGTCGGCGTCAACCGGGAGGCGCTGGCGCTGTTCAGCCGCAGTTTCCCGCTCGAGTATCCGGAAATCGAGGCGCTGGTGGTGCTGCAGCGGCGGGCTTTCCGGTTTCGGGAAGTGGCCTGCCGGATGCGTCCGCGGCAAAGCGGGCGGAGCACGATCACGGCGGCGAAGTCCTTGTATTACATAATCCACGTGCTGCTGGGCGTGTTTGTAAATATTCTGAAATTTGAGCGCCACCGCTGGCGGCGCTGACAATGAAAGCTTATGGATCGTCTTTCGAACGTTCTCACTCTATTCAGCCTCGGCCTGATCGTGGCAGTACTCGGTTCGCTTCGCCGCGCGCACATCCGCGTGGAGTATTCGGTAAGCTGGCTGGCCGCCGGGGTGGCGATGCTGATCTTATCGCGCTCGCAGGCGCTGATGAGATGGCTGGCGAGGATGATCGGGGTAGGGGATCCTCCGCTGGCGCTGATTCTGGCGGTGCTGGTGGTTTTTCTGCTGGTTTTCTACCGTTTCTCGGTTACGGTGTCGACGCTCAAGGACGCCAACATCGCGCTCGCGCAGCGCGTCGCCATTCTCGAATATCACTTGCGGTCGCAGCATGAAAGCCGCCAAGCATAGACCGGCAAAGATCGAACAGGCGCAACCACAATCGCGGTTGTGGGTGTGGGCATTGGGAGGATTCGCGCTGCTGGCGGCGCTGGCGGCATACTGGCCGGCGGTGAACGGTCCCTTCGTCTTCGATGACGAGTATCTCCCGTTCCGCGACCCCGGTTTCCTTGAAAGCGGCATACGGAGCCTTTCGCCCACGGCGCGGCCACTGATGAATCTGAGCTTCTGGCTGAACCTGAAGTTTTTCGGCTCCGAGCCGTTCTCCTATCACGTGGTCAATATTCTGTTGCATTTTGTCAATGGCGGCCTGGTGTTTCTCGCGATACGGAAGATTCTCGAGATGGCGAAGGTGGAGGAGAGCCGGCGGATGCCATTGGCGGTATTCGCCGCCGGCGTTTTTCTGCTGCATCCGGTTCAGGCCGAGTCCGTGGCGTACGTGGCGGGGCGGAGTGAAAGTTTCAGCCTGGTGTTTTTCCTGTCGAGCTTCACTTTGTTCCTTTATAAGAGAGAAGGCGGCATCGGATGGCTGCCGGCGATGGGAGTGATCGCGCTGTTTGGCTGCGCCTTCCTGAGCAAGGAGCACACCGCGGTCCTTCCCGCCCTGCTGTTGTGGACGGACTGGTGGTTCGCGGAGAAGCGGGCGTGGGATGCGGTGCGGGCGAACTGGAGGTTGTACGCTCCGATGGCGGCCATGTCGGCGGCGGGGGTGTGGGTGGTCTGGCGGGTGCTTATGGCGGCGAACACGGCGGGCTTCGGCATGAAGAACCTGACGTGGTACGAGTATTTCTACACGCAGTGGAGGGCGGTCTGGGTTTACCTGCGGCTGTTCGTGCTGCCAGTGGGGCTGAATGCCGACTATGGGTTTCCGATTTCGCGCACGCCGCTGGAACACGGGTCATTGGTGGGGTTACTGGCGCTGGCGGCGCTGGTGGGAGTGGCGTTCCATTACCGCAAGCGGTTTCCGCTGGCGTTTTACGGTTTGGTGGTATTCCTGCTGCTGCTCGCTCCCACTTCGTCGATCGTGCCCATTAAAGATGCGGTGGCGGAGCGGCGGCTGTACCTGCCTTTTGCGGGGTTGCTGCTGGTGGTTTGTGACTTCGCGCGCGGACTTACGATTTCGCGCGGGTCACAACTGGCGGCGGGGGGAATTTTGCTGATTCTGGGCGGGCTGACGCACGCGCGGGCGGAGGTGTGGAGCGATCCGGTGCGGCTGTGGCAGGATACGATCGCGCGCTCGCCGGGGAATTCGAGGGCGCATTTCCACCTGGCGATGGTGTACTTCGAGCAGCAGCGCTACGAGGAGGCATTAAAGAAGTTCGAGGACGCGGCGCAAACCGGGCAGACCGAGTACACGTATACGCTGCTGATCGATTGGGGACTCACCTATGACGCGCTGGGGCGGACGGAGAAGGCTTTGGAGAAGTTCCGCGCGGCGGCGAAGATCGAGAACACGGCGCATGCGCATTCGCTGATTGGCATGTGTCTGGCCAAGCTCAAGGAACCGGGGGCGGCGCTCGAGGAACTCGACCGGGCGATTGCGCTCGATCCGGGCTACGACAACGGGTATACCTACCGCGGCAATGTGTATAGGATGCTGAACGAGTTAGAGCGCGCCGAGAAGGATTACCGGAAGGCGCTCGAGATCAATCCGAACAGCGAGGCGGCGCGGCAAAACCTGGAGGCCGTGGTTCGCCAGAGGGGCGCGAGCCGCTGAATGGGGTTGCGGATCGGCATCAACGCGCTGTATCTTATCCCGGGCGGCGTGGGGGGGACGGAGATCTACCTCCGGAGCCTGATGCGGGAGATAGCTAAGGCGGACACGGAGAACGAATATTTCGTATTCACGAATGCGGAGACGGAGGCGGGGCTGGTGCCGGCGGGGCGAAACTTCCACCATGAGCCGCAGCAGGTGCGGGCGGTGGTCCGTCCGGCGCGATTGATCTGGGAACAGTTCGCGCTTCCGCTGGCGGCGCGGCGATTGCGGCTGGATGTGATGTTCAATCCGGGGTTCACCGCTCCGCTGCTGGCGGGATGTCCGCTGGTGACGGTGTTTCATGATCTGCAGCACAAGCGGCATCCGGAGTACTTTCGCAAGATCGACCTGCCCTTCTGGCGGTTTTTTCTGTACTGGTCGGCGCGGCATTCGAGCCGGATCATCGCGGTTTCCGAAGCCACGCGAGCCGACCTGCTGCGCTATTACGATCTTCCGGAGGAGAGGATCCGGGTGGTGGCGCATGGGGTGGACGAGGAGTTTTTCGCGGTGGGAGCGCGGCGGAGCCCGAGGGACTTGCGGAACTTCATTCTTTGCGTGTCGACGCTGCATCCGCACAAGAACCTGGACCGGCTGGTGCGGGCGTTCCGGCGGTTTCACGAAGCGCGTCCCGAGTTCCGGCTGATCATCGCGGGGATGCACGGGTTCCAGACGGCGCGGATCGAGCAGACGATCATCGACTGCGGAATGGGCGCGCATGTTCACATTACGGGGTGGATACCGCGCGAGGAGTTGCTGGCGCTGTACCACAAGGCATGGGCGTTTGTTTACCCGTCGACGTTCGAGGGTTTCGGGATGCCGGTGCTCGAGGCGCTGGCGTCGGGCATTCCGGCGGCCGTCTCGTGGATCGAGCCGATGAAGAGCATTGCGGGGGAGGCGGCGCTGCCGTTTGATCCGTTCGATGAGAACGGCATGAGCGCGGCTTTGCTGCGTCTGATCGAGGACGGGGAGTTGCGGGCGCGGCTCGAGGAGGCGGGTCCGAAGAGGGCGGCGGAGTTCAGTTGGCGGACGAGCGCGGAGCAGACGATAGCGGCGCTTGCCGAGGCGGCGAAAGAGCGGAGGCTCGAAAACGGTCCGGTACAATAGTTGGACATGTGGCTGGTTGCTCTTTTGTGCGTGCAGGCGGCCGGCGCGGCGACTTTCGCGGATCTGCGTGCCGCGCGGGACCGGCAGGACCGTCCGGGGCTCGAGAAACTCATTACGGATTTTTCCGCGGCGGCGGAGAAGAATGGAAAAGACGCGCGGGCGCAGTATGAACTGGCGGTAGCGAACTCCTACCTGGCGGAGATCTCGCTCGAGACGCGGCAGCGCAACGAGGCGAGGAGCGCGGCGGAGGCGGGGATACGGGCGGCGGAGAAGGCGGTGGCGCTTAAACCAGGGATGGCGGAATATCATCGCATTCTGGGGACTCTGTGCGGGCAGGTGATTCCGGCGAATGTGATGGCCGGGCTGCGCTATGGAAGATGCGCTCTCGATAACGTCAACAAGGCGGTGGAACTCGATCCGAAATCATCGGATGCGTATCTGAGCCGCGGAGTCGGGTATTATTACCTGCCGGCGGCGTTCGGCGGCGGGACCGATTTGGCCATCAAGGACATGGAAAGGGCGATTGAACTGAATCCGAAATCGGCGGATGCCTGGATGTGGCTGGGGGTGGCGCAGCGGAAGAAAAACCAGTTTGCCGAGGCGCGAAAGTCATTGATGAAATCGCTCGAACTGAACGGCAACCGGGTTTGGGCGAAGCAACTGCTCGAGAAGACGCCGAAGTAATGCGCGAGCATTTGCGGGCGGCAGTGGTCCTGCTGGCGCTAACGGCGATTGGCTATTTTCATTTTCCCGGGCACACGTATCTGCAATCGGACACGCAGATTTACGTGCCGATTCTGGAGCGGTTATGGGATCCGGCGGTCTTCACGAAGGAGATTATCGCGGAGCAGCCGCATGTGACCTTTACGATTTATGACGAAGCGTCGATCGGGCTGAGGCGGCTCACGGGGTGGGGATTCGAGCGGACGCTTGCCGTACAGCAGTTTGCATTCCGGTTTTGCGAGTTGTACGGCATCTACCTGGTGGGCATTGCGCTTGGGTTGGGGGGACCGGGGGCGCTGCTGGCGGCCGCCTGTTTCGGATTGGGGGCGACCATCAGCGGGCCGGCGGTGTTGACGTTTGAATATGAGCCGAACCCGCGCGGCAACGCCATCGGGCTAGTGATGCTGGCCATGGGATTGCTGGCCGGAGGGCGCGCGGCGGCGGCGGGAGCGGCCGCGGGGGCGGCGTTTCTGTATCATCCGCCAACGGTGTATCCGTATTGGGCGGCCTACTTCGCGCTGGCGCTGATTCCGGGCAAGCCGGAAGCGATGCGGCGGCATCTGAAGGGACTGCTTCCCATGGCGGCGGCGGTGGCGCTGCTGCTGGTATTTTCGCGATACCAGACGGGAGAGCGCGAGCACCAGGAGTTTTTCGCGGTCATCGGCGCGGCGCAGGAAGCGATGATGCGCGAGCGCGCGAGTTACAACTGGATCTCGATGTGGCCGGCGACGACGATTTGGAGCTATGTGGCGTATTACGCGCTGATGATGGCCGCGCTGTGGCGGTTGCGGGGCAGGGTTCCGGGGGACCTGCGGTTTCTGGTTGCGGTGATGGCGGGCGTGGCGATGTGCAGCATGCCGGCGTCGTATCTGTTCCTGGAGCACTGGAAGTGGAGCCTGATGCCGCAATTCCAGCCGATGCGCGCGCTGCTGTATGTGGTAGCGTTCGCGGTCCTGCTTGCAGCCTGCGCGGGGGTTGCGGCCGCGCGGAACCGTGGCTGGCTGGAGGCAACCATATGGTTCACGGCCGCATTGATCCCGCCGGTATCCACGCGGGCATTGAACTACCTGATCGAGTGGGGTACGCCGGCCAACCGCCGGGCGGGGGTGGCGGCGGTGGCCTGCGCGGTCTTGACGGTGATGGTTCTTCGGCTCGGCTCGCGTTTGGAACGATGGGGGATGGCGTGCGTGGCGGCGGCGATCGCCCTGCCGTTCGCCGTGCCCGCGGTTTCGGGGGTGCGGAACTATCCGCGATTGCACAGCGCGGAGATCGAGCAACTTGCTTCGTGGGCGCGCCTGGACACAGGACGGGAGGCGGTATTTCTGTTTCCGGACGCCGGCAAATCGCTCGAGCCGGGCATCTTCCGCGCCGAATCGCTGCGCGCGGTTTACGTGGATTGGAAAGGCGGAGGGCAGATCAACTTCCTGCGTGATTTTCTTACCGTGTGGCGTCCGCGCTGGGAAGACGTGATGACGGGGAAGTTCACGCCTTCGAAACTGGAGCACTACCGCGCGATGGGAATCGATTACGTGGTGCTGCCGCGGGCGAGCGATATGAAGGGCGTTCCGTCTGTTTTCGCCAACAGCCGGTATGCGGTTTATGGAGTCCGGCAGGCGGGGAAGATTCTCGGACTTTTCCCACCCGATTTGAGAGTGTTACCCTAAGGGTATGCGACTTTGGGTTCTCGTTCTTGCTGTATCTTGCTCTTTCCTCGCCTCAGCCGCCGACAAAGCAGGCGCTATCAAAGCCCGTGTCAAGCCAGGCCGGGCGGGCGTCTGGATTGATGGGAAGTACGCTGGTCCGGCCGTGCGCTTTTCTGTCCCGGAGAAGTATTCCGTGGATGCCGGCGACCATGAAGTGGTCCTTCGGGATCCGCGCTACGAGGATATGTCCGTGAAAGTTTCCGTCCAGTCTGGGAAGACGGTGACGGTTCGCGGAAAACTGAAAAAACTTCCGGTGCCGAATCCGCCGTTCGGGCGCTTGCGTTTTGGCGGCGGAGTGGATGAATCGTTCATATCGGTGACGGCGGGCGATGTCACTCCCGTTTACCTCAACGATAAGTTCTATGGTTATGTGGATGAGTTGAACAACGCGGGCGGCGGGTTGCTGATTCCTCCGGGCACGTACCGGCTGAAGGTGGATTCGCCGATCTACGGCAACATCGACCAGGACGTCACGCTTACGGCCAACAAAGTGACAGTGATCCCGCTGCAGGCGCGAAAGTAAGAGCAGCGCCGAGGGCGGCGGGGGTCTAACCCTGCTGTTCGAGAAGGAATCGCTCGACACCGGCGCGGGGTGGAATGGATGCCTGCGCGCCGGGTTGGGTCACCGACAAGGCAGCGGCCGCGTTGGCAAAGCGCAAGGCGGGGGCGGCGTCCAGGCCTTCGGCCAGGGCGACGGCGAGACCTGCGTTGAAGGTGTCGCCCGCGGCGGTGGTGTCGACGGCCTTCACGGGGAAGCCGGGCGCATACACTTCACGATCCGCGTCCAGCCAGAAGCAGCCTTGCTCACCCAGTTTCATCACGACGGTTGCGACGCCGGTCTGTTCGCGGAGGGCGGCGGCAGCCTGTCGCGCTTCCGCGATGGTGAGTCTGGCGGCAGGACGGCCGAGGAGCACGGAAGCTTCCGATTCGTTAGGGGTGAGGATATCGACGAATTGGAGAAGATGCCGGGGCAGAGGAGCGGCGGGCGCCGGGTCAAGCATGGTGCGAGCTCCCTCGGAGCGCGCCAGGGCGAGTCCGGCTTCCACGGTTTCCAATGGAGTTTCGAGCTGGAAGAGGGCATAGGACGCATCCGAGAAAGTGGCCCGAAGTCCATTCACATCCGTTGCGGCGAAGGCGTGGTTTGCTCCGGATGCGACGACGATGGAGTTCTGACCTTGGCGGTCGACCCAGATGAGAGCCACGCCGGTGGGGTGGGAGCGCGTCGCATGGACCGCGGAGACATCCACGCCGGCGGCCGATAAGCTGGCTTTCAGATGATCGGCGAAGAGATCATAGCCGACGCGTCCGGCAATCCGGGCGCGGACTTTGCCTGCTCCCAGGCGCCCACAGGCGCAGGCCTGGTTCGCACCCTTGCCGCCGGGCAGCATCTGAAACCGAGATCCGAGCACGGTTTGGCCGGGGGAGGGAAGGGTCTCGACGGAGACGACGAAGTCCATGTTGAGGCTGCCGAGGACGGCAACTACAGGGGTCATGCGTTCAAGTCTATACCGAGGCGCTTCAGCTCCTCGGCGTAGTAGCGGCGATGGAGCAGATCCCATTCCTCGGAGCCTTCGGGGATATCGCGCTTTTGGGAACGGATCTTCTGGCTTGCCGCCTTGTCCACTTTTTCTTCCAATGTGAGGACTTCAGTGAGGGTTTTCACGAGTTCGAGGCGGAGATCATTCGGCTGTTTCTTCACGCGGAAGAATCGTTCCTTGCGGACGCCGGTGACGATCTTGTGGGAGAGATCGTTGATCTTGTCGCGCGAGAGCTTCATGTTGTCGCCCGTGTCGCGGCCGGAGGCGCGGATTACTTTGCGGTCGCGCACCAGTTGATTTTTGATGCGACGGAACATTTCCTGATAGCTGACGCCTTCACGGCGCATGTACTCGGTGTACTCGCTGAGGATCTCGCGAACTTCCTCGTTGAGGCGGTCTTCGACGGCCAGATCGTCTTCGATAACCTGGGCGACGAAGACACTTCCGGCGGCAAAGTCGGAAGTTTCCAATATGTTTGGGTGGAGCCTCTTGACGATTTCGCGTCCAAGATACTGAATAAATTCTCTGGCAAGTAGCATTCTTGGGGCGGCGGCCGCTTTCTATTGCAAAACGCTAGTGTACTGGGCAAAGCGGCGGGGTGTCAAACATGAGTGGGCAGTTGTGTCAA
>JABAQT010000078.1 GCA_019187195.1 Bryobacteraceae bacterium
TTGTCCTTTTCCTCGAAAAAAAGGGCTGTAAGAAGATAGCGGTCGCGTTCCGCCAACGTGCGCAGCGCCTCGTGAACCCGCCGTTCTCTCTCCAACGACACCATCCTCGTCTCAGCGTCCACATCACCGGTTGCGCGCTCGAAATGCGAATCCTCGAGAGGGGCGTACCGCCCGGTCTGGCGGAAATACTCGGAAATCACGTGATTGCAGGTAGTGTTGAGAAACGCGCCCAGTTTGCGGCCGTCCCGTATGCCTTCCCTTCGAACGGCCGCCAGCACTCGAGCGAAGGTTTCCTGCCGGATTTCATCCACGGCGGAAGCGGGTAGGCGCTTGGCTCGCAACTTGATAGTCAGGAGGTTGCCGAAATAGGACACAAAATGCCGCGTCACATCCTCGTCCGAGGCTGACAGCTTGCTAACATACTCTTCGCTAAGAGGCTCGAATTGCAAGTATTATTAGTGTACTCGAAGGCCAGGCTTCAATCCTCAATGAGGCGGTGATTTCTTAGGATTTTTGATACTGGCTCGATTGGTAGGGATTCGACGGTTCTACCGCGAAATCCTTTCATGGACTTCGCCATGAACAAAGAGTTGTATACAGCTTCCTCGGTTGCCTCCTTCACCGCTTGAAACAATGGCGACATGGCATCGTTGGAAAGAACCGTAAATGAAGAAGTAAGTTCGCTCCTCATGGGAACGCGCTGAGCCGTCGAAAAAGCGATCACGTACTCTCCGCTCCCGTTGCTGGTGGAAGAACCCGTCTGCCCAAGTCCCAGAACCGCGCGGGACGCCAGGCGGCGAAGATTGCGGGCATCGAGCGGAGCGTCGGTGGCGGCCACCACCATGCAGGAACCTCCAGGGGCCTGCTCCAACTGGTCTTTCAGGTAGTAGCGCCCCAATTCACGGCCCACCTGCGCGCCCACGATCTCGAGAATGCCGCCGAAATTGGTTTGCACGAGGACGCCGATGGTATATCCGCCCAACGCTCGGGGGAGGATGCGGGAAGAGGAGCCGATGCCGCCCTTGAAGCCGAAGCATACGGTGCCTGTTCCCGCCCCGGCCGCACCCTCCTCGACGGGGCCATCACGAGCCTGGCGGATGGCCGCTATCACATGCTCCCTCTTCACGTAGCGGCGGCGGATGTCGTTCAGATAGCCATCATTGGTTTCGCCAACAACCGCATTGACGGAGAGGACGTTTTCATTGCCGGGTTGAGAAAGCGTGTATTCGACGGCGCCGGCGATGCCTTCGGCGACGCTTAGCGTGTTGGTGAGAATGATGGGCGTTTCCAGGTTGCCCAACTCTTCCACCTGCGTGCTGCCGGCGAGTTTGCCGAAGGCATTGGCCGTGAATACCGCCGCGGGAGCCTTCTCCTGGAATAGGTTTCCCGTATGAGGAAGGATGGCGGTGACGCCCGTGCGGATCGAGTCGCCTTCGATGAGGGTGGCATGACCGGCGCGAACGCCGGCCACGTCGGTGATGGCATTCCACTTTCCAGGGGGCAGCACACCGGGCTTGATCCCGAGTTCCCGCGCCCGCCGCCGCGCGCGGACGGGTTGCGCGAACAGGGGCAGCGCCATGAGCAGGCGGCGGCTAATTGTGCTTGGCATACACATCGGCCTCCCAGGTCTGAATTGCCTGCGACATAAGCCCGGCCCGCGGCGCAAATTTCGAGGCGAGGTTATTCTTTTCGGAGAGATCGAGATCCAGACGGGCCAGAAATGGCTCCTGCTCGGGCATGAGAGTGAGTTTCCAATGGCCCTGCCTCATGGCTCGCTGTGCGCCGTGGCCCCAGAAAAGAGTCCGGTCTCCTAGAGATGCTCCGGAGCGCATATGGCGCAGCAGGCTGACCCCATCCAATGCACGAGGCAACGGCACGCCGGCGGCCTCGAGAAGCGTGGGCATGAGATCCAGGGAGATCGAGGTTTGGAAGGACTCCTTGCCCGCCAGGATGTGGCCTGGCCAGCAGCCGATTGCCGGCACCCGGTGCCCGCCCTCCCATACCGTTCCCTTGCCGCCGCGGAGCGGACCATTGGATCCCGGCGCGGGAGCCCCGTTGTCGGAACAGAAAAAGATCATGGTGTCATCCTCGATGCCGGACAACCGCACTTGATCGAGGACGCGCCCCACGCCTTCGTCCATTGCCGCCAGCATTTCAGTGAATGCTCCTCCGGCGTCTTCATGAGTGGTGGTGGACGGCTTGCGTCCCGGAACGCGCAGCGCTTGGCCACGCGGACCCTGATAGGGGTAGTGGACAGCCTCATGAGGCAGGTAGAGAAAGAAAGGGCGCCCGCTTTGGCGGCGGATGAAATCCACCGCGTGGCGCGTCACCAGTTCGGTGGTGTAGCCTTTTTCGTCCGTGAGCTTGTCCCCGATCCACCAGTCACGGCGCCCCGTCTGATCGACGTGAGAGAAATAGTCGATGTTGCCGCTCACATAGCCGCGGAATTCATCGAACCCATGCCGCCGGGGGCCGAATCGCGTCTGATAGCCGAGATGCCACTTTCCGAAGATTGCGGTGCGGTAGCCGGCGCTCTTGAGAAGGCGGGGAAATGTGATTTCGGCCGGATCCAGGCCCTTGTCGCGGTGGGAGGCCGCGGTGAGGACTTCCGAAATTCCGCAGCGCTGCTGGTAGCGTCCCGTCAGAAGGCCGGCGCGGGTGGGGCTGCACACCGCGCCGCTCGAATGAAAATCGGTGAAACGGACGCCGTCCGAGGCGAGTTTGTCAATGTGGGGGGTGCGGTTGGAGGTGCTCCCATAGCAGCCAAGGTCCCCATAACCCAGATCGTCGGCGAGGATGAGGATGAGGTTAGGCGGACGATTCGATTGGAGCCCGGGCAGGGAAACCGCGCCCGCGCCGAGAAAGCTTCTGCGGGTGAGACCGTTCATGGCTGTGTAGGCATCCTTCATTGCCGGGTGGTTCCTGGAATCTGAGTATTCGCGCGCATCGGGGATTCCGCGGGCTATTGGAGCATCAGCTTCCATTCCGCGCCGGGCTTGGCGTGTAGCGTATAGACCGGCGCGCGGCCTTCAAGGAAGTTCTGCCCCTTCGGAGCGCGAAGGCGAAACGAGGCATCGGCCTTCGGGTGGAGCACCACCTCGCGCAGACGCCCGCCGGACCAATGCATATCGACTTCCATGCCGCCGCGTACGCGCAATCCCTTGACCTCGCCATCGCGCCAGGCGGCGGGGAGGGCAGGCAGCAAGGCGACCTCGCCGGCATGGCTCTGGATGAGCATCTCAGCCATCCCGGCGGCGCCGCCGAAATTGCCGTCGATTTGAAACACGAAGGATTTCCCCGCCGGGTGGGTGTCAAAGAGATTCGGGCCGGTGCTTCGCCGCAGCAGCGTAACCACGGCCTGGTGGGCTTTTTCGGATTCCTCGAGACGCGCCCAGAAGTTGACCACCCAGGCCTGGCTCCAACCGGTCTGCCCGCCGCCGGAGGCGAGTCTGCGTTCGAGGGAGATACGGGCGGCCCTGGCGAGTTCGGGTGTGCCGCGAGGCGTGATCTGGTCTCCGGGGTAGAGCGCAAAGAGGTGCGAAAAATGACGGTGCCCCGGTTCGGGCTCGTCATAATCCTCCGCCCATTCCCGGATCTGCCCGTATCTGCCGGTCTGGAGCGGAATGAGGCGCTTGCGGGCGTTCTCGACACGCTCCCGGAAGGGCGCATCAAGACGGAGAATGCGGCCTGCTTCGATAACCCTCCGAAAGAGCGTATCCAGGATCTGGTTGTCCATCGAGCAGCCCATGCACAGGCTTGCCGTGATGCCGTCCCTGGTGCGGTAACGGTTCTCGGGCGAGATGGAAGGGGAAACCACAAGATGGCCCTTGCCATCCTCGACGAGAGTATCGAGGAAGAATTCCGCGGCCTCCTTGAGAACGGGATAGGCGCGGCGGGCCAGGAAATCACGATCGGGAGCGTAGGCATAATGCTCCCAGAAGTGCAGGCTGAGCCAGGCTCCGCCGGTGGGCCAGATGCCGGAGCGGACGCCGTCTATCGGAACTGCGTCGCCCCACAGATCGGTGTTGTGGTGGAGCACGAACCCGCCGGCTCCGTACATGGCTCTGGCGACGTGACGGCCATCCTCGCGGGCGCGGTCGATCAAATCAAACAGCGCCTCGTGTGTTTCGGGAAGGTTGAGCACTTCGGCCGGCCAGTAGTTCATCTCCGTATTGATATTGATTGTGTACTTGCTCTCCCAGGGCGGAGCCAACTGTTCGTTCCACAATCCCTGAAGGTTGGCGGGCATGGCCCCGGGCCGGCTGCTCGAGAGGAGCAGATAGCGGGCGTACTGGAAATAGAGAACCTCGAGCGCGGTATCCGAGCCGCCCTGGCGGACAAGTTCGAGGCGTTCATCAGTGGGCAGATGGGAGGCGCGCGCACCACCAAGACGGAGTACGACCCGGTCATAGAGCCGCCGGTAATCAGCGATATGGGCGGCGCGCATGGAGGAATAATCCCGCTTCTTCCATTCGAGCTCGAGGTTGCAGCGCTCGAGCGGGGCGGGGTGGCGGAAGCTGGTCGCGGCCACGAGGATGAGAGTGGCCGCGTCGGCGCCCTCGAGTTGAAGTTCCGCTCCCTTTGTGATCAGTTGGCCGCCTTCGGGGAAGATCTTGAGAACCGCGTGAAAGCGGACGCCGGTGGGCCGCTCGCCCTGATAGCCGGCGCCGTGTGCCATGGCTTCCCCATCGAGGTCGATGCGGCCGGCCGAGGCGGAGGCTTTGGCATCGGCCTCGCGGCTGAGGCCGGCGATGAAACGCAGACTCCGCGGTTTGCTGGCCGTGAGGCGAATCACAATGGCCTGGTCAGGGGCGGAAGCAAAAACCTCGCGGGTGTAGCGGACATCGCCCGATCGGTAGGTAACACGCACAATGGCCGTACTCAGATCAAGCTCGCGGCGGTAATCCTGAAACGCCTCGTGGCCGGGAAAGCGAAGTTGCAGGTCGCCGAGCGGCTGATAAGGGGGCATGCGGCGTGGTGTGGCGATGAGCGCTTTGTCGGCAAGGCTCTCGGCCTCGCGAAGTTTCCCGGAAGAGAGCAGGCGACGCACTTCCGGGAGAGCCTGGCGGGCCAGCGGATTGATCCGGTCACGTTTTTCCCCCGCCCAGATGGAATCCTCATTCAGCTGCAGCCGCTCCGTGGCGGCGCCGCCGAACACCATGGCCCCCAGGCGGCCATTGCCGGCCGGCAAGGCTTCGAACCACACCCTGGCGGGCTGGCGGTACCAGAGTACGTCCTGCCCAAGGCAGGGAGCAGCCAGCAGGAGCGGGAGAATCCTTACCAACATAACGGAGCCATTATATCCGCCCGGCTGTCTACGACCGGGGGGAAAGCCTGCCGTCCGGAGACAGGCGCATGGTGTGGCCGCGCCAGACGATCTCGCTGCCGCGAAGACCCGCCATCCAGACCGCGAAGGCCCACAGATCCCACGGCGCGATGAGGGGAAGCCCGGCGCAACCAACCATAATGGAGCCGTTATGACCCCCGGCTGTCTACGACCGGGGGGAAAGCCTGCCGTCCGGAGACAGGCGCATGGTGTGGCCACGCCAGACAATCTCGCTGCCGCGAAGACCCGCCATCCAGACGGCGAAGGCCCACAGATCCCACGTAGCGATGAGGGGAAGCCCGGCGCAACCAACCATAATGGAGCCGCTATGACCCCCGGCTGTCAACGACCGGGGGGAAAGCCTGCCGTCCGGAGACAGGCGCATGGTGTGTCCACGCCAGACAATCTCGCTGTCGCGAAGACCCGCCACCCAGACCGCGAAGGCCCACAGATCCCACAGCGCGATGAGGAGAAGCGCGGCGCAACCAACCATAACGAAGCCGTTATGTCGTCCGGCTGTCTATGGCCGGGGGGAAAGCCTGCCGTCCGGAGACAGGCGCATGGTGTGGCCACGCCAGACAATCTCGCTGCCGCGAAGACCCGCCATCCAGACCGCGAAGGCCCACAGATCCCACAGCGGGATGAGGGGAAGCGCGGCGGCGATGGGCGCGCGGAGCAGCAGAAAGCCGGCCGTGAAACCCGTGAGGATGCGCAGCGCAACCAGCGTGATGGCGAGGGGCCAGAGTCCGGCGAGGGCGGCAGTGAGCCCCCACAGCCCCGCGTGCGTGACAGGCAGGCCGGCGTATTCGGCTCGCGAGACGCGGATCGTGCGCGCCCAGCGGACCTGGTGTCGCCAGACTGCCCGCCAGGAGGGGTAACCGATGCCGGTATCGACAACGAGTTTCGACATGTGGGCGCGCTTGCCGAGTCCGCGCGTCAGGCGGCGGGCGAGCTGATAGTCGTCGGCGAGGTAATCAGCAATCGGGGCGAAGCCTCCGGCGGCTTCGAGATCGGCGGCGCGGAAACAGAGCGTGGACCCGAGGCCGAATTCATTGACGCCGGCTAAGGGAGCGACCAGCGCGCTGGGCGCGAATTCGGTGGCGATGCCGAGGGCTTCCCAGGCCGCGGGCAGACCAAGGGGAACGGGACGGTAAAGGCAGGTGACAAGGCCGACGCCAGGGTCGGAGAGCGGGGCGGTGACACGGCGGAGGTAGTCGGTCGGAACCCGGATGTCGCCGTCATTCACAACGTAGATTTCGCCGCGGGCGTGGTGAACAAGTTCCATGAGGTTCCCTACCTTGGCGTTGGGAGGGTTGTGCGGGGAAACGTGGAGAGAGACGCCCGGCAGGGCGCGGACAGCCGGGATGGCCGGATCGTCCGGGCTATTGACGGCGAAGAGGACCTCGTAGTTCGGGTAGTCGATACGGATGTGAGAGCCGATGGCGAGTTCGAAAAACGGATCGCGGCCATGGACGGGCTTGAGAATGGAGACCAGGGGCAGCGAACCGGCCCGAGGCTCGCGCGATAGAAGATGACGTAGCACGGCGAGGAAGGCCGTGACCTGATAGCCCGCGGCGACGGCGCAGACGAGATAGAGAAGCCAGATCCACATCAGAGAGCGAGAAGGAACACTCCGCAGGCTACCAGAACGGCGCCCGCCCAGCGCTGCCAGGCGACGGTCTCCTTCAGAACGTGACGGGCCAGAAACGTTTCAACGACAAAGGTGGCCGCGGTGGCGGGTACGGCAAAACTGAGATCGGCGATGGTGAGAAGTTGAAGGAACGAAAAAAAAGAGACAGCCATGAAAACAACCGCCAGAACGAACAATTTCCGGCGGAGAACGGTCGCGAATACGCGGCCCATGGCCGAGGGATGGAAGTCACGCACCTCGCCGTGGCGCTTCATTTCGAAGGATTGCAGCAGGTCGCTGGCAACCGTCGAGCCCACCACCGCGGCCAGCAGCAGCCATTTCATGGGCGCTCCTTCCGGGCGGGCATGGTAAGCCCAACAAGAACGGTCCCGGCGACGATGAGCACGGTTCCAGCCCAGCGCTGAGGGGTGATCTGTTCGGCGAGAAACAGCTTGCCGGCAAGCGCGGAAAGCGGATATCCGATGGCTGTAACCGGAAGAACGAAGCTGAGGTCGGCCCAACTGAGCAGAGCCATCCGGGTGAGTGTCCAGAGAACCAGCAGAAGGACGCCCGCCGCGATCCAGGGGCTGAGAATGCCCGCCGGGGATTTCATCCCGAAACTCAAGAAAAGATTCCCGGCGACGTTGGAAACCACCACGACGGCGGTGACGGCGGCGGTCTTGCGCATCAGGCGCGGGCGGCGGCGGCCCGTTGATCCTTCACGAACTGCCTGCGTTTGGTGCGGAGGGCGAGATACTCACGGGCCTCCTTCCGCAGACGGCGGCGCTCCTCGCCATTGAAGATGGCTTTGCGCACCACCCGCCAGATGGCCTTCGGACGGAAGTAATACTCGCCGTAAAACCGCTCCACCCAGTCCACCAGTTCAGCGCGATCGAGATTCTCATAGCGGATATTGGGAAGCTGGTGGCCCTGGTCATCGGTCATGGAATCGATCGTGATGAGGTTGTTCTGCTTCACATAATCGTAGAATTCCGTCCCAGGGTAGGGGTGGGCTATGGATACCTGGATGGTCTCCGTATCCAGCGACTTGGCGAAATCAATGGTGCGCCGGATGGATTCGTGGGTTTCGCCGGGCAGGCCGACAATGAAATCCCCGTGAATGGTAAGCCCGAGTTTGTGGGCGTTGTCGGTAAAACGGCGAGCCATGTCAAGGGTGGCGCCCTTCTTGATGTTCTTGAGAACCTGCGGGTCACCGGTCTCGTAGCCGACGATCATCAGGCGCGCGCCGGCCTCTTTCATCGCCTTGAGCGTGTCGTAATCCGTGGTGACGCGCGAAGTGCAGGACCACGTGAAATTGAGCGGACCCAGCTTTTCGCAGATCTCCAGCGTGCGCTTCTTCTGGTAGTTGAAGGTGTCGTCGTCGAAGAAAATCTCCTTCAGGCCGGGAAAGTTGGCGAGCGCGAACTTCACTTCATCGGCGACGCCGGCCGCCGATCGCGTCCGCCAGCGGTGCCCGGAGTGGGTTTGGGGCCACAGACAGAAGGTGCACTGCGCGGGGCACCCTCGCGAGGAGTACATCGAAATAAAGGGATGTTTGAGGAACGGAACGTTGTAGCGGCGAAAGTCGAGATCGCGCTTGTAGACCTTGCTCACCCAGGGAAGTTCGTCCAGGTTTTCGACATAGGCGCCCTCCGGGTTATGCACAATCTGTCCGTTCTTGCGGAAACTGACGTTGGGAATCTCCTCGATCGGAGTCCCGGTGGCGTACTTCACGATGGGATAATCGAACTCGCGGCGGACAAGGAAATCGATAGCTGAAGTGCTCCTCAGGATCTTTTCGGAATCGACCGTCACGGGCGGCCCGACGAAGCACACCTTGAGCTTCGAGTTCACATCCTTCATCATGCGGGCCATCTTCACGTCTACTTCAAAGCCCGGCGTGGAGGTGAATAACACCAGGAGTTCAAAGTCCCTGGCCATCTGGACGGTCTGTTCGATCGAGATCTTGTGCGGCGGAGCGTCCACCACCTTGCTATCGGGCAGCATGCCCGCCGGATAGCAGAGCCAGACCGGATACCAGTAGGATTCGATTTCTCGCGTCGCGGGCCAGCGCGAACTGGCGCCCCCATCAAATCCTTCAAATGAGGGGGGATTGAGGAATAGGGTACGCATGGGGTAGCTTTTTTGAGGGTAAGCTATCGGACGGCATTAATACAAGTACAAGTTTGTCAAGATTCCCCGAGTGCATTACCGCGGGGTCTTGTTGCGGGAGTTTTCCGAGGTCAGAGCACTCGCCTGATCCGTCGGAAGCTTCGTGAAATTATGGAAGTCGATGAACACTTCCGCCTTGCCCCAGAGGCGCGTCGCCACCACCCCGGTAGTCTGTCTGGGATAAGCCACGCCATCGCGAATATCATAGACGCGCACGAAATCAAACCGCTTGATGAAGACGGATGGGTTCTTCGAAAATCTGCCCGCTTCGCGAATCGGCAGCGTGGTGTCCTTGTCAAGCCATATCTCTCCCTTGAATGTGCCTACCCTCTTCTTGCGGGGAGAGAGTTGGAAGACGTAGACTTGCCTGCCGTCGCGCTCGACTAATCCCTTGTATTTGAACTTGTAATATTGCGGAGTGATGGGGGGCGGGGTATTGTCGGCCGACGCCGTTTCGGCGGTGAGGAAGCGCGCAATCACTTCCTTCTTGATGGTGTTGTCGCCTTCGAACTTGATGGCGTCATAGGTTATCCGGCCGAGGCGGGTAATGGTCCGCAAGCCAAACATGCGGCCTTTTTTCTTCAATTTAGGCAGCTCAGCGGAGATCTCCACGTCCATGGTGACGCCTCGCAACTGCTGTTGCTGGGATTGCGAGGCCTGGACGTAGCGTTCGATGATCTCCCGCGAACCTGGCGCGGAATCGGCATCATCGGCCGCAAACGAGCGTGAGGCCAGTGAGAGCCCGATCAGAAGCGTGAGACAAACGCGTAGAGACAACAATAACCTCGGTTGGCGCTGGAGTTTCCTTCCGGCGCTTATTTAACAGTACCATGACCCGGGACCCCGCTGAACATTCCGTCAGCGGCGCGCAAAAACGGCCCCCATTTCTAATGCGCCCGGCGTGGTCCGCCAAGCAGACGGGCGGGGAGGAAGAGCATGGCGCGCAACAGTTCCAGAACCCCGCCAACGGCAATGCCCACAATGCGGAAGGGAAGCAGAAGCAGCCAGACGACCGGATAGAGGATAAGTGCGATCAGCGCCACGGGCCAGCAGAGAATGAACAGCAGAAGCCAGATCAGGAAAGTCAGCATCGTCGTCCTCTAAAGGAAGTACGAAACGAGGCGTCGAATGTTCCGGAAAATGCCGCCTGGTCAGGCGCGCGAGCCGAGTTTGCGGATGAGCGCGTCATTGAGCGTGAAGCCGAATCCCGGTTTTTCTCCGATGGTGAAATATCCTTTGTGGAGCGGCTCGTGAGGCTCGATGAGTTCGGCGCGCCAGGGCGCCTCACCGTAGCCGAGTTCGAGAATGAGGAAATTGGGCAGAGTCGAGCAGACATGGGCGGCGGCGATGTTTCCCACAGGACTCGCGGGACCATGCGGAGCAACCGTCAGCCCGGCGCCCTCCCCCATGGCCGCGATCTTCTTGCACTCGAGCAGGCCGCCGCAGTATTTGATATCGGGCATGAGAATGTCCACGGCGTTGCCGGCAATATAGGGGTAGAACCCCTTTACGCCGTAAATGCTTTCACCGCCCGCCGACGGCATCTTCGCCGCCTTGTGGATCCGGGCAAGATTGTCGATGCCGCGGCAGACTTCCTCGAGCCAGAACAGACGAAGCGGTTCGAAATCCCGCGCCAATTGGAGCCCCCGCTCGAGAGTGAAGTTGGAATGGGCGTCAATGAGCAGGTCATTCCTGTCGCCGATGGTCTTGCGAATGGCCTTCGCGCATTCCATGCCGTTGGCAATGTGCGGTTCAACGGCGGCCGGATCCTTTGGCCATCCGTCGAACGGCGCCAGTTTGAAGGCGTCGAACCCGTCCCCGAGGGCGCGTTCCGCCACCTTGACGAAGCCCGCGGGCTTGCGGTCGAACGTGGCGCGGTTGATATTGGCGTAGCTGCGGATGCGGCGATGGATTCTGCCGCCGAACAGATCGTACACGGGAACGCCGAAAACCTGCCCCGCGATGTCCCACATGGCGTGCTCGATGGCGCTCGAGGCGACGCTGCCGCCAATGCCCTTCCGGGCCACCAGGGGCGCGGCGATTCTTCGCAGGTGTTCCACCTCGCTGAACGAGCGCCCTTTCATCTGTTCCCAGACGGACCGTATGTGTTCCACGATCTGCGGATCGTGCCCGTGGGATGCGTCCCCGATGCCGGTAACGCCCTGGTCGGTGCGAACGCGCACCAGGACCCAATCCCCGCGTTTGTTCACGGGTACGCGAAAGATTTCAATATCCGTCAATCTGGCTTTGGGTGAACCGGCGGCGCCGGCGCGCCCCTTCAAGGCGAGCAGCGGCAGCGTGCATTGGGCAAGCAGTGTGCGGCGTGTCATGGGTTCGCGACCAGTGTATAGTATTCGCATGTTGACGCGGAGAACCTGGATGGGCGCGGCGGGAGGGGCGGCGCTGGCCCGCGGCCAATCGCGCCGGCGTCCGAATTTCCTGTTCCTGATCGCTGATGATCACGCGGGCTACGTGCTCGGCTGCGACGGAAACAGGCAGGCTGAAACGCCGAATATCGACCGGCTTGCCACGCAGGGCACGCGGTTTGCCATGCATCACTGCAACTCCCCGGTCTGCACGCCCTCGCGCCAGAGTTTTTTTACGGGCCAGATGCCGCACATGGCGGGGGTGACCAGGCTGCCAACGCCGCTCGATGATCAGAAACCGACCCTCGCCAAACAGTTGCGCGCCGCCGGGTATTTTACGGCCGTCGTGGGTAAGATGCACTTCAACCGGCCCGCCGCTCCGGGATTGCATGGCTTCGAATACATGGTGACGGAGCGCGAGTTGCAGCAGCAGTGGACCCAGGCGGTGAAGCCACGCCCGATTCCCCCCGGAATCCCCACCAAGCCGCGGTGGCGGCCATTCCGCGATCCGGCCCGGATCTGGCTGAACGCGGACAAGTTGCCCTACCCGCGGTTTGATAGCGAAATGAAGGCCGCCTACCAGGTGCGGCTGGCATGCGAGTTCCTCGATCACCACAAGGACAAGCCCTTCGCCCTGTGGGTCAGTTTCCTCGAGCCGCACTCGCCCTACGACTTCCCGGTCGAGGATCGAAATCATTTTAGGCCTTCCGCGTTCACCCCGCCGCGCGTGGGCCCCGAAGACAGCGGCCAGATTCCGCTGATCTTTCGCGATCTCGGCGTCGAGGACAAGCAGGGAATCATTGCGTCCTACTACACGTCCGTGCGCTATCTGGACCGGAACATTGGACTGGTGCTCGGCAAACTCCGCGAACTCGGCTTGGAGGACAACACTCTTACCGTGTACACCGCCGACCATGGGTACGATCTCGGACAGCACGGACGATTCGAAAAGCACTGCGGCTATGATCCGGCGCTGCGCGTTCCCCTGATGATGCGCTTGCCGGGGGTGATTCGCACCGGAACGGTGTACGATTTCACGGAGCATGTCGACACCGCCCCGGCGATTCTGGATGTGCTTGGCGTGGATCCCCTGCCCGTGCGGCATGGCCGCTCGCTGCGGCCGTATCTGGAAGGCGGGCGGATGCCGGGCGCTCGCGATCATATTTTCAGCGAGTATCTCGAAAATGAGGAAGCCTATGTGCGGACGAAGAAGTGGAAGTTCATTTTCTGCTCGGGCAAGCGCAAACGGGGCGATGGATATGAGACGGAAAACCCTACTCCGGGCCGCTATGTGAGGTTGTACGATCTCGAGCAGGACCCGGGTGAGTTCACGGATGTCTCAAGCAGGCATCCCAACGTGGTGCGGCATCTGGAAGAGTTGATGCTCGAGCGCTTCCGGAAGACCCATCCCGATGCGGAGAAGGAGCCCGCGCGGCTGAGCCGCGAAGAGGCCATTGAATATTACGTGCGGCCGCGCGACGTGTAACCGGTCAGATGCTTGTAACCTTCGATGGCGTTGTAGATGATGGGACAGAGCCAGGCATTGCGGCAAAGCGACGAGAACCTCGATCCAAGCGTACGCGAGTGCGCCGTTACATGGGGAAAATCGCGGCAGGCCTTCGGCCGCGCTTCGTAGATCATGCAAAGATTCCCGTCGAGAAAAACACAGGCGTCATTTTCCTGGCGTAGCAGGCGATTGCCCGGCACGGCCGCATCCGGCGCCGTGTACAGCCGGACGACTTCCTCCGGAGAGATATCGAGGAAGGCGGCGATTTCCTCCACCGCCGCCTCCGAAACGCTGACCACCAGTTGACGGCAACAGTTGGCGCACTCCGTGCAGTCGATCCCGCTCTCGATTTCCGCGGCGAGAATATGAAACGGCTCCTCGGGGAAGTGATGAGCCGTCAAATACCGGCGGAAATTCCTGTTTTCATCCGCTTTCGATTCCGCCAGGCGCCGCACTTCGGCCAGGCTGGTGATCACTTATCTTGAGCATACCCCCGCCACTTGCAATTTTCCTCCGCCGGCGCCGGTCCGCCGCTTATTCCCGCCCGGCCGCTTCCCTGGCGCGAAACTTAGCGATGCGGGCGATCAGTTTCACCGGCACGGGAGCGGAGAACGGGAAACGGATGGTGTTCTTCTCGACTTCGTAAGCGGCAAGCTCTTCCTGGAACGCGGCGATGAGGCGCGCTCCCGCGGGGTAAAGCGAGTAGTGGCGTCTCCAGCCGGCGAAATAGAGCACGTTCTTATCCCGCAGTCTGTATGCCGGGATGTTGTAGGAGATCTTCTCCACCGCTTTGGGAAGCGCCCGGCGGATGGCGCCGCGCACGCGTTCGAGCGGAGCCCGGGCGTCTTCCGGCTGGGAGGCGATATAGTCATCCACGGAAGCAAAGCCGGTCTTGGCCACAAAGTCAACTCACTTTCAGGTTCTTGCGCAGGTAGTTGAGGCTGATGCGGGCGCTCTCCTTGGGCGGACGGAAGGGGGAGGAGTCGAGCTCCACGGTAAGAAATCCACGCCACTGGATGCGGTCGAGATGCGCCTTGATCGCCGGAAAATCGACGCCGCCATGGCCGAGGGGAAAGAAAGGCGGGTTCTTCATCATGTCGGGGCGGTCGATACGCGACTTGGCGCCTCCGCGATTCTCGGGAGCCGTGTCTTTCATGTGAAACTCGGCAATGCGATGGCCGAGCGTCCTGGTGAGTTCGACGGGATCGATGCCGGCCATGGTGATGTGGCCGGTGTCGAGAACAAAGCCGACGTTGGCGGGAGCCGTGTGCTCCATCATGTAGTCGATCTCCCGGCGGTTTTCAAACTGGCTCCACATGTGCGCATGTATGGCGAGCCGGATGCCGATAGCTTTGAGCTGGCCGCCAAGGGCATCGCAGGAGCGGGCCATGTGGGCGAGATCTTCCGCGGTCGTGCCGGTGGGGCGGCGGGGACCGAGGTTGATCTTCAGATGAGTACATCCGAAATGTTTAATGAAACGGCCGAGCCTCATGTGGTCCGCGAGAAGCTTTTCGTGCTTCGATGGATCCTCGAAGTGCGTCTCGAGAGGACCGCCGTTGGAGATCGTGGTGAACTTGACGCCGATCTCATCGATCTTCTTCTGGAGAGCGGCGGGGTTGTCGTAGTAGTCCTTGACGAAGTAGTGGATAAAGCTTTCAACGTGGTGATAGCCAACTTCGCGGGCTTCGCGGAAGGAGAGAAAGACGTCCTTTTCCCATCCCCCGAGGGTGTTGGTGGTGACGCCGACGGTGTAGCGGCTGTCCGCGGCGAATCCAGCGGCGGTGATGGCGGCGAGGGTGGTGAAATTGCGGCGAGTCAACATGGCGGATATCGTATCACCGGATTTGCGTGAATGTACCATCGGGGTGGAGACGGAATTTCCTGCCGCGCCAGTCGATGGTGTCGCCGAAGAAGCCCGCGAGGTAATAGAGAAAGCTGACAATGTCCTGAAGCGGCGCCAGCCAGGGACGGGAGGTGGTGAGGGGGTCGCGGAGAATCAGCGCGGCGGTTTGCCAGGCGCTGATGCCGCGAAGCAAAAGAGCGAGAGCAAGCAGCGGCCACCACCCGGGCTCGGCCGCCGTGAGCAGCAGCGCCAGCGGCAGCGGATAGGTGAAGAGTTGGCCGGCGTAACCGGCCGGACGCGAACGGCGCGTGCTGCGAACCCAGCGAAGACGGTGCTCGCGGTTTTGGGCGAAGCCCGCCGTGCCGATGCGGTGTTCGACGACGTACGACGAGAGCGCCACGCCGAGTCTGAGAGCGGCGGCGCGCTGGCCGAACACGAAATCCTCGGCAAGGAAATCC
The DNA here is from genome assembly GCA_019187195.1 of Bryobacteraceae bacterium. GTDB lineage: Bacteria > Acidobacteriota > Terriglobia > Bryobacterales > Bryobacteraceae > CADEFT01. The sequence continues at coordinate 15,303 of JABAQT010000078.1, forward strand.
TTGAGGGATTCAAACCCGCCGATCGCCTCCACCGCTTGCTTGCGGCAGGCGATGGTGGGCCCGACGGCGAAGCGCATCCCCTCTATCATGCGCGCGGTGAGGATGCCGGCGAGGAACTCGGTGTTCATCATGACGGCTTCGAGCCGTGACCAGGGACTCTCGCCGGGGACGGCGCGGTAGGGACAGGTGGTCAGGGCGAGTTGCGGGTCCTGAAATTCGGCGGCGAGAGTACGCAACATGTCCCGGGAGACGCGGATATCGCTGTCGCTCATGACGAGAAGCTCGTGTCGGGCGGCGAGCGTCATTTCATGAATACTGCGCACCTTGCGATTGGGATATGGCGGTTCGCCCGTAATGAGGATCCGCGAGGGAATGCCCGGGTATGCACTCTGGAGCCGGCGGGCGGCGGCGAGGGCCGGGTCATCCGGGGTGGAGACGGCCATGAGGATTTCAAATTGCGGATAATCCTGCTCGAAGAAACTGCGCAGGTTCTCCTCGAGGCCTTCGTCCAGGCCGGCCAGTGGTTTGAGAACACTGATGGGCGGAGTCTCGCGAAGCGGCGGCGGACGCACCGCAAGGTAGCGGCGGGCCGCCTCGATCGAGAGCAGGGTAAAGACGAGCGACCCAACTGCGAGCGCCAGCAGGAGCAGCGTGACAGCCGGGTGCATCCGCTATTCGAAAGAAGTCTTGGCGCCGATCAACTCCTGGGTTTCGGCCAGAAACTGTTCGAGTGGCTTGACGCCCTGGTCGCCGTGCCTGCGATTGCGGACGGAGACGGTGTTGTTGGCGGCTTCGCGATCTCCGACGACGAGCATATAGGGAATTTTTTGAAGCTGGGCCTCGCGAATCTTCAGCTGCACTTTCTCCTTGCGGTCATCGAGTTCGGCGCGTAAGCCGGCTTGCGTGAGACGCGCTTGAACTTGCTTGGCGTATTCAAGCGTGCGGTCGGTGATGGGCATCACCGTCACCTGAACCGGAGCGAGCCAAACGGGAAAAGCCCCGGCGTAGTGTTCGAGGAGAATGCCGAAGAAGCGTTCAACCGAACCGAACAGCGCGCGGTGGCACATCAGCGGCTGGTGCGCCTTGCCGTCTTCGCCGATATATTCGAGGCCGAAACGGCGCGGCAGGGTGAAGTCGAACTGAACGGTGGAAAGCTGCCACCGGCGCCCGATGGCGTCGACGAGCTTGACGTCGATCTTGGGGCCGTAGAAAGCGGCTTCATCGGCCATTACCTTGGCGTTCATGTTGAGACGGGCCGTGGCCTTGTGCAGGGCTTCCTCGGCGAGTGCCCACTGGCTGGGCGAGCCGTCATACTTGCCGCTGGCGCCGCCATCCCAGGTCGAAAGTTCGGCGTCATACTCGCTGAATCCGAAGGTGGTCAGCGTGTCGATGGCGAACTGGAGGCAGTTGACGATCTCATCCTCGATCTGATCAGGGCGGCAGAAGATGTGGGCGTCATCCTGCGTGAAGCCGCGGACGCGCAACAGGCCGTGCATGACGCCGGAGCGTTCGTAACGGTAGACCGTGCCGAGTTCGCCGAGTCTGACGGGCAGGTCGCGGTAGCTGCGCTGGCTGTTGCGGTAGATGAGGATGTGAAAGGGGCAGTTCATCGGCTTGAGCTGATATTCGGCGTCATCGAGCTCCATGCGTTTGAACATGTTTTCGGCGTAGAAATTGTAGTGGCCGGACGTTTTCCAGAGATCGGAGCGGGCGATGTGGGGCGTATAGACGAGCGAGTAGCCGCGCTCGAGGCACTGGTCACGCATCCAGTCCTCGAGCAGCTTACGGACGATGCCGCCCTTGGGATGGAAGAAGATGAGGCCGGGTCCGGCTAGTTCCTGAATGCTGAACAGGTCGAGTTCGGGGCCGAGTTTGCGGTGGTCGCGTTTGCGGGCTTCCTCGAGGTGGTGGATGTACTCGTCGAGGTCCTTCTTCGTGAAAAAGGCGGTCCCGTAGATGCGCTGCATCTGGTGGTTCTTCTCGTCGCCCTTCCAGTAGGCGCCGGCAATCGAGAGCAGCTTGAAGGCCTTGATCTTCGTGGTGGAGGGAACGTGCGGACCGCGGCAGAAGTCGATGAAGTGTGGGCCGAGGGTGTATTCCGAGAAAACATCGCCGGCTTTCTCCTCGATCAGTTCGCATTTCATGGATTCGCCCATGCCTTTGTACTTCTCGAGACCCTCGAGCTTGGGGGTCAGTTTCCGTTCATAGGGGAGGTCGCGCTTCTGGATCTCCCACATCTTGGCTTCGATCTTTTCGAGGTCCTCGGGAGTGAAGGGAGTCTCGCGCTGGAAATCATAGTAGAAGCCGGCTTCGGTGGGCGGTCCAATGCCGAGCTTGGTTTCGGGAAACAGTTCGAGGACGGCGGCGGCGAGCAGGTGGGCCGTCGAGTGGCGGTAAACCTCGAGGGATTCGGGGTTCTTGCTGGTGAGGATCTCGATCGAGGCGTCGGCTTCGATGGGGCGGGTGAGATCGTACAGTTCGCCATTGACGCGCGCCACGATGGCGGCGTCGGCAAGACGCGGGCTGATGGCCATGGCGATGTCGAGGGGACGGCTGCCCGCGGGGTAGTCCTGCCGGCTTCCGTCGGGCAGGGTGATGTGGATGCTGCTCATGGAAAGGTAATCCTTCAGAGTAGCATTTTGTGGATGGACCGCCCCGTCCGGATCGCCCGATCTCCAGACCAGACCAGACCTGCCATTTCCCTGGCAAGGTGATGCCAAGGCTCTCGACCGAATGGACCTGACACCGTCCGAAATCCCGCAACGATGGATTCGACATCTCTTTGAACTGGATACCGACTACGCGGAGGCGCGCTGGGCCTGAACCAACCGCCGGGAACCATGGACTGGAACGCCATGCTCCGCGATACTCTGGCCGCATTGGATCGGCTACCGGCAACCATGAAGCGATTGCGGAAAAATCCCACACATGTTCGACGGGCTATTATAGTGAGGAATGGCTGACTTCGTGATGGAGACAGGCGATGGTGCGGCCGTGTTCGACGACACCGCGTTGGTCAACCTGGCTCGAGACGGAGATACGAGCGCATTCGAGCAGCTCGTTTCCCGCTATGAGCGAAAGATCTACCGGTTGGCGCGGCACATTACGGATTCGGAATCCGATGCCGAAGACGTGCTCCAGGAAACCTTCCTTAAAGCGTATGGGCATCTGGACGGATTCCAGGGGAATTCAAAATTTTATACATGGCTGGTACGCATCGCCGTGAACGAATCCCTGATGAAGCTCAGAAAGCGCAAGAGCGGGCGCACGGTGTCACTCGACGAACCTTCGGATAACGGAGATGAGCCGCTGGTGCGCGAGGTGGCTGTGTGGGAGGGCAATCCGGAAGAGCAGTACTCCAATGAGGAGCTGCGGAGCATTCTCGAAAAGGCCATCCAGAGCCTTAAGCCGGCATTCCGGACCGTGTTTGTACTGCGCGACGTCGAGGAGTTGTCGACGGAGGAAACGGCGGCGGCGCTCGATCTGTCGATCCCCGCGGTCAAGAGCCGTTTGCTGCGCGCCCGCCTCGAGTTGCGTGAGCGGCTGACAAGAATTTTCAGGAAAAAGGGGGACGACGTTCTTGCTTACTTGTAAGGAGTTTCTCCAGGAGCTGAACGAATACCTCGACGAGACGATCGACGCCGGGCTGCGGAAGCAACTGGAGACGCACATCACGGAGTGTCCCAACTGCTGGGTGATTTTCGACACGAGCAAGAAGACGATTCAAGTCTATAAGGGGATGGAACCGCAGAGCGTGCCGAAAGATGTCGAGGAACGGCTGATGCTGGCGCTGCAGAAAAAGATGGCGGCAAAGTGCGGCAAAGTGAAAACCTGATTCGTGAATCGGCCTGCGTACCGGCCCGGCATGGCCGGACTGATACAATCGCACGTGGAAGCTAGCCTTGGCCGGTGCCGGGCCTGGTCTTCAAAACCAGTGTGCGGCATTTTATGTCGCGGGTGGGTTCGACTCCCACTAGCTTCCGCCAAATCCTACCGCCTGCTTGCAAAACCACCCGGCACAAGCAACCGTCTACGCGCCAGTCCATTCCGAGTAAGTCGAACGCGCCTTACTCGGGCTACCGGTTGAACGGCTTTCACCTCGGCAGTTGGAAGATAGCGAAAACCGCCCCCTGCGGATCGGCGAGGAACGCCATGCGGCCTACGTTCTCGATGGTCTCCGGCCCGTACAGGATGCTTGCGCCCAGATCCTTCGCCCTGCCGGCGCTCGCGTCGCAATCGGCCACCAGGAAATAGGATGACCAGTGCGGCCGTGCATTGGGTTCGCACCTGGAAGCAACCATGCCTCCGGTCCTCGCGGCGCCGTTCGCAATGTGGAGATAGCTCTCGTTGGCTTGGGCAGGGGCGATCTTCCAGCCAAACAGGCTGCTGTAGAAATCCTGAGCGCCTCGAACGTCGGAGGTGCTCAGTTCGCCCCAGCAGAATGTTCCCGGCTCCCCGGTGGTTCCCGTCCCTTTCACGGACTTGCCCTCCCAGATGCCGAAAACGGCGCCGGCCGGGTCCCGGATCACGGCCATGCGGCCAAAATCCATTACATCGAACGGTTCCAGAACTACGTTGCCGCCTAACTCCCTCGCCCTCCGGGCGGTATCATCGGCGCTGGGCGTGGATATGTAGAGCAACCAGTGGGGTGGAACGCCCCTCTGGGACATCTCCGGCGTGATGGTGTAGGCCGAAGCGCAGGCGCGGTCGTCGATGCTGAAAATTGTATAGAGACCTTCGTGTCCCGGCCCCATGGGAGAATCGTTCGCCGCCCACCCGAACAGCGAGGCGTAAAAAGACTTGGCCGCGTTCTGGTCCGTCGTGCCCAGTTCGAACCAGCAGAAATTCCCGGCAGGATGAGAGTCGATGCGAGGCATTGACCAGAGTATACGGTGGAAACCGTTTGCATGCCAACTCCAGTAGTGCTACGATTGTGCAATTCATGCTACGCTTCTGCCCTCTTCTCCTGCTTTCCCTCCCCGCCTTCCCCCAGGAGCCGGCGGAAAAGGAAAAAATCGAACTGCCCAAGATCTATACCTCCGTCGTCATTACCGCCTCCCCCATCGAGCCCACTGTCGACCGCAGAAATGCCGAAGTCTTCCAGCAGACCCTCTTTTCCCGCGACGACCAGGTCTTCCACCAGTTGAACGCCGGAATCAATGCCGGCCAGCACGAAGGCGGCGGCAAGTCGATTGAAGTGCGCAGGTTTGGATTCAACCTCGATCACGGCGGCGTGAACGGAGGCCTCAAGGTGATGGTGGATAACATCCAGCAGAACCAGTCCACGCAGGGACACGGCCAGGGATACCTCGGCGCGCTGAAGACGATGACGCCGGAACTGGTCGAGGAGGCGCAAATCATCAACGGTCCCTTCAGCGCCGCTTACGGAGACTTCAGCGGGCTGGGCGTGGTTCACATCCGTTTACGGGAGTCGCTGCCGGATGAGTGGACCGCGAAGATCCAGGGCGGCTCGTTCGGAGAAAAACGCGGCTTCCTGGCGTTCAGTCCGGCGCTGCAAAGCCTCGATTCCTTCATCGCCTATGAGGGGAGCTTCACCAATGGTCCGTTTCGCAAGCCGCTCGATTACCGCCGCGACAATCTCACCGCCAACTTCACGAAGCGGCTCGGCGAAGGCCGCACCTATGCCGTCAAACTGAACGGCGGCCGGAACAATTACAACTCCTCGGGCCAGATTCCGCTGTTTGAAGTCACCGCCGGCAGACTTGACCGCTTCGGATACCTCGATCCCGGCGAAGGCGGGCACATCGTGATGGGGACCGTGGCGGGCTACTTCCGGCAGGAGCAGTCAAATGGAGCCGTATGGAAATTGGATGGATTCCTCGGACGGTCGCTGTTTGACCTGTACTCCAACTTCACCTTCTTCCTGAATGATCCGGTCAATGGAGACGGCATCCAGCAGCACGATTCGCGACTGCAGGAGGGCGCCAACGCGCAGTATTTGCGGCCTCACCAGTTCGCTGGCGGCACGGCGCTGCTTACGGCCGGAGCCAATTTTCACGACAACCAGATCAACGTGGGCCTGTATCCGCGCATCGGACGCACGCCGCTCGGCGTCACGACAAGAGCCAATGCCCACGTCACCAACGGAGCGGGCTATGCCCAGGAATCGCTCAGCCTCCTGGGAAACAAGGTCCAGATCGGAGGTGGCGTCCGCTACGACGTGTTCCGCTTCGCTATTCAGGACCGCGTCAACCCCCTTGACTCCGCCACGCAATCCCAGGGGAGGTTCCAACCCAAAGCCAATGCCGCCTACACTCCCTCGAGGCGGATTCCGCTTACGCTGTACCTCAACTATGGACGGGGCATCTCCTCGATCGACGCGCGCAGCATTCTGCTGCGGCCCAACGCGGACCGGGTCGCCACTACCGACTTCTACCAGTTCGGCACGTCGCACCACTTCCGGCGTTTTGCCTTTGCCACGGACCTGTTCTGGATTGACCGTTCGAACGAACTGGTCTACATCGCCGATGACGGCTCGCTCGAACTCGCCGGGCCCAGCCGCAGCTACGGCTATGAAGTGAAGACGTCGGTCGAAGTCACTCGCCACTTGAGCCTCAGCGGAGGGCTCACCAAGGTGGGCAATTCGTACTATCGAGGCACTTCGCCACGCGAGTATGTGGATCGCGCTCCACACTTCGTCGCCAACGCGGGATTGACGCTTTCCGCCTGGCGCGGGTGGAGCGGGTCCATCCGCATGCGCGCCATCAACCACTACTACCTCGATGGAGCCGGAGATCTCTCGGTCCTCGCCGCCGGTCACACCGTCTTCGATCTCAGCCTTGTGCGGCGCGTGCGGCGCAACGTGGATTTCAGCTTCGCCGTGGATAACTTCACAAACCGCTCCTACTACGAAACGCAGAACTATCTCGAATCGCGCCCCTATTCCGATGGTCCCGTCATCGCCGGCATCCACGGCACCCCCGGCTACCCCATCACGTTCACTGTCGGGATGACATTCCGCTTCCGGGGCAAATGAGATACTGAGCGAGTGAGCGTCATTGCGGGTGTCCATCCGGTGCGCGAAGCCCTGCGCGCCGGCCATGCTCTTGATCATGTTCTGATTGCCAAGGGGGCGGGCGGTGTCAAATTGCGGGAGATCATTGAACTGTGCCGCCAGCAGGGCGTGGCCGTGCGTTTCGAACCCCGGGACGCGTTGGACAGGGCGAGCCGCCACGCCGTCCACCAGGGCGTGGTCGCCTTTGGCTCCTCTCCCCGCCGCGCGCCTGTCCCTGATGTGCTCGATAGAGCGCGCTGCGTGCTCCTGCTTGACGGAGTCGAGGACCCCCACAACCTCGGAGCCATCATCCGCACGGCCCACGCCGCCGGAGCCGATGCCGTGCTCGCGCCGGATCGGCGCGCGGCGGGGATCACGGAAACAGTGATCAAGGCGTCCGCCGGAGCCATCGAGCATCTGCCCGTCCTCAGAATCAGCAACGTCCGCCAGGAGATGCAGAATCTCAAAAAACGCAACTTCTGGATCTACGGGCTGGACGAGCGCGGCACGGAGGATTACGACAAGACGGTCTATACGCCCCCGACGGCCTTCGTGCTCGGCGGCGAAGGAAAGGGTCTGCACGAGCACGTGCGCAAAGATTGCGACTTTCTGGTGCGCATCCCGATGGCGGGCGCTATCGCTTCCTTGAATGTGAGCGTCGCCGCCGGTGTGGTGCTCTTCGAGTGGCGCAGGAGACAGCGCCTGTGATCCCCGCGGCTCTCACCATCGCCGGATCCGATCCAAGCGGCGGAGCCGGCATTCAAGCCGACCTCAAGACCTTTCATCAGTTCGGGGTCTATGGCGAGGCCGCTCTGACCCTGCTCACCGTGCAAAACACGCTGCGCGTCGATGCCGTCGAATGCCTTGCCCCATCGTTTGTCCTTCGGCAGATCGAAGCCGTCCTCGAGGACATTCCGCCGCGGGCAGCCAAGACCGGCGCGCTCGGAAATGCGGCCATCATCGAAGCGCTCGCGAGCCTGGCGCCGTCGTTCACCTTCCCGCTCGTGGTGGATCCGGTGATGATCAGCAAGCATGGCGCTCCCCTGATCGCCGAAGACGCCCGTGCCGTGGCGCGCGACAAACTGCTCCCCCGCGCTTTCCTCATCACCCCCAACCTGCACGAGGCATCGGCGCTGAGCGGCATTTCCGTCAACTCGGAAGAAGAGATGGAGAAGGCCGCCGTGAGGCTGCGTGAAATGGGAGCCGCGAACGTGCTGGTCAAGGGCGGACACCTCACGGGCTCGGCGGCGGACCTGCTGCTCGATTCCGGCGGCGCAATCCACTGGTTCCCCTCCCTGCGTATCGATACGCCGCATACCCATGGAACCGGCTGCACCTACTCGGCGGCTATCACGGCATGTCTCGCCATCGGCCTGCCGTTGCATGAAGCCGTGCGCCGGGCGAAGTTGTTCATCACCGAGGCCATCCGGACCAATCCGGGGCTTGGCCACGGCTCGGGACCCGTCAATCATCACGCGGTCGTCAGAAACTGAAGCCGAACTCCGCCATCAGGTTGATCCACTGGTCCCGCGTCCGTACCCCGGGGACCGCGCCGAGCGGCTCACCATCGGTATGGCCGCGATAGACGCGCGGCCCCATCCCGAACCGGAAATGCTGATAGCGGTCGAGCGCCACCTGAAATCCGGCGGTCGCATAGTAGCCCCAGCCGCCGCGGGAGGTGCAGAACGGACAGTCGAGCTGGTAATAGGAGTTCGGCTGGCTGATGCGTTCGGAATAGCGCATGTAGGTTCCGCCGCCGCCCGCGAAGAACTGGAAACGGCCTTGCGCCAGCGGCAGAATCACGCGTCCTCCCATTGGAACCAGGTATTGAAAATCGCGAATTCGCCGGTAGCCTAGCGGAGTTTGCGCGAAATCCCGTACCCCGGCCGCGCCGACAATGGTGTCCAACCCAATATCGGCCTGGAAGTAGCGATGAAAGCGGTAACCGTACCCCACGGTGAATCCAACTTTCGGATCGAAAAACGGCCGCAGGTCGGCCCCCGGAACGCCCGCGCCAAGCCCCGCCCGGAAGTTATGGTGGGGATAATCCTGTCCCGGCATTGCAATGGGGATGGCAAGCGAAGCCGCCAGAAGGAATAAGGAGCGCATTGCTCCGTCTGACGCGCGGGCGCGGCCCGCGGTTCCAGATGGGCGTGGACCCGGACTACTTGATTTCCTTGCTCTGTGCGTTGGCGGGCTCCTGCCCCCAGTTCTCGCGGATCACCAGAGTCTGATCCGAAAAGAAGGTCCGGCGCCCGGTATTTCCGAATGCCACCGGAACCGCCGAAATGGTATATCCGCCGGGACCGCCAACAACCGTATAGTTGTATCCCGACTTGCTCCCGGCCGCCAGTTCACCCGGAATCAGATCCGCCGCCGCCGGCCCCGCCTGTCCGCTGGCCGGCGGGCCAAGCTCCTGAAGATTGGTCGCATACCGCCCGAATTGCGAAAAATATTGCGTTTGCCCGGTATGGATGGTGGTAATGGTTCGAATGGCGGCCATCTCGTGCGCCTGCATGCGCTGCTGGTTGATCTTGGGAATGGCAATCGAGGCGATCACCAGAATGATGGCGACCACAATCATAATCTCGATCAACGAGAAGCCGCGTGAGCGGCGGCGGCGGGAAGTCGGGTGCAAAGTCATCACAAACCTCTACTCCACATATGACGTTACCACATGGCTAAACGTGGAAATCATGCCACGCCCACGCTCCCGATGAGAGAGCGCGCGCCGTTATCCCCGGTCGAGTACGGCGGTCGCGTCCCGGTCCGCGCGTCCCGTGAGAACTTCCTTCTTGTGCCGGTATGCGGCTCCGATAAAGGACCGGAACAGCGGATGCGGCTCGAGAGGCTTCGACTTGAATTCAGGATGGAACTGGCAGCCGAGATACCAGGGATGTCCCGGCAGTTCGCAGATTTCGACATACATTCCATCCGGCGTCGCGCCCGTCAGGTGGAGCCCGTGCGCGGTCAGTACGCCTTCGTATTCACGGTTGAACTCGTAGCGGTGGCGGTGGCGCTCGCTGATTTCGGCAACCCCGTATGCCTCGCGGGCGAAACTGTTCTCCGCGAGCTTGCACGGGTAAGCGCCCAAACGCATGGTCCCGCCCAGCTCATCCACGCCTTTCAATTCGCGCAGTTTGTAGATGACCCTGTGCGGCGTGGCGGGATCGAACTCCGTGGAATCGGCATTCGGCAAACCGCAGACGTTGCGCGCGAATTCGATCACCATGGTCTGCATGCCGAGACAGATTCCGAAATAGGGAACCTTGAATTCACGCGCATAACGGATGGCGTGGAGCATCCCGTCGATGCCGCGCTTGCCGAATCCGCCCGGCACCAGGATGCCGTCGTAGTTTTGCAGGCGGCGGATGCAGTCCGGCCATTCGAGTTCCTCGGCTTCCACCCACTCGATGTCCACCTTGACGCCGTGCGCGAGTCCGCCGTGCAGCAGGGCCTCCTTGAGGCTCTTGTAGGCGTCTTCGTAGGTGACGTACTTGCCGACGAGAGCGATGGAAACGTTGTCGATGGGATTGCGCATGCGCGTGAGCATGTTGCTCCAGCGCCGCAGATCGCGCGCGTTGGCCTCGAGTCTCAGTTGCTTGAGAATGAACTCGTCCACCTTCTGTCCGGCGAAAACGAGCGGCACTTCGTAGACCGACTGCACGTCGTTGGCGCAGATGACCGCCTCCAGTTCCACGTCGCAAAACATGGCGATCTTTTCCTTGACGTCCTTGCCGAAGGGGCGCTCGGAGCGGCACACCAGCATATCGGGCTGAATGCCGATGGCGCGCAGCTCCTTGACGCTGTGCTGCGTGGGCTTTGTCTTCAACTCCTGCGCGGCGGCAATCCAGGGCACCAGCGTGACGTGCACGAAGATGGCGTTCTCACGCCCCACCTCGTGGCGCATCTGGCGGATGGCTTCGAGAAACGGCAGCGATTCGATGTCGCCCACGGTGCCGCCGATCTCGACAATGCACACATCCACTCCCGCGGCGACGCGGCGCATGGCGGCTTTGATCTCGTTGGTGACATGAGGAATCACCTGTACGGTCTTGCCCAGATAGTCGCCGCGGCGTTCGCGCGTGATGATCTGCTCGTAGAGACGGCCGCTGGTCAGGTTGTTCGCCTGCGTGAGCGCGGCATGGGTGAAACGTTCGTAGTGGCCCAGGTCGAGGTCGGTCTCCGCGCCGTCGTCGGTAACGAAGACCTCGCCATGCTGGAACGGACTCATCGTGCCGGGGTCGACGTTGAGGTAGGGATCGAATTTCTGTAAGGTGACGCGCAGCCCGCGGCTCTCGAGCAGACAGCCAATCGAGGCCGCCGCAATCCCCTTGCCCAGGGAACTCACCACGCCTCCCGTAACGAAGATATATTTCACCATGCTCGCCTCTCAGGATTTCGGAATGTAAGCATCGAATAGCTTCGAAACAACCGCCAGGTCGTCGGGAGTGTCCACGCCAAGGGATTCGTATTCGGTTTCCACCACCCGGATACGGTATCCGTTCTCGAGGGCGCGCAGTTGTTCCAGACGCTCGGATTGTTCGAGCGGACCCATGGGGAGGTGGGAATAGCCAAGCAGAAAGTCGCGGCGGTAGACATAGAGCCCGATATGTTTCCAGTAGACCGCGTTGCTCCCACGGTCATAGGGAATCGAGCAGCGGGAAAAATAGAGCGCGTTCCCGCTGTGGCTGGTGACCACCTTGACGACATTCGGGTTGTGAATCTCTTCCGGATTCTCGATCTTCTTCTTGAGCGTCGCCATCGGAGCGTCCACGTCGTCCAGCAGGGCGAGCGTCGCGGCGTCAATGGCGGCCGGATCGATCAGGGGTTCATCCCCCTGGATATTGACAATAATCGAAGCCGTATCGGCGCTGGCGGCTTCCGCCACGCGGTCCGTTCCCGAAACATGATCACTCCGCGTCATCCGCACAGGCGCGCGAAAGGATCGCGCCGCGTCGTGGATGCGGTCATCGTCGGTGGCGATGATGACGTCCGTCAAATACCTGGCCTGGATACAACGTTCGTAAACGTGCTGGATAATGGGCTTTCCGGCCAGGGAGGCGAGGGCTTTTCCGGGAAATCGGGAGGATGCAAACCGGGCGGGAATCACGCCCAGGATTCGTTGCGGCACAGACTAATATAGCATGACGAAGGCTGGCGAAGAATGGAATCGGATAAAATTG
>JABAQT010000101.1:0-5724 GCA_019187195.1 Bryobacteraceae bacterium
GCGTAATCTTCTTTACGCAGCCCCGAGTAGGCGGCGCGATACGATCGCCACCCGCCCTCGGGACTGACATGCGGCGCGGCGATGCCGAGCAGGCCGCCGCTGGCGGTTTCGCCGTTCAAATGGCCTTCCATGAGCTTGCGCAGCGCCTCCGGTTCGTCCGGATAAGCGGAGCCCGCATGCGCCGCTTGCCGGGCCTCGCTTGCCGCGAAGGCGCGCTCGCGCTCCATCCGCATTCCCTCGAACACCTCGTCCTCGAGAAATCCCGCGCTGCGAAGATTCTCGGTGAGGTGCTCCTGCATCTCGCCCGCCTGAATGTCCCCGGTGATGTGAAACAGCGCCGCCCGCAGGTCGTTTCCGGTGCGCTCACCGTCGAAATACTCGAGCACCTGCGCCAGCACGGGAGGAATGATGAGAGTGACTTCCGAATATTGAAACGGATCGCGAATCAGCAATCCGGGGCGGTCCTGAACGGGGGATGGCATGAAATCGAGATTCATGCGCAACCGCGGGAGGGGGTTCGACATGCACTCCCATGATAGCCCGCCGCCTGATAGAATCCGGAATCAGCCACTATGAACAGAAAGCTTCTGATCGCCCTCGTTGGCGCGGCCTGCGCCATCGCGCAAACCCTCTATGCCCCTAAGGGCAAACCCGCGCAGTACACCCCGCCGCACAAACCCCACACAAAATTGAGTGACCTCCTGGCGAATCACAAAGGGCAAAAGTCATGGCGCCAGGTGATTGTCAACGACAAAGACCTCAAGAGCGAATACATCTACGCTCAACCAGGCTTCCGTCACCCCAGGGCGCTGCATCCGGATACCCGCGCGTGGTGGGTAATCCTCGAGGGCGAAGTGCGCTTCGACATCGAGACCATAGATCCGTTCACCGCCAGGAAAGACGCCATGGTGCAGGTCCCCATGCAAACCCTCTTCTCCTACGAGGTCGTGGGGAACGCGCCCGCCCTCATTTTCGAGACCAATATCGCCGGCGCCAAGACCCTCTTCGCCGAAAGGAAGGACGCGCCGCCGGTCGCCGGCTACGATTGGATGCCCGTGCGCATGTCTCGCGAAAAGGGCCAGTGGCTGCACAACAACAAACCCGTCGTTTATTACGATGAGATCGCGCGGAAGATCGACAACAACGAACTGCGCGGAACCATTCGCGTCGTCGAGGACGACCGCGGCGCGGCCAACTTCATCTACGGCTACAACAGCAAACTCCCGCCGCTCGATGAGAAATACCGCGGGCACTACCATCCCGAAGGGGCGGAATACTGGCTCATCCTTTCCGGTCAGATCCGCTATCCGATCGAGGGCGTCGGCGTCGTGATCGCCACTCGCGGAGATGTGGTCTACGTTCCCCCGAATACGTTCCATGCGCCGCGTTGGTGGGGAGATGGCCCCTCGTGCCGCCTGGCCATGAACGGATTCCCCCACATCGCCCATCTAACCGATTCGCGCTGAGGCCGTGCGGGGCCGCCGTCTGCACCGTGTTAGGCTATTCCAAGGCAAATTTCATGTCTGAATTCAGGGATCATGTCGTCCTCATCACCGGCGCTTGCGGAGCCCTCGGTGAAATCGTGACCAGCCAGTTTCTCGACGCCGGCGCCCACGTGGTGGGAGTGGATATCGAGTGGCCGCGCCCGCCGGAAAGCGGGCGCGTGCTGCCACTGACGCTGGATCTCATCGAGCCCGAACAATGCCGCCGCGCGGTGGCCCTGACCCTCGATCACCACCGCCGCATCGACATCCTGCTACACCTCGTGGGCGGGTTTACCTCGGGTAAGACTCTGGCCGAGACATGCGATGCCGAATGGCATCGCATGTTGAACATCAACCTCAACTCGACGTTCAATCTGTGCCGCGAAGTGCTGCCTCAGATGCTGAAGGAGCGGCGCGGCCGGATCATCGCCATCGGAGCGAAAGCGGGCGTCGATCCCGTCGTGGGAATGGGCGCTTACCACGTTGCGAAGGCGGCCACGCACGCCCTGATCCGCGCCATCGGCAAGGAATGCCGCGGAACCGGCGTGACGGCGAACGCGATCCTGCCGAGCATCATCGACACCGCCACCAACCGCGCCAGCATGCCCGGCGCGGACTACAGCAAATTGGTCAGCCCGCGCGTGATCGCGCAACTCATCCAATATCTGGCTTCTCAGGCCGCCGCCGACGTGAACGGCGCGCTGATTCCGATTTACGGCCGGGCCTGAGATTCACCCGATTCGCCTCCCTACCCAGGGCGCCGAGCCGTCTTCCCATCCGAGCGCCACCATGCCCTCCATCCTGTCGCGCTCGGCCGTGCCCGTGAAGATGTAGTGGAAAGCCATGCCTTCGTGGCGGCCGTGTGAGCGGATCTCCACCTGATTGCCGTTGATCCTGCCCGCCACCGTCCCCTCGGCAACGACGGGACTGCTATAGACGCCGCTGATCTCATTGCCGTTGTTGTCCAGGTACAGTCGCCACGTCGTGGAACTGGCAAGGAAGGTGATCGCGATCTCCCAGCGGCCGCTAAGGTTCGTCACGCCCGGCTTGACCTCGGGCTTGGGCTTGGGACCGGGTGCGTTGCGAAACTCCTCGTGGAGACGTTCGGCCACGATCTTGTACTCCCCCGGATACATGGCCGCCGGCCGCAGGACGAAGCCGTGGCCCTCGCCTTCGGCGTGCGTCATGATGCGCGGATTGCCCTCGAGCAACCGCTTGCCGAGTTCACCGCTCTCGAAGCCGATGCGCTTGGGGTCCCATTCGATTTCGAGCGTCGGATAGTAGCTCTTCACCTTGGGGATGATGATCCTGCCCGTGACTCCGGGCGTCTGCTCGATGCGGGCTTTGATGTGTTCGAACCACTCCGTCCACTCGCGATCCTCGGCCTCGCGGTCGCGCGTGGAAAACAGCGCTTCAAGCGCGACGGCGACGCCCACGATCTCCTCCTTGCTCACTTTGATCGAGCGGCCGAAAGTGATGTGCGGAGAACTGACCTGCCAGGCGGAGCGGATCAGGTTCCTGCGCCCGGCCAGAATGCCGGCCGTCTGCGGGCCGCGGAGGATCTTGCCGCCGCTGTAAGCGACCAGGTCCACTCCGGCCGCCAGGTACGGGTTGGGTTTCAAGGGAAGGTCCGCGGCCGCGTCGATCAGCACCGGAACGCCGCGGCGGTGGCAGGCGTCGACGTACTCGGCCAATGTGAACTTGTTGCCGCCGCCAAGCAGGTTCGTCTGCCCATGGGCAAGCGCGGTGCGCGGACCCAACGCCCTTTCGAGGTCCGCCAGGGTGTCCACCTCGATCATCTTCACCCCCACCGAACGGACGGCATGATCGTAGTAGCTGCGCGACCAGGCGGGCACGACACACTCGTTCTTCATCCCGCTGGTGACGGGAAGCTTCTGCATCTTCTCGGGGTCCCCTCCCGTAACGCAGGCAGCGGCGCCGCACGTGACGGAGCCCGCCGCACCCGAACTCACCATTGCCGCTTCACTGCCAAGCAACCCCGCAATGTGCGGCCCCACCTTCGCCATCAGCTCATCGATGTTGACATGATAGTGGCTCGCCTGCTCCACCGCCGCGATCACTTCCGGCAACTGGCGCGAACCGCCGTTGATGGTGTAGGTCGAGGTGCAGTTGATGAACGGCTCGACGCCGAAGCGCTGATAGACGCCCGGCCCCGATCCGCGCCTGGGCAACGCTTCGGCTGCGGCGGCGCTTCCGCCGAAGCCGGCGAAGCGGGCAAGCAGCCCCGAAAGAAACAGGGAACGGCGGCTGGGCTTGGGCATCATGCTCATCCCGGCAGAATATCACGGAGCCGGGCTCCGCTTACTCCGCCCCCAGCAGGCGCCGTGCGTTGCCCGAAAGAATGTTCTCTTCGTCCTTCCCGGTGATGGCCGATTCTTTCAGCTTCAACACCGCCGCTTCAAAATACTGGAACGGCGCATGGGACCCGAACAACAGGCGCCGCGAAGTGATGATGGACATGAGGCTGCCCGCGCAGCCGGCGCCCTCGATCATCGCAAGATCGAAGTGGACGCCGGCGCGGGCCAGTCCCTCGAGCGCTTCCCCGGCCGGCGCGCGCATGCGGTTCAGAACCACCAGCTTCACTCCGGACGCCGCCGCGACGGCTTCCGGCAACGGAGCCGGGTCGAGGGCGGGAATGCGCATCAGCGGGTGGTGGCTGCGCTCATCTTCCATGTTGAGCGCGACCTGCACGATCAGCTTTCGGTCCCTTGCCTCTCTCAGCAGATCCGCGAAAGCGGCATCGGAAAGCTTGTAGCCGTGGTAGTTGGGGTGAAGCCGGATGCCCGGCATGTGGTGCGTCTCGTGGCAACGGCGCAGATCCTCGCGCCATCCCGGCGCGGCGGGGTTGACCGACCCGAACGGCAACAGAAACCCGGAGCCCGCCGTTTCGCACGCCTTCGCCAGCCGCGCGTTGGCGGCGCTCGTGTCGCGGTGGAAAACGCCTTCGAAGCTGCCCGCCCAAGCCTGCGTGACGCCGCGCCGTCTGAGGCGCGCCACCAGGTCGGAAGGAGTGTCCCCGGGAAATCGGCGGAACGGCCACGGCCCCAGCGATACGTTGACGTCGATCATACGCGGATCCCCTTTCGCCGCAGAATCGGCATCATCATTCGTTTGAGATTCTCGCCGAGAATCAGCTTACGATCAGCCTCGCTGATGTCCGCGCCCATCACCTTGGCCAGTTGCGATGCATAGCTGCGGCCGGGCGAGTCGCTCCCATACAGAACGCGGTGCGCCCCGAGTTCACGCACCGCCATCTCGACGAATCCGTTCGTGGGGTCGCCGCCCGCCACGTCGGCGTATACATCCGGCAGGTGGCGGATGGCGCGAATGCCCGTCTCCCATTCGCCGCCGCTGTGCCCGCAGATAATCGGCACGCCAGGGTGGCGCCCGGCGAGCGTGGCCACGTCGGCCGGCTCCGATTCCCCCCGCAGGTTGCCCGTGGTCTTGTGCCAGGTGTGCTGAAAGATGACGGCGTTCATCGAGGCGGCGGCCTCGACAATGGGATCGAGTTCCGGGGCCGATGCCCGCTTGGCCACCCATAGCTTCACTCCCACCATGGGGCCGTTGCGCACGCAGCGGTCGAACTCCTTCAGGCTGAATTCGAGGTGCTGCGGCGAGAGATACACGAAGCCGAAGGCGCGGTGGCTCCAGTGCGCCAGAGCCTGCAGCACCTGGTCGTTCTGCGTGCGCAACTGTTCGGGCGTGGGTTCATTGATGAACGGATAGCCCATGAACACGCAGATTCTTTCGATGCCCATTCTGTCGGCAAAGCGCAGGAGATTCTCCATGTGCTCGTCCGGCGTGGAGCCGGGGAGCCCGTTGATGTGATTGTGAAGGTCCCAGATCATGAAAGATGCGTCAAATCCTCGGAAAGCACGGAAGGGCACCAGTACTTTTCGATGTGGGAAATGATGAGCGCCGTTCCCTTCTCGTGAGAAACGAAGGGGCGTTGCCGCGGATCATACATTGCATCCGTCAGGTCGCGGGCGAGAACCGTGTTTATCCCGAGCCGGACCTGCTGGCGGATGCCGAAAGACCTCCCCAGCACGCACATATTGGTGTGCACGCCCATGAGTACGGCGTTGCGGATCTGGCGCTGCTGGAAATAACTGTAGATCTCTTCCTCGTCGTCGCTGATGCCGTCCTGGGGCGCGATTTCAAGCAGCGCGTTTTCGCGGTTGTAGCGGCGCACGGCCGGCCCCACCACTTCGTCGTCGCA
>JABAQT010000101.1:5824-18373 GCA_019187195.1 Bryobacteraceae bacterium
AGCTGAATCATCAGCACAACAACCAGGCGGCCTTCACGATCCACCTGGTAGGTGGTCCCGTAGGCGCCGCCCCAGCCGAAGGAGCCTACGCTCGCCATGCCGCTTGCTCCGTACCGGTCCACCGTCTCGAAACCGAATCCGAATCCGAGCCCCTTGGTGGAGTGCAGGGTTCCCGACTGGTTCGTCGTCATCAGCGCGGCGGCGCGCGGCCCCAGAATCCGGACACCGCCGAGAGTTCCGCCGTTGCGGATCATCTCGAGAAAGCGGGCGTAGTCCCTTGCCGAGGACGTCAAACCCGCGCCGCCGGCAAAGCTCCTGCGTGGCCCATCCACGTAGTGCCCCTGCCCCTTCGATCCTTCCTCCGCGCGGACGATCTTGCCCTCCGGTCCGCTTGCATAGACCGTGGCGAGCCGTTCTCTTTCGGCGGGCGGGATGAAGAATCGCGTGTCTTTCATCCCGAGTGGGCCGGTGATGCGGGCGCGGATGAACTCATCGAGGGGCTTGCCCGAGGCCTTCTCGACAATACAGCCCAGAATATCGGTGTTGTAGCCATACACGAACGCCTCGCCCGGCTGGGAAACGAAGGGGAGAGTGCCGAGCCGCTCCATGGTTTCGCAGATGGGTTCGTCCTTGTCGGCGGTGTACCAGCCGCTGCCGGCGGCCGGACCAAGGCCCTTGGCTTCATACAGTGCGGCAATGTGCGGCTCGCGGCCATAGGAAATGCCCGCCGTGTGGGTGAGCAGGTCGGCAATGGTGATCGCCCGTTTGGCGGGAACGATTCTGGCGCCGCCATTCTCATCCTTCAGGGCAACCGTCGTCTTCTTGAAAGTAGGGATAAAATCTCCGGCGGGCTGCTGGATGCCGATCTTGCCTTCCTCGATCAACGCCATCACCGCCGTGCTGGTGATCGCCTTGGTCTGAGAGGCGATCCGGAACAGCGTGTTCACGGTCATCTTGCGGCCCGCTTCCTTGTCGCTCCACCCGAAAGCCTTCTCGTAGGCGGGCTTGCCGTCTCGAAGAACCAGCGCCACGGCGCCGGCCACGCGATCCTGATCGATGTATTGCCCGATGACGCGATCGATGCGGGCCAGCCGGTCGGGAGCGAGCGCCGGCGCCGCTGACTGGGCAAAGCAGGAAATGAGCGCGGCGAACGTGAACAGGAAAGTGCACTTCAGAAATCTGAAGGAAGAACGAAATCTCCGCGAGGGAACACTTGCATTAGTCATGTTGTAGCCGTCGGAGATGGTAGCATGCGCGTGGACCGTCCATCGAGCCGCCGGTTCCACGATACACTGATCTCTCATGCTCCCCGGCGTGCTGCTCGCGATTGTTTCCGGTATCTGTAACGGCCTCTTCTCTGCTCCCATCCGCATGATCCGCGCCTGGAAATGGGAGAATCTCTGGCTCGTGTTCATCCTCGGCGCGTGCCTGGCCATGCCCGCCCTGCTCGTGTTTCCCACGGTGGACAGTCTTTCGGCGGTGTTGAGCGCTTCCCCCTCTTCTGCCCTGTGGGCCGCGTCGCTGTTTGGCTTCGCATGGGGCTTCGGCGCGATCCTGTTTGGCTTGAGCGTGGACCGTTTGGGCGTTTCTCTCGCCAACAGCATGGTGATCGGGATCAGTTCGGCCCTCGGTTCATTTGTGCCGCTGTTGCTGGCGGGAGCCTTCGCCTTCAACGCCCGCACCGCGCTCCTGGTGGCCGGTGTTGTCGTGTTTGTGGGCGGCGTGTCGCTGTGCGGGCGCGCCGGGCGCATGCGGGAGCGCAACGAGACGGGCACGGGGTTCCGGGCTGGGTCCATCCAGGGCTACGTGTTCGCCTCCGGAGCCGGCATCCTCTCGGCGGTTTTTAACATCGGCTATTCCCTCGCCCTGCCCATCTCCTCTGCCGGCCAGCGGATGGGCCTGACCCCCTTCACCGCCGGCAACGTGATCTGGCTGGTAATGCTCGGCGCCGGCTCCATTCCGAACATCGCCTTCTGCATTCACCTGCTGCGGAAAAACAGCACTGGAAAGCTTTTCCTTGAACCGCACGGGCTCCGGCCCTGGATAATGAGTTTGTTGATGGCGGTGCTATGGGGCGGCAGCATCGTCCTGTACGGGATGGCCGCGCCGCTGCTCGGCAGCATGGGGCCGTCCATCGGTTGGCCTCTCAGCCTGGCGGTGGGCCTGCTGGTTGCAAACCTGGTCGGCTTTCTGCTCGGGGAGTGGCGCGCCGCCGGCGCGCGGGCGCGCGGCACGATAAGATCCGGCATTGCCGTCCTCGTGCTGGCCATCATCCTGTGCGCCGCTTCGGCCAGGTATTGATAGGGAGTGTGAAAACAATGGAAACGATGAATCGGCGGCTGGCCGCCTTGCGATACGGCTTGATAGTGTCCTGTCAGGCGGCGGATGGCGATCCCTTCCGCGACCCCGCTTCGATGGCGCGTTTCGCCCTTGCGGCGGCTGATTCCGGCGCGGCCGGAATTCGCGCCAATGCAGCCGCCGACGTCGCCGCCATCCGCTCTGCCGTACCCATCCCCATTCTTGGACTGCACAAAGAGATGCAGGCCGACGGCCGCATCCTGATCACGCCCCGGTTTGAGAACGCGGCGGACCTCGTGCGGGCCGGGGCCGATTTCGTAGCCCTCGATTGCACGCGTCGCGGCCAGGCTCTCGGAGCCCTCGAGCGCCTGCGGCGGGTGCGGGCGGAACTGGGCGTCCCCGTAGTCGCCGACATTGCCACCATCGAGGAGGCTCTTGCCGCCGTTGAAGCCGGCGCGGACGCCGTCGCTGGCACCATGCGCGGATACACTCCCGAGACGGAAGATATCCGTGCCTTCGAACCCTCATTCATTCGTGCCTTGGTGGACCGGATCCCTGTTCCCGTGATCGCCGAGGGTATGATCCATACGCCGGCACAGGCCGCCGCCGCGCTTCGGGCGGGAGCCTTCGCCGTGGTGGTCGGCAAGGCCATCACCGCTCCAGGTCATATCGCCGCCCGGTTCTCCGCCGCCGTGAACCGCGAAGCTCGCCGCCTTCCCGAGCGCCACATCGTCGGCATAGACTTGGGTGCCACGCAGACCAAGTTCGGCCTGGTATCAAGCCGTTCGGGTCTGCTCGATCAGGGCATGGCCGCCACCCCGTCTGGCGGACGGGATGTTCTGCTGGCGCACCTCGGACGCGTGGCCTCCGAGTGCCTCGGCCGCGCGAGGGAAGCCGGATTGCAACCATTTTTCGCGGGCGTCGCCACCGCCGGCTGGGTCAACCCTGGCGACGGCTCGGTGGTCTATGCCACGGAAAACATGCCGGGCTGGACAGGAGCCGGAATCGCCGCCGCGCTCCATCCGCGCCTAGGCCTCCCGGTGGCGGTGGAGAACGACGCCAACGCGCTCGCCATGGCGGAACGCTGGTTTGGAGCCGGCCGCGACGTGGACAACTTCGTGTGCGTTACGCTCGGCACGGGCATTGGCGGCGGTTGCTACGTCAACGGGAGCCTCCACCACGGGGCCCATTTCTTTGCAAACGCCATTGGACACGTGATGATCGAGCGCGACGGCCTGCCCTGTACTTGCGGCTTACGGGGGTGCCTCGAACCGTACGCCAACGCCGCCGCTCTGCTGCGCTACGGATCCGCCGGCGGCTACGCGGACGCAGCGGCGCTCATCCGCGCGGCGTCCGCGGGCGAGGAACCAGCGCGCCAGGCCATCCGCGAACAGGCCCGCCACCTGGCCGCCGGATTGGCGCCGGTCGTCCACCTCCTCGATCCCGAGCGGATCATTCTTTCCGGCGGTCTCACCCAGGAAAACCCGCTCCTCTTCCGGGAACTCGAGTCGGCCCTCGCGGCACGGGTAACCGTGTGGCCTCAACGGCGGCTTTCCCTTATGCCCTCGCCGCTCGGCTACCACGGCGGAGTATTGGGCGCGGCGGCATGCGCTTTGGAAATGTTCGAAACCGTATGAGGGCGCCGCTCTTGCGGCGTTCTCCCGCTACAGCGGCACGTCGACGAACGTGAGAATCTCTTGCAGTATGCGGTCCGTCAGTTCGTGTGTCCGCTGCGCCGGGGCGAGCCGGTGGTTGACCACCACGCGGTGGGCGAATACCGGACAGACCAGGCGCTTCACGTCATCCGGAATCGCGTAGTCCCGGCCTTCGATCAGCGCAAGCGCCTGCGTGGCGCGGAATAGCGCTTGCGCGCCCCGCGGACTGACGCCCAGGGTCAGGGATTCGTGTTCGCGTGTCTTGCTGACGATGGCGAGCATGTAATCCACCAGCGAATCGTCCACGCGCGTCCGCGGAACGAGATTCTGAATTTCCACCACCTCCTCGCCCGTGAGGATCGCGTGGAGTTCGGTGGGCATCCGCGCCGCGTCGCGGAGAATCTCGCGCTCGCTGGCCGAGTCCGGATATCCCATGCGCAGACGCATCAGGAATCGGTCTAGCTGCGACTCGGGCAGGGGATACGTCCCGTGATGCTCGGCCGGGTTCTGCGTCGCGATCACCATGAACGGCTCCGCCAGCGGATAGGACCGGCCGTCGATCGTGATCTGCCGCTCGTTCATCGCCTCGAGCAGCGCCGACTGCGTCTTCGGCGTGGCCCGGTTGATTTCATCACCCAATAGAAAATTCGTGAAAATAGGGCCCGGTTTAAATTCAAATTCCGCGGTATGCGCGTTATAGACAGTCACGCCGAGGACGTCGCTCGGCAACATATCGGAAGTGAACTGCAGCCGGTGGAACGAGGAATGCACCGAACGCGCAAGCGCGTGCGCGAGCGTCGTCTTTCCCACCCCCGGGACATCCTCGATCAACAGGTGGCCCTTGGCGATGAGGCAGACCAGGCTGAGGCGCAGCACCTCGGCTTTGCCCCGGATCGCCGTTCCCAGGGCGGCCTCCACTTCTCCGATGCGGGAGATGGCCCTCGCGAAGGAATTGGCGGCCGGCGGGGCTTCCATGATTTCCCGCTGGCTCATTTCCCTAGTGTAGCGGGGTAGGAAGCGCTTTTGGAGCTTGCGGCTTCAAGCAGCATATAGGTGGCAATCGCGAATCCCGCGAAGTTCTTGCGGTCATCCCGAATGTCTACGCTGCCGATCACCAGGTGGTTGCCGACACGGAGCAGGCGCGAGCGCGCAACCACTTTCCCCTCCGAGACCGGGCGGAAGTAGTTTACCTTCAACTCCACCGTCGTGGCCTGGCGCGTTCCCCCGAAATGACGCGCGATGGCCATGCCCACCGCGACATCCGCGATCGTGGCCGTGACGCCTCCATGCAGTACCCCCGATCCGTTCAGCAAGTCCTCGCGCAGCGGGATCTCGATCGTCACTCCGTCCTTGTGCACCTTGGCAATACGAATCCCCACGCCGCGGTTGAAGGGCATTTTGTGGAGCAGGGCTCGCAACTGGCGAAGCGTGAGTTTCGGAGCGTGCATCGAACTACTCGCCGGCGGCGGAAGATTGGTCCAACTCGTGCAGAAATTGAGACTTCATGCGCCAGTCCGGCGTCACACGAACAAATAGTTCCAGGTAGATCTTGCGGTCGAGCAGGGGCTCTATCTCAAGACGCGCCTGCATGCCGATCTGCTTCAGCATCGAACCTTTCCGTCCGATGAGAATACTCTTCTGGCCATCTCGCTCCACGTGGATGGTGGCCAGGATCTTGGTGAGGATAGAGCCGTCCTTGCGCTTCTCTTCCGCCCACGTGTCGATGATTACGGCCACGGAGTGCGGAACTTCCTCTCGCGTCAGGTGCAGAATCTTCTCCCGGATCTGTTCGGCAACCAGAAAACGCTCCGGGTGGCTCGTGATGTAATCCGGAGGATACGCCGGCGCTCCTTCCGGAAGTTTGCCGGTGATCGCCTTGCGAAGCGCCTCGAGCCCGTCTCCGGTGAGTCCGGAAACAGGAATCATCTCCACCCACTCGTGGCGCGAGGCATACTGCTCGAGCACCGGAAGCATGTCCGCCTTGTTCTCGAGAAGGTCGATCTTGTTCAACACCAGAATCGCGGGTGTGCTGGTGTTCCTTAGCCACCGAATGGCCTCATCGTCCGCCGTGGATGGCGGATGCGTCGCCTCCGCCACGAACAGGATCAGATCGCGGCCCTCGAGTGCCTCGCGGATCTTCTCGATCATCCGTTTGTGCAGCAACGTTTTCGGCTCGTGAATCCCCGGCGTGTCGAGGAACACCACCTGCGCCTCGGGCAGTGTCATCACACCCTGAATAATCGTGCGGGTGGTCTGCGGTTTGCCGGCCACGATCGCCACCTTCATGCCGATAAGCGCGTTCATTAGAGTGGACTTGCCGGCATTCGGCATCCCGATAAGCGAGACGAAGCCGAAGGAATGTCTGGGAGATTGGGTCATACTGGTTGGCCGTTGGACTTCCGGATGCGGACTCGTTCCACCCGCCGGTCGTCACTTTCCACCACCTCGAGCCGGATACCATGCCGGTCGGCGCATTCGCCGGGTTTCGGAACGTGGCCGAGCCATTCCGTCACCAGTCCGCCCACCGTCGTGGCTTCGGTCTCCTCCTCGGGCGAGAAATCGAGAAGGTGCTTGAGATTGTCGAGATCGAAACTCCCGGCTACCAGGTACGCGCCCCCGGGCTCGGGAACCACGTCCACCCCCGGTTCATGCTCATCGCGCACTTCGCCGATGATCTCCTCCACCAGGTCCTCCATGGTGGCGATGCCCGCCGTATTGCCGTATTCATCGACCACGCCGACCATGTGTACGCTGTCCCGCTGCATCTCGCGCAGCAGGTCCGTTACCGGCTTGGTCTCCGGCACGCAGCGCATCGGACGCATTATCGAGTGAACATTGCGGCCCGCCCGCTGCTGGGCGTCGAGTTCGAACATGTCGCGGACGTGCGCAAAGCCGATCAGGTTGTCAATACTGCCCGAGTAGACCGGGATTCGGGAATACTGCTCGTTGATCACCAGCGCGCGCAGCTCCTCGAGGGAACAATCGGCCGACACGGCGACTATGCTCGGCCGCGGCGTCATCACCTCCCGCACTGTCTTGTCCCCAAACGCGACCACCGATTGGATGAGGCGGCTGTCGGTCTCCTCGAGAATTCCCTCCTCCTTGCCCGCTTCGATCAGCGCTTCGATGTGTTCCTCGGCCGTCGGAGTCTCCTCGTGATCGAGACCGTTATCCCCCAGATCGGCCAGGCTCTGAATGAAGTCCAGCATCGCCGTCATGGGCCTTGAACAGAGCACAAACAGCCGCAGAACCGGCACGAAGGGCAGCATCCAATACCCGCCCGTGTGGCGGTAGAGAAACCGTGGAGCCACATAACTTGTGGACAACATCAGGAAAGAAGAGAGAACGAACGCTTCGATGACTGCCCGCCAGAGCGGACGCTGTGCCATCAACGTCAGGGCCATCGCCAGGATCGCCAGCGCCACCAAACCAAAATGACGCACCAGGCTGAATGTGAGCGCCCCGTCCTCCGCGTCCAGACCGGTCTTCTCCTGAAGCGTCCCCTTGTAAAACTCGAGCGAAGGCAGTTCGCGCGCCTTGATCCGCAGCGACTCCCGGCACAGCAGATGAATGAAGCTGACCACTACCACCACCAGACTCAGCGCCGCCAGCGCCAGCAGCAGCAGGACGATCATTTGCGCTTCCTCGCCCTCGAAATGAGACCGTGCGGCAAGTTGAGCTTCCGCCGCCATGCCGACTCCGAACGGGCCATCCGGCCGCGGTCGTTTTCATGATCCATCCCCAGCAGGTGCAGCGCCCCGTGCAGCATCAGGATCTCGATTTCCTGCTCGATCGTGTGCCCGAATGCGGCCGCTTGCGCGGCGGCCCGCTCGACGGAAATAGCGATGTCTCCCAACCCGCCCAACACGGCCCCGTCTGGCTCCTCCCCGGCCGGGAACGAAAGAACATCGGTCGCGTAATCATGCGCCAGAAACTGGCGGTTCAGCTCCCGCAACCGGGCGTCCGTTGTAAGCAGACAGGTAAATCCTCCGCCGGTCACTTCCTCAACGAGACGCCTTTGGAAGGCCCGCAACCGCTTCCTGTCGAGGCCCGTGGGGCAACGCTCAAATAAAGTACTACAGCCGTCTGGAGACATGGGAAGGAAATTATTCCGCGGGCGCGGCGGGTGGTTCCGGCTCTGCCAGTTTCAATGTAAGTTGGCGCGCGGCGTTGGCTTCCTGAAACTTCTCGTACGCTTTCACGATCTTTTGCACCAGGGTGTGGCGAACCACATCCCGTTCGTCGAAGTACACGAAGCTGATGCCTTCAATGCCCCGAAGCACCTCCGTCGCTTCGAGAAGACCGCTCCGCCGCGTGCTCGGCAAATCGATCTGGGTAAGATCGCCGGTAACAACGGTCTTCGAATTGAAACCCTGGCGCGTGAGCACCATCTTCATCTGCTCCGCGGTGCAGTTCTGCGCCTCATCGAGGATGATGAAGCTGTCATTGAGAGTGCGCCCTCTCATGAACGCCAGCGGAGCCACTTCGATCGTCGAACGCTCCATCAGCTTCTCAACTCTTTCGGCGTCCATCATGTCATAAATGGCGTCGTAAAGGGGGCGCAGGTACGGATCCACTTTTTCTTGCAGAGTGCCGGGAAGGAAACCAAGCCGTTCCCCCGCCTCTACCGCCGGACGCGTGAGGATGAGGCGGCTGACTCGCTTGCTGAGCAGCGCCGCCACCGCCATGGCCACCGCCAAATAGGTCTTCCCGGTCCCCGCCGGTCCAATTCCGAAAACCAGGTCGTTGCGCTCAATCGCCTCGACATAGCGCTGCTGATTGATCGATTTCGGCGCTAGCACCTTTTTCCCGAAAGAGCGCTGGCGGCCGCTCTCGACCAGGCTGCGCAGGCTGACAAGCGAATCCCCCGCCACTACCCGCAAATAGCTGTTCAACGTGCCGTTGCCGAACACGACCCCTTCACTGACAAGCTGGACGTAGTCCTCCAGAATGTTCTCGGCGCGCTTGACGTTCTCCTGCTCGCCCTCTATTTCCAGGCAATCATTCCGCAGGGAGGTGCGCACGCTGAGGCCCGATTCGAGAACTCGTATATTTTCGTCACGGGTTCCGAACAGTGATTCAATCCCGCGTGTTATCGGAACACTGACTTTCATGCCTTGCGGAGTGGGTTCATCCTGGAAAGATTGAGGAAGGACAGACAATCGCTTATCGTTTGCGGGCAGATGGTCCTCTGGCGAGGAGCTGGTTCTCGCATCTACCGCGAGTATATCACACGAGAAAAAATTTCCGCGAGATTTTGACGCGACACCCTCCATCCGAATTCGTCTCCTGATTGCTCCGTACCCCTCCCCCACGTTCCCGATGTTCGCCACAATACACTCAAAACAAATCTGTTGGAGATTGTTGCCGCCTTAATGTACACTTATCTAACACGAGGTTACTAGAGAGCCATCTCAAGTTGCTTCCATTGTCCGGTGCGCGACATACTCCCCTCGATGAGGCCGGCATATGAAGATGGCCGTAATAATAACCTCTCAAATTTAATCGGAAGGAATTTATCATGAACGCGACGCTGCTGGTCGTCCTGCTCGTTGGGTTCCCCGTTTCAGGTTTTGGATACACGGACCCCGGTACCGGGGTGTTTCTTCTTCAGTCCCTGATCGCTGGAAGTCTGGGAGTGGTCTACTCTTTCCGCAAAGCCATATCCCGCCTCCTGTTCCGGCGCGCGGAAGAACCTGTTCAGAAGCCCGGGCAAGCCCCTGAGCAACAGTGAGAACGGTTTCATTCCGGGATCCTGAAGGATTCATTTTCCCCCTTGACGAGAAGATCTGCCGGGTCGTTTCCGTGGAAGCCGCTGGCCGTCTTCTGGCCCATCTTGACAAGGTGGAATGCCGTGGGCTCGTGGAACAGGGTAAGTTGGTATGGACCAGGCGGGCGGGCGCGGAGACCGCGGCCCGCGTTCTTTCATCCGGCGATCCCCAGGTCGAGGACCGGAAGGCGCAATCCCCGGTGGAAGTGCTCGAACACGAGAGTATCTGGTTTCCGAGCTACCCGGCGGAATGGTCCGCCGGAATGCTTCAAGGGGCCGCGATCACAACTCTCGACTTGGCCCAGTCGCTGCTTCCTTGTGGTTTGGGACTCAAGGACGCAACCCCCTGGAACGTTCTTTTTCGCGGCCCTCGTCCCGTCTGGGTGGACACGCTTTCGATCGAACAGCGTGATCCCGGCGACGGGATCTGGCGCCCCCTAGCTCAATTCCTCGAGACGTTTCTCTACCCGCTCTGGATCGCTCGCCATTCCGCCATCGCTACCCATGAACTGTTTCTGCTCCACCGCAATGGTGTTCCAATGGAGGTTGCATGGAGGAGCCTCGGAAATGCAAGCCGTCTCCGGCCCTCCATTTTCCACTGGCTGACCCTCCCTCACTTGCTGGCCCGGGCCTCGAAGCCCGACTATTCAAAGGATCACAGGCTGCCCGATCCATCCTCCGCCCGCGAAATGCTCCGCCGGATGTTCGCTTCTCTTCGCCGTGCCGTGGAAAAGACGGAGCCCCGATCCGGAACTCCCACCCATTGGAAGGACTACAGCGGGAAGTGCCATTATGAGGCGCGCGACCGGCAGGCCAAGCGCGATTTTGTCCATGGCGTGCTAAAAGCCTGGAGGCGCGGCCGTGTTCTGGACCTTGGCTGCAATGATGGCGAATATTCGGAAATGGCCGCCCGCCTCGGGCATGAAGTCGTAGCCGTCGATTCCGATGCCGGAGTTATCAACCATCTCTGGCTGCGGGCGCGCGAGCACGATCTTTCGATTCTGCCGCTCATTGGAGACGTCTCCAACCCCATTCCGGGCTCCGGATGGCGCAATGCCGAATCGAGAAGTTTTCTTGCCCGTGGAGCCGGCCGCTTTGACGGTGTAATGGCCCTGGCGCTGCTTCATCACCTCACGATCACCGCGAGAGTTCCTCTGGCCATGGTTCTGGACTTGATCGCGGACTTTACCCGTCATTCGGCAATCGTGGAGTACGTCAGCCCCGAAGATCCGATGTATCAACAATTGCTTCGCGGCCGCGCCCACCTGCATGGCGGAGATTCCTCGGAAGCCTTCGAGGCCGCCGCCGTGCAACGCTTCGAAATTGCGGACCGGTTGCCTTTGCCCGGCAACCGCCGCTCCTTATATCATCTGGTTCGTAAGGGCGGCTGAGGGCCATGCGGGAAGAAGCCATCAGGTTCCTCAAGTGTCTCAGTGCCGCCAATCTCTGCTATTTCCGTATTTGGGCGGAGTTGTTCTCATGGGCCTCGCCGCCGAGCCTCTTTTTTCGCCGGTTCGGTCCACCTCCCTTATGGTATTACTCGGCCATTCTGAATGTCCTGATTCTGGCGGCCGTCCTGTACGTGTTCACGAAGAAACGCTGGCGGTTGGCTCTTGCCATGGTGGCTTGCGTGATCGCCAAGGAGGTTGTGTTTACGATCCTTAAGATCGAGGGCGGGCTGGGACTTAGAATCGCCCTTCTCCTTTACAACGTTCCACGAGTCGTTCTCGGCGTTGGAATCCTGGTGGCGGCCGCTTCATTTGTCCTGCTGTTCCTTCGATGGTCCCCAAGAATACAATCCAGGTTCGGCTCTTTCCTCTTCGCCATGTCATCGTTGATACCGCTCACTTTCGGCAACGCAATCTTTCGCGCCGCTCAGGATCCTGTACTCCCCCCTCCCGCTCCACGCCGTCCCGCGTCGGATCATGTTGCCGCGCGCCGCGCCGTGTGGATCGTTTTCGATGAAATGGATGAACGGATCGCCTTTTCACAACGCCCTACCGGTTTCAGTCTTCCAAACCTCGATCGCTTTCGCGCGCAAGCTCAGGTTGCCACGCACGCTTTCAGCCCCTCCGGCGCCACCATTGTTTCCATCCCCTCCCTGTTAATCGGCAAACTCGTGAGTTCGGACCGTCCGTTGAACGTCAGCAAACTCGAGGTCACCCTTGCCGGATCGCACACGAAGGTAGAACTCGGACAGGTTCCCGATGTGTTTTCGAAGTCCCGCGAACACGGCCTCCGTAGCGGAATCACCGGCTGGTATGTTCCCTACTGCCGGATCTTCAGGGACCGGGTCGATGACTGCGTCTGGTGGCCGATGAACCGCCAGATCAACTCGTATGGCGGCACGCTCTCCCAAACAGTATGGAATCAGCCGCGGAGTCTGTTCGAAACAAGCCTCTACTCACTCTTCGGTCCGTCCCTGGCTGTGTTGGCTCAGGCGCGCACGGTGAATGAAATGATTGCCGAAGGCGCCGCCATGGCCGCCCGCAAGGATCTCAACCTGGTTTTCTGCCATTTCCCCGTTCCGCATTCCCCCTTTATTTACGATCCTTCGAAGGGTACCCTCACTTCCTATACAACTCATGCGCGAGGTTATCTGGACAACCTGCATCTTGCCGATCACATTTTCTCCAGCATCCGCGAAGCCATGGAGCGCGCCGGCGTCTGGGACCGGACGGCTGTCCTCGTCACCGCCGATCACGGCTTCCGCCAGTCCGCCAAACTGGGCTACCCGGCTGAAGTGAAGCACGTCCCATGGATGATCAAATGGCCGGACAACAAAGACGCGGGGAGGATTACTTCCCGGTTTAAGAGCGTCGCAAC
>JABAQT010000101.1:18473-26722 GCA_019187195.1 Bryobacteraceae bacterium
AAGCCGCGTCATCCAAAGTCGAACTATGCCGTGACCGGCATCTATATGTATGACGAAACGGTTTTCGACAAGATCCGCCAGTTGGTGCCTTCCCGCCGCGGCGAACTCGAAATCACCGACGTCAATAACGCCTACATCCGCGAAGGCACGCTGACCTATTCCTTCCTCGAAGGCTGGTGGACCGATGCCGGAACCTTCGAATCCCTGCGCCGCGCAACCAATCTCGTCGCCGCCACCGAAGAACTGCGCGACGCGAAGTTGATCGAGCAGGCCGCCGCCGACGCCGAATAATAACTAGATCGCCGAGGTCCTATGAAACTACTGGTCACCGGAGGAGCAGGGTTTATCGGCTCCGCCTTCGTCCGGCTCGTCTTGAAGGAGCATCCCCGTTTCAAGGTCGTGAATCTCGACAAACTGACCTACGCGGGCAATCTCGAAAATCTCGCCGCTGTCGCGGACTCCCCAAACTACCACTTCATCAGGGGGGATATCGCCGGCGGAGAGGAAATGCAGCGCCTGTTCGCTCAGGAAAAGCCGGACGCGGTCGTTCACTTCGCGGCGGAAAGCCACGTCGACCGCAGCATCCTTTCCCCCGACCCCGTGATTCGCACCAACTTCCAGGGCACGTTCAGTCTCCTCGAAGCCGCCCGCCGCAATGGCGTCGGCCGGTTCCTCCATGTGTCCACGGACGAGGTCTATGGAAGCCTCGAAGAGCCCCACGAGGCCGGCGAAGACTATCCATTGAATCCCTCGAGCCCCTATTCCGCTTCCAAGGCAGGCTCTGACCTGCTGGCTTTGAGCTATCACACCACCTACAAACTCCCCGTCACCGTCACCCGCGCCTCGAACAACTACGGCCCCTATCAGTTCCCCGAGAAACTGATTCCGCTGATGATCTCCAACGCGCTCGAAGACAAGCCCCTGCCCATCTACGGCGATGGATTGCAGGTGCGCGACTGGCTCTTTGTCGAGGATCACTGCCGCGCGTTGCTCGCCGTCCTTGATAAAGGGCGCAACGGCCAGATCTACAATATCGGCGGAAGCCTGGCGCTCCCCAATCGCGAGGTCGTCAGGCGTATCCTCGAGGCAACGGGCAAACCCGCAAGTCTCATCACCACGGTGACCGACCGGCCCGGCCACGACCGCCGCTACGCGCTCAGCAGCGGCAAACTACAGCGGGAAACCGGATGGGGGCCGCTGGTCTCCTTCGAGCAGGGCTTGCCGCTCACCGTGCGTTGGTATCAGGACAATGCGGACTGGGTGCGCCGCGTCAAGAGCGGAGAGTACCAGCAGTATTACGAACGGAACTACGCCAACCGCTGACCTCGAGCCTTCTCCCTACTTCGCCCGGCTGCTCCGGATCTCCTCGAGCCGCCGCTTCAAGTACTCCTGATACTCTTTCTTCAACTCCGGATCCCTCGGACTTCCGTAAATGTCGCTCGACTTGTACTTGCCCTCGTCGAACTTCTTCCGCGTCCATTCATCATGGACGTGTGTCTCATCGGCGCGGTCCAGAACCTGTTCCACCAGTTGCGGCGGAATGAAGTAGATGCCTTCCCGGTCTCCCACCACCAGGTCCCCGGGCATCACGGTCACGCCGCCGATGCGCACCGGAATGTTGATGCCCGTCAGCATCACCTCCCCGATCGGCGTCGGATCCACTGCCCGAAAATATGCCGGCATATCCATGTTGGCAATGCCGTTCAGGTCCCTGACGCTACCGTCTATCACCAACCCCGCCCCATGCGTCGTCTTCATGACATAGTAGAACAGGTTGTCGCCCACCATCGTTCCATTCACCTTCTTGCCGAACAGATCCACCACCAGCACATCGCCCGGCCGGAGCATGTCGATGGCGGTCTGATTCTTCAGCCGCTCAAGTCCCCTGGCCTTCGCCTTCGCCTGCGCCACACCGTCCACATCCGGCCGCACCGGCATGAACTGAACGGTAAACGCCCTCCCCACCATTGTCTTGCCGGGATGCAGAATGCGAAATCCATCCGCGTACTGGTTGCGGAATCCCTTGCCGGGAAGCACCGCCCAGATCTCCTCTGCCGATAGTTCCTTGGCCCGCGCGATCATCGCGTCCGGCACCTTCGGCCTTCCGTCGTCAAGCCGGTCGAACGGATTGCGCGGCGTGTAGTCGATCAGATCCTGTTTCGTGAATTGAAAAAGCTGGGCATGGGCATTGGCTCCCAGCAGAGCCGCTGCGCACAGTCCTGCTACGAGGTAGTTGCGTCTTGGAATCATCTTCTCTCTCCTGTCGGCATGAATGAGTGCTGCATTGGTGCGACGTAGGTCCAACACGGCAATTGTATTGTAGTTTCGCCTCTAAAGGAGAGCCTAGTCCATGGCGGGAGACGGTGGATGGGCCATTCACGAATCCAGCTTCCATGTCGCGCTACCCCTCAGCCGGACAATTTCCAGCCTGGCTTTCCCGCCGGCGCGAGTTTGACGGCGGAAACTCCAGTTTTAAGGGGCATTGAAGCTGGGTGCGCGTATGTGCCCACCCACCCTTCTTTCTCATCAATGAATCCGCTTTCCGCGGATCCCGGAGACGGTTTGCGCCAGCCGGTGCGTGATTCCTTCCCGCATCCGCTTTCGCTTTCGCCTCCCTTCACTTAGTAACGCGCATTCACCCGGTGCAACCCATCAATCTTTTCCACCCCGTATCCCACCGCTACGCTGCTTCAGTTCAACAGCGCGCGTGGTTCGGTCCGTTTCACCGCCGCCCGGAGTACGTGAATGAACTCCTCCGCTTCACGGTATCTTCCCCGGCAATGTGTGCATCCCGACAAATGCCTCGCCACCTGTTCCCGCCGCGATTTCGGCAGGTCATTCAAAGCATGTAATCCCAGCGCGCCTTCATCCACATGGCGCTGCTTCGTGAAAATCCGCATGTCCTTGTTCCTCGCTTTCAATCCATCTCCTCTTTGGATCGGGCCGTTATCCCAAGCATGCGTTACCGCATACGAAAGCATAGGAATTCTGAAGAAGTCGAACAATCGGTCTTTCGTACCAGAAATTTGCTAGAGCGCTGGTGCTATCTTGTAAGGCCTTTGACTTAGAGCAGGGCGGCCCGTCATCACGCCTCCTGAAGTGTTCCCTCGATTCTTCCATCTCATTGCCCCGTGGAAATCGCCTCGCGAAGCGTCCTCGCGCGAATCAGTGCGACAATGGCTGAAGGTAGAAGCGTGGCTATTCGATCGCGAGTTCCCAGACAATCCCCGGTCACCCGCTTTTTCTTCCACCCCATGGGCCGTGTTCTTCTTGCCCTCGGCGCCATGACTTTGACTCTGGGGATGTCCGTTTTCCTCTTCTTCTATTTCAAGTACGCGCGCCTCATCGACGAAAAGCTCAGCGCCGGCCCGTTCACCAACACTTCGATGGTCTTCGCGGCCCCACGTCTGGTGTCCCTCGGCGACGAAGCCACTCCCATCGAGATCGTCGCGGCGCTCCGCGCCAGCGGCTACAGCGAATCCCGCGCCACGCGCATGGGAACCTACACCATGCGTCCCGATTCCCTGGAAATCTATCCCGGCCCCGATTCCTACTTCAAACAGGAGGCCGCCGTTCTCAAGTTTCAGGACGGGAAGGTTTCGCAGATCATCTCCCTGCGCGATAACACCGAGCGTACGCAATACACCCTTGAACCGGAACTCATCACCAATCTCTTTGATCGCAACCGCGAGAAACGGCGCCTCGTCCGCTTCGAGGACATCCCTCCCCTGCTCGTTCATGCCGTCATCTCCGCCGAGGACAAACGCTTTTTTCAGCACGCGGGCTTTGACCCCCTGCGCATTCTGAAAGCCGCCTACGTGGACGTGCGCGAAGGCTACCGCGCGCAGGGAGCCTCCACGCTGAGCATGCAGGTGGCTCGCATGTTCTGGCTCGATCAGAAAAAAACCCTCAACCGCAAGGCGGCCGAAGCGCTCATCACCATGGAACTGGAGCGCAAACTCACTAAGGAGCAGATCTTCGAGTACTACGCCAACCAGGTGGATCTCGGCCGCCGCGGCAGCTTCGCCATCCGCGGTTTTGGGGAAGCGTCGCTCGCCTACTTCGGCAAGGATCTCAGCCAGTTGACCGTCGCCGAGGCCGCGACTCTGGCCGGCCTCATTCAGCGGCCCAGCTTCACCAACCCCTACCGCTGGCCGAACCGCGCCGTGGCGCGGCGAAACGTCATCCTGTCCCTCATGCACGACAACGGTTATATCAATGACCGCGAATACGCCGTCGCCGAGGCCGCGCCTCTCGTAATGGCGAAGGGCGGCATGGAGTCGACAGACGCGCCTTATTTCGTCGACATCGTCAACGACGACCTCCAGGATCGCTTTCAGGACCACGATTTTCAGGCTCATACCTACCGCGTCTACAGCACCCTCGATATGAACCTCCAGCGCGAGGCCGCCGAGGCCGTCCGCCTCGGAATGAAGGAAGTGGATGAAAGGCTGAAACGGCGGTTCAAAGGCTATGGCACAACGGTGCCCGACGCACAGGTCGCGCTGGCCGCCCTCGATGCGCGCACCGGCGAAGTCAAAGCCCTCGTCGGTGGGCGGAACTACGGCGTCAGCCAGTTGAACCACGTCCTGGCCAGGCGCCAGCCCGGATCTTCCTTCAAGCCCTTCGTTTATGCTGCGGCATTGAATACCGCTCTCGGCGGCGCCGGAGCCCCCATCACCGCCGTGACACACGTCCTCGATGAGCCAACCACCTTCTGGTTTGACGGCAAGCCCTACGAACCTCACAACCACTACCGCGATTTCTACGGGTCGGTTACTCTGCGACAGGCGCTGGCTAAATCCATGAACATCCCCGCTGTGAAAGTGGCGGAAATGGCGGGTTACGAAAACGTTGCCCGGCTGGCCCGGAACGCGGGGCTCGGCTCCATCCAGCCGACGCCGGCCATTGCCCTCGGAGCCTACGAGGTCACCCCCCTCGATATCGCCGGAGCTTATACGATCTTCTCGAACCACGGCATCTACGCAAAGCCATACTATGTGAAGAGCATCCGCGATGAGCGTGGCGACGTCATCTTCGACGCCCGGCCTGTCTCGCGCCAGGTGCTCGACCCACGCGTTGCCTACCTCGTGACGGACCTCATGGAGGAGGTCCTCCGGACAGGCACCGGAGCCGGCGTTCGAGGGCGCGGCTTTGTGCTTCCCGCCGCTGGCAAGACCGGCACCTCCCATGATGGCTGGTTTGCCGGATTCACCAGCAAGCTCATCTGCGTGGTCTGGGTCGGATTCGACGACAACAGAGAGTTGGATCTCGAAGGAGCCTACTCCGCGCTCCCCATCTGGGCCGAGTTCATGAAGCGCGCCCACCGCTACCGCGAGTACGCTTCCGTCCACGGTTTTGTAGCCCCCGACGGGATTGTTACCGTCGAAGTGGATCCGGTTACGGGTGAGTTGGCCGCCCCGGGCTGTCCCAATACCCGCGGCGAAGTCTTCATCGCCGGTTCGCAACCTCAGGAGATCTGCCGTCTCCATGGCGGCCATGGAGCCACCACGCAGGTGGCGGGGTGGGAAAGCCCCGAGCCGGCGCCTGCCCCCGCCGAACCCTCCGCCCCACGCGCGAACGCCGGGTTCCCCCGTATCGCGCAGGCCGCTCCCGCGCAGCCGCCGGCGGCTAAGGAGCAACCGCCCGCCCCGCAGCCTCGCCGCAAAGGCTTCTTCGGAAAGATCCGGGATATGTTTAAATAAGCGTAAGGCTGTAAAGGAGGCCGGCTATGGTAATTCCATGCCTGTTTCTGGTTCTTGGATCCGCGTTCGCACAGAGTACGCAACCCGCTGAGAGTCCATTGCTCCGGACGGCTGCTCATCCGGAAAACTTGTCCACTCCCCCCAAACCTGCCGCCCCCGTCCCCTTGTCCTCGGAGATGCGTGGCGATATCTTCATGGCGCGCAAAATGTACCGTGAAGCCATCGAGGCTTATCGCGAAAGTTCACCCCATTCCGCCGTTCTCGAAAATAAAATCGGCATCGCTTACCACCAGATGCTGCTCCTTGATAAGGCAAAGAAGCAGTATGAGCGCTCCATCAAGCTGAACCCCTCCTATTCCGAAGCGATCAACAACCTGGGAGCTATCTACTACGCTAAGAAGAGTTACCGCAAAGCAGTCAAGTACTATAAGAAGGCCCTCAAGATCACTCCTGCTTCCGCATCCATCTACAGCAACCTCGGCACGGCCTATTTCGCCCGCAAGAAGTACGAAGATGCGTTTGCCGCCTATCAGAAAGCTCTCGAACTCGATCCCGAGGTCTTCGAGCATCGAAGTACAAACGGCGTCCTGCTCCAGGAGAGAAGCGTTCAGGAGCGCGCCAAGTTTCACTTCTACCTCGCCAAGACCTACGCCAAGGCGGGAAACGCGGAGCGTGCCCTGCTCTACATGCGAAAAGCAATTGAAGAGGGCTTCAAGGACCGCAACAGATTCGCCGAAGAGCCCGAGTTCGCTCCTCTCCGCGCCCTCCCCGAATTTCAGCAACTGCTCGTGATGGAGGCGCGTGTTCTGTAGGAGGGTCCCCGCCTGCCTCTTGCTGGTGGCCGCGATAGTTTCTTCCGCCTGTCACCGCGCCTCGCCGCAACCCGTTGTTCGCGTCGCCGTCGTCCCGTGGGAAAATCTGTCCGCTCGCGAAACCATCGACTGGATCGGCCCCGTGGCCCCGTATGAGATTTCGGCTCACACGCTCCCCGGCCCGCGGCAGGTCTTCCTGGCCGCGCCGGCGGAGCACGACCTCCTCCCCATGCGCGCCAGTCAGGTGTTGTCCGGCTACTATGAAACCTCCGCCGGGAGTCTGCGTGCTCACCTGACCTTGCGCGACCTGTCAACCTCGCGAAACCTGCTGCAATTCGACGTCGAGGGAGCCGGGGCGGCGGACCTCTACCACGCCGTTTGCGCCCGCCTGTCCGCCGGAACTCCTTCCTCCGGCGTGGCAAACCCGTCCGCGATCGAGGCCTTCGGCCGCGCGCTGCTGGCGTCCGAACCAGGCGCCAAACGCGATCTCCTTGCAAAGGCATTGAAAGCCGATCCGCGCTACTCGCCCGCCGCCGCATTGCTCGCTCAGATGACCAACGCCGCCGGTGATCCCCAATCTGCCGCCGCCATCCTCGAAACCGCGCGTTCCGGGCGCGCCGGCACCAGGGCTTGGGCCGATCTGACTCGCGAGTTGGGAGCCGTCCGCCGCGACCCCAATCTCATCCTCGAAGGACTCGATGCCTCCGCTCGATTCTCCCCCGCCGATGCCGGCATCACCCGTGCCTTGGGCGAATTTCAGGTGCTCCACCACCGGTACCCCGATGCCGTCAGATGGTTTCGCAAGACTGTCGATCTCGAACCGGGCGAGGTTGCCTTCTGGAACCTCCTCGCCTATGCGCAAGCCTACGCCCGCGATTTCGCCGGTGCCCGGGCGAGCGCCGAACGGTACCGGAACCTGGCCCCTTCCGATCCGAACGCCTGGGACACCACGGGCGAAATGGAATGGTATGCCGGCAACTTTGCCGCCGCGGAGAAAGCCTTCCTTGAAGCCCAGCAAAAGCAGCCCCTGTTTCTCGGCGGGCTCGAGTTCTCCAAGGCGGCCTTCGCCCGCTTCCTCGCCGGTGACCTCTCCGGAGCCGACCGGACCTTCCACCGTTACCTCGAAACCCGCCGTGCCCTTAAGGATCCGCTCACATCCCTGCGTGAAGCACACTGGTGGTTCCTCACCGCGCGCCGCGCCAAGGCGATCGAGCGGTTGTCCGCGCTCTCAGGCGCGGGCGGAGACGCCGGCGCACGCGCCGGCATCCTCCATGCCCTTTGCCTCGTCGAGGAGGGAAAGGCTTCGATCGCGCTCCCGGTTGCCGAAAGCGCGGAAAAAAGGGCCGCCACCCCGGCGGTCCGCTCGGCCGCCGGTCTGGTCCTGCTGCTCGCGCAACCCCCTGCCTCCGCCGATGAGTGGCGGTCCCGCGTGAACCACGCGTTCCCTACCGCCCCCGCCTCTGTCCGCCGTCAGGTGCTCATCTACGCCTTGATTC
The DNA here is from genome assembly GCA_019187195.1 of Bryobacteraceae bacterium. Classification (GTDB taxonomy): domain Bacteria; phylum Acidobacteriota; class Terriglobia; order Bryobacterales; family Bryobacteraceae; genus CADEFT01. The sequence goes on from JABAQT010000101.1 coordinate 26,487, forward strand.
TCGGCAAACACTATGCCCCCGCCGCGAAACTGCTCGAAAGCGCATACGCGGAGACCTCTCCGGCCGCCGACGAAACCAGGATGCTGCTCGGCCAGGCTCTCCTCGCCACCGGCAACAAACAGCGGGCCGCCGAACTGCTGGCGAACTATCCCCTACCCCCCCAACCCGGCGAGGCCCTCTTCGCCATCCTCTACTTCCCCGCCTTCCTCGAATGGCGCAAGACGGCGGAAGTATCC
>JABAQT010000107.1:0-24865 GCA_019187195.1 Bryobacteraceae bacterium
TCTATTTCGTCATTAGCTGGCTGTGCCACCGCACATGCGCGCACTGCTACGAAGATCGCTTTCATCCCTACCACGGAGAGGAGCGGGAAAGGATCATCGGGAGTCTGCGGCGGACCATCCCGTCCATCATCACGAATCTGCCGGCGCGAATGATGTATCGGGACCTCGGACAGCCGGATCTCCCCGAACGGCGCGGCCGCATCATCCTCGCCGGCGGAGAGGTCCTGATCGAGGGAGTCCGGCAAGAGGTGCTCTATCCGGCCCTCGAACAACTCCATGAAAAATACCGCCATCAGGGCGGCGTCGAAATTGTCGTTCAGACCACGGGCGACCTGGTCACGGAACCGGTCGTCCGCGAGTTGTTGGCGCGTCACACGTCGGCGATCTCGGTTTCCGGCCTCGATGCCTACCACCAGGGCCTCGAGGAGCAAACGGCGCGTGATGCGCTTCAATCCAGGCTGACAGCCATCTTTGATTCCCTGGGCATGAAGCCGTGGACGTCACCTCCACGGCCCGCGCGGGACCGCTACTATCATTTCTTCGGAGCTACACCGGATCAATGGATCGGCAAGCTCTGGCCCCGCGGGCGCGCCTGGCGAAACGGACTCTCCACGGCGGATCTCACCGGGAACTTCTGCAATCGCTGGTCGGGTGGGCTGAACTTCCTTGCGCAAGGCTTCAGCGGTTCCGAAGTGAGTGTCGATCCCGATGGAAATGTCTATCCGTGCTGCCTGAAGACAAAGAAGCCGGTTGGGAACCTGCTCGAGCGCCCGCTCGAAGATATCCTTCGGTCCCTCGAAGGAAATCCGGTTTACGAAGCAATCTCCATGGGGCATCCGGAACGCATGGGGATCCGGCACGGATGGACTGTCGAGACGTTTCTCGAGAAATCGAAGGCCGTGCTGCCTTCCGGGGGAGTCTATCGGAATCTGTGCATCGGCTGCGACCGCTTTCACGAAGAGGTGCTGCTTGCGCCGGACCTGGTCACGATAAGCGGTTGAGCGCGTCTTCTTCCATTCGAGGACGCCGGCCGCGGGTGCTGATCGACACGGCCTCCCGGGCAAGTTCCAGAAACGTTCGGGCGACAGCGGCCGCTTCATACTGGCGCACGATTTGCGCCCCCTGCGCGGCCATCCGCGCGCGGAGTCCGGAGTCGGTGGCCACAGTTTCGATGGCGGCGGCGAGTGATTCAGCCGAGTCCGGTTCGGCAAACCGCGCGTGGGGAACCACCTCCGGCGCGGCGGCGGCGCGGGCGGCGACAATCGGCTTACGGGCCGCCATGGCCTCCAGAAACACGATGCCGAAGCCCTCCTGGACGCTGGGGTGGCAAAAAAGATCGCAGTTCCGGTACTCGGCCGCCACCGCCGCCTGGCCGAGGTGACCCAGGAAAACGGCGCGATCACCCAGTCCCAGGCGCTCGTGCAACGCCCGCAACCGGACGCCTTCCGGCCCATCACCCACCAGGCGCACGCGCAATCCGGGAAGGCGGTGGCGAAGCGCCGCGGCGGCTTCCAGCAACACGCTCGTGCGCTTGCGGGGAAAGAACCGGCCCACCGAAAGCACCGTGAACTCTCCCGAAGCCGGACGCGCCGGAGCCGCCCCGATCGCCTTCTCCCAGACATCCAGATCAATCAGTTCCGGCGTCAGGGCCAACCGCTCCGGCTTGCCGTACAGATCCGCGATCTTTCCGGCCGAATAACGGCTGGTGGCCAGGACCATGCCCGCCGAGCGAACGTGCCGCCGTTCGTATCGCGCCTGAATGGACATCGTCAGCCGCGTCAGTCCACGCTCGAATCGCATCTCGTCCGCGATGACGCCCTTGATCGAAGCGATGTGTGCTCCGCCGGTTCCCGCGAGAGCGTAACCGTCCATGTCGAAACCGACGGTCAAATCGGCTCGAGACGGCCGCAGGCGGCGGTTGAACAGCAGGCGCTCGGCCGTAAACACCGGCAGGTGTAGCGAGGGTGTGGTCAGGCTGACCTCGGCGCCGGCGCGGCGCAGGGCATTCATCAACGTCGAGATGCCGACATACGTACCGCTGCCCTCGGCGGCGTTCATGGGAGTGGCCGTGATGAAGCGGATGCGCATTGATTCCAGTGTACGTGCCGCCTACTTCTTTTCCGAAACACTCGCCTGCTCGAATGTCGCCATTTCGTGATACAGGCGGCATGCGGCCTGAAGAATCCCCACCGCGAGCGCGGCGCCGGTCCCCTCTCCCAGCCGCATATCCAGATTGAGCAGTGGACGCGCCCCGAGAAAATCGAGCATCCGTCCGTGCCCGGCCTCCGCCGAGCAATGTGAATACAACACCGGCCAGCGCGCCCCGGGACTCACTATCAGCGCCGCCGACGTGCTGATGAAACCGTCCAGAATCACCGGAACTCTTGCTTCTCCCGCGCCTTCGATCGCCCCCGCGATCGCCAGAATCTCGAACCCTCCGAGATTGGCGGCAATCTCCATCCGCTCGCGGGAAGGATGAAGCGCCAGGGCCTTCCGAATCACTCCGGCTTTGCGCCGCACCCCTTCCTCATCCAACCCGGCTCCCGAGCCGGTAACCTCCGCCGGGTCCAGCCCCGCATACGCGCACAGCAATGCCGTGGCCGCTGTCGTGTTTCCAATCCCCATCTCCCCGCAGAGCACGGCGTCAAATTCCCGGGCCGCTTCGAGCGCCAACCGCCTTCCCACTTCAATCGCCCGGCGGCATTCGGCCGCGGTCATCGCCGCCTGGCGCGTGAAATTGCGCGTCCCTTCCGCTATGCGGCGGTCCAATACACCCGCCACCGCGGCCCCCCGAATGCCCATGTCCACAATCCGCGGAACAATGCCGTAGTGCCGGCAGAGCACGTTGATCGCCGCCCCGCCGTTCACGAAATTGAGCGCCATTTGCCGGGTCACCTCGGCCGGCCATGCGCTCACGCCCTCTTCCACCACTCCATGATCGGCGCAGAAGATGAGCGCCGCCACGCGCAACTCCCGCGGCGGAGCCACTCCGCGGATCTCCGTGTAGCGCAGCAACGCCTCTTCCAAACGTCCCAGGCTGCCGCGCGGCTTCGTCAATGAATCGAGCCGCCTTTGTATGTCTTCAGATGTCATAGGTGAGAATCTCGCAATAGCCTTGCACGCACATCCGCGGGTCGCTTCCGGTCAACTGCGCGATGATCGCGGAATTGATGCCGAGATGCGCCACGACGGCGGCCGGAAACGGACCCGCGCGAATCCGCTCGATCACCCGCGCGGCGCGCGCCACCACCCGCGGCCACGTCTCTCCGCCCGGAGCCGGCACGTCGAACCACCGTTCCAGTTTGCGCCGCGCCACATCCGGCCACCGGGCCTCGACCTCGCGCCACTCGAGACCCTCCCATTCACCAAGCCCGATCTCGATCAGCCCGCCCGTGATGATGCGGCGAATCCCGGGCGGCAGGAACGCCGCCGTCTCCCGTGCCCGCCGCAAGGGGCTGACGTATGCCACGGCGGCGTCGATTCCCGCCATCGCCGCGCCCGCCGCTATCCGGCCTTCCGCGCTCAAGCCCGGGTCACGGCGTCCGAGCAGCGTGCCCTTCAGTTCCGGCTCTCCGTGCCTTATAAGGAACAGTCGCGGCATGAAACAATCACCATACAAAATGTTTCAACAAGCAGGCTCGTTCCCCCTAAGCAATCCCCGTTGACTCCACCGAGCCGGGCGTCAAACCAGCGATTGAGCAGCCATGTGAGAAACACGGCTCCCGATAGCAGCGCCGCTCCTTGCCGCGCGCCGGGAAGAAACGCGGCGCCCACCCCCTCGGCCAGCGCCACAATCGCGGTTGGGGTGGATAAGCGCGCGGCAAACGCGGCTCCCAGTCCATCGCCCAGCGGGCGCGATACATACGCCTGCGCCACCAGCGCGGCGCGCGACAATGCCAGGCACGCCGCCAGTTCGGCCGCCGGCTCCGGCCCCATCCGCACAATCGCCTGCCAGCGCACCGCCAGGATGACGATCAGCGCCAGCGCGCCGAAAGCCCCTATCCGGCTGTCCTTCAAAATCCCCATCATTTTCGATCGCGAACGGTGAGCGCGCAAAGCATCGGCGATATCCGCCAGGCCATCCTCATGCAAGCCGCCGGTGACCAGCGCCCACAGTCCCAACAGCAGCAAGGCGGCCAGCGCCGCGCCCAACCGCGGCTCGAGCAGTGAAAAGCACTTTCCGCCCACCCATCCGAGCGCCGCGCCCACCAGCGGGAAAAACAGAGCCGCTTCTCCGGGAGGAGCCGCCGCCGTGCGCACGGGGATGATGGTGAGAAACTGAATCGCTCCCAGCAGCCGCCTCATCCCTTCACCTTCAACGCGCAGCCGAAGACCATCCAGTACACCTCCGCCGCGCGCGCGGCCAGCGTCTGGTTCATCCAACCCGCCTCGTCGCGGAACCGCCTCGCGAGTTCGTTTTCCGGAACGATGCCGCATCCTACTTCGTTCGTCACCAGGATCACCTCCGCCGCGCACGCCTGCGCCGCCCCGGCCAGCGCGGAACCTTCGGCCTTCAGGTCCTCGCGCCCCGCATGCAACAGGTTGCTGATCCACAATGTCACGCAATCCACCACCATCGCGTCAAATTCCGCTCCCCGCCGTGAAAGTAGCGCGCCAATCTCGAGCGGCTCCTCGAAGGTGGTGAATTCCGTCCCGCGCTCCATGCGATGCGCCCCGGCGCGCTGCTTCATCTCATCGTCCAGCAACTCCGCGGCCGCAACGTACGCCAGTCTTGTCCCCCTTTTGCGCGCCGCCGCGAGCGCGAAACCGGTCTTGCCGCTGCGGCTTCCCCCGCCCACCAGAATCATAGCCAGTACCTCTTCTGCCGGGCGCGCAACAGCCACAGGAAAAACGGCCCCCCGAGCATCGCCGTGATCACGCCCACCGGCACATCCACGGGCGGCATCACCGTCCGCGCCACCGTGTCGCAGCAGACCAGGAACGCCCCGCCCAGCAGAAACGACGCGGGCAGCAGGATGCGGTGATCGGCGCCGAACCACAGCCGCAGCGCGTGCGGCACAATCAGCCCGAGAAAACCGACCGGCCCCGTGATCACCGTCACCGTCCCGGTAATCAGCGACCCGGCGAGAAAGCCGCGCCACATGAACCGCGACGCCGCCACGCCCCTGGTCGAGGCCCACTCCTCGCCCGCCGCCATCAGGTTCCAACTCCGCGCTCCACGCCACGCGTAGACCAGGACGGGCAGCACAACCACCGCCAGCCCGGCAATGGTCGAATACTCCACCGACTCGATGCTTCCCATCAGCCAGCGGTTGATGGCGAACGACTGTCCGAAGGTGGCCACGCTCTGCAGCAACAGGATCACGGCGATGGCGATGGTGTTCACCGTCACCCCGCTCATCAGCAACGAGAAGGACGATACCCGCCGCCCGTGCGACGCGAGGCCGATGACCATCAGCAGCGCCGCCAAAGCGCCCATCAATGCGGCGATCCACACCGCCGGCAGACGCCCGCCTCCCCCCCAACCGAAGCAGATCGCCAGCACCGCCCCCAGCGAGGCGCCGCTCGAAATGCCAAGCGTGTAGGGATCGGCCAGCGAGTCGCGGAGCAGAGCCTGAAAAATCACCCCCGCCGTCGCCAGCGCCCCGCCAGCCAGCACCGAAAGCAGCACGCGCGTCAGCCGGGCCTGAAAAAAGATCTGCGCGTCCGGAGCGGCGCCGGCCATCACTTTTCGCGGATCCACATGCGCCGTGCCGATCCATGGAGCCACCACCAGCGCCGCCAGACAAATGCCCGCGCAAACAGCCAGTATTCGCGCCAATCGCCCCGGCGTCAGCGCCCTACCGCGCATAAGCAATCCATTGTCCGCCGCCCGGTTGAGGAATCATGGCGCATTCCACCTCGAAGACATCGCGGATGGCCGCGGGCGTCAGCACTTCTTCCACCGCGCCACAGGCCCTCTGCCGCCCTCCCTGCAGCATCAATACCCGGCCGGCGAAAGAGAGGGCGAGATTCAGATCGTGCGTCACCGTCACCACCAGCAACCCCTGCTTGCGCAAATCGCGCAGCAGGCCGTAGATCAGCAACTGGTGCTTGAGATCGAGAAAGGTTGTCGGCTCATCGAGTAGCAGCACGCGCGGACGTTGCGCGATCGCCGAAGCGAGCACCACGCGCTGCCGCTCCCCGCCGCTCAAGGCGCGAAAATCCCGGTTGCGGAACGCCGCGCAGTCCGTCAACTCCATCGCCCTCTCGGCCTCGCGAAAGTCCTCCTCGCTCTCGAACAGTCCATCCCCAAAAGGAGCCCGCCCCATCATCACCACCTGTTCGCAGGTGAAGGGAAACTCCATCCGCAGCGATTGCGGCACAAAAGCCACCTCGCGGGCAAACTCACGGCGGTTCCAATCCCGCACCTCCCTGCCCGCATATAAACAGGAGCCCTCATAGGACGGCTGCAATCCGGCGCACACCGAGAGCAGCGTCGATTTTCCCGCGCCGTTGGGTCCCACTATGGCCACCAGTTCGCCCGGGGAGAGCGCCGCGGTGGCGCCTTCCAGCACCCGCGTCCCGTTGTAGGCAAAACCGGCCTCGCGAAACTCAAGCAGCGCTGTCACCACCGCGCCTCCGGATGAAGAAGCTTCGCGAAAATCCTCAACGCCTCCACCATTCGCGGTCCCGGAATCACGAACCGGTCATCCGCCACCGGGTACACGCGGTGATTGCGCACCGCGCTCAACGTCTGGTACCGGTCCCACAGCCGGATCACTTCGCGTTTGTGCTCTTCCGTGATCGCCCCCGTGAGCGTCGAATCCCCCATGTCGAGGATGACCTCCGGGTCCCGCGCCAGCAGTTCCTCGAGCGAGACTTTCGGGTACGCCGCCGGCGAATCCTCGAAGATGTTCTCCCCTCCGGCATCCGCCAGCAACTCCGTAAGGTAGGAACCCTTCGCCGCCGCAATCAGCCCGTCGAGCGTCCCCGGCGTGCGCCCGACAAAGAAAACCACCCGCCTCCTCGGCAGCTTGGCAGTGACGCGCTTCACCTTCTCGATACCGCTCCGGATGCGCGCGCTCAACTCCCGGCCCTGTTTCTCAATCCCCACTGTTCGCGCGATCTCGGCGATAGTCTGGTGTACTCCCTCCATCGACTCCGGATCCACCTCGATCACGCGCAGTCCGACAGCCCGCAGCCGTTCCGTCAGCCGCACCGGATTCTTCTGCACGATCACCAGGTCCGGGCGCAGCCCGAGAATCGTCTCCATGCTCGGGTCAAGAAACGTTCCGATCTTGGGCAGACGCCGCGCCTCTTCCGGATAACGGCAGAACGTCGTCACCCCCACGACGCGCGGCCCCAAGCCGAGCGCGAAAAGAATCTCGGTGACGCTCGGCGTGGTCGAAATGATCCGCTGTTGCGCGAACAAACTCGCCGCCAGCAGCAACCCGGCCGCCACCCTCACAGAAAAAGCTCCTCGAACAGCGCCGTATCGGCGTGATGCTCGAACCAGTCCGCCAGCCGGTCGTAGGACGCCTCCCGGTCCGCCGCGCGCGGAGCGGCCTCACCCACCAGTTCCCCCAGCACCACCGTATCCTCGAGCGCGCCGTGAAGGTAGGTTCCCACGCAACGGCCGTGGCGGATGCCCTCGCCGGCCCCCTCCACATAGGCAAAGGGCTCATGCGCTCCCTCCACAACGGTAACCCCCATGTGGATCTCATATGCCCGAAAGTCATGCCCCGATGCCGTCCGCGCCCTCACCACGCGCGTCGTCTTCACCGGCAGCATCTCCGTCCGCGCCGGCAGCAACCCCAGCCCCTTTGCTTCCCGCGCGCCATCCGCTACCCGCTCCCCCATCATCTGATATCCGCCGCAGATGCCGACCACTTGCGCCCCCTGCTCGTGCTGCTCCATCACCCACCCGTCAAGACCGCGCAGCCGCATCCATCGAAGATCCGAAAGCGTATTCTTCGATCCTGGAAGAATAACCGTCCGGAACCGCCGCGGAGCCGGACGAGTGATCCACCGCGCTCCGGGCAGCAGTTGGAAATCCGTGAAATTCGACATCAGGGGAAACTTCACAATCGCCACATCCCCTCCGTAACCGGCCGGAGCGGGCATCGTCTCCAGCGCCACGCTGTCCTCTTCATCGATGCGCACGCCATCCAGATAAGGAAACACCCCCAGGCAACGGCGGCCCGTCCGCTGCTCAAGAGTCCGCACTCCCCCGTCAAACAACGCCGCGTCCCCCCGGAAACGGTTGATCGCGAAGGCCCGCAACACCTCGCGCTCCTCCCGCTCGAGTACCTGGAATGTGCCCACCACCGACGCGAACACTCCTCCCCGGTCGATATCCGCCACCAGCAGCGCCTTGGCGCCCACCCGCCGCGCCAGCCCCAGGTTCACCAGGTCCACATCGCGAAAATTGATCTCCGCGACACTTCCCGCTCCTTCCATCACCACCACCTCGTGTTCCGCCTCCAACCGCCGGAACGCCTCGAGCGCCTGCTCGAGCAGAAATGGAAAGTGCGCATAGTATTCCCGCGCCGCGAGATCGCGCCACACCTTCCCGTTCACCACCACCTGGCTTGCCGTATCCGCGTTCGGCTTCAGCAGAATCGGATTCATGTCCGCCGACGGCTCGAGCCCGCACGCCTCGGCCTGCACCGCCTGCGCGCGCCCGATTTCACCCCCCTCCCGGCAGGGGTACGAATTCAACGACATGTTCTGAGCTTTGAACGGAGCCACTCGCACTCCGCGCCGCTTCAGCCAGCGGCACACCGCGGTTGCCATCCAACTCTTTCCCGCGTGCGACCCGGTTCCGCCAATGAAAATAGATCTCGTCATGCGAACGTTCCCCCTCGGAACGCGCCGAACCCGCATCGGAAGCAACCGGTCTCCTGACTATCGGCTGGCTTGCCGGCCCGGCCTTCCCGAGATATCCTCAGTGGCCGGAACCGCCCACTACGTGCCGCTCACAGTTGCGGGGCAGTGGCGGATTCTCACCGCCTTCCCGTACATTGCTTCCGGTTTGGAGTATAGCAGGATGCCAGGCATGCCCGGACGGATTACACCCCGGGTTCGCCGTGGAATGGAAACGTCTCGCTGATGAACCCTCAGGCCACCGGCCCGCTCTCACTCATCACGCGGTCCCGCAGCAGGGGAAGCAGCGGACTCGAATTGGTCGCAATGAGCCGCGCCATCTCGCTTTCCCCGCATAGCAAATCCCGAAGCGTGATCTTCTTCAATACCGAATCGAGTACTTCCTGAATGGTCACCCAAAGCACCCGGATCGCGCAGTCGGAGGTGTGCGTGCAAAGCCGTTCCAGGCCCGAGTGCCTCTCGCAGAACTTGCCGCTGAAGAACCTGCCGCCGAGCACCTCCATCACCGCGCCCACCGTGATTTCATCCGAGGGCCGCGCCAGCGTGTAGCCGCCCGATTGTCCCCGAACGGAAACTACCAGTCCCCCTAAACGGAGGAGCCGCATCAACTTAGCTACATTGGGCACCGACAGTCCTTCCGCCCGGCTGATTTCCGGAATACTCAGACTCTGCCCTTCTTCCAATCGAGCCATGTGAAGCAAGCACCGGAGTCCATACTCTTCCTGTGCGCTCAATTTCATTGGTAGATAATAGCGCGGTACCGGCTTACGCCAGCCCGTTTCTATATTCCCCTTTCAAACCGTGCGTGCCGTTCTCCGGCACACGGCTTAACGATGATCTTCTTGGTGTGGCTTGCGCCGGGTATCTTACGGTGCCCGTCAACCGCTGCAGTGCATGCCGCGATTGCCAGCGCCGCGCACTCTTCACACCGAACGAGTCCACCTGCTGGAACAACGCGTCTTTCAGGACGCACCATGTCTTCATTGTATGCCTCTCCGGGAGGAAGTAAACGGGAAAGTAGACGAAACAGGAAGGATTAATATATACTTCTTGGTACTGTTTACCGCCGCGAGCACATACCCCGCCTCGCTCTGGTATCGTAGGATTTTCTAAACTCGCATGCCGTTCCAAATCCGTCCAGCCAAGGAATTTCTTGTTCTCCCCGCTCTCCCGCCCGCATTGAGCCGGCTTTCGGAGCTGGCCACCAACCTCATCTGGAGCTGGGATCACAACATTCGCGCCGTCTTCCGGCGCCTCGATAGCGTCCTCTGGCGTTCGAGCGGGCACAACCCCGTGCTCATGCTCGGCCATATCCCGCAAAGCACTCTCGAACGGGCGGCCCGCGATCCCCGCTACCTCTCGGTCTACCGCATTGCCTGCGAGTTGCACGACAACTACATGAGCCGCCTCAAGGCCAGCGACAAGCTCGTGGCCTACTTCTCGATGGAGTATGGGCTGCTCGAATGCATGCCCATCTACTCGGGCGGCCTCGGCATCCTCTCGGGCGATCACCTCAAGGCGGCAAGCGACGTGGAAATCCCCCTGGCCGGAGTGGGGCTGTTGTACCAGAGGGGATATCTTCAGCAGCGCCTCAACCCGGATGGATGGCAGACCGAGCGCAACCCCGACAACGACTTCTACACGCTGCCGGTCATTCCGGCTCTCGACAGGGAGGGCCGCGAAGTCAAGGTGACCGTCCGTATACCCTCGGGACCGGTGCACATCAAGGTCTGGCACATGAACGTGGGGCGGGTGAAGCTCTACCTGCTCGACACCAACATTCCCGAAAATGAACTTGCCGGCAACAAAGACATCACGGACATGTTGTATGGAGGCGACATACACACCCGCATGCGGCAGGAGATCGTACTCGGCATCGGCGGCATTCGGGCGTTGAAGGCGGTGGGCCTCGAGCCCACGGTCTTCCATATGAATGAAGGGCATTCGGCGTTTCTGGCCATCGAACGCACCCGGCTCCTGATGAGGGAACACTCCCTCTCCTTCGAGGAGGCGCTCGACGCCAGCCGCCGCAACAACGTGTTTACCACGCATACGCCCGTGCCGGCCGGCATCGACCTCTTCGACAGCGGATTGATGTACCAGTATTTCAAGGACTACTGCGACGAGGCGGGAATCAGCTTCGATCAGTTGCTCGCTCTCGGCAAGCGCAATGTCGCCGATGCGGGCGAGCCGTTCTCGATGGCCATCAGCGCCCTGAAAACCTCCAGCTACCGGAACGCCGTAAGCGCGCTGCACCGGACCGTATCCCAGCACATGTGGTCCGATCTCTTCCCCGAGTTGCCTACCTGGGAAGTTCCCATCAGCCACGTCACCAACGGGGTCCATCTTCCCACGTGGCTCAACGGCGAACTCGCCAACCTGTATGACCAGTACCTGCAGCCCGACTGGCGGGAGCGCTACGCCGATCCCCGCACATGGGATCTGGCCAAGGAGATTCCGAGCGCTGAACTATGGGAGATCCGCCGCCGCCGCCGCCGCCTCCTCGTGCAGTTCGCCCGCGAGCGCCTGGTGGCGCAGGCAACTGCGCGCAAGGCATCCACCGCGGAGATCAAGCGCACGCACGAACTGCTCGACCCCGACATCCTGACCATCGGATTCGCGCGCCGCTTTGCCACCTACAAGCGCGCTACCCTGCTCTTCCGCGACGTCGCCCGGCTGAAGCGCATCCTCACCAATCCGAAAATGCCGGTCCAGATCCTCTTCGCCGGCAAAGCCCATCCGAAGGATCACGGCGGCAAGGTGCTCATCCGTGAGATCTTTCAGTTGACGCGCGACCCCGAGATTTCCAAACGCCTCGTTTTCCTCGAGGATTACGGCATCGAGGTAGCGCGCGAACTGGTGCAGGGCGTCGACCTCTGGCTCAACAACCCGCGCCGCGGCGAGGAAGCCTGCGGCACCAGCGGCATGAAAGCCGGCCTCAACGGCGTTCTCAACCTCAGCATCCTCGACGGCTGGTTCGACGAGGGCTACGAAGCCTCCGGCGGCTGGGCCATCGGCGACCGCGAGGAGTATTCAAATGACCAGGACGAGATGCACGCCGGAGCCATCTACTCCCTCCTCGAAACGGAAATTGTCCCGATGTTCTATGACCGCCGCGACGAAGGCTATCCCGAGGAGTGGATGCGCCGCGTCAGGCTGTGCCTCATGAATCTGAGCCCGCGCTTCAACTGCGCGCGCATGGTGCAGGAGTACGACCGGCAGATGTATGAACCCTCCCACCGGGGGTGGCTGGATGTCCGCAAGGATGAATTCGACGCCGCCCGACGCAAGGTGCGCTGGAACGCCGAAGTGCAGCGCGTTTGGGATAAGGTGCGCATCATCTCCGCCGGTTCCGGGGCCGATACGCGTGTTCTCAGCGGCCAGCCTGTCACGCTGCAGGCCGTGGTCGACCTCGCCGGGCTGCGCCCTTCGGACGTGAAAGTCGAAGCCCTCGTGGGCCGTGTCGGAGCCGAAGGAAACCTCGAGGACACGCAGGTGATGACCCTGGCCCCATCCTCGGACGCCGCTGCGCCGCAGTGGGTTTTCGCCGCCCAGTTCCTCCCGGGGCGAACCGGACGGCTGGGATACGCGATGCGCGTCTCGCCCGATCACTACGAAGACCCGATGACGCGACCCTGCTACTCTCTCATGCGGTGGGGCTGAGACGCGGAACCGGCCAGCGCCGCCAGCGCCGGTTCGCAGGGCACATTGTCGATCAGGCGCGTCGAGCCGAGCCAGACCGCGGCCGCGATTCTCACCGCGCCCGTGATTTCCGCCACGGGCTGCATCGCCGCGTCCACGACCTCGATGTACTCGACGCGAACCGCGGGCGCCTCCGCCAGTTGGCGTAAAACCGCCTCCTTCACCTTTGCCGCCCGTGTCTCCCCGCCGGCGATGCGCTCGCGCCCCGCCTCGAGCGACCGGTACAACACGGGAGCGATGCGCCGTTCTTCCGTCGACAGCCGGCGGTTGCGTGAACTGAGCGCCAGTCCGTCCGCCTCCCGCACGGTGGCCACGGGCACTACCTTCACCGGAAAATTCAAGTCCGAAACCATCTGTTCGATGACCGCCAACTGCTGCGCGTCCTTTTCCCCGAAGTAAGCTCTGTCCGGCGCGGCGATGTTCAGCAACTTGGCAACCACGGTCGCCACGCCGCGGAAGTGCCCCGGACGGAACTGCCCGCAGAGCAGGTCCGACACGCCCGGCGCTTCCACGTAAGTTCGTGCTCCCGGTTTGTACATTTCGGCGGCCGAAGGCGCGAATACGGCGTCCACCCCATGCCGGCGGCACATCTCGATATCCGCGTCGAGATTGATCGTGTAAGCGCGGTAGTCATCCTGACGGTCAAACTGGGTGGGATTGACGAAGATGCTCACCACTAGAAAATCCGTCTCGCCTCGCGCGCGGTCCATCAACGCGCCATGCCCTTCGTGCAGCGCGCCCATGGTGGGAACCAAGCCGACGGATCTCCCCTCGCGCCGCGCCTTCGCCGTAAGCTCGCGCATTCCGCTCACGGTGGCCACCAACTCCGGCATGGCCGGAGCCGTCTTCCCCGGAAAACGGCCCGCCCGGACATCGGCGGCATATCCTCTCGCCGCCCTCGTCAGTTCCACTCCCAGCTCGGCGTACCGCTTCACGAATTTCGGCGTGAAGCCGGGGTACAGCCCCAGCGCGTCGTAACTCACCAGCACCTGTCCGTCACAGGCCGGTCCGGATCCGATGCCGATCGTAGGGATTCTCAACTCCCGGGTAATTGCCTCCGCCACGCGGCTTGGAATGCACTCGAGCACCAGCGAGAACGCCCCCGCTTCCTCGAGCGCCCTGGCGTCTCTCATCAGCGCTTGCGCTTCATCCTCGGTCTTCCCCACCGCCCGGAATCCTCCCAGACCGTGAACGAATTGCGGCGTCAATCCAACATGTCCCATCACCGGAATGCCCGCCGCCACCAGACGTTGCACGGCCGGCACGGCCGCGATGCCGCCTTCAATCTTCACCGCCGCCGCGCCTCCCTCCTGGATCAGCCGGCCCGCATTGCGCAGCGCCTCCTCCGCGCTGACCTGGTAGGTGAGAAACGGCATGTCGGCCACGATCACCGCCCTCGTGGCGCCCTTCGCCACCGCCCGTGAGTGGTGCAGAATGGCCTCCAGCGTTACGGGAATGGTGGTGTCGTGCCCCATGATCACCATTCCGAGCGAATCGCCCACGAGCAGAACGTCGATTCCCGCCTCGTCGAGCAGTTTCGCCATACTCGCGTCATAGGCGGTCAGCATGGTGATCTTGCGGCCCTCGGCCTTGTACTTCGCCAGATCGGGAATACGAATTCCTGTGGATAGTTGTGGCATCACGACGCTGCTTTCAGTGTAGTGCGGATCGATTCGCCGCGTCGCCTAACGCCCCACCCGCATGAATCTCCCAAGCAGCCGCCGCCCGTCTTCGGTGAACGTGGCGCTCACCCCAAGATAGATCGCGCCGTAGGGGATCAGAATCGCCAACCCCCTCACGATGGGGGATGCCGGCAACGGGGCAAACCGCAGAGCGGTTCCCGCCGCTGCCGCAACCGCCGCCACCAGCCACAGTTTCGCCACCAAAGGCAGAGTGGACGGGATAACGCCGACCCGCCGGTGCATCTCGCGCCTTAGCAGGGCGAACTCGATCCAGCCCGCTGCTCCGGCGGAACCCGTCAGCCCCGCCACGCCCCACAACGGATCGATCCCCAGCCATACCGGCAGCGGCATCGAGCAGAGGTAGCCGAGTACCGTCGTCAGTCCCACTCTGATGACCGCGAACCGCAGCGGTGTCCGCGTGTCCCGCAAAGCGTAGTACGCCGAGGAATACAGCCGCCCCATGGTCGATGCCAGCAGCCCGAGCGACGAGCCCGCGAGAATGCCCCATACATAGACGGCATCGCGGTGCGTAAATCGCCCGGTCTGTAGAAGTCCCCCCGCGAGCAGATCCCCAAACGCCAGGAACGCCGCCGCCGAAGGAACTATGAAGAAAGCCATGTGCCGCAGTCCCGATTCGAGCCGCGCCCGCAACGCCGCCGCGATCTCTTCGCCCGTGCCCGTCGCGCTCGACATCACCGGCAGTTCCGCCGCCGATACCGACATTCCGAACAGGCTCACCGGCAGAACATAAATGATCTGGGCGTTCATGAGTCCCGTCACGGCGCCGGTGGGCAGCAGGCTCGCCAGCAGCGCGTCCACGTAAGCGCTGATCTGCACCACCCCGCGGCTCACGAACACCGGTCCGAAGTTCTTCACCACCTCCCGTACATGCGCGGAGTTGCGGTCCAGGTGGAAGTACAGCCCCCTCGCCAGGCGCAACACCACCGGAACCTGGATGGCGAACTGCAGCACGCTGCCCGCCACCGAACCCCATGCCAGCGTCACCGCCAGATCCGTGAGCGTGGAACGCGAACCGTAAACCAGCAGCGTCGCGATCATCGTTCCGCTCCACACCACTGGGGCCGCGTAAGGCAAGAACAGCTTGCGGTGCGAATTGAGAATCCCCAGGCACCATGCCGAGAGCACAAGCATGCCCGCGCCAGGGAACAGCACGCGTACCAGACGGATGGTGAGTTCGCGCTTCGCTCCCGTAAACCCCGGCGCGATCAGGTCGATCAGCAACGGCGTGATCAGCACGCCAATGAGGCAAATCACCGAAACAGCCAGCAGCAGCATCGAGATGGCCGCGCCCGCCACCTTGCCCGCCTCCCGCTCGTCACCCTCCGCCAGCAGCCGCGCGTACACCGGGATAAAAGACGCTGAAAGCACTCCTTCGCCGAAAAGGTTCTGCAGAAAATTCGGAATGCGGAAGGCCTGGTTGAACGCGTCGGCGGCATCCGAGCGAAGGCCGAAATAGTGGGAGAACACGCGCAGCCGGATCAGGCCGATAATACGGCTCAACAGAATGCCCGCCGCCACCAGCGAGGCGAGACGCGCCGTGCTCTCGCGTTTGCGCCCGCTAGCTCCGGTCGAAGTCATGAACTCTCATTGTCAGCCATCAGGTTGCTCCCGTGGGCATTTGTGGGATAGGAATAGAGAACCATGCATCTCATTCTTTCCCTGTTTCTTCTAGCCGGGCTGCTCCCCGCCCAGAAGAAGACCATCTTCATGATCACCGACGCCGAGGGCGTGGGCGGAGTGTGCCGCCAGGATCAAACCGATCCCAAGGACCAGGAGATGCGCCAGTTGCTCACCGGTGAGATCAACGCCGCCGTCGATGGATTCCTCGCCGGCGGAGCGGATGAAGTGCTCGTCTGGGACGGCCACGACGGCAGCCAGACCCTCTCCACCCTCACCATCCATCCCAAGGCGAAACTCCTGATGGGAGCGACGGGACCCTCGATGCTGATGGACCGCCGCTTCTCCGCCGTTGCCTACATCGGCCAGCACAGCAAGGCTAACATCCGCGGCGGCATCATGGCGCATAGTTATAGCTCGCTCGGCATCCAGAACATGCTCCTCAACGGCAAACCGGTGGGCGAGATCGATGTCATCGCCGCCATGGCGGGCCATTTTGGAACCCCCATCATCATGCTCAGTGGAGATCGCGCGGCAGCCGCCGAGTTGCATGAGATCGTACCCGATGCTGAGCTCGCCGTCGTCAAGGAGGGCTTGGGGCGTTACTCGTGCATCAGCCTGTCGGCGGCCGCCGCGCGCGACCTGATCCGCGAAACCGCCCGCCGCAGTGTCGCCAGGATCGGTTCCATCAAGCCCTACACCGTCTCCGGACCCGTCACCCTGCAAATCGAGTACACCACCCGTAACTCGCTTCCCGTCGGAGCCGAACTGCGCGCCGGCGCTCAAGTGCTCGATGACCGCACAATCCGCTTCCAGGGCAAGGATATTCTGGATGTCTGGACCATCTACCGCTCCCGTTGACGGCTTTCCCGGGCGGACTGAATCCTGCCCGCTACAAGTACTAAGCCACAATTTTCGTACTGGTTTAGGTGAAGGCCGCGCGAAACAGTTTGCTTCCTCCCTGTTTCCGTGGTAATAAGGAAGTAGGTCGTCCTGAACCAGGGGTTGCGGATTCCCTGGAACCAAGTTCCCCGGCCTTCCGTTATTTCCTATATAGACCAGCTCGGCGGCGCGGACGCTAGATTCCCAACCTCCTACCAAAAACTGGTCTCCTACCGGACGGCAATAACCAAAGGAAACGTCTGTTTGTACGTTTTCCTCGGCGATAACGCCTGCTTGCTCCTCGGGCATGGCGGAGTGGGTTCGTCCCGGGAAATACGTCAGATACAGTTTCCGCGCTACGTGTAATTGGGAACGCGTAGGTTGATCTTTTGTTTCTTTACTGCGAACCAAGGAGGCCTCTACACGGCCATGGATAGTGATCGCAAGTATCGTCAACGCGGCTACCAGGACTCGGAACGCGAACATCCCGTTCGCGACCAGAAACCAAAGGGTCCTCGTCCCCCCATTGACGTAACCGGTCCCCGGTTGCCCCGCATGGTGCACGCCGTAACGGCGGCACGCTGCTGGAACTGCGCCACCACGCTGCCAACCGATGTGGACTTCAAGGGGAACTGCCCAAAGTGCAACTCCCCGCTGCATTGCTGCAAACAGTGCGCGCATTTCGAGCCTTCAACGCGCTTCCAGTGTCTGAAGCCCGTTCCGGCTCGCATCGCGTACAAGGATAAACCCAACGAGTGCGAGCTGTTCTCGCCTCGAGTCACCGTCGCCCGCGACGCCGCCGGCCCGCAGGCGAACGGTGGTGGATTCACTCCGCTCAAAGTATATGAACCCCGCTCGCCGAGCGATGCCAGGGCGGCTTTTGACAGCCTCTTCAAGAAGTAGAATAAGAACATAAAAATGTTAGTTGCTGAACTCGCCGGCACTCGCCAGTTCCGGCTTCTCGAACAACCCGTGTGCGATCCCGCGCCCGGCGAGATCCAGGTGGCCGTCAAGTCCGTCGGCATCTGCGGCTCCGATCTGCACTACTATTTTGAAGGCGGCATCGGCGATACACCCTGCGTCTACCCGATGGTGCTGGGACATGAACCGGCGGGAGAGGTGCGCCAGGTGGGATCGGGCGTCACCGGGTGGTCCCCCGGAGACCGTGCCGTGCTCGAACCGGCCCTCTATTGCTATCACTGCGAATATTGCCTCACCGGCCATCACAACGTCTGCGCTCACCTGCGGTTCCTCAGCACGCCGGCCGACCCCGGTTTCTTCCGCCAGGTCCTGAACCTCCCGGCTGCCAATCTCGCCCCTCTCCCACGGGGTCTCAGCTTCGAGGAAGGCACTCTCGCCGAACCGCTGGCGATCGCCCTCCATTCGATGAAGTTCGCCGCGCCGCGCCAGGGCGAGACCGCGGTCGTCTTCGGAGCCGGCCCCATCGGTCTGTTGACACTGGCCGTTCTGAAGATCTCCGGAGCCGGACGCGTCTGGGTGGTCGAACCTGTCGCCCACCGCCGTCAGATGGCTCTGGGCATGGGAGCCGATGCCGTGATCGACCCGAAAGCCGTCGATGTGGTCAGACAGATTCTCGATGATACGGGACACCGCGGCGTGGACATGGCCATTGATTGCGCGGCCAAGGATGGCTCCATGAACCAGTGCCTCAAGGTCACCCGCAACGCCGCCCGCGTCGTCTATACGGGAATCCCCGCGGAGATCTCCATCCCCCTCGACTTCCACGATGTGCGCCGCAAGGAACTCATCCTGTACACCGTCCGCCGGTCGAACCATGAAACGGACCTCGCCATCCGCCTTCTGCGCGATCAGCGCGGGAAGTTTTCCCCCGTTCTCACGCACCGCCGCCCGATGGACCAGATCTCGCGCGCCTTCGACATGCTGGAACACTACAGCGATAATGCGGGCAAGGTGACCGTCTCCCCCGCCTAGCCCCACCCGCGCGGCCGCAAGCCAAGCTGATATCCTACTTATCCTATGCTCCGCAAAATCCTGCTTGCCGCCGTGTGCCTGTTCGGCGCCGGAGCCGCTTATGTCGCCTTCCTGCTTCCTTCCCACCGCGCTGCCCCGGATGTGAGAGTAGAACGCACGGAGGCGCGTCTGGCGCGCGGTAAATATCTGTACGAGCACGTCGCCAATTGCGGCGATTGCCATTCCGGAATCGACGAATCCCGATTCGGCTTCCCCGTGATCCCCGGCGAAGCCGGGAAAGGACGCGTCATGCCCGCCGGCATGGGGCTTCCCGGCACGGTAGTGGCGGCCAATCTCACTCCCGATCCGGAAACCGGCATCGGCTCTCTCACCGATGGCCAGATCATCCGCGCCGTGCGCGAAGGCATCGGCCACGATGGCCGCCCGCTCTTCCCGCTAATGCCCTACGCCGAATACAGCAGCCTCAGTGATGATGATGTGCAGGCCCTCGTCGCTTACCTGAGGACCCTCCCCGCCATCCGCCACCAGTTGCCGTCTACGAAAGTCAGCTTCCCGATGAACGTGATCATGCGCTTCCTCCCCAAACCCGTCGACAGCGTGCCCTCTCCGCCATCCGATCCCGTTAGCCGGGGAAAATACCTCACCCGGATCTCCGGATGCCGATTCTGCCACTCTCCCTTCGAAAAAGGACGGCCCGTCGAGGGCCGCGATTTCTCCGGCGGCCACGAGTTTCAGCTTGCCGCCAACGCGCGTGTCGTCAGCGCCAACCTCACTCCCGACCAGGAGACGGGCATCGGCCGCTGGACCGAGCAGGAGTTCCTCGATCAGTTCGCCCAGTTCAGGGAATACGCCGCCGGCACGCCTCCGAAAGTGGACTACCCCTACAACACCAACATGCCGTGGCTCGGTCTTTCCGGCGTCTCCGACAGCGACCTGAAGGCCATCTTCGCCTATCTGAAGACCGTCAACCCGGTCCGCAACGCCGTGGTCACCCATCCGGACGCTCCCGAGGAACGGAACATACCCGGATACCGGAAGCGAACGGCGCTTCCGCCACGCTGACTTAACTCACCACGATGTCCCAGCCCCAGCCCGGCCGCTCGTGGGGACGCGTGTAGATCCCTTCCGGCCCACGCGAAATTACATACTGCTCCTCGAACATCTTGTACGCCTCTTTCGGCCCTCCAGGCGCGGGCATGAACAACTCCGCCCAGGGAGCGTTCACGTTGGCGATGGTCCAGTGAATGGCCCCGTTCAGCCCGCCCCCGTGCGGAATCACCGGGATGTCGTAGGCCGCCGCCATCGCGCCGATGCGCCGCAACTCCGTCAGTCCGCCGCACCAGTTGAGGTCGGGCTGCCAGATCGAAGCGCCCCTCGCCTCGAGCAGGTAGCGGAACCCGTAGCGGCCGTATTCGTGCTCGCCGGTGGCGATACGCGTCGACTTGATCGCCGCGTTCAAACGTCCGAATCCGGCGTAGTCATGAGGCTGCAACACCTCTTCCATCCAATAGACGCGGTACGGTTCCATCATCTCCGCCATCTCGATCGTGTACCGCTCCGTCCACGCCATCCAGCAATCGAGCATGATGTCCCCGTCGGGCCCCAGCGCCGTCCGCGCCCGCTTCACCAGTTCCACGTTCTTCCTCATGCCCTCGCGCCCATCCGCCGGACCATGCGGGATGGCGAGTTTCAGGCGCTTATAGCCGAATTCCACATGTTGCTCGATATCGTTTCCAGTGCAGTAGGCCGGAACACGATCCTTTACCTCCCCTCCGATCAGCCGGTAGATAGGCATATCCAGCGCTTTCCCGATTATGTCCCACATCGCCACATCCACCCCGCTGATGGCGTTCATCGTCACACCCATGCGCCCGTAGCTCATCGTCGAACGCCAGCAGATATCCCAATTGCGCTCAATATCGAATGGATCGCGGCCCATCATCAACTTCGTCAGGTGCCCCGTCACGACTTCGCCGCCCGCCGGCCCCCCGTTGCCGTACCCCTTGATCCCTTTATCCGTAGAAATCTCCACGGTGAATCCCCCGAGTTTCCCAGGGTCCGGAAAAAACAGCGACCGTGTCGCCTTATATTCCGGATAGATCGACATCGGGTTCGCCACTTCCACTCCCTGCGTTGACCAGGACCCGGGCGACGGCGTGTATTGGGGCAGCGGGTGGGCCGGACGCGTCCGCACCAGCCGGATCCCGGTAATCTTCAGCCGGCTCTTTTCTCCCGCAAAAGCGAGCGGCGGAGCCGCCGACGCATCCGGCATCCACCGGCTGCCGAGGAGCATGCCGGCCAGGGGGGTGGCCCGAAGCAACTGTCTGCGATTCATGGGTATGAAATTTCCTCCAGAGCGTAAACCTATTACCTTCGCCAGCCGAAAGTCAAGAGTAGCGGTTCAGCTTAAGACAGGTTTACAAACCGCAATCATTTTTGACGGAATTTTTTGTCGCATTTCCGCATCTATAGGTGTAAGGCCGATCAAAATAGGGCAGTTCAATGAGAGGCCGGACAAGGAAGGAGGGCGGCCATGAGGAGCATCAAGGAGCGGTTGGAACAGAGCGTCGCCACTCTGGGCACGCTCGAACGGAAACGGGAGGAGATGCGGTCACCGGCGCTCGGCGCTGACACCGAGTGGTCGTTGATCGAAAGTGAATTGCGCGAGATTGAAGAGGACATTTTGCAGGATCCCGGAGCCCTGGAAAAGTTCCTCGTTCGTGACAAACGATCCGCGTAAGTCGAACCGCGAGGTTTACACACACAGTCTATTTGGAGGAAGCGCCCGGCCCACACGACGGCCGGGCGCTGTCTTTTACCCCGCAAGACAGTATCCTAAGCCTTCATCCCCGCAAGCACTCCACGCATGTACGAGAAGGAGCGCTGCATCCCCGGCAGAGGGTTATCGCCGTCGATCTCGTACTCGAGCATCACCCCCGCCGTGTATTTCATCTTCTTCAGTTGCTTGAAAATCGCCGGAATGGGCATCATCCCGTCGCCGACAATGCACTGGCTTCCTTTCTCCTTGAAGTCGCGCAGGTCCTTGATGTGCATATCGTGGAGGCGCGATCCGGCTTCGGCAATCGATTCCACCACATCCACCCCCGTGCGCGCCGTGTGGCCGGCGTCGATGCACAAGCC
Source organism: Bryobacteraceae bacterium (assembly GCA_019187195.1). Taxonomy (GTDB): domain Bacteria; phylum Acidobacteriota; class Terriglobia; order Bryobacterales; family Bryobacteraceae; genus CADEFT01. The sequence continues at coordinate 21,828 of JABAQT010000107.1, forward strand.
CATCAGGGGGTGCATGTTCCTGATCTCCTTGAGCACGCTCTGCGGCGTGGGGAAGTGCTTATCCTCGGGGCCATGGTTGTGAATCGCCATCCGGATGTTGTATTCGATGGCGAGCTTCTCCACCTTCGGCAGCGTCTCCTTCGTGGGCGCGCACACCATCACCGGCATGCCCGCTGCCTTCGCGTAGTCGAAGTAGTGCCGCAGTTCGCCCTCGTCGTTCTTCGCCAGGCTGATATTGCCGCCCCCGAGAATAATCAGGCCGGCCTTCTGAAACTCGCTCCGCGCCTTGGCGATCTCCTCGGGCGTGCTGCGATAGGAGAGATGATACTCCTTGATGTTGATATACGGAGTCCCGATCTGCCTGGTCATCTTGATGGCCAGCGACCGGCTGAACTCCCGGAATGAGTAGCTGGCAACGCCGAGCTTGAAGCCATCGGTGAACGAATCGGCGACGGACGCGCTCAGTTTCACCGGCTGCCCAGCCATCGCCGCGCCGCTCATCGCAAGCAGGGATCTGCGGGAAATCTTCATATGGCGATCATTATTCCACACGAACGCGCCGGGTGACAGGGCCGATCATCCGCTACTTCATCCTGCCCGCTGCCCACAGCACCGCGTTGCGCACAAGCTTCCGATATCCCGGATGGCGCATCGTGCTCTCGTCATGCCCCAACTGAATATAGACCACTCTCGCCGTGGGATGCGGGCCAATGTAGACCACCGGCTTGTCGTTGAGCGGATGATCCACCTCCATCAAAGCTTTGATGGCCGGCGAGAGCCACATGCCCTTGTATGCCTCATCGGTGACCGGAAGCGGTCCAACACCACGAATCACCGGATGGTTCGCCATTCCCTTCACCGGCTTGGCCACCATCTCCACATCGTGCTGGTAGCTCGACTTCGGATGCGAACCGAGCGCGTTGACGAAAAACTTCCCCCCGGTCACCTCCTCGTACCACCACGGCCAGGACGTGTAATCGACGATCGCATGGTGGGTCGAGACAATCCCCTTGCCTGCTTCCACGAACGCCCGCAGGTTGGTCCTTTCCTTTTCGCCGAGCGTCTCCGCCATGTCGTGCAGCAGCACGGCATCGAATCGCTCCCCCATCGCCGGCCGGAAGGCCTCCGCCTGTGAGGTGGCATGGGTCCAGACAATATCGTCATAGCCTTCAAACAGCGTATAGAGCGCCGCCGGATAGCTGTGGCCGCCGGTTACCACCAGCAGGTGCACGGCATCAGGCCGCGGTTGTGGACGGCTCGCTATCGACGCCGGAAGCGTCACGGCCCCCGTCGCGGCCCACTCCGTTCCCCTGGCGAAAGCCGCAAGGAATCCCGGTTGCGCCATCGCCGAAAGATCGTGCCCCAACGTCAGGTGCACCGTGCGGCCCGCGCCGAACGGCGCCGTCCAGATGATCGGTTCATCCCTCCCCGTGCCGCCGGTTTCCGGGTCGCTGTAGGCCGTGGCCAGCACTTTCGTCCGCGGAAGCAGATCGAGCTTGTGATACAGCTCATCGTTTGCCAAGAACGTCTCCTCGAGCCCCCGGCTGATAGGATGTTCGCGGGCGGTCCACTTCACCGGGAAAACATGCCGCGCGCCGTGCCCGATGTTCTCGGGCTTCCACGCCGCGCCGATCAGTTCCGGGTAAGCGGCCCAACCCTTATCGCCGCTGCTCGAAGCCGACCAGCGCTTATGGAACTCCTGCCCGTAGAACTCGCCGTATGTCACTCCATGGAACGAAATCAGGCCCTTTCCCGATCGCACGAACTCCTCTACTGCCCTCTCGGCCTGCGGTCCCCACCTTGGGCCGTTGTAGTTGAGCACCAGCGCGTCATACCCCGCCAGCCCCGCCGCGCTCAGCCCTCTCACTTCCTCCATCACCTTCGCTTCGAAGCGGCCCGTATTGTTCAGCGCCTGCCGGAGATACGGCGTCGATATCCGCCAGTCGTGATAAGCAAGGTCCGATTCACCGGTAAGGATCAGAACCCGGACCTTCCCCTGTTGGGCGCCGGCAAGAGCCGCGCAGATCATCATCAGCAGGGCGAATCGCATGAGGAACCTCTCGTTAACCCGTCACACGCCAAATGGCGCTTCCGCCGGAACATTCGCCCATATCGTAGCACCCGAAGCGGCCCTGCGCCGAATTTCCGGACCCCGATGTCCGCTGCTTGTGTTGACATGGCCGCGCCGCAAGAGTAGGTTGAAACTGAACCGGCGGCGCGTGGTCAGACCGGCCGCTGGCAACCACACCCTCTATGCAACTCGGCTTTCATACCGACGCCTTCAACAGCTCCTACTGGAGCTTCGATCAGTGCTTGCGCTGGGCCCACGGCAACGGCGTTCATTTCATCGAGTGCGGCGTCATCGACGGCGTGTCGTGGATCCACGGACTCGGCTATCAGCCCCATATCGCGCTTTGGGAAGATCCGCTCGCGCTGCGCCGCAGAATGGAGAGCCTCGACATTCAGTTCTCCCAACTCGATGCCGCCTTTCCTCTCTCCCGCCCCGAAGGCTCCTCGCTCGGCATCGAGTACGTGCTGCGGTCGCTGCGCTGGGCACACATCGCCGGGTGTCCCTGCATCGACACCACCGACGATCGCTTCCAACCCGAGTCCATGAGCGAACGCGAAGCTCTCGACCACATGCGCCGCATCTACTCGCGCATCGTCAGCGCCGCCGAGCGCTACCGGATCGTCATTAACATCGAGCCGCACGGCTACTTCACAACTAAACCCGAGTTCATGGAGGAGATGCTGAGTTTCGTGGATTCACCCTTCCTGCGCATGAATATGGATACCGGCAACACCTTCATCGCCGGGCAGGATCCCGTCGCCTTTCTCGAAAAATTCAAGACGCGCGTCTCCCACGTCCACATCAAGGATGTCAGTGAAAGCCTCGCCGCCGCCTCGCGCGGCGATCTCACGGGAATCGCCGTGAGCCAGTGCGCCATCGGCGAAGGCGTGAATGCGGACAACATCCGGACGTGCGCCGGGATGCTCGCGGCCGCCGGCTATGACGGCGTCCTCAGCCTCGAATGCGA
>JABAQT010000107.1:24965-26411 GCA_019187195.1 Bryobacteraceae bacterium
CCGGCTATGACGGCGTCCTCAGCCTCGAATGCGAAGGACAGGGTGGACCGTTGATCGAGCGTAGTCTGGACTGGGCGCGCCGGCTGTTGAGCGAAGTCCGCGCATCCGTTCCGAGGATTCCATGAGCATGAAAGACATCACAAGCGATTCCACGGCCGCGCCCCGGCGCGGCTTTCTGAAGGCGGCCGCCGGCGCGGTCTCCACCACCGCGCTCGCCGGCTATGCCGCCGGCAGCGGCATCATCAAGGTCGGCGTCATCGGCTGCGGAGGCCGGGGCGAGGCCGCCGCCATGAACGCGATGAATGCCGGCAAGGATATCCGCATCGTCGCGATGGGCGACATCCGCCTCGACCGCGTCCAGGAAAAACGCGCCGCCCTGAAACTCAGATATCCCGAACAGATGGCCGTTGACGACGGTCACTGTTTTAAGGGCTTCGACGCCTACAAGCATGTCATTGAGAGTTCGGATGCGGTCATCATCGCCAACGCCGCCAAGTTCCACCCCCTCCATGCCAAAGCGGCGATCGAGGCGGGCAAGCACGTCTTTCTCGAAAAGCCTCACGCCATCGACCCCTACGGCATCCGGATGCTGCGCTCGGCCATCGACATGGCCACCGCCAGGCGCCTTTCGGTCGTCAGCGGTCTCCAGAGCCGCTACCACCCCGGCTATCGGGAGACGATGCAGCGCGTTCACGACGGCGCGATCGGCCGCATCGTGGCGATTCAGGAAACCTGGCTCCGTCCCCCCTATGTGATGTACCAGCGCGCTCCCGGCCTCACCGAAGTCGAGTATCAGGCAAGCAACCAGTACCACTTCCACTGGCTCTGTGGAGACGACGTGCCGCAGACCCTCATCCATAATCTCGACCGATCGAGTTGGGCGCTGCGCGACGCGGCCCCCATCCGGGCCTACGGCATGGGCGGACGCTCTACCCTCAAGGGCGGCATCTACGGCGACGTCTTCGATCATCACGCCGTCGTCTACGACTTCCCCGGCGGCGTCAGAGTCTACGCCTACTGCCGCACGATCGACAACTGCTACAACGAGAACTCGAGCCTGATACTCGGCACGAAAGGCCGTTGCGACCTGCTGAAACTCACCATCACCGGCGAAACCAACTGGAAAAGCGCCGGCCCCGTATCGAAGAACAATGCCTACGATCTCGAACACGCCGCCTTGTTCTCCGCCATCCGCTCCGGCAATCCGCTGAATAACGGCGAATATATGATCCGTAGCACCCTCATCACACTGATGGGTCAGTTTAGCTGTTACACCGGCGGGGAGATCACCTGGGATCGGATCTCGAACTCGAACTACGCCCATCTCCCGCTGCCCGGGGACGTTCGCGCGGACATGGAACCCCCGGTCCGGCCGGGCCCCGATGGCAGTTATCCCGTATGCTTCACGCCGGGAATTTCGAAGCTTCTCTGAATCCTGAAGCTCGC
>JABAQT010000094.1:0-7638 GCA_019187195.1 Bryobacteraceae bacterium
TACGATGCGCGAGATGCAGTTCGGCGTAAAATATGTCTTCTGATACGGAGCCACCCATGCCCGGCCTGCCCTCCAGAAGAACGTTCCTCACCGCTCTATCCGCGGCAGCCGCCGCCAGCCAGGCAAGGATCAGGAACATTGACATCTTCCCGATAGAAATCCCTACTCCGCGCGAAGAGTTGGAAGCAGGCAAGTACGCCCGCTACACCTTCTATGAAGTGGAAACCGATACCGGAGTCCGGGGCTACTGCTTCGATCGCGGAGCCGATTTCCGCGCCCTCGACCGCATCCGCCGCGCCCTCGTGGGCCAGGACTTGTTCGACCTCGGCCGCCACCTGAAGGCCGGGCTCGCCCAGTGGGCCGGTGTCGAGCACGCCATCTGGGACGCCATCGGAAAAATCGCCGGCGAGCCCGTCCACCACCTCTTCGGCGGCGGCCCGCCGCGCCTCCGTGTCTATCTGACGTGCGTCTGGAAGGGTAAAGCCGATCAATCCCACGTCACCTTTCAACAGCAGGCGGACATGGCCCTGCGGATCAGGAAAGCCGGCTACTCCGGCCTCAAGATCCGGGCCTGGCGTCCGAATCCCCTTCACGACGCTGATGCCTGCGGCGAAATACGCGCCGCCGTAGGCCCGGATTTCTCGATCATGGTGGACCGGACCGCCGGCCTCAACGGCCTGTGGTCCTATCCCACCGCGCTCGCCGTCGCCCGCGCCCTCGAAAAACATAATGTAGCGTGGCTCGAGGAGCCCTTCGACCGCGACGATTTCTTTTCACCCGCTCGTCTGGCTCGGGAAGTCGACATCGCCATCACCGGCGGCGAGCGTTTCCAGGGTCTTGACGCATTCCGCGAATGCTGCGTCCAGCAATCATACGACATCCTGCAACCGGATCCCATCCTTTGCGGCGGTTTGTCGATGACCCGGAAGATCGCTGCGCTCGCCGAATCCTTCCACCGGCCGATCATCATGCACGGCGCCATGGGCCTGCGCGTCGCGGGTTGGCTTCAGGCGGGCGCCGCAATCGGCGTTCCCTGGCAGGAACTGGCCATCGTAACCCCGCCGTTCCTGCCCGAGGAGCAGTGGAGCCCGGCGCTCAAGGTGCTGAACAGCAAGTCGCTGTTCACCATTCGCGACGGCTATATCGATGTTCCTCAAAGCCCCGGCCTGGGACTCGATGTGAACCGTGACGCCGTCCGGGAATTCCGCATTCCGTCTTCGCCGCTGCGTCCCTTCTACCCCCAGTATCCGGGGTAGCCCGAAGCTTGCCGCGTCAGTCTTCGACGGCGATAGTCGGCCCGGCGTGGGCCGCTGCCGCCATCGTGCGCTCAATGACCTGCCCCGCCAGTTCAAAAAACGGCGCGGCGGACGGTGCTTCCTTTCCCAGAAGCGCCACCGGTTTTCCGGCATCGCCCCCCGCGCGAACCTCCGGCGCGATGGGAATCTCTCCCAACAGCGGAATCTGCATCTGCGCGGCCGTGTTGCGGCCTCCGCCTTCGCCGAACACATCGATGCGCTCCCCGGATCGCGGAGCAATCAGGTAGCTCATGTTCTCCACCATCCCCAGCAGTTCCACCTTCAATTGCCGGAACATCATCACCGCCTTGCGCGCGTCCTCGAGCGCCACTTCCGACGGCGTGGTCACCACGATGGCGCCGGTGATGGCCGTGCTCTGCGCAAGCGACAGCGCCACGTCCCCCGTGCCCGGAGGAAGATCCACAATCAGGTAGTCCAGGATCCCCCATTCGACATTGTTGATGAACTGATTCATCACGCTGTGCAGCATGGGGCCGCGCCAGATCACCGGTTTATCGCCCGGGTTCAGAAAGCCCATCGACATCAGCTTGAGGCCGTGCTTTTCGATGGGACGAATCCGTTCGCCGTTGGCGCGCGGCGGTTCGTTGACCCCCATCATGCGCGGAACGTTCGGCCCGTAGACATCGGCGTCGAGAAGCCCCACGCGATTCCCCATCGCGTTCAGCGCCAGCGCCAGATTGACCGCGACAGTGGTCTTTCCCACGCCCCCCTTCCCCGATCCCACTGTGATCAGGTACTTCACGCCCGGCACGGGGGCCTTCGGCATTGCCACGTTCGGAGGATGACCCATAACCTTCCAGGTTACCTCGTTAACGCCGGCGCATCACGCTGGCTCTATTTGCCCAGCGAAGCGGCATAGGCCGCCAGCGCCTCCAGATTCCGCGCGAATGTGACCGTGCGAATGATGCGCACGCGCGGAGGCTGCGCGCCCTGGAACAGTTCGATAGTGTCATTCTCCCGGATGGGCGTCGGCTTCCCGTTGATCATCAGCACCATGGGGCGCGCGGCGAACACCGAGATCACCCGGTCGGCCTTCCCGATGACACCCTCCTCTGTCCATGCCCCACGCGCATCCATCGACCGGATCAAAGCCCCCACGTCGCTCACTCCACCCCCGGACTCCCCGCTCCACGGCGAGAGGCCATGCAGTTTCTCCGGCCTGCGGATCGAGGCGGCATCGGCCGCCATCAGACTCTTATACTCATCCTCGATGGAGGCAAGCGCCGCGCCGCTGACCAGCACCCCGTAGTGAGTGATGACCGAGGCGTCACTGTAACTCAATTCGTAGCCATCCGGCCGCGCCACCGTGGGCACTCCTTTGGCGTGGATCATGGTCCCCTTGGTGATATAGAGCGGGCGGTTCGTCTTCAATTCGTAGAATCGCGCCAGCACCGGTCCCGGGCGGATGCGCGACCGCGCCTCGACCGGGTGATCCACAGGCGGCAGCGCGGAAGCCTTCAGATACCGGAGCGCGCGCGGCACCGGCTCCAAATACTTGCGCTTTCCCGTCTCGCGGTAGAGCACCAGCAGCGTACGCAGGATCCCCTGCGACTCGCCACCGGTCACCGATGGCGGCTCGAACTGCCGCGCCCAGGCCGGGTGCATCCGCGCGTCATACTGCTGCGCCCACGCCGGCTGCGGATCAGGCATCTGCGCCAGCAGGATGAACTGGCCGCCCCTCTCCGCCGAATCCAGATAGCGCCGGTCGTCATATACGCGCGCCGCCTCGAGCATCATATCGATCGCGTCCGAGATGGTGTTGTCGTTGAACGTGTAATAGGACTGATAGTTGGCATGTGGCCACTTGCGCGGCCAATCGTCCGGATAACCGGCCCGCGCCACCGGAAACTTCTCCGGATCGGGGAATTCGCTGTAACGTTGCGGCCATGCCCCGATCGGATACTGCGCCTTCATCAGGCTTTCGAGGGCGTATAGCGATGCCTCGTGAATGGCGCGGTCTGAAAACCCCAATGCCTTGTCGACACGCATCAGCAGCCGCTCGCAAGCCTGCGTCACGTTGTCATCGAGCGTCGTGACGGGACGCCCCTCGAGTTCCGCCGGATGGCAGTTGTTGTCCGCCCTGTATGGGAACCGCTTGCGCTTCGCCGGGTCGAACTCGATCCAATAGTCCCAGCCTCCCGAACAGAGTTGTCCCGCCATCAGCGCTCGTGCCACCGAACGCGCCGCATCGAGAAAGAAGCGGTCCCCCGTGGCGTCGTAGGCCTCGAGAAAGGCCATGCCGGCGCGCGGCGTGCCCTCGCGCTGCACCTCGACCCGGTTCGGCGTCTCGGAATGCTCCGAGCGTCCATAGCTCAAATCATCGGTGTACGCGAAGTGGTAGCCGCCGTGAGTGGACACCTTGTCATGAAAAAAGGCAGCGGCCTTCTTCATCGCCGCCACCGCGTCGGCGCGCGTCACCGCCTGGGCGCCGCAGACGGACGGGAGCAGGACCAGAAACACCAATAGATTGCCACGCATCAGCCACACTGTATCACTACGGTAAACTTTCCCGGGAAAACAACCGATCAGGGGATTACCCGGCGTTCGCCTTATGAAGTGGCTGATGCATTCGCGGATCCTGCCCCTGCTGACGGCTCTGCTCGCGCTGCTGGCCATCTTCGTCACGCTATCGCTGCTCGATGGCAACCAGCGCCAGACACTGCTTGTTGTCACCTGCTGCATGCTCGGCGTGCTGCCGGTGGCGCTCTTTCATGCCTACCGCAAGGACATCCGGAACCGCGAACAATCCGAGCGCGCGTTGCGGGAAAGCGAACAGATCCACCGCCGGTTCCTGGACTTGACGCCGACGCCCGTGGTGCTCTGCCAGGCGGGCCGCCTCGTCCAGGGAAACCCCGGCTGGGACCGCCTCATCGGAGCCGCCTCGCACACCGATTACGCCGGCCGGCGGTTGCGCGATTTTCTCGATCTCTCCTCGATGGACGCCGTGGATGAGAGCCTGCGCGGCGCTGAACTGCAGGCGCGCGAAACATCGATCGTGGAAAGCTCGCTCGCGCGGCTGGACGGGCGCAAACTGCGGGTCGAGATGGTCGCCATCCCGGTGCGGCGCCTCGGGAAGCCCGCCTTGCAGTTGGTGGTAAAGGACGTGAGCGAGCGCCGGCGCGCCGAAGAGGCGATCCGCCAGGCCCGCGAAGAGGCGGAGACAGCCGCTATCGCGAAGAGTGAGTTCCTGGCGAACATCAGCCATGAAATCCGTACTCCGATGAACGCCATCATGGGCCTGAGCGGCCTGCTGCTCGATACGCCGCTCCGCCACGACCAGCGGGAGTACCTGCAAGCCATCCGGGCATCCGCGGACCAACTGCTCGAAATGTTCAACGACGTGCTCGATCTCGCCAAACTCGATGCCGGCAAACTCGAGTTGGAAGCCGGTCCGTTCCACCTCGAGCGCTCCTTGCGCGAACTGATCGACTGGCTCCAGCCGAGGGCCAGGGCCAAGGGGCTTGAAATCTCATTGATCTACGGCCCGGGCATTCCCCGCCGCGTGGTGGGCGATCCGGGCCGGATTCGCCAGGTGGCGCTGCACCTGCTGCGGAATGCCGTGAAGTTCACCGAACGCGGACGCGTGGTGGTCTCGGTGGCCGAAGAACGCCGGACCGAGGATGCCACGCTGCTGCGAATCTCGGTGAGCGATACCGGATGCGGCATCGAGGACCATCAGTTGAAGCGGCTGTTTGCCGCATTCAGCCAGGTGGACGGTTCCTCGCGGCGGAAACATCCTGGCATGGGTATCGGCCTGGCCTCGGCAAAGCGCCTCGTGGATCTGATGAACGGCAACATCGGGGTGTTGAGCAAGCCTGGGCTGGGTTCGACGTTCCATTTCGTCCTCCCGCTGCCGCTGGCCGGCGAGTCCGGCGAGGACCCCTCCGCCCCGCCGCCGCTTCCAGTTGATGACGCGAAAGTTTTCCGGGGCCGCAGGATTCTGCTGGTGGAAGACAACGCGGTGAACCAACAACTGGGCGCGGCGATTCTCGAAAATTTCGGAGCCCGCGTGGACGTGGCCGCCAACGGAAAGGAAGCGGTGCAACTCGCCGACAGGCTTCCCTACGACGCCATTTTCATGGACTGCCAGATGCCGGAAATGGACGGCTACGAAGCCACCACCGAGATCCGGAGAAGGGAACTTGGCAGGCGGCGAACGCCGATAGTGGCCCTGACCGCCCACGGAGCCAGCGGAGATCGCGAACGGTGCTTCGCTTCCGGAATGGACGACTACCTCAGCAAACCCGTTGATGTGAACGATATCCGCAATCTGCTCATCGCCCTCTCCGCCCACACCGGAACCCCGTGATACGGATGCCTCCCGGCAAGGAGACGGCGGATGGACCCGCCGCCCTCATCATGGCGACACGTTCGCACGGCCCGGTCTGATGGTGGGCCGGTGGTCGAGAATGACCCCTGGCCCTTGCGTCCGGAAGAAACTCACGATCGGAAAATGGTCCGAAGTCAGCCGCTGCTCCGGATCGTCGGCGTTATCGGTGAGTATGCCTTTATCCACACGTCGCGCCTGGATGAACTCTTCCATCGTGTCCGCCGAGAGGACGCAATGGTCATAGTTGCTCGCCGGCTCCCCTCCGCTCGCTGCCGGCCGCCGGGAAGTCGGCTCATGCACCGTCACCACGAAACGCCGCTCCCCGGTTTGGAAGCGCGGATCGGCGCTCAGAAGCGAATCGAGCGTCAACCCATCTCTCCCGGTGTCTCCGCTCAACGCCGAGGGCGTATTGAAGTCACCGCAGACGATCACATCCGGATCATGGCCGGGCTGCTGAAAATACCAGTCCAGGTAATCGAGCACGTGACGGAACTCCGCCGCCGATGCTGCCGTGTCGCCGTCCGCGAATGTGAGGTGAACGTTGATCAGCGTGAAGTCGAAATTGCCCGCTTCGAAATTCGCTGCTTGCGGGGGATGCGCCGCTTTACTGGTGTCGGAGACATATCGGCCGGCTTCGTCGCGCTCGCCGCTCACGAAAAGAGGTGTCGCATCCCGAAGCTTCACGCCGTCCTGGTAGTAGAAGCCATTGTCCATCCTGTCCGTACTGTCGAAGAATGAGGCCTGCCACATCGCCGCCCCACCCGGCAGGAGAGTCCGCAGGAATTCCGAGGATTCCACGCCGGGAACCTCCTGTGCGGCGAGAAGCTGGTAGGAGCCTCCAAACAAGGCATTCAGGGCGCTCTTGACCATCGGCGGACGGGTGTCGGACGTGGGGGACGTGCCGCCTACCTGAATGTTCCACGACACCAGGGCCAGCCAGTCCGCCGGCAAACCCATTCGATCGTCAGCCAGTTCCTCCAAGGGAGCAGTCTCAGGATCCGTCTGAAGATGCCTGAACATCGATTCTGTTGGAGACTCGCTCTCATCCCCGCCTTCGACGGTGACAAACACGCCCGGCTGGCTGGTGACGCCGCCGATAGTCAGTTCGACCGGAACGGAGCCCCCCGTCTCGAGATCCACCGCTACCCGGGCGGTCACCTGAATCATGCCGCTGACGCCGCCGGGGACGGGACCGGCGCTCACCACCTCCGCATCGGCATCTCCGATCCTGGCAGTGATGGGCAGATTGAGCGCGCCCGGCGTATCCGTCGTGATCACACCGTCGTCGCTCACGGGAGTGGTCGCCCCTCCCCCGGTGGCGTACAACGTGATGAGCGAACCTTTCAAAGCGGCCGCGCCGGGTCCATTGGTGGTAGAGTCCTCATTGAGCGCCCACGCCTGGCCTCGCCCGGAGGCGTCGGCGGCGAAAATGCCGGGTGAAGCTTCCGCCACATCGAGCGTGATCGGATTCGAGGGCCTGCCCTGATACTCCACTACCACCTCCGTCGAAGCCCTGCCTGCGAGGGAGTAGGGGACAAACGCGGACACGGCGGTCGATGTGGTGAAGAACAGCGGAGCGGCGGCGCCGTCGAAGAGCACCCGCGTGTCCGCCAAACTGGTTTCAAGCGATGTTCGTCCATCCCCAATCTCCTGGCGGACTAGGTCCAACGGCCCCAGATCCGCGCCGAAGATCGTTACGAATTCGCCCGGCGCTACCGGTCCGGGCATGAAACTCGCGCCGTTGACCGCGCTCGTGATCGTGGGCGTCGAACCCTGCGGCTTCGGTGATTCATTGCGGACCTCAACTGTCACGGCTGTCGAGAGCGCGCGGTTTCCAGCCGCATCGCGCGCAGCGGCCGATAGCGTGTGTGGGCCGTCAGCCACCGTGGTCGAATCCCAGGACCGCGAATAGGGAATAGCTGTCGCCTCGGCCCCGGCGGGCTCGCCGTCGACGAAAAACTGAACCCCCGCAACCGCCACGTCGTCCGTTGC
>JABAQT010000094.1:7738-24042 GCA_019187195.1 Bryobacteraceae bacterium
GGCGAGGATCCGGTCAGTCTGAGGTCGCTGCTCACCAGGGCAACTTTGCCGGAAGTGGCGCTCAAGGCGATGGAGCCGCTGGCGTCCGGAGCCGGCAACCCCTGTGTCCCGCCGCTGCCGCGCGCTTCCTGCACCAGGTAGTACTGGCCCGGAGCGAGGACGCCTGACAATGCCGTGCGATCCCAACTGGAACCCCTCGCGGAAGCATATTGCACTGTCCATCCGGTGAGATCGACGCTTTCCGCCCCGCGGTTGAACAATTCGACAAAATCATTGCGAAGGCTCGCGCCGGAATTGCCCCCGCCGCCGTAAATCTGCGAAATAACGATCGCGCTGCGACTCTGCGCAAACAGGGGACTCACGGAAAGACCTGTCAGCAGGGACAGTGTCCCCCAAAGGAATACCCGGGTCATAAATGAAATTTCTCATCAAATCGGCAAACGCGGGGATTTCAATAGACAGGCGGGACGTAAAGCTCTCGCCATTGCTCGAGCGAAACACACAATCATTCCCAAACCTCTGCCGGCGCCCGCCGGCCGGCTTGAGTTGTTTGCTACAATTCGCGGCGTGCCGCCATACACCTGGACGCTTCACGAAATGGCCGCCCGCGTCCGCAACCGCGACATCAGTCCCCTCGATCTGGTCAAAGCCCACCTCGATCGCATCGAGCGCGTCAATCCCGCCATCAATGCCTTCACCGCCGTGATGGCCGAACAGGCAGTCGCTCGAGCCCGCGCCTGTGAAAAGTCCCCCCTACTCCCCCTGCACGGTGTTCCCGTCACCGTTAAGGATAGCTTCGATGTCCGCGGCTTCCCGACATTGAGCGGCAGCAGGTTCCGGCTTGGTCACATCGCGGACCGCGATGCCAACGCCGTCTCCCGCCTGAGTGCGGCCGGAGCCATCATTCTTGGGAAGACCAACGTGCCGGAACTGCTGTCGAGCTACGAGACCGACAACTTTGTAACCGGACCCACCCTGAACCCGTGGAATCCGGCTCGCACTCCTGGTGGGTCGAGCGGCGGGGAAGCCGCCGCCATCGCCGCGCGGTGCTCGCCGGGCGGCCTCGCGAGCGACGGCGGCGGCTCCATCCGCATTCCCGCTCACTTCTGCGGCATCGCCGGATTCAAGCCGACGCACCGGATAATCGGCGGAGGCGGACAATTCCCGCCCTCCCTGCCCCCCTCGGGCCTCATGTCCGCTCCCGGCCCGATGGCGCGCACGGTGGCGGACGTCCGCCTTCTGTTCAAGGCCTTGCAAGGGCTGGATGACCGTGATTCGCTCTCCGTACCGGGATCGGCCGCACCCTCGCACCCGCGCGTCGGCCTGCTGCGCCGGTTCTATCAGACCCCTGTTGATCCGGCCATCTCCAGCGCCCTCGATCGCGCCGCGCGCGGCCTCGAACAGTGCGGCTGCGAAGTCGAGGAGTTCTCCCTCGAAGGTCTCGAACGCGCCCCGAACCTATGGGCGTTCTTCTTCGGCGAACTCGGCTCTTACGGCGCGCGGGACTTCCTCGCGGGACGCGAATCGGAAGCCCATTGGACCGCCACGGAAAACCTGCGCGACACCCCACCCCTCGACGCGCGAAAAGTAGTGGAACAGTTCTCGGAGCGCGAACGGCTCCGCGCGCTGGCCCTCGATCAGATGCGGCGCTGCCCCGTCCTTCTCATGCCCCCCGCATCCATTCCCGCCTTTCCCAACCGCGAGCGCCGGTTCTCCATCGGAGAGCAGTCCATCGGCTTGTTTGCGGCCATGGCCCTTTCCACCATCTGGAACCTGCTCGGCTTCCCTTCTCTCGTGCTCCCCTTCGGCACGACGCCGGACGGCCTTCCCGTGGGAATCCAACTCGTGGGCCGTCCATTCGAGGATGAAACCGTCCTCCGCCTGGGAGAACGGCTCGAGGAGGAACGCGGCCCGTTCCCCGCGCCGCCGGATTTCTAAGGCAGGTCCGCCGCTCTACCGCTTCTTTCGCTCCGCGATCATGCGGTGCGATTTTTCGAGCAGGGCGCGCGCCTTCGGAAGACTGTCGGCCGCCTTCAGAATCTCGGGGTCGCTCACCACGGCAACCTCATCCGATCGCTCCTTGCCTACCGCCGTGGTCAGCATCTCGAGTTTCAGTTGCCGGCGAATCCACTCCTTATCCCGCGCAAATTCCTCATCGCTCACCGGAATCTTCTTTTCCTTGAGAAACGCCTGGAACTGGCTCATGACCCCATCGTCCACGTCCCAGCCATCCGGCACGATGGCGTCGCGCGGACCGAAGTATTTCGCCGTGAAGTAGAAGAATGCGCCCCGGCCGAGCAGTTGAATCTGCGCCCGGTCGAGTTTCGGGGTTTCGTACTTCTCATCCGGCGAGATGCCGCCGCCCCCGTACACAACCCGGCCGCTGTCGGTGGCCTTCTGGTCGCGCATGTTCCGCGTGGCCGTATTCTTCTGGTAGTAGTATTCAAAGAACGTCCCGTGGGAATAATCCCGCTGGATGAGCCTGCCGCTCGGGGTGTAGAACCGTGCGATAGTCAGCAGCAGCGAGCAATCACCGGAAAGCGGATAAGGGGCCTGCACCAGGCCCTTGCCGAACGTATTCTCCCCAAAAACCCAAGCCCGGTCGTGATCCTGCAGCGCCCCGGTGACGATCTCGGCAGCCGACGCCGAACCGCGGCTTACCATGACGACAATCGGGTACTTGCGGCCCGCATTGCCCCGCCGTCCCGTATAGGCGCGCTCGGTCGAGATGCGGCCACGCTGGCTGACGATCGCTTGCCCGCGTTCGAGAAACCGCTCGCTCACCGCCACCGCCTCCTGCAGAATGCCGCCCGGATTGTCGCGCAGATCGAGCACCAGGCCCTCGATCTTGTCCTCGCCCAGTTTCTTCAACTCGGCTTCGAACTCCCGGCTGGTGTTCTCATTGAACGATTCGATGTGTACGTAGGCGATGCCCGGCCGGATCCAGACAGCCGTCGGCACCGAGGGCCGCTCCACCTGGTCGCGCACCAGGTGGAACGTCACCAGTTTATCCCGGCCCTCCCGCCGGACCGCGATCTGGACAGGCGTGCCGCGAGGCCCTTTCAACAAAGCGACCACGTCCTCCACCGAGGCCCGGTCGGTCTTCTTGTCATTGACCATGAAGATCTCATCGGCGGGCCGCAAACCCGCCTTCTTCGCCGGCGACCCCGCGAACGGATACTGCACGGTCACATGACCATTGCGGTAGCCCACCAGCATCCCGACGCCGAAATAGTTTCCGCGCTGGTTCTCGCGAAACCGTTCGAGTTCCTTCGGATCAAAGAAGTTCGAGTGCGGATCCAACGTCCGCAGCATGCCTGGAATGGCGCCCTCATAGATTACTTTTTCCGGTTTCACCTCATCGGCGTAGTTCGCCTCCACCACTTCAAACACTTTGGTGAACGTCTTGAGGCTCGTCTGAATGTCATCGGACGAGTTCACACCCGCCGCATTCGACGCCGCCGCGAGAATAACTGCCGCCAGAACAGGCCGAAGCCAGCTTAGGGCCGCGCGGCCGATGCCGCCCGGACGCCGGGAAACCGTCATATTGGGGACTACCTCCACCTGTACATCAGTATAGACCTGATCCGCGCCGCTTTTTGTACTACTCGTTACAGACGTCCCAAAAGCCATTCGCGAATCGTTTTTTTTCATCGCGGAATGTCCGCGACAAAGATGTTCCCCCTGGTCTCGTTCTGCTCGAACACTATCCGCCCGCCTTCCGGCGACCACACCGGATAGCGGACAAACGTGCGAAACAGCCGGTTGTCCGTCATCTTCACGGAACGCCCGCTTGCCACATCCAGCGTGTAGATGTTCCAGACCCCATCCCACAGCGCGGCGAGGGGAAGGCGTTTGCCATCCGGCGACCACCCATAAGTCCACGCGTTGCCGGGGCGGTCGGTCAATTGCCGGATCGGCCCGCCTTCGCTCGATAGTATCCCTACCTGGTCGTCGTCTCCCTGCCGCATCTCCACCGCGATCTGTTTCCCGTCCGGCGACCAGCAGGCGTATCCGATCGATTCCTTTCCGAAGGTTAACTGCGTCCGGCGCTTCGTCCCGGTGTCCATCTTCCATACATTCAATACCCCGCCATCTTCCCTGTGGAACAGAATCTCCTTCCCGTCGGGAGAAACACGCGCCATCGAGTACAGTTCGTTCAGATCCGTCAGTTGCTTTTCCGAACCGTCGACAAGCGAATATTGCCACACGCCGGGCTTGCCGTCGCGCATCGCCCCGTAGATAAGCCCCTTTCCGTCCGCCGTCCACGACATCATGTAATCCCATCCCGGATTCCGTGTCACCTGCACAGCGTTGGAGCCATCGGCGTTGCTCATCCATATATCGCTCCGCAATCCCCGCTTTCGGAGCAGGTAGGCGAGTTTTCCGTCCGGGGAAAACTGCGGCTGCGTCACCCGGTAGGTGCTCTCGTTGGTGACCTGCCGCGTCTTCCCATCCTGCGTCACCTGCCACAGGTTACTGACCATATTCGATGCCGTATACGCGATCCGATCGCCCCTGGCCGATATCGCCAGATCACGCGGGTATACGAAATCGGCGCTCGTGATCAACTGTGGAGCGGTCAAAGGCTGCCGCGAATCGGAGTTGCGCGGCAGTTGATAAAGGCCGAGCGAATCCACACCCGAAACACCCACGAACAGCATCGTGACCCCATCCGGAGCATACACAAAGCTCACCGGATTCGGGCCGCCATCGAGCAGTTTCACCATCCGCCGGGTCCGCAGGTTCATCTCCCACAGGATGTTGCCTCTACCCGGCTGGCTGCTGAGAAAGCTCACATACTTCCCATCGGGCCCGTAATGAGGCTCGGTGTGCCGCCCGGGCGGATTCCGGAGTTCCGTCAACGGCTCCGCCTCACCGCCGCCGGCCGGAACCGTCCACAAGTTCGAAGCCACGCTCGGAACCATCTCGGGCCACGCCATGCTGAGGACGCCCTGGGAACGGAAGACGATCCTCGTGCTGTCCGCAGACCAGGATGGCTGTGCCCCGAAGCCGGTGATCCGCCGCGGCGTTCCGCCGAGCGCCGGGACGGCGTAGATCCCCCTCCCTGCTCTGCTGTAATAGGCGATGCGCGATCCGTCCGGCGACCACGTCGGCTCGAGATTCTCCTTGCCGTCGTTCGTGATGGCAAGTTCCTGCCCGCCCGGTGTCAACTGCCTCACGTAGATTTCGAAATGGCCGCTCTTGTCGGAAGAGTAGGCGATGCTGCTGCCATCCGGAGAGAACGACGCGCCCGCATCGAGCCCCGCCGACGTCGTGAACTGCACCGGCTTCAGCGCCGCCGGCGCGTTGCCCGTCCATGCCCGAATCATCGGGTAGAGGTAGGAGAACGCGACGGCGCCGAGCGCCGCAATGGGAATCAGCCAGTTGATCTTTCGAGGAGCCTGCCCCGCCGGAAGCGCCGCGGTCGCCGCTGGCTCGACAGCGCGCACCTCGGCGATGAACTTGTAACCGGCCGTCGGAGCCGTCTCGATGTATCGCGCCTGCCGCGCGTCGTCGCCGAGCGCCTTCCGCAACTGCGCAACCACCCGTGTCAACGCATTGTCCGTAACGGATGCCCCTCCCCACACCTCCTGAATCAATTCCTCTTTCGTTACGACCCGCCCCGGGTTTCGCGCCAGATACGCCAGCACCCGGAAGGACCGCGGCTCTACCTGCAGCGCCACGCCGTCTTTACGGATCTCGAGCTTCTCGAAATCCATGGTCACCGTATCGAACTGTAAATTCCGCTGGAGTTCCATGGCCGTCAGAAAAACATCAGCCTTTCCTCACGACCATCATGAGGCGATTGCCGCACACTTACCGCCGAGGATACCGGCATGGGACAACTGTTTCTTTTCATATGGGTACTGCTGTGGCCGGAACTGCCGGCACAAAGGACAGTGCCCTTGCGGCGCGCCGGAGCCCATCTTCTGGTGGACGGCGTCTGGGTCAATGGGCAAGGTCCATTTCGCTTCCTTCTCGATACTGGCGCGCAGTCGACGGCTCTGCATGAGTCAATCGCCCGCCGCCTGGGCCTTCGACCAACCTATCTCGTGGAGACCGTCTCGGTCAATGGTTCACTACCGGCGCCCGCCGCAAGAGTAACAAATGTTACATCCGGCCGCGCAACCGCCCTCGATCTCGAGGTTGTGTTGCGCGGCGTGCCCCGCTTCGATGGAATCCTCGGACAGAACTTCCTCCATCACTTCCGCTACGGCATCGATCTGACCCGCATGCTGCTCCACATCGAAGCCGATCCCGAGCCCGCCGGAATCCGCCTTCCCCTCGAAACATCCAACGGCCGGCCCGTGGTCCGCCTGGGAACCTGGAGATTGGTGATCGACTCCGGCTCGCCCGCTCTGATTCTGTTCCGGAATGCTCCCCCGCTTCCAAACGCCGCCCGCGTGACTCTGTCGGCAGCCGCCGGGGACTCCCCCGCAATGCGGGCAACTCTGCCCATCCTCGCTTTCGGGAAGTTTCACCTGAAGAACGTGCCCGTCATCTCACGGCCGGATTCAGACCGCGAGGAAGATGGCCTGCTGCCGGTGACGCTGTTCAAATCCGTGTGGGTGAATCCGCGCGGCGGATATGTGATCCTCGAACCGCCGCGGCCTACCGTCCGAAGACAAACCGCGACCGCCGCGGATCGGCCGCCCCCTCGAGAACGCCGCTCTCCATCATCTTGATCACCGTCGGAGCCGAGGAGTTGCTCCAGTCTCCGGTCACCTGAACGCGATGTCCCATCGCCATCAGCGCTTCCGCCGTCGCCCTCGGAATGCGTCCCTCCAGGTTCAACCGCCCCGGAGCAAAATCGTGCGTCGCAAACGAGCTATAAAAATGCTCCGTCTGGAAACGGGGCGATTCGGCGGCCTGCTGCGCCGTCATCCCGAACTCCAGCATATTCAACAGCACCTGCAGCAGAGCCTGATCCTGGTTGTCGCCGCCTGGAGTGGAAAGCGCGATGTACGGCTTCCCGCCCTTCAATACGAGGGTGGGACTCAGCGTCACGCGCGGCCGCTTGCCGGGCGCGAGTTGGTTGGCATGCCCCGGCGTCATGACAAAGGATTGCAGGCGCGTGCTCAGCGGGATGCCGGTATCGCCCGCGATTACCGACGGCAGCCAGGCCCCGCTGGGAGTGGCGGAGAAGACGTTGCCCTTCCTGTCCACCACGTTCACGCAGGTCGTATCCTGCGCGGGAGAGGCCGTCCCGCCGGTCGAAGGCGGCGGCAGCGGGGGCTCGAAATCTCCCGGCCGGTGTTCCATCGACGCCCGGCCCGCGTCGATCAGCTTCCTCCGTTCCCCCGCGTATTCCTTCGATAGCAGGATCTCCGAGGGAATCTTGCTGAACTTCGGGTCTCCGTAGTAGCGGTCGCGATCCGCGAAACCGAGCTTCGCCGCTTCCACCAGCGTGTGCAGATACGCCGGCGAATTATGGCCCATCTTCTTCAAATCGTAACCTTCGAGAATGTTCAGAATCTCGATCATCACCGGACCCTGCGTCCAGAATCCCGGCTTGCACACCGTATACTCGCGATACGTCCCGCAGACCGGCTCATCCTCCCCGGCGGCGAATCCCGCCAGGTCCTTGCGCGAAATCAACCCCCCATTGGCTTCGGAAAACTCGGCGACCCTTCGCGCGATGTCCCCCTTGTAGAAAAGGTCCCGTACCGCCGCCAGTTTCCGATCGCGGCTGCCGCGTGTCTTTCTTTCCGCCGCCGCCAACTCTCGAAGCGTCCTCGCCAGCGTGGGTTGCTTGAATACATCTCCGGGCCTCGGAACCTGCCCTCCCGGCATGAAGTACGCCGTCGAGACCGGCCACAAAGCCAGCATTCGCTGCGTGCCCAGGATCAGCTTGGCGTAAATCTCGGGAATGGGAAACTCATCCGCGTACCCGATGGCGGGAGCGGCCACTTCGGCAAACGATTTGGTCCCGTACTTGCGTAGCGCCAGAATCAGCCCGTCAAACGCACCCGGCAGAATCGCGGCTTTGATGCCGTCGCTTGGAATGGGCGGCATCGAGCCCGCGCTCTCCCAGGGCTCGGGTTGCCGCTCGCGGTAGTACTCCACGGTGGCCCTCTCCGGAGCCGTCCCTACGCCGCTGATCACGAGGGGCGGCTTCCCCACCCGCTGGATGATAAGCGGCATCTCCCCGCCGAGTCCGAAATGGTCGAGTTCCGTCACCGCCGCCGCCAGCACCGAGGCCACCCCCGCATCCACGGCGTTGCCTCCCTGCGTAAGAATGCGAAAGCCCGCCTCCACCTCGAAGTTGTTGGCGGCGGCCACCATTTCGTGCATTCCGCGCACCGGAGGAAACATGGTGCCGCTCTGCGCGAGCAGCCCCGCGAGGCAGCCGGCGAGCAGAAAAAGAGGCAAAAGCTTGCTTGTCATTGCCGTATCCCTGCATTTTCCAACATCCGCCTGTACTTGCGCAGAAGTTCGTACAGCACCACTCCACCCGCGGTCGCTACGTTGAGCGAATGTTTCGACCCGAGCATCGGAATCCGGATGTGCGTATCGCACAACTCGAGCACTTCGGACCGGATGCCGTCTACTTCGTGCCCGAAAACCACGCACACCGGAAACCTCGGCCGCCAGTCGAACAGGTCGACGGCAGGAATGCTGGTCTCGATGGCGGCGATCTCAACCTCCCTCGCGCGCATCGATTCGAGAAGCTCGCACGCCTCCCCATGCTCCCACCGCACGGTCTCCTCGGAGCCCAGCGCTGTCTTGGTGATGGCCTTCTTCGGTGGCCTCCCGGTGATGCCGCACAGAAATAGGCGCTCCAGCCGCACCGCGTCGGCCGTCCGGAAAAACGAACCGACATTGTAGAGGCTGCGCACATTATCCAGAAGCACGGATACGGGGAGGGATCCCGCTATGCCCTCATAGGGAGCCGCCGCCGCCGTCGCCGTGTACGGTATCCGTTCGCTCATCAGACAACTATCCCCTTCCGTTTCATTACTGGGAAAACACATGCGCGACGGAGTATACCGCAACAGCCCCGCCAGTGAAATGAGCGGTCCGGGTTTGGCATGCTACGATTTCCACGATGATCGCCCGCACAGTGTTTTCCCTCCTCGAGGAGGCCGTGAGCAAGTACGGCGATTCGCCCGCGCTCCATCAGCCTGTACATGAAGACGGAAAGCGCAAATACGAGGTCTACACCTGGCGCCGCTTCCGCGATCTGGCAAGAGAGATCGCCGCCGGCCTCCATAGCCTCGGCATCCGCAAGGGCGATGTCGTGGCCCTTCATTCGGAGACGCGCGCCGAATTCTACCTGGCCGATTTCGGCATCATGGCCATGGGCGGCATTTCATCGGCGGTCTACACCAGTTATCCCCCGTCTGAGCTTGTGAAGACGCTGCGCGCCTCGGCCGCGCGGCTGGTCTTCGCCGACACTCCAAAATCTCTCCAGGCGCTGATGGGGGCAGGCGCGCGCGAGTTGGCCGTGAAATGGGTGCTGCTCACGGGCGAGGCCGAAGGGGTCCCCAACCTCGAGGAGTTGCGCGCGCTCGGACGCAAAGCGATCGAAGAGGACGCCGGCCTGTTCGCGCGCCTTCATTCCGCCGTCCATCCGGAGGATCACGCTATCCTCTATCTCACCTCCGGCGCGACAGGCGAACCCAAGATGGGCCTGGTGACTCACCGCGCCCTGGTCGCCAATGTCGACATGGGGCCGGAAGTGCTGGACCTCGGCCCTGGCGACGCGACCCTCGCCTTCCTTCCATCGGCGCACATCGCGCAACGAATCGCCATCGAGTTTCTCGGTGTGCGCGCCGGCGTCCCCGTCTGGTTCTCCGAAGGGCTGCACAGAATGCCCCACGAGATGCGGTCCGTCAGACCGGCGTTCTTCCTCGCGCCGCCGCGAGTTTGGGAGCGCATCTATTCGAGTGTGTGCACCGAGATCAGAAAGAAAAGTCCGCCCGTGCAGCGGCTGTTCTGGGGCGCGCTGGGGCTCAGTCTGCAGGCCATCCGGCTCAGGAGCGAGGGCAGAAGCGTTCCCTTCTGGATGAGCGCCGCCCTGAAAGTGGCCGATCGCGCCGTCTTCACCAGGCTCCGCGCCCGATTCGGCGGGCGCATGCGCCTGCCAATCTCCGGCGCGGCGCCGCTCGGCAGGGATCTCGCGCACTTCTACGAGGCCATCGGCATGCCGCTCCTCGAAGGCTATGGCCTCACGGAGGGCGGTGTCATTACTCTCAACCCCTATGGCAATGCCAAAGCCGGCAGCATCGGCAGGATGCTTCCCGGCGTGCTGTGGAAGCTCAGCGCCGAAGGAGAGCTGCTGCTCGGGGGACCCACGATTTTTTCGGGCTACTTCCGTGATCCGGAGGCCACCGCCCAGGTCTTGCGCGACGGCTGGCTCCACACGGGCGACCTGGCGGAGGTGGACGCGGATGGCTATTTCCACATCACGGGACGCAAGAAGGAAATGATCGTTTCCTCCAACGGCAAGAATATCTACCCCGTCCGCATCGAAAACCTGCTGAAGATGGAACCGATTTTCGAGCAGATGATACTGCTCGGAGACCGCCGCCCGTATGTTTCCGCCCTCTTCACATTGAATGAAGCGGCGGCCCGTTCCCTCAAGGGAATGGAAGCGCGGAAGGACGCCCCCCTGCGCGAACTCGCCGCCGCCGCGCCCGTCGTGGCCGAGGTGAAGCGCGCCCTCGCCAAGGCGAACCGTCAATTGGCCCCCTTCGAGCAGGTGAGAAAATACCGCATCCTCGAAAGACCCTTTTCCATCGAACATGGCGAACTTACCGCCACCATGAAGGTCCGCCGCGCCAGGGTGGTCGAGAATTTCCACCACCTCGTGAGCGAACTATACGCCGGCAAGGACGAAACCGATTGACGGAAAAACTTCCTCAACCACCGTGCGCAATGAGACTGCCGAAACAGATCACCCAGCACGGCCAGACTCGCGTGGATGACTACTTCTGGCTGCGGGGCGGGGACCCGGCCGCCATCCGCGCCTACCTCGACGCGGAGAACGCCTACACCGAAGCGATGCTGAAGCCCGCCGAAGCTCTGCGGTCGCGGCTTTACGAAGAGATCCTGGGACGCGTCGAACAGAACGATGCTTCGGCCCCGGTTCCCCTGCGCGGATATCTCTACTACTCGCGCACCCTGGATGGCAAAGCCTATCCCCTCTACTGCCGCAGAAAAGGGAGCATGGACGCGCCTGAAGAGATCCTCCTCGATCTCAATGAGCTGGCGAAGGACGAAAAATATCTTCGCCTCGGCAACTTCAGGGTAAGTCCCGATCAGCGGATGCTGGCCTACTCCCTCGACGTGAGCGGAGAGGAAATCTACGTCACCCGCGTCAAGGACTTGGAAACCGGCGCATTGCTGCCCGACCGGCTCGAAAACACCTACTACGGCCTTGAATGGACGAACGACGGCCGCAACCTGATCTACGTGACCTTGGATGAGGCCAAACGGCCATACCAGGCGTGGCTGCATCGGTTGGGCGAAGCCGCTCAGTCCGGCAGACTGTTGTATGAAGAACCGGACGAACGCTTCCATCTCACGCTCCACAAAAGCCGCAGCAAACGTTTCCTGTTCCTCGATCTCGACAGCGCCGGCACGAGCGAGGTCTGGTACGCCGAAGCCGCCGGCGCCGGCCTCGAGCCACGCCTGTTCGCCGCGCGCCGCCACAATATCGAATACGATATCGCGCACCAGGGAGACAATTTCCTCGTCCGCACCACCGAAGGCGGCAGAAACTTCCGCGTTCTGACGGCTCCCATATCCGATCCCCTTCCGGAAAACTGGAAGGAAAAAATCGCCCATCGCGAGGACGTCTTGGTCGAGTCGGTCGATGCCTTCGAACGCCACCTGGTGATTACTGAGCGCGAGAACGGACTCCGCCGCCTGCGGATCGAAAACCTGGACGGTGACACGCACTTCGTCCAGATGCCGGAGACCGTCTACACCCTCTCGCCAGGCGAAAACCCGGAGTACGAAACCAGCACGCTGCGCTTTCATTACACCTCGCTCGTTACCCCCATGACCGCCTACGACTATCACATGGATACACGCGAGCGGACGCTGGTGAAACAGGAACCCGTGCGCGGCGGCTACAACCCTTCCTTGTATGAGACCGTGCGTGTCTTTGCGCCCTCCCCTGACGGCGTGAAGGTGCCCGTCTCGATGGTTTACCGCAAGGATCTGCGAAGAGATGACGGAAATCCCACGCTGCTCTACGGCTACGGCTCCTACGGCATCAGCATCGACCCCGCTTTCTCCTCCAGCCGGCTGAGCTTGCTCGACCGAGGCTACATCTACGCCATCGCCCACATCCGCGGCGGCGAGGATCTCGGAAAGCGATGGCACGATGACGGAAAACTCCTGAAAAAATGGAACACGTTCGACGATTTTATCGCCGCCGCCGAATTCCTCATCGCCGCGAAATACGCCTCGCCCCGGAAACTCGCCATCACGGGAGGCAGCGCCGGAGGAATGCTCATGGGCGTTGTCATTAACCGCAAGCCGGAACTGTTTCGCGCCGTCATCGCCAAAGTCCCCTTCGTCGATGTCCTCAACACGGCAACCGACCCCTCCCTTCCCCTCACCGTCATCGAGTACGACGAGTGGGGGAATTCGAACCAGCGGGATTTCTGGGAATACATCCGTAGTTACTCCCCGTACGACAACGTGTCGAGGCAGGCGTATCCAAACATGCTGGTCACCGCCGGTCTCAACGACCCGCGCGTCTCTTATTGGGAGCCGGCCAAATGGGTGGCGAAACTCCGCGCGCTCAAGACGGACCACAATCTGCTCCTGCTGAAAACCAACATGGACGCCGGCCACGGAGGAGCCTCCGGCCGCTACGAGCGAATCAGGGAAACCGCCCTCGACTACGCCTTTCTCCTCACCGTCGTCGGCGGAGCCTGAAGCGCTCGGCCCAACGCCGGTAGGGTAGTCCGGCCTCAGTCAATCCCACCTGTTTAGGTGGTGACTTTTTTTCCCTGCTCCCGCATTCTTGACCCAATGTGCCCTCGAAAAGCATTGCAACTGCTGATCGTGGCCTCGGGCTATCTGGCAGGTCAGATCCAGCCGGGTTCAGATTCCGCGCGGCCCCTGTTGAGTGCGGGCTTCCAATCCCCCATCGATTTGGCTGCTCCCCCTGGAGGACAAACTCAGGGCGCCATCCCACTGTCTCTGGCGAGCGGCGATTTCGATGGAGACGGCGTACCCGACCTGGCGGTGGGATACCGCTCACCCGCGGGTGGCCTGACGGTTGTCTATCGGGGGAACGTTGATGCAATCTATCCGAACACGCCGGAGGCTAAGAGGCGCAATCGACGGACCCCGTTCCTGCCGGATCCACTGATTGTGGAAACACCTTCGCCGCCGCAATTCCTGATGGCGGGCGACTTCAACGGCGACGGCCATTGCGATCTCGCGCTAGCCGGCGCGAGTGACTCGCAAATTCTGTTTCTGCCGGGTGACGGTACGGGCCGGTTTCAGGATACGGAGAGCGTTCCAACTCCTGGCCGCATAACCGCGCTACACGCGGCCGAGGTCAACCGTCCGGATGGATTGATCGACCTGATTGCGGCAGTCGAGGCAGAGGGAGTTTCCAAACTTCTCGTCTATGAAGGCCCGAACGGCGCCCTCACTGCCGCGCCGGAAGTGATCGCGCTTCCGGAACCGGCAACCGCAATCAGCGTGGGGAATCTCGACGCCGATCTGGTACGCGATATCGCCGTTGCCGGCGGACACCAACTCCTCATCGTGCATGGACGGGACCGCCGTCTTTCCTCCGCCGGCGCCATGGGTGAAGAAGGTTCCCCCGTCCGAATTTCCGAGAAGAAGCTTCCCTTCCGTATCCGGGGGCTGGCGACAGGCGATTTCAGCGGCGGAGGACAAATGGAAACCGCTGTCCTTTCCGAAGCCGGAACCGTGCATCTCCTCTCGAAGGAAGATTCCCTAGTGGAACTTGCCCCGGGTGCATCATTCATGCTGCCAGCGAAAATCTCCGGCCTGCCCGGCGACGATCTGCTCGGCGTGGATTCGCGGAAGAGAAGCATTCGCCTGATGCGCGATCCCATCCGCGACAGCGGGCGAAACAAGTCGCTCGATCTGCCAGGCGAGATCGCGGCAGTGCTGCCGATGCGCCTGAATGAAGACGCCTTCTCCGACATCGTCGTGCTTCACTCGGGCTCAGCCGCGCCCGCCGTCATCCGGACAGCCGGCCCGAACCTGCTTGTAACCAACACCGCCAGCAGCGGCGCAGGCTCGTTGCCGGATGCGATCACGCTCGCTAACGGAACCACCGGCGCGACGATCCTGTTCAACATTCCAGGGACTGGACCATTCGTCATCGGGAACTCGGGCCCCCTGGTCCTCACCGCCAACACTCCGGTCACCATCGATGGCACTACACAACCGGGATATGCGGGGACACCAATCATCGAATTGATCGGCCGGATCCATGTGCTGGGGGGAAATTCCACGATCCGGGGAATGTCCATCCACACGCCGGGCGTCGATGACTTCGGATCCTATGGGGAAGCCATCATATTGGGGCGGGAGCCTGGAAGCACCATACAACCCGTGGTTGGCGGCAACATCGTTGAGGGTTGCTACATCGGTGTCCGCCCCGATGGGACGACCGAGGGACCACAGCGCAGGCAAGGCATCGTCATCACCAGTCCGAATAACACGATCGGCGGCACGGTTGCCGCGGCCCGAAACGTGATTTCAGGAAGCCGGCAGCAAGGTATTCTGATCACGCCACTGGTTCCCAACGCGCTTCCCTCGGGCAACAGGATCCTAGGCAACTACATTGGAACCAACGCCGCCGGGACCGCGGCTTTGGCGAACACCGGCGACGGAATTCATGTCCTGAACACGTCGGATACGGTCATTGGAGGAACAGCAGCGGGTGCGGGCAACCTGATATCCGGCAACGGCGGCGCCGGGATTAACATCATCGTCAGGTCGTCGTTCCCGGGACTGCAACTGCCTTCGAACAACACCCTGATTCAAGGCAACTTCATTGGCGCCGACAAGACGGGGACCAGCGCAATCGCCAATGGTGTGGATGGCATCGTGCTGCGTCCCGGTGATTTCCCAAGTTCGGAAATCAGGAACACTCTCATTGGAGGCGCCACTCCCGCGGCGCGAAACCTGATCTCAGGTAACAGGCAGGGCGGCGTATGGATCGGCTATGGCAATCCGCAGGCCAACACCATTCAAGGCAATTTCATCGGGACGAAAATCGACGGACTGACCGCGCTGGGCAACGGATTCGGCGGCAATGTTGCGCCGGTTCCACACAGTGACGGCATCTTCTTCGAAGGACCCGGCGGCAATGGCGTGACAAGCGGTCCCGGAAATAACGTTGTCGGCGGCAGTGCGGCCGGCGCCGGCAACGTGATCGCATTCAACGCCGGGCACGGGGTGAGTGTTGCGGAGGCTTTTAACACTCTGGTGACAGGGAACACGATATTCTCGAACGGCCATCCTGGAGTGGGACTCGGATTTCGCAGCACCCGCTCCAGAGTGACCCGCAACTCGATTGACGACAATACCGGACTAGGCATCGACAATATTACTACCGGACCCACGGAGGGCGTCACAGCCAACGATCACTGTGATGGGGATAGTTTCTTCAGCAACGCATTGCAGAATTTTCCCGGCTTGGTTTCGGCTGTGAGTGGTAGCTCCGGCACTCTGGTAAAGGGAACGTTGGACAGCACAGCCAATACAACCTTCACACTCGAGTTCTTTTCCAGTCCCGCTGGTGATTCTTCCGGATACGGGGAAGGAAGAACGTTTCTCGGATCGGCCACGGTGACGACTTCGGCGGGATGCATCGCGGATTTCAGTGCCGGAGTTCTTCTATCCACGCCTGTTCCCAGCGGCCATACGCTCTCGGCCGTGGCGATCGATCCTGATGGCAACACATCCGAATTCTCCCACTGGATCACGGCGAGCGCGGCGTCCTCACCGCCATCCGCGGTTGATGATGCCTACAGCGTCAATCAGGACTCATCGTTGAACGTGGCGGTTCCTGGAGTTCTTGGCAATGATAGTGGCGGCTCGGGTCTGTTGAGAGCCGTATTGCTGACGAGCACCACGCACGGCGCCTTGGCCCTCAATGCGGACGGCTCATTCACCTACACTCCCAACTCCGGCTATAGCGGTCCGGATGGCTTCACCTACAAAGCCATCGACGGCCTCTCGGACAGCAACACAGCGGCCGTTGCGATAACCGTTACCCCCCAATTAGGACAGGCGGATATCTCCGTTGTTGTCTCGGCGGAGATGCCGTTAGGCACAGTCGTCAA
>JABAQT010000094.1:24142-26238 GCA_019187195.1 Bryobacteraceae bacterium
ACAAAGCCATCGACGGCCTCTCGGACAGCAACACAGCGGCCGTTGCGATAACCGTTACCCCCCAATTAGGACAGGCGGATATCTCCGTTGTTGTCTCGGCGGAGATG
Source organism: Bryobacteraceae bacterium (assembly GCA_019187195.1). GTDB lineage: Bacteria > Acidobacteriota > Terriglobia > Bryobacterales > Bryobacteraceae > CADEFT01. The sequence continues at coordinate 24,250 of JABAQT010000094.1, forward strand.
CCGTTAGGCACAGTCGTCAACTCCGTGCTGCCTGGACAGACGGTGACCTATCGGCTGAACGTGATCAATTCAGGCCCGCAAAACGCGACGGGCGTTCAGGCGAAGGTGGCGATATTCGGCCCGACGGGAGCCTCTCTGAGTATCGCCGCGTTGCCAGGCGGAATGAGTTGCACGCCCTCCGGTGGAAGCCCTGGAAGCGAATTCATTTGTACATTGGGCACCGTAATCGGCAACAAGGAGTGGCTTTTCCAGGCCACGCCATCGGCGCCTGGCCCGCTCTTCGTAGTAATCATTGCGGAAGCGAACGAAGTTGATCCCCAGACGGGGAACAATCACGCCACCGCGGACATAACGGTGTTGACTCCTACCGCGGATATTCGAGCGGTTGTCTCGGCGGAGATGCCGTTAGGCACAGTCGTCAATTCCGTGCTGCCTGGACAGACGGTGACCTACCGGCTGAACGTGATCAATTCGGGCCCGCAGAACGCGACGGGCGTTAAGGCGAAGGTGGCGATATTCGGCCCGACGGGAGCCTCTCTGAGTATCGCCGCGTTGCCAGGCGGAATGAGTTGCACGCCCTCCGGTGGAAGCCCTGGAAGCGAATTCATTTGTACATTGGGTACCGTAATCGGCAACAAGGAGTGGCTTTTCCAGGCCACGCCATCGGCGCCTGGCCCCCTCTCCGTAGTGATCATTGCGGAGGCGAACGAAGTTGATCACCAGACGGGTAACAATCAGGCCGCCGCGGACATAACGGTGTTGACTCCTACCGCGGATATTCGAGCGGTTGTCTCGGCGGAGATGCCGTTAGGCACAGTCGTCAATTCCGTGCTGCCTGGACAAACGGTGACCTACCGGCTGAACGTACTCAATTCAGGCCCGCAAAACGCGACGGGCGTTAAGGCGAAGGTGGCGATATTCGGCCCGACGGGAGCCTCTCTGAGTATCGCCACGTTGCCAGGCGGAATGAGTTGCACGCCCTCCGGTGGAAGCCCTGGAAGCGAATTCATTTGTACATTGGGCGCCGTAATCGGCAACAAGGAGTGGCTTTTCCAGGCCACGCCATCGGCGCCTGGCCCCCTCTCCGTAGTGATCATTGCGGAGGCGAACGAATCCGATCCACAGGCGGCAAACAATCAGGCCGGCACGACGGTGACGGTGGTTGCACCCGTACCGCGAATCGTTGTGACCCGCTCATTAACACGGAACGCCCAGAACGTGATCGTGGCCACGATCACACTTACCAACAACACTAGTGCCACCGCGCAAGCGGTATCCGTCACGGTTGCGACGATCGGACGAGTCCCGGCCATATCGGGAGTACCCTCGAGCGCAGTGGATATTGCCCCTGGATCGAGCACTACAATACAAGTCTTGTTTCCCGGCACAGCCGGCGGCACGGGTGCAACTACGTCTCTTACGATTGGCGGAATCTACACCGGAGGAAGCTTCAACTTCAGCTCGCGAATCGTCCTGCCATAGATACGGAGGCCCATCATGCGACTCTTGATTGCCGCGTTTGTTTTGTCGAGCCTGTGCCGGGCCGATATCATCATCAACCTCACTTCGCCGCAACTCCAGGCTATGCCGGGTTCGGTGGTGACTTTCAGTGGAACGCTCACAAACATTGCTGCTTCAACGGCTTTTCTGAACAGCGCGGGGCTGAATCTATCCGGAGGATTTGCCCCGGGGGACTTGGATGCCGGACCGTTCTTCGTGAATGCGCCCCTGTTCCTGGCTGCCGGCGGCGCCACTGGCACAATCGATCTCTTCACCATCAACGTTCCAGCGGCGTTTCCGAACGGGTTGTATGCGGGTGAGTTCACCGTTCTCGGAGGCATCGATGACACCGCACAGGACCTGCTCGGGTCTGCGAATTTTTCCGTCCAGGTGACTACCATTCCGGAGCCTTCTACCTTCGTATTACTCGCCATTTCCGCCGCTGTCATTGCAGTTCGGCATTTGCACACTCGAAACCGAACGGATCGG
>JABAQT010000052.1 GCA_019187195.1 Bryobacteraceae bacterium
GGAGCCGGGTCACGGCGAGTGGTTATTGAGCGCAGCGGCGCGGAGGTTGAGCCTCCGCAGCGGCGGCGTCCGCATCAAGAGTTCGTGCCCTGGATCACACGCTGGAATTCATCTGCGGATAGCAGTGCGGAGCGGGGGCGGGTTCGGCGGCGGCGTCCGCATCAGGAGTTCGCACCCTGGATCACACGCCGGAGTTCACTGCGCGGAGCCGGGTCACGGCGAGTGGTTATTGAGCGCAGCGGCGCGGAGGTTGAGCTCCGCAGCGGCGGCGTCCGCATCAGGAGTTCGCAACTCGGATCACACGCTGGAATTCATCTGCGGATAGCAGTGCGGCGCGGGGCCGGGTTCGGCGGCGGCGTCCGCATCAGGAGTTCGCAGCCCGGATCACACGCCGGAGTTCACTGCGCGGAGCCGGGTCACGGCGAGTGGTTATTGAGCGCAGCGGCGCGGAGGTTGAGCCTCCGCAGCGGCGGCGTCCGCATCAGGAGTTCGTACCCTTGATCACACGCTGGAATTCACCTGCGGATAGCAGTGCGGCGCGGGGGCGCGCGTAGGGGAGCGGTTATTGAGCGTAGTAGCCCTTGCGCGCCTGCACTCGATAATCCTTATGATTGGTGCGGATCTCGAGTTTGCGGAATGAGCCGTCCCTGGCGGCGTTGGCAGGGGAGTAGCCAAGTGAATACTGGCTGCGCATCTCGCGCTGGATCTCATCGAAGATCATGTCGAGGCTGTACTTGCGGTCGACTTTGAAGACGCGTCCTCCGGTTTCCTCGGACATTTTCTTGAGGTCGCCTTCTCCGCCGCCACCGCCGCCGAAGGGACCGTAGGCGCGCCAGTCGACGTAGTAGATGCTATAGATGATGCAATCGGCTTTTTGGGCGGCCTCGAGGGCCTCGCGCAGTTTGAGGCGGCTGCCCTGGTCGACGCCGTCGGTGATGAGGATCATCGCCTTGCGGCCCACTTCCCCCTTGAGTTTTTCGTTGGCGGCGAGATAGACGGCGTCAAAGAGGATGGTTCCGCGAGGCTGCCCGATGGTGGGGACGGGACCCGGACCGAAGCCACCCACGGGGGCATCGACACGCAACTGATTGAGGCCGGAATCGAGGAGTTTGGTGGAGTTGGTGTAGTCCTGCACCAACTCGGCCTCGGAGCCAAAGCTGATAAGGAAAGCGAGATCCTTCGGGCGGAGGACCTGGCGAAAGAACTGGAGGGCGGCCCGGCGCTCGATCTCGATGAGGTTTTCCTGCGAGCGGCTGACATCGACGAGCAGGCCGATGGTGAGGGGCAGGTCAGACTCCTTGGTGAAGACATGGATCTGCTGTTCCTTGCCGTCCTCAAAGACGTGGACGTCGTCCTTGGTGAGATTCGGGATGAGCGTACCCTTCCTGTCGCGCACGGAGAACAGGACGTTGACCAGATTGACGTCGACTTTGATGGTGGGGAGCCCGGCATCGACAGGTTGCCGGGGAGGTTGTTGGGGAGTCTGCTGAGCGAAGGCGGAGACGGCGAGCACGCAGACCAGGAAGGGCTTCATAAGCATTACAATGTCACATTGATAGATGCGCGGGCGGCGGCGGTTGGTTCCAATGGAATCACATCCCATGAAGAATGCAGCGAAACACTTAAGCAATGCGGATCCGGTGATGCGCGGGATCGTGGAACGAGTTGGTCCGCTACGGATGGAGTATCGTGATCCGACGTTTGAAACACTGGTGCGAAGCATCGTATTTCAGCAACTGAGCGGGACGGTGGCGCGGGTGATTCTGAGCAGGCTTCACGGCGCGCTTCCGGAGGAGCGGATCACGCCGGAGGCCATTCTGAAGCTGCGGATTCCGAAGATGCGGAAACTGGGGTTGTCGGGTGCGAAGACGGAGTATATCCGGGACCTGGCGAGGCAGACGCAAGCGGGCGTGGTGCGCTTCGAGGAGCTTCCCGAGGCTCCGGACGAGGATGTGATCGCGGCGCTGACACGGGTGAAAGGGATCGGGGTCTGGACGGCGCAGATGTTTCTGATCTTCGCGTTGCGGCGCCCGGACGTGCTGCCCGTGGGAGATCTGGGGGTGCGCAAGGCGATACAACAGGCCTACTCGCTCGAGGAGTTGCCCAAGCCGGGGAAGATGGAGGAACTGGCCGTACCGTGGCGGCCATACTGTTCGGCGGCAAGCTGGTATTTGTGGAGGAGCCTCGATGGAATTGCGGAGATCTGACACGATGACGCGGCGCGCGGCCCTGATATTGGCGGCCGCATGGCCGCTATTGGGCGGGGAGACGGCGCTCGACCGGTACGTAAAGAGTCCGGATGCGCACTACAAGCACGAGGTGGTGAAGACCATTCCGGGGAGGGGCTATACGGCCTATGTAGTGGAGTTGACCTCGCAGGCATGGCTGACGGAGAAGGAAGTGAACCGTCCGGTATGGAAGCACTGGCTGACGATCGTGAAGCCGGACAAGGTGAATCACTCGACAGGCTTTCTCTACATATCCGGAGGGAGCAACCGCGATAAAGCACCGGAAAGGGCGGACGGTTTCATCACGGCGATGGCGATGGACACCAATTCGGTGGCGGCCGAGTTACGGATGGTTCCGAACCAGCCGCTGAGCTTTTTTGGGGAATCGAGGCAGCGAGTGGAAGACTCGATCATCGCATTCGGCTGGGCTAAGTACTTGAACGGGGGACCGGACATCTGGCTGGCGCGGCTGCCGATGACGAAGAGCGCGGCGCGGGCGATGGATACGATCACGGACGTGATGAAGGCGCAAGGGGCGGTGGTGGACAGGTTCGTGGTATCGGGGGGATCGAAGCGCGGTTGGACCACGTGGACGACAGCGGCGGTGGATTCGCGGGTGGTAGCGATTGTGCCCGCGGTGATCGACCTGTTGAACATCGTGCCGAGCTTCGAACACCACTGGCGGGTTTACGGATTCTGGTCGCCGGCGATCAAGGACTACGTGGAGAACGACATCATGAAATGGTCAGGCACGCCGCGGTACAAGGAGATGCTGAAGATTGTGGGTCCGTACGAATATCGCGACCGGCTGACTATGCCGAAGTTCATCGTGAACGCTTCGGGGGACCAGTTTTTCCTGCCCGACTCGTCACAGTTCTACTGGAAGGATCTGAAGGGAGAGAAGCTGTTGCGGTATGTTCCGAACGCGAGCCATTCGCTGGGGGGGTCGGATGCGAGAGAGAGCATCGGAGCTTATTATTCGATGATCCTGAACAACAGGCCGCGGCCGCGGTTCACCTGGAAGTTCGATAAGAACGGCGACATCGAGGTGAAGGCGGCGGACAGGCCGCTTGAAGTGAAGCTGTGGCAGGCCAACAATCCGGAGAAACGGGACTTCCGGGTGGACACAATCGGGAAGGCCTACAAGAGCGTGCCGATCGAGGCGAAGAAGCCGGGGCTCTACGTGGTAAAGGCTCCAAGAGGGAAGGGCTACACCGCCTATTTCGTGGAGCTGACGTATGCGAGCGGGACGAAGTATCCGCTGAAGGTGACCACGGGAGTCCGGGTGACACCGGACAGGTATCCGTTCGAGGCTCCGAGGCTGGGGTCGGCGGCGGGGCCGGGGCCGACCTCGAATCCGGTTGCGGTTCCATCCGGGAACGGACATGATTAGCCGGCGGGAGTTCGCACTGGGGATGGCTCCGGCGATCACGCGGGGCGCGGCGGGTCCGCCGAACATCCTATTCCTGATGCCGGATCAGTGGAGAGGGATGGATTTGGGCTGTGCGGGCAACCGGCAGGTGCGCACACCGAACCTCGACCGGCTGGCAAGTGAGGGGCTGCGGTTCACGAACGCGACGGCCAACTGCCCGGTATGCACACCGGCGCGGGGAATCCTGCTGACGGGGCGGGCTCCGCACGAGAACGGGACGCCGGTGAACGATGTGCCGTTGAAGAAAGATCAGCCGACGATAGCGAAGGTGCTGCGGAAGGCGGGGTATTACACGGGTTTTGTGGGGAAGTGGCATCTGCACGGGGGGCCGCGCCTGCCGGGATTCGTACCGCCGGAAGAACGGCAGGGCTTTGAATATTGGGCGGCGAACATCTGCAGCCACAACTATTTTCACTCGCAGTATTTCCGGGATGATCCAACGCCGATTCCCATTGCGGGGTACGATTCGACGGCATGGACGGATCTTTCCATCGAGTTTCTGGAGAAGGCGAAGCAGCGGCAGCCGTTCTGTCTTTACGCGCAGCATACGCCGCCGCATGATCCCTACCTGGCTCCGCCGGGGCATGAAAGGGATTACCGGCCGGAAGAGATCCGGCCGCGGAAGAACTGGCGGGCGGGGGCGAAGCGGAATGGAACGAGCAAGGATATCGCGGGCTACTACGCGGCGATCAATTTCCTCGATAGCGAGATGGGACGCATCCTGCGGCGGCTGGATGAACTGGGGATGCGGGAGAACACGATCGTGTATTTCCTTTCCGACCATGGCGACATGCTGGGGTCGCACGGGACATTTCTGAAGCGGAAGCCGTGGGAGGAGTCCTCGCACGTGCCGGGAATCATGCGCTGGCCGGGGGTCATCCGGGCGGGGAGGAGATCCGACGCGCTGTTTTCGCATCTGGATGCGGTTCCGACGCTGTTGGGGCTTTGCGGGGTGGAGATTCCGGAGACGATGAAGGGGTTCAACTTCGCGCGGCATATCCGGGATGGGGACAAGACGGGGCTGCCGGAATCGACGCCGCTGATGATCTACACGAAGACCGAGATGAACGAGTGGGATTGCTGGCGCGGGCTGAGAACAAAGCGGTACAAGTACGCTCGATTCCAGGACCGGCCGTGGGTGTTGCATGATCTCGAGAAGGACCCGTTTGAACTGCGCAACCTGATCGATTCGGCGGAGCATCGCAAGCTGATGGCGGGGTTCGACAGGGAGATCGAGACGAGGATGGACCGTGTGGGCGACAGTTGGAAGGAGTTGGAAGACTGGCTTCCGGCACAGGCGAGGAAGGCATCCCGCTGAGACGGTGGTGATGGCCGGGGTGATGAGACACCTGGAGCGCTTTCCGGCGCGAGGGATAGCGCCGCGTGGGGATTTTTCGGGGCGTGGGGCTACTTACGGAACTGACTGAGCATGTCTCCGATGGTGGAGGAGAAGCTTTTCGCCTCTTCTCTGGCCTGTTTGATAGCGCCGGTGAGTTCGTTGCGGAGGTTGGCCTGGGTTCGGCTGGAAAAGCGTTCCGCATTGGCTAGCGGAGGGGCCTCGGGCGGGAGGAGATGGGAGAACTGCTCCTGGTAGAGGCGGTTGTTCTGGAGGGATTTCAGTTGGTTCAGGGCGCGCGAGTAGGCGCGTTCGGCGGTGGTGCGATAGCGGTGGAGGAGGGCGGCGCGTTTTTCGATTTCGGGGTCTTCCGAGAGGAGGGGGTCGCCGGACGCCTTTTCGTAGAGTTGGGCATCGGCGAGGGCGAGATTGCGGAGACGCCAGGCGGCGTGGATGAGCTGGTGGAAGATATCGAGTTCGATGGGGCCATTGGGCTTGAGGTGAGCGGTGTAGTCGCGGACGAGCGCGTCGTAATCGGCTTGTTCCTCGGGGGACTTGAAGACGATGCGGGAGGCGGTGAAGCCGTGGGTGCGTCCGTTCTGGGAGGAACGGGCTTTGCCTTCGGGGGAAATGGGGCCGTGGGACCTGGCTCCGTTGATACGAGCGGCGTCGCTATGAGCCTGACTGATGGTGGGCATAGGGTTGTACTCTGGCATGGTTGTAGCACGGCGGGGTTTCGGGACTTGCGGGGCGGGATTGTAAGTGGTTGTGGAGAAAGGGTGAAATATTCGCGAATGGGTTGGGATGGTTTTTCGCGGAGGGCTCAGGACGGACTGGAAACCAGCACTACGGTAGTGCGCGGGTTGGCGATGTAGTGGTCCGGGGGATCGATGAGGATTTCCGAGCCCGGGTTGGCGAAGTCCTCCCCGTCGGGAAGACTCGTATCGATGGCGCGGCTCCAGTGTTGGCCGGAGGGCAGTGGGGGCAGGTTCACCCATTTGGTCTCGAAGTGGGCGTTGAGAATAAAGAAGAGGCGGCCGGGCGGAGTCCCTTCCTCGCTGGTGTCGAGTTGGAAGCAGAGAGTGCGAGCTTCGGCATCCTGCCAGTGCGGGGGACCGCCTTCCGGGGCGAACCAGTTGAGATCGGGGATACCGTCCGCATCGAGGTCCCGTCCAAGGAAGAACCTGCGGCGCTGGAGGATGGGGAAGCGGCGGGTGAAGGCGATGGCCTTACGGAAGAATTCGACCAGACCGCGATTGCGGGAGACTTCGCGCCAGTCGAACCAACTGATTTCGTTGTCCTGGCAGTAGGCGTTGTTGTTGCCGCGCTGGGTGCGGGCGAACTCATCGCCGCCGAGCATCATGGGGGTGCCGCAAGCGAAGAAGAGATGGCAGGCATGGTTCTTGATCATGCGGGCGCGGAGGGCGAGGACGCGCGGATCGCTGGTTTCCCCCTCGACGCCGCAGTTCCAGGAGTTGTTGTTGCCGGCTCCGTCGTGGTTGTTCTCGCCGTTCAACTCGTTGTGTTTGGAGTTGTAGGAGACGAGGTCGGACAGGGTGAAGCCGTCATGGCAGGTGATGAAGTTGATGCTGTTGTAAGCGGAGCGGCCATCTTCGCCATAGAGGTCGGCCGAGCCGGTGATGCGCCAGCCGGCGTCGGCCAACTGGCCGGGGTCTCCCTTGGCAAAGCGCCGCATGGTGTCACGGAAGCGGCCGTTCCATTCGGACCAGTCGACGGGGAAGTTGCCCACCTCGTACGCTCCAAGATCCCACGGCTCGGCGATGAGGATGGCGCGGTGCAGCAGAGGATCCTGGGAGACGGCATCAAAGAAGCTGGCCGAGGGGCGGAAGGAGCCGTCCTCGGTGCGCCCGAGGACGGAGGCGAGATCGAAACGGAAGCCGTCGACGTGCATGGTTTCGAACCAGTAGCGAAGGGAGTCCATGACGAGCCGGATGACGGCGGAGTTATCGAGATTGAGGCTGTTGCCGCAGCCGGTGTAGTTGCGGTAGTAGCGGCAGGGGGCATCGGGGGGGCCGGTGAGGGAGTAGTAGGAAAGGTTGTCGATGCCGCGAAAGGACATGGCGGGTCCGAGTTCGTTGCCTTCAGCGGTGTGGTTGTAGACGACGTCGAGGATGACCTTGATGCCCGCGCGGTGGAGCTCGCGCACGAGGGTCTTGAACTCGGCGACCTGGCAGCCGGGGGAGCGCCGCGTGGAGTAGGACGATTCGGGGGCGAAGAATCCGATGGAGTTGTAGCCCCAATAGTTGGTGAGGCCGCGATCGAGGAGGAAGTCATCGGCGTAGAATTCGTGGACGGGGAGGAACTCGACGGCATTGACGCCGAGGCGGGTGAGGTGAGGGATCTTTTCAATGAAGCCGAGGTAGGTTCCGGGGAACGAGACGCCGGAGGAGTGGTGGGCGGTGAAGCCCTTGAGATGCACTTCATAGATGATGAGTTTCTCGAGGGGAAGGTCGGGGGGGTGCAGTCCCTGCCAGTCGAAGGCGTCGTCGACGACGATGGCTTTGGGGACGATGGAGGAGTTGTCGCGCGTGTCGAGGCAGAACTCTCCGGCTCCGGGGCGGGCGTCGTAGGGGAGAAGGAGGTTATCGGTGTTGCGGAACTTGCCGGTGACGGCTTTGGCGTAGGGATCAAGGAGGAGCTTCGATTCATTGAATCGGAGGCCCCACCGGGGATGGTAGTCGCCGCGGACTTTATAGCCGTAGAGCTGGCCGGCTTTCAGGCCGCCGATGAAGGAATGCCAGATGAAGCGGTCGCGGTGGCGGAGGGGAATGATGTCGGTTGGATCGCCCTCGGGAGTGTCAAACAGGAGGAGGAAGACCTCGGCGGCGTGTTTCGAGTAGATAGCGAAGTTGACTCCGGCGGGGGAGAGCGTGGCCCCGAGGGGGAAAGTAGCGCCTTTTTCGACGATTCTGGTGGTGTGGGGCTCGAGAGACATGACGTAAGCTCCCATGCTTCGATCGTCTCACGTCCACGGCGCATGGACAGGCGCTATGCCATGCCCATTTTTTCGAGCTTGCGGTAGAGGGTCTTGCGTTCGATGCCGAGGATCTTGGCGGCGCGGCTCTTGTTGCCACCGGTGGCGGCGAGGACTTTGCGGATCTGGTCGGCTTCGGCTCCGGCGAGGCTTTCGCCGGCGTTTTCCTTCGAAGAGAGGGAGGCGATGGCGTCGAGGACGGCCTCTTCGTCGATGCGGTATTGAGGGGCGAGAATGGTGAGGCGCTCGATCATGTGCTGGAGCTGGCGGACGTTGCCGGGCCAGGAGTATTCCTGGAGGGAGCGCATGCCGGATTCGGTGATGCGGGCGTCGAGGCTGTAGCGCTGGTTGGCGCGTCGAAGGAAGAAGATGGCGAGCAGGGGGATGTCGCCGCGGCGCTCGCGGAGGGCGGGAAGACGGATCGGGACGACGTTGAGGCGGTAGAAGAGATCTTCGCGGAATTTTCGATCCTCGACCAGTTTGACGAGGTCGCGGTTGGTGGCGGCGATGACCCGCACGTCGACGCGCTTGGGACGGGCGGCGCCGAGCGGTTTGATCTCCTTTTCCTGAAGGAAGCGCAGAAGGCGGAGTTGGAAGCCGGGATCGATGTCGCCGATTTCGTCGAGGAAGACGGTGCCGTTGTTGGCGGCTTCGAAGGCGCCGACGCGGTCGCGGTCGGCTCCGGTATAGGCTCCGCGAAGCGCGCCGAAGAGTTCGCTCTCGAGCAGCGAGGCGGCGATGGAGGCGCAATCGACGGGGACGAAGGGCTGCTGAGCGCGGGAACTGTAGTTGTGGATCATGCGGGCAACGAGTTCCTTGCCGGTGCCGGTTTCGCCCTGGATGAGAACGGTGGCGCCGGTGGGGGCGGCCCTGGTGATGGTCTTGTAGACCTCGATCATGGAGGGAGAACTGCCGATCATCTCGCTGACGGGGATGTCGTCGATGCCGGCGTCGTCATCGGAGGACTTGAGGGCGGCGGCCTCGGCGCGCTTGACGACCTCGAGCATGTGGTCGAGATCGAAGGGCTTGGCGACGTAATCGAAGGCTCCGCGGCGGGTGGACTCCATGACGGTTTCAATCGAGCCGCGCCCGCTCATGAGGATGACGGCGCAATCGGGGTTGGCGGATTTGGCGGCGTTGAGAATATCGAGACCGGTGCGCTCGTCCAGGTAGACATCGCTGATGACGAGCGGGTAGGCGCCGTCGTTGAGGAGGCGGAATGCATCGGAGGTGGAGGCCGCTTCATCGACCTCGTAGCCTTCGCAGTCGCGGAGAAACGTAATCAACGTCTCGCGCACGGAATGATCATCTTCGACGACCAGGATTCTCCGCACGGTCATCCTTTGACTTCAGCCGCCGGTTTGGCGGCATGCAAGGGGACAATAATCGTGAAACAGGAACCGCTGCCCGGGGCGCTGGCGACCTCGATGCGGCCTCCATGGCGTTCCACGATCTGGTTGACGATGGAGAGGCCGATGCCTGTTCCCACTTCGCCGCTCTTTTCCGCGGCCGTGGTGCGATAGAACTTCGTGCCGATTCGGGTCAACTCCTTCTCATCCATACCGATGCCCTGATCCCGCACCGCGAGGTGGAGACGCTCTCCCAACCGGCGCATGGTGACGAGGACCTGTGTCTCCGGCGGGGAGTACTTCACGGCATTCGTGAGTAGATTATATACAGCGTACTCCATTAGCTCGCGATCGCCTAGCAACTCGTCCGCGGAGAGTTCGCCGGCTTCGAGGCGGATGCGTTTCTTAACGGCCAGGGGGCGGGCGCGTTCGAGACAGACGATGACCACGTCGCGGGCGGAGAAGGGTTCACGCTTCAGCTCCATCTGGCCTTCGCCGAGGCGTTCAACATCGAGGAAGGCCTGGATCATGCGGGCGAGGCGCTTCGATTCGGAGTTGATCATCTGGGCGATCTGCTTGCGCTTCTCGTCGCTGAGGTTGTAGCGGCTCATGAGTTCGCTCGAGCCCTGGATGGCGGTGAGGGGGGAGCGCATTTCGTGGGAGACGAAGTGGATGGCCTGCTGGTAGCGGGAGCGGTCGGCTTCGGATTTCGAGAGTTGTTTGCGCGTGAGGGAATACTGCCAGGCGGCGCAACAGATGACGGAAAGCCAGGCGCTCGCGGCGGGGGCGAGAAGGGGGAAGATGATGCCGCTTTGGAAGAGGAGATGCGGCAGGGCGTGGGCCCAGAGGATCTGGATGGCTCCCACGCCGTAGGCCTGCCAGCCGGTGAGGAACGCGAAGACCGTCGCGGTGACCATGGCGAGCATGAGGCAGGCGAGCACGATGCTGACGTTGCCGGCGGGCCAGAGGAACTCCCTCTGAGCGATGGTTTCGTAGATGTGGGCGTGGATTTCGACGCCGGGCATGGGGGTGATGGTGGAGACGGGCGTCATGAGGCGGTCGCGGGCCTGCGATTGGCTGGTGACGCCAACGAAGACGACCTTGCCCGAAAGCCGGCGGGCGGTAGCGGGATCCTCGATCAACTGGCGGACGGAGACGCGGGGGATGGGGTGGCCGCGGTAGCGGATAAACATGGGCCGTCCACGGTTGCCGCGGCGGGGGACGGGGATCACGAGGCCGCCAATCCTGAGATCGGAGGCGGATTCGATGATGTCCGGGGCTCCGCGGGCGAGGCGGAAGGCTTCAAGGGCGAGCGCCCAGCGGCGGAGGCGGTGGGCGGCCTTCTCGAGTTGAACTTCGCGGCTGATGCCGTCGTAGCGATCCGGGTCGGCGTGGACATGGCCGACGGCTTTGGCGAACGGGCGGAAGAGGGTGTAGGGCTCTTCCCACTGACCGGCGTTCGCGATGAGGTCGGAGGAGAGGATAAGGTTCGGGGTACGGCTCATGGCGGCGGAGAGGGCGTGGTCCTGGTCCGCGTCCGACTCTTCGGCGAGGATGAGGTCGATGGCCACGGCGCGGGGTTTGGCGGGGGCAAGCCTGTCGAGGGCCAGGGCGAGAGTGCGGCGGAGGTTGCGGGCTCCACCGTAGCGGAGGAGGGTGAGGTCGTCGATTTCGAGGATGGCGGATTCGAGAGCGGGTTCGGGGGGCGGATAGAGGCGAAGCGTCCAATCGTAGTGGTAGTTGTCGATGCGGCCGGCGAGCGGAGTCCAGCCGGCGATGAGGGCGGCGGCAAGGCAGAGGGCGGCGATCAGGTAGTAGGGCAGGATGGGGCGGGCGGCAGATTTCGCCATTTACTTCGCCAGCCGTCTTTCGATTTCAGAGGGGCCGGCGGGCAGGGCGGAGGAGAGCACCTTTGCGCCGCGCGGAGTTACCAGCACCATATCTTCGATACGGATGCCGATGTTTTCCTCGGGGATGTAGATGCCGGGCTCGATGGTGATGACCATGCCGGGTTCGAGAGGTTCCTCGGGAATGGAGGCGTCATGGACTTCGAGGCCCGTGTGGTGGCCGATTCCGTGGGTGAAGTACTTGCTGAGCGGCTGGCCGTTGACTTGGGGTCCGCGGCGGTCCATGTAGTCGCGGGCGGCCTGGATGATGGCGCCGCGTGGGCCGAGGGATTCGCCGGGTTTGACGGCGGCGATGGCGGCGTCCCGGGCTCCGAGAACGGCTTCATAGAGTTCGCGCTGGCGGGCGTTGAAGCGGCCGCCGACGGGAATCGTGCGGGTGATGTCGGCCGCATAGCAGGCGCATTCGGCTCCGACATCGATGAGCAGAAGGTCGCCGCGCTCCATTTTGCGGCGGTTGGCGCTGTAGTGAAGGATGGCGCTATCGGGTCCGGCTCCGACGACAGGGCGGTAGGCGTGGCGCTCACAGCCGCGCTCGAGGATGACGCCGGTCATGGTGGCGGCGATCTGGTATTCGTGAAGGCCGGGCTTGACGCGCTTCCAGGCGGCGAGGTGGGCCTCGATGGAGACGTCTATCGAGCGCTGGAGCATCTCGATCTCGCGCGGAGACTTAACCATTCGGAGCCGTGTGATGGCCGGGGCGGCGTCGGTCCATTCGGTGTTCGGGACGGCGCGCTTGACTGTTTCGGCCGAGGGGGTCTGGGTCAGGGTGTGAAGTTTAGGCAGACCGGCGGTGAGGCGGCGGACTTCGCTCTCCCAGATGCCGGCGCTGAGGACGCGCGAGATACCGGTGAGCGCTTCGACGCCGCTGTCGCCGGCGGCGGCGCGCCGGCCCTCGTAGCGTTCCTGCCGCTGATTGTGAGGCGGAAGGAAGAGGACCTCGTCCGGCTGCTCGGATTCGGGGAGGATGAGGAGGACGGCGTTGGGCTCCATCCAGCCGGTGAGGTAGTAGAAATTCGGCTCCTGGAGCATGGGACTGCGAGGGTCGGAGGAGGTGTCGGGACTGCCGAGCAGGACGATGGCCGAGTTGGGAAGGGCCTGGCGAAGACGCGTGCGGCGCTGCTGGTATTCGCTGTGCGACACCGATAGCGCGGCGAGCAGTAGCAGCACCGGAAGCGAGGGCATTCCTTATCCAAATTACCGCATCGGGTACAATGCGGTTTCCCATGGTATGGATATTGATCATCCTGGCGGCGCTGCTGGCGGCGTTGTCGTTGCGCGGGGAGGGGGAGCGGGCGCGGTACTGGCGGGAGCGGGCCGGCGCGCGGCGTGGTGGAGAGTGGCCGAGGGCGACGGTGATTGTTCCGGTGAAGGGCGAGGAGGAGGGGTTGCGGGAGAATCTGGCCTCGCTTGCCAGGCTCGATTACCCGGATTATGAACTGATCGTGGTTTCGCGCCGCGCGGAGGACGTGCCTCGGGGGGTTACGCCGGAGCGCGCGCGATTGATCCATGCGGGGGAGGGTGACGGGGAGACCGGCGGCAAGATTGTTAACCTGCTGGCGGCGGTGCGGGCGGCGAGGAAGGAATCCGAGGTGTTTGCCTTCGCGGACTCCGATGGGCGCGTTCCAGTGGGGTGGCTGCGCGCGCTGGCCGCCGCGTTAGATGAGGAGCATGTGGGCGCGGCTACGGGTTACCGCTGGCATCTGCCTCATCCGGTGGATCTCCCGAGCCTGTTGCGGAGCGTGTGGAACGCGGTGATCGTGGACGGCATGGGGCCGCCGGGCGAACCGCGTTTCTGCTGGGGCGGAGCGATGGCGGTGAGGCGGGACACCTTCGAGCGCCTGAACATTCCCGGGTGGTGGAGAGGCGCGGTGAGCGACGATTACCGGCTGAGCGAGGCGGTGCGGAGAGCGGGGATGAGAATCCGGTTCGCGCCGGGGGCGATGGTGGCCACGCTGGACCATACGGAGGGGATGGAGTTTCTGGGGTGGATCACGCGGCAGATGCGGATCACGCGGTTTTATGCGCCGGGTTTATGGGGTGCGGCGCTGGCGGCGCACGTTGTCTACTGCGCGGCCATGGCGGGGGCCGGGTGGCTCCTGTGGGGAGGGTCGTGGGCGGCGGGGGTGGCGTTGGGATGGCAGTTGGGGACCGGGATGTGGAAGGGATGGAGGAGGGTTGCAAATGCGCGCGCGGTCATGGGGGAGTATGACGGGTGGTTCCGGCGATGGGGATGGGCGCACGTGGCGCTGGCTCCGGTAGGGACATGGTTGTGGCTGTATGGATGCGCGGCGGCGGGGTTATCGAACCGGATCCGGTGGCGGGGAGGGGCGTACAGGCTGAAACGGCTGAGCGCGGTTGGGACGAAACAGTAAGTGGTACTACCTAAACTATTCCCGTAAACCTGACGAGTGATAGAGGGACCCGGGACCTGACGCGGCGTGGGTGGCAATACAGTGATTAGTACTCTGCTACGGTACACGAAGATTGCGCCAGTGGTGGCTGCACTAGCCTGCCCTTTCATCCTCTATCCGCAGCCCGTTGAACCGGTTTCACATAGCGTGCGGATTCCGCGGCCGCGTATTCGTCCTGGGATGCAGGAAACGGATTTCGCCGGACTTTCGGCGCCCCAGAGGCTTCAGATAGAGGTGGGGGCGGCGGGGTTGGCGATCATTGTGTGGCTGGCTTTCCGTCTGCAAAAGGCGCGGGTTTCGGCGGAGGCGGCCGAGAGGGCGAGATCACGGTTTGCGGCGAACATAAGCCAGGAGTTGCGGAAGCCGGTGAACGGGATTATCGGGATGACGCAGTTGATGCTCGAGACGCCGCTCGACCAGATGCAGCGGGACTGCATGGAAACGATACGCGGCACGGCGGATGCGCTGGCGCGGGTGGTGGCGGGGATTCCCGATGATTGCCGGATCGAGGGAGGGGAGCTTCCGGAGCGGCGGACGCGGTTTTCAGTGGAAGAGGTGATCGAGGAAGTGGTGGCGGTGATGGCTCGGGAGGCGAACGAGAAGGGATTGGAGATCGGATATCTGCCGGATGCGAGCGTACCGCGAACGGTTGAGGGGTATCCGGGCGCGCTGCGGCAGGTGTTGACGCACCTGTTGAGCAGCGCGGTGAAGTTTACCGGGCAGGGAGAGATTGGGGTGCGGGCGCGGGCGGAGAGTACGGCGGATGGCCGGCTGGAACTGGTGCTTGTGGTGGCGGATACGGGGAGGGAAGTTCCCGGTGAGGCCGAATTGCACCCCTGCCGGCGATTGATGGAATTGATGGGAGGGCGCATTGCAGTCGAGAGCCGGGCGGAGCGGGGGACGGCGTTCCACTTCCGGGTCCCAGTGGAGGAGTGGGAGATGGTGGAGGAGCGAACGCCGGTGGAGGGGATGCGCATCGCGATTCAAGGGGGAACGCGATTTGAGCGGGAAGTGCTGAGCAGCCAGCTTCAATCGCTGGGAGTCGAGATCGTGGCGGGGACGGGCGGGGCGGACGCGCTGCTGACGGACGACCTTCCGGCGGCTTATCACAGCGGAGTTCCGGTGATTCTGTTGACGACGCGGGAGAGGGCGGCGAGCCGCGAAACACGGACGGGATTACGGGCGTGCGCGTTGTTGTTTGCTCCCTACAGGAGGAAGAAACTGGAGGCCTGCCTGCGGGCGGTCCGTGAATCGGCCCCGCTGCTGGCGGCGGATTTCGATGCGTTGATGGAGGCGGTGGAGGGCGAGAGCGAACCGGCGCGCGGCGCCAGGATACTGGTGGCGGACGACAATGCGGTGAACCGGTTGGCAGCCCGGCGATTGCTGCAACGGCTCGGTTATGAAGTGGATCTTGTGGTGAACGGGCGGGAGGCGGTTCTGGCGACGGAGGTTTTGCGCTATGACCTGATCCTGATGGACTGCCATATGCCGGAGATGGACGGGTTCGCGGCATGCGAGGAGATTCGCGGGAGAGACAACGGGCCGGACCGCCCCGTGATCGTGGCTCTCGCATCCGGAACGATATCGGAGCGGGAGAGGGGCCAAAAGGCGGGGATGGACGACTATCTGATCCGGCCGCTCGATGCGTATAGTTTGATGGCGGCACTCAAGAAATGGGTTCCCGGCCGGCAGAGGGAGAGAAGGGAGATGCAGGAGGCGCTGGCGCGGAGCGTGGAGGTTTCCCGGATCGAGGTTTGATGGGCGAGGATTGTCGAGACGGCGAGCAGGAGGTGGACGCTTTTCAATGTGGGCCGGCGCGGCATGGGTTACTATAGTGGGTAGATGCTGGCGGAGTGTATCCGCGGGCTTCTGAAAGGCTGGGCAATGAATCGCCGCTTCAAACTGTTTGTAGTCACCACCTCGAGTTGCCTGGTGGCGCTACTGATGATTGGCGCCGTCAAGGGCCGGAGCGCATCGCCGGATGACGCCTACAAGCACCTTGCCGTGTACACCGAAGTGCTTTCACGGATCAAGAGCGATTACGTGGAAGAGCCTGATATGAAGAATGTCACGTTGGGGGCGCTCAACGGGCTGATCGAGTCGGTGGATCCATACGCCAGTTACCTGAATGCGGACCAGTACAAGCAATACGTGAAGTTCAAGGACAACCGGAAGGCCGGGGTGGGTCTGATTCTGTCAAAGAAGTTCGGCTACCTGAACGTGGTGGATGCCATTCCGGGGACGCCGGCGGACAAGGCGGGGTTGACCACGGGGGATGTGCTCGAGGCGATTGGCGGTGTTTCGACGCGGGATATGCCGCTTGCCTATGCGGATCTGCTGCTGCACGGGGATCCGGGGACGAGCGTGGAGTTGACGGTCCTGCGGGTGCGGAAGGGAACCGATCCGCAGAAGGTCGGCCTGGTGCGGGCGATGACGAAACTGCCCGCGGTGACGGCGAAGATGCTGCCGGACGGGGTGGGGCAGATTGTTTCCGCGACTCTCGAAGCGGGCAAGGCGAAGGAGATAGCCGCCGCGGTTAAGTCTCTCGAGCAACAGGGGGCGCGGAAGATCGTGCTGGATTTGCGGAACGCCGCCGATGGGACGCCCGAGGAGGGCATCGCGGTGGCGAATCTCTTTCTGGATAAGGGGCTGGTGGCCTATCTGCAGGGGCAGAAGGTGAGCCGTCAGAATTTTGACGCCGATGCCTCGAAGCAGATCTGGAAGGGGCCGCTGGTGGTGATCACGAACCGCGGCACGGCCAACGGAGCGGAGATTGCGGCGGGGGCGCTGCTCGACAACAAGCGCTCCGAGGTGGTGGGGGAACGGACCTATGGCGACGCGGCGGTGCGGAAAGCGATTCTGATGGACGACGGCGGGGCGGTTATTCTTTCGACGGCGAAGTACTACTCGCCTTCGGGGAAGGCGTTGCAGGATACCGGCGTGACTCCGTCCGTACCGATGGTGGAGCAGGACGCCGCACCGGGTGATCCGGATGTCGAGCCGCCGGCCGAACCAGTCGAGCCCGCGCCCAAGAGCGGGGAAGACATGCTGCTCAAGAAAGCAATTGAAGTCCTGACTTCCGGCAAGGCTGTGGCCGTGAACCAGGGCGGAGACGGATGGGATCGTTGAAATCACAGCAGGTGAAGGAATAAAGCAGAAAACATGCCTCTGTATGAATACCGATGCAAACGATGTGACCGTGTTTTTGAGGTGATTCAGAAGTTTTCAGACTCCCCTCTCACCGTCCATGAGGGTTGCGGAGGCGAGGTGGAACGATTGCTGTCGGCGCCCGGCCTGCAATTCAAGGGAACCGGGTGGTACGTGACGGACTATGCCCGTTCCGGCAGCGGGAAAGCCGGGAAGAGCGAAACGAAAAACGGCTCGAAGGAGAGCAAGAGCGAGGGCTCGGGAACATCGACGCCAACCGCCACGCCAGCGGAGACGTCAAAATCCAGCACGAAAAAGGATTGAGCGCGTAAGCTTTCCGGCCGTTCCGCCGATTACCGTGGTGGACGGCTCTGCGCATGAACTGCCTCTACTGCGGACAAAAGCTTACCGGCGACCGGAACCCGGAACTCGGCTCTTTTTGTTCAGCGGAGCATGAGCGCAAGTTCGGAGTGGATATCCGGGTCCTGCTGCAATTGCAGAACCCCGGCAGGCTCGAGATACCGCGCCCGGAGCCCACGGCTTCCTCGAATTGCCTCTACTGCGCGCAGCCGCTGAGCATTCGCAAGCGCCTGAAAGGATGGCAGTTTTGCAATTCCAACCACGAGGATCTCTACTACCGGCAGTGGAACGAGCAGGCGATGGCGCGGTTGGGAGGGGCGGCGGCGCTCGAGGACGACCTCTACGGGGTGGATCTCACCGAGAGCGACCCGGAGGCGATTCCGTGCTGCCAGTTTTGCGGCGAGCCGTTGAGTGTGGGGCGGCGGCTGAAGAGGCGCAGGTTTTGCAGCGAGGAGCATGAGGAGCAGTACCGGCGGCAGCAAAGCACCCTTCTTTTTTCGCGGCTGAGGGCGGACGACCGGCCACGGGCGCGTCCCCGGCGGTTGTGGGATCCTCGGAACACGGAAGGCTGCGCCGGATTCGAGCCGATGCCGGCGCCGCCAAAGCCGGGGCGTCTTACGCTCTACCCGGCCGAGGGAATTCAATTCTCGGTTTCACCATCCATCCTGAGATTCGGCGGGGAGATTCTCAAGCTGGCTTCCGGGGGTGCGGTAGCCCGTCCGCGATTGAGGGGGCTTACGCTCGGCCGCAGGGAAGTTGTGGCGGCGGGGGCGGTGGACCTGAGGATTGCGGTTCCGCCTCGCCCGGCCGGGATCCATCATTTGGGAGAACCGGCGGCCGAGCCGGCGAGGAACCTGATCATGCTGCCCGGCAGCGCCGGATGCGTGGCCATTCGCGATGACCTGGCGCAGGAAGCGTTTGTGACACCGGAACTGCTGCGGCCGCCGCTCGATGCGGGGTTTCTGGACTACCCGCGGACACAAATTCCCGAGCGTTTCCGGAGGCCGCTCTGGATGCCGCGCATGGCAGTCCGCTCGCTCGGGCCAACGGTGGTGGAGAAGACGGAGAGCCGGCTGGAGGCGGAAAGCCGGAAGAGCGCCGTGGACCGGCCGGTTGCGGCCGGTCCGCTGGCGGGAGAACCGCGATGGGGCGAGGCGCCGGTTCCTTCCGCGCCGGCTTTCCGGGAGGCCTGGATCGGGGGGGCGGAAACCCCGCTGCTGCCGCGCCCGGCCGGCGCGCCTGTTGGCGGGCGATTGGGCGGCGTCGAGTGTTTCCGGCCTCGGGTGCGCGCCAGGATTGCGGGAGAGCGCGCGCCCGGCTGGGCCCGTGGAAATGCCGGCGAAGTGAAGATGGCCGACGGGACGTGGGTGAGGCGTTACTCGACTCCTCCCGCCCTCAGACCGTCGGGACCGGCGTCGCGGCGTGTTGAGGCTTCGGCGAAAGACCGCGCCCACCCGGGACGGAAGGAAGCGTTTTCCGATTCGGGTTCCAGGGAAGCGATATTGCCGGGATGGGGCGCGGGGTTGCCCGGCGTGAGCCTGGGTGCTGCCGGATTCCGTGTCTTGTGCCGGGCGAGCGAGTTTTTCACCTTGCGAGGAACGGCCGCCGAATTTCCGGCCGGAAGCGCGAGGGTCGCCGTGCCGGGGATTGTGGCCTGGCGCGGCGGGGTGTCGTTGCGCGGCGGCGCGTACAGTGACCCGCTGCCGGCGGTTTCGCGGGCGGTGAGAGAGGCGGAGGCGGGCGCATGGAAATCGGAGACGGTTCGGGTTCCAATAGTGCCAGGTGCGGAAGCGGTGGCGGCTTCGGAGATTGCGGTTTGGGGCGAGAGGGATTGGGGCGAGAAGGAATTGATGCGTCCTGGCGCGCGCGCCGCGGCGCCGCCGCCTTCGCGGGTGGAGGCGGACGAATGGAGAGTGGGGACGGCTCAGGTCCGTACGATGCTCGATTCGGCCGCGGTGGCGGCGCCGGGGATCATGGCTTCGCGCGATGAGCTGTTGCTGTGCAGTGGCGCATACAGCGGTCCGCCGCCGGCGGCGCCGGCGCCCGCACGTCAGACGGGGGCGGCCGAATGGAATCCGGGGCAGCCGCGGGTCGTCAGCATGAAGCTCGATGGGGGAGCGGTAGCGGCTCCGAAGATTGGGGTATGGGGCGACGGGGCATTGAGGCGCACCCACGCATACTGCACACCGGCGGGATTGCCGCCATTGGGGAGGGTGGAGGCGGCCGAGTGGAACATCGGACCGGCTCCGATCTACGTCAGAAGAGCCCCTTCCTGGAGGACCGAGGCAGGCATTGGCAGCGCCCCTCTTGTGGGGCTGCTGTATGCCGCTCGAAGCACCCGCCGGTACGAGCCGCGGCAGCAGGCGTGGCTTGCGCGGGGGGCGGAAATCCGGCCGGACTATCCATCCTTGCCGGAAAGTCCGTTTGCGGGGAAGCCGGCCGGGCGCGGGTATCTGATGGTGACGCCGGCAGGGGGCGGCCACCTTGCGGCGCCGGTGAGCGGAGCGCCGCCGGACAACTGGAAGATGGAAACAGCCGGTCCACAAATTCCGGCCGCGAATGTGGCGCTTCGCAATGCCGGGACTGTAGTTCCGGCTCCGGTGCTGCCATTCGGAGGCAGGGAGCCGGCGGGTATAGTATTGGGAAACGGGCGGTTATGGGTGGTGAACGGGGAATCCCGATTCGCCGGGAGCGAGCGCGTGGAGATGCCGGGGCCACTGCTGGGGGGCGGGTTGACACTACCGCTACGGGCGGAACGGCGGATGGGCGAATGGGCCGCGAGGGCCGGTGCGCGGGTTATGCAGAGCGCGGAATGGCGGGAGCGAATGAATGGCGGTCCGCTTCTGCCCGGGAGGGGAGCGCTCCTCATCAATGTTCGTCCGGGTATGGCGGGCGCCCGCGAGTGGAGATCGGGGGTGTATGGAAGCGAAGGAGCTTCCAGGGAGTTGGCGTTTGCCTACCGGTTCGTGTTTCCAGCGGCGGCGGCGGCCGAGCTGGAACAGTTGCCGGCAAGGCAGAGGGCGGCTAGGGGGAAGATAGTAGTCCTGCGGTAAACACCCTAAAGCTTCGGGAATCATTCGCCGATGACAGAGTGACAGCGTGAACGCAGTTTGCCAACACGTTCACAATTCGCAGGAGTCACGCATGATCAGTTCGATACCGCCATTGGCGACGAATGACCCCTCCGCCGGGCCCGGCTTGCCGGCCTCGAAGGAAGTGGGCGCACTGGCCGGCGCTGTGTCGCTGCATCTTCAGGGACGGCGGGAAGAAGCCTTGGAAGCGCTGCAAAGCCAACCGGTGGAGGCGATTCCCCTGCCGGAGACGCATTTCGCCCGCGGACGCATCTGCTACGAACTGGGGCGGTACGAAGAGGCCGTCACGGGATTTGAGCGATTCCTGGCTATCTATCCGAACCACAAGCCGGCGCGTTTCAACCTCGCGCTCTGTTTACAGTACATCTCGAGATGGGAGGAGGCGGAGGCGCAGTTTCGGGCGGTGCTGGACGCGGACGAAGGGCACCGCGGGGCGCGGCAGGGCCTGGGCATCTCCCTGTTGCACCAGCAGAAGTTCCACAACGCTCTCGAAGTGTTCGAACAACTGTGCCTCGATGAGGCCGACGAATCGGCGCTCTTCGGCCGGGCGGTTGCGCTGCAGTTGTTATCGGAGATGGACGCGGCGGTGCAAGCCTACCAGAGGGTTCTTGAGGTGAATCCGGCGGCGCGGGAGGCGCTGATCAACCTGATCACGCTACACCGCCAGTGCAAGAATACGGGCGGGCTGAAGGCGTGTTGCGAGCGCCTGCTGGCCCTGGACCAGAACTCCGAAGCCGCGCTTGAGGGGCTGGCGACTGCGGCGTTTTGGGAAGGGGACTACAGGGGATGCGCCGGGCACTGCGAGCGGCTGATCGAGGCGCACGCCGAAAGTTTCGAACGCTGGTCAAACCTGGGCTTGGCCTGGCAGAAAGCAGGGGAACTCGACAAGTCGGCGGAGGCCTATGAACGGGCGGCGGCGCTGCGTCCCGACGCGGCTGAATCGCACTCGAGCCTGGGCCTGGTGCATCAGCAACTGGGCCGTCTGGAGGAGGCGCGGCACAATCTCGAGCAGGCGCTCGAGTTGACTCCGGACTCAGCCGACCTGCTGCTCAATCTGGGATATGTTCACGAGCAGCAACAGCAATGGGAGGAAGCGGAGACGGTCTACCGCAAACTGACCGCGGCTCACGCGGAGAATGCGGAAGGGTGGTTCCGGCTGGGCTATGCGTGTCTGCGGCGGAACAACCACGGGGCGGCGGCGGAGGCCTTCGCGGCCTGCGTGCAACTGAGCCCGGGATGGCGCGAGGCGCGAATCAACCTGGGACTGGCTCACCACAAGGCGGGAGACCGCGATGCGGCAAAGAGAGTCCTGGGGGACCTGCTGGCGGCCGAGCCGGGGTCCACGGACGCTTTGCGCGGGCTGGCGGCGATCGCTCTCGATGAGGGCAACGACGAAGAGGCATTACGGCTTCATCAACAGTTGGCGGACGCCGGCGAGCGGACTGCCGACGTGCTGTACAACCTGGCGCTGCTTTCGCAAAAATCCGGACGGCTGGAGGATGCCGAGCGTCTGTACCGGGAAAGCCTGGCGCAGCGGGCGGAGTTCGCCGAGGCGTTGTTGAATCTGGGCCATACATTGTCGGCGCAAGGACGGGATGCCGAGGCTCGCGAATCGTGGCTCGAGGCGATTCGCGTGAAGCCGGAACTGGCGGCGGGCTACTTCCTGGCCGAGTAGGCGGGGGTAAGGGCAGGCTGATTGCGCGCATGGATTCCGCCTCGCTTCGGAAGCGGGTAAGCACCGGCGAAGCTCGAATCGCCGACGCGTTACTTGAGTGCCGGCGAGGCCGGTTTGGCGATAGTGGACTTGCGCGCGCTCTCGAAGTCGAGCAGGAGTTGTCTCGTAACCTTGCCGGCGACGTCGGCGGCCGCGCCGTGGAACTTGGCTCCGGTGCTTTCCTTCGTCGTGGACCAGATCAGGTCGCCGTCCCTGTTCACCAGCCGGAGCGAGGCGCGCGCTTCGCGCTTCCGCTCGCTGATGCGGATGGCTTCCCGGTCCCCGACGGAAATGCCGCCGTAGGCGCTCTTGCGGGACTGGCCGGAGCCGCTGCTCGATCCGGTGTTCGTGCGGACGTTGATGCCTTCCGAGGACTGGAAGGTATCGTTGAAGATCTCCTCGCCGGCCGAGCCGCGCAGGAAGGCATCGGCGCGTTCGGCATTTTCCGTCACGATGAAGAGCTTCGATGCCTGGAGGCTGGACATCAGCATGTCGCGGATCTGGTCCGCGCCGTCTCCGGTGAGCCGGTCGATGTAGACGCGGCGAATGTGGAGCAGTTGGCGGAGGCGTGCCTCCTCGTACTGGCGGCCCGGAGTGGAGAGGGTGGGTGAGGATTCCTGCGCGAGTGATCCGGTGGCCAGCAAAGCCATGACGAGAAAGGCGCGCATCGAGTTACCCCCTGCCCGCCTTTCGGGCCTCGTTGTCCTGGAACTCGACTTTGCGTCCGGTACGCGCTTCGAGGCTGGCGAGCACGGTGCGGATGTCGTTCTTATCCACGGTGAAGACCATGGCCTGCTGGCGCCCGTCATCATCGGCGTAACCGATGGTAAGAAAATGCCTGCGCTTCTTGCTGAGGATCAGTACCGGCGATATGAGGATGGCGAGGGCGTAGCGGCGGCTGACCGTCTGCCCGTACTCGAGCAGGTTGACCTGTTCATAGAGCACCTTGAGGGTCGAGGACCTGGTGATGAAAACGAGATAGTCGCGGTCCGTGGTCTTGAGCAGGCCGCTGATTCCCGTGGGGATGCCTTCGACCGTGCCGCCCACGTACTGGACACGGCCGCGGTTGGTGACGGCGGGGAGTGGGGCGGCGGCCAGAAGCAGCAGAACCGGCCGCCGGGTCATGGAACGATGAAGTTGCCCCTTTCCGGGCATATTCTGGTAGTAGGTCAGGTGGAGGAAAAATCTCATCTGCAACCGGCCTCATCCGGCGAGCATCCTACTACCTGCAAGCCGAGTGATGACGACCAGCAAATTACCGCCTCCCTTCGCCATATTTTTCTCTTCGACGCCGGCGCCGGAGATGCGCCGGGCAAGCCGGAAGGGCTGACATGTTCCATCCCGACAGCAAACTCCAGCACGGCGATCCGCCGGTTCCTGAACAGCAGGAAGAGGGCGTGATCATCAGTCCCGATACGCGGCGCGCGAACCGCATACCGCCGGGACAATCGCGGACGCGGAAATGGCCGGTGCTCGATGCCGGCGGCACGCCGCCGGTGAATATGGAGAAATGGCGGCTGAAACTGGCGGGGCTGGTGGGCCGGGAGGTGAGTTTCACCTGGGAAGAGTTTCTGGCCCTGCCGAGGGTAAAGGTGTTCGCCGATTTTCACTGCGTCACGCGGTGGTCGCGTCTCGGCAACCTGTGGGAGGGCGTGCCGGCGCGGAAACTGGTGGAACTGGCCGGTGGAGTGAACAGGGAGTGCCGTTACGTACTGGCATACGGCTATGATCACGTCTGGACCACCAACCTGCCACTCGAGGATTTTCTTTCCGAGGACGCGCTGGTGGCGGTGACGCACGACGGGGATCCGATTGGTGATGAACATGGAGGTCCGGCGCGGCTGATAGTGCCTCGGCTCTATGCATGGAAGAGCGCCAAGTGGCTTGCGGGAATCGAATTTCTGAAGGAAGACCGGGCCGGGTTCTGGGAGCGCAACGGGTATCACATGCGTGGCGACCCGTGGAAGGAAGAGCGGTTCGGATACTGATGGACATGAGTGTTACGAGTAAACTGGCGCGGCGCACCATGCTCGGAGGCGGAGCGGCCCTTGCTTCGGTTGGAGCGCTGAGCTATGCGGCATACCGGAGATTTCCCCTGTTTTTTGAGCAATACGTATCGGAAATGAAGCTGCCGATCCTGCCGCCGCCGCGCGTGCCGGATCCGGGGAAATGGCCGGATAAAGGCGTCCATTCGGCCTGGCTCGGACACAGCACGGTGCTGTTGAAGGTGGATGGCTATACCGTACTTACGGATCCGGTGTTCAGCGACCGCGCCGGAATCGACCTGATGCTGTTCACGGTGGGCGTGAAACGGATGGTGGCTCCGGCGTTGAGCATCAGGCAACTGCCGCACGTGGACCTGATCCTGGTGTCGCACGCTCACATGGATCATCTGGACACGCCGTCGCTGCGCAAGCTCGAGAGCAAGGCGACCGAAGTAGTGATGGCCTCGCACACGAGCGACCTGATTCGCCCGGAGCGGTACGGTAGAGTCACGGAGCTCGGCTGGGGGCAGCGGGCGCGGGCGGGAGCGGCGAGCGTGACGGCGTTCGAAGTGCGGCACTGGGGAGCGCGGATGCAGACGGACACCTACCGCGGCTACAACGGCTACGTGATCGAGATAAACAAGCGTAGGATCGTATTCGCGGGCGATACGGCGCTGACGGACACGTTTCGCGCGGTGAGGGCGGGAGGCGCGGTCGATTTGGCGATCATGCCGATTGGGGCGTACAACCCGTGGATCCGGGTGCATTGCTCACCCGAGCAGGCCTGGCGCATGGTCAATGACGCGGGCGCGGAGTATGTCCTGCCGGTGCATCACCGGACGTTCCATTTGAGCCGGGAGCCCCTGGAGGAGCCGCTCGGCCGGCTGCTAAGCGCGGCGGGACGCGGCGCCGGGCGGGTGGCGCTGCACGGAATCGGGGACGAGTTCCACTTGTCCTGAAGGGTTGCCGCCTGTCTACTTGCGCGGTTCGCCCACCCACACGTTGGCCGTATTGTCCCCGATGCTGTAGACGAGGAAATCGCGCGCCGGTGCGGGACCGAACCAAGTGGCGGCACGTGAACTCGAACTTCCTCTCGCGGAGTGGAATGGCTGCACCTCGAAAGGAGCGCCCGCCGGGGTCTTGCGGGCGGGATCGAGCCGCTGCGCCCAGATGCACCAAAACCCGTCACGGTTGGATATGAAGTAGAGCAAGTTGCTGTCCGCCGACCACCATGGCCTCGAGTTCCGATACTCGTCCCTGGCGATTACGATCCATTCGGTGTCCGGGCCGGCCCGCCCGTTGCGCAGGGGCGTTATGTACAGGTCGTGACGAATATTCGTAAGGGGAACGTGAAAAGCCAGCCACCGCCCGTCAGGCGATATCTCCGCGCCATGAATGTTTCTCCTGGGGTCGGAGATGAGATCCGAAATCCCGCCATCGAGTCCGATGGTGTGGAACCGGATCGGACTTCCCTTGTAGAAGACGATTCTCGAACTGTCGGGCGACCATCCGTAAATGGTTCCGCAGTTCGCGCATAGCTTGCGTCTCTCCCTTGTT
>JABAQT010000048.1 GCA_019187195.1 Bryobacteraceae bacterium
CGCGCACCGTGGCCGCCGCGGCGCCGTCCATGCCCGCTCCCGCCGCGCCGCCTCCGCCGTCCGCCGAACCGGCCGCGCCCCTGGCCACGCCTGGCCCCGCCAGGACCCGCGTCGAACCGATGAGCGTCATGCGCTCGAAGATCGCCGAGCACATGGTGTTCAGCAAACAGACCTCCGCGCACGTCACCACCGTGCACCGCGTCGACGTGACGAAAATCGCCAGACTCCGCGAAAAAATCAAGAGCCAGTTCCAGGAACGCTACGGCTTCCCGCTCACCTTCCTCTCCTTCTTCGCTCGCGCCGCCGCCGAAGCGCTGCACTCCTTCCCCATCATCAATGCCTCCATTGAAGGGAAGAACATCATCTATCACAACGAAATCAACATCGGCATCGCCGTCGCCCTCGAAGGCGGCGCGGGCTTGATTGTTCCCGTTATCCGCAACGCCGATGAACGCAACATACCCGGTATGCAGCGGGCCATTGTCGATCTCGCCGGCCGCGCCCGCGCAAAGCAGCTCAAGCCCGATGAGGTCCAGGGCGGCACGTTCTCCATCACCAACTTCGGCAGCTTCGGCAGCATTTTCGCCACCCCTGTCATCAACCAGCCCCAGGTCGCCATCCTCGGCGTCGGAGCCGTCGAGAAGATGCCGGTGGTCATCGATGACGCCATCGCCATCCGCTCGATGTCCCACCTGTCGCTGACCTTCGATCACCGCCTCATCGACGGAGCCCTCGCCGATCAGTTCTGCCAGAAGGTGAAGTCGATCCTCGAAAACTGGTCGGATCCGGTGCTGTAGTCTCCGTGATTCCGCGGCCTGGCGGGCAGGTTATCCGGAATATCCTTGCGGAGCCTGCCCCTCCGCCGCAATTCCCTGAATCCCGGCCTTCACCGGCAGTGACGCCCTCCGCAAGCCCAGCGCGCCGATCGCCGAGCACATAGCCAGCGCCGCGCTCCCGTAAAACGCATAGTTCCAGCTCCCCGTCTTCTCGAACAGCGCCGCCGCCAGGCCGCCCGCCAATATCGACGACAGGCCCTTCGTGCTGTACAGAATGCTGTAATTCGACGCCGCGTGACGCGAGCCGAAGATGTCGGCCAGCACCGCCGGAAACAGCACATACAACTCGCCCCACGTCAGAAACACCAGCGCCATCGTCGCCACGAACCAGACATCCCCCCACCGCCCCACCGTCACCACGCTCACCAGAAAAACCGACTGCAGAGAGAACGCCACGAACATCGTCCTCTCGCGCCCGATGTGGTCCGAAGCCCACCCCCAGAACACCCGCCCCAATCCATTGCCGATCGGATTCAGCGACAGCGCGATCGCCATCGCCATCGCCCCCACTTTGTAGTTTCGCGCCACCGGAGCCACCTGCGCCGTCGCCATCAGCCCCCCGATCCCGATCATCAGCATCATCCCGTAGAGCATGTAGAACCGCGGCGAGCGCAGCATCCGCCAGGAGTTGTAATCCTCTCCGCTCCCCCGGCTTTTTCTTACGGTTTGTGGCGCGGCAAGCGCGCCCCCCGGCGGATTCCGCAACATCTGCCCCGCTATGATCACCAGCATCCCCATCGCAATGCCGGTCGAGAGGAATGTCGCGCGGTAGTCCGTAACCTGGATGAGGTGCGAAAAAATGGGAATGAACAGCGCCGCTCCCGACCCATAGCTGCCCGCAATCAGCCCCGACGCGAGTCCCCGCTTATCCGGGAACCACTTCAAGGCCACGGCGATCGAACAGCAGTACACAAACCCGTTCCCCACCCCCGCGATCGAGTACAGCAGGTAAAACTCGGGCAGGCTCCGGGCATGGCCCAGTGAACCCCAACCCGCCGCGCACAGCACCCCCGCAACCGTCATGAACACCCGCGGACCCATCCGGTCGATCAGCCATCCCGAAAGCGGCATCACCCACGTCATGCAGGCGATGAAAAACGTGAAGCCCCACTGCACCTCGGACAGCTTCCATCCCGTTCCCGCGATAATGGGGTGCACGAACAGCGTCCAGGCGTATTGCAGATTGCCGGTCATGGTCATCGCCGCCATGGCCGCTGCCAGGCGGAGCCAGCGGTTCAATGTGCTCTCCTTTGCGCAAGCGTCGTTTCCAGCAGCCGGGCGCAGGCGTAGACGGCGCGCGTATGCGGCATGGGCTCCCGCAGCCGTTCGCCCAGTTCCACCACCGCTCCCACTACCGCTTCCAACTCCATCGGCCGCCCCGCCTCGAGGTCCTGCAGCATCGATGTCTTATGCTCCCCCACCTTTTCCGCGCCGGCCATCCGCTGGTCGATCGAAACCGGAACCTCGATTCCCAGCCTCGCCGCCACCGCCGCCACCTCGCTCATGATATTTCGCGCCACCGCACCCACCTCGGCATCGCGCGCCATCGCGGCCAGCGTCGCCTGAGTCAGCGCGCTGATGGGATTGAACGCCACGTTCCCCATCAGCTTCACCCAAATCTCATGCCGGATCCGCGTCGTAATGGGGCATCGCAGCCCCGCCTCGATCAGCGCCCCGGCAACCGCGCGGCAGCGCTCGGAACGCGAACCGTCCGGTTCGCCGAACGAGATACGGTTCCCCTCCGTGTGGCGGATCACGCCCGGCTCCACGATGCTCGTCCCCAGATAGACAATCGAGCCCACTACCCGCGCGGCGGGAATAGAGGCGTTCACCACGCCCCCCGGATCCACCCTCTCGAGATGCAGCCCCGCAAGCTCTCCGCCGCCGATGTGAAAATACCACCACGGGATGCCGTTCTGCGTGCTTACGACGATGGTCCTCTCCCCGATCAGCGGCTTCAGTTGCGGAGCGAGCGCCGTCAAACCGTGCGCCTTCACCCCAAGGATGATGACGTCCGCTTCACCCGCCTCCTCGAGGCTTCCGATCACTCGCGGGCGCGCCTCGAAATCTCCTTCACCGCTCAGCACCCTCACGCCGCTTCGCCGCATCGCCTCCAGGTGAGCGCCCCTCGCCAGCAGCGTCACATCCTGCCCCGCGCGCGCCATCCTCGCGCCGATATACCCGCCGATAGCGCCCGCCCCCGCGATCAGGAATCTCATGTCGTGAGCGCCCTGGCGACCTCGCCCCGCTGGATCTTGCCCGTGGCCGTACGCGGAATAGTGTCGATGATGTACAGCTTCTTCGGACACTTGAAATCAGCCAGGCGCTGCTTGCAGAAGGCGAGGATATCCCCCTCCGCCGCCGGTTCCTTCAACACTACCGCCGCCGCCACCTCCTCTCCCCACATGGGATGAGGAACCCCGAACGCCACCGCCTCCCCCACCGCCGGATGGCTCAGCAGCACTTCATCAATCTCCCGCGGCCCGATCTTCTCGCCGCCGCGGTTGATCAACTCCTTGATGCGGCCCGTCAGCGCCAGATAGCCATCGGCGTCGAGAAATCCCTGGTCCCCCGTGCGAAACCATCCGTTCGTGAACGATTTGGCATTCGCTTCCGGATTGTTCTCGTATCCGGAAACCACGTTCGGCCCCTGAATCACCACCTCGCCCCGGGCGCCCGGTGGCAGATGGTTCCCCGCCTCGTCCATGATGCTGATCCTGATGCCGGTCCCTCGCCCGACAAACCCCGGCTTTCGCGCGGCGGGCGGCTGCGGGTTCGACGCCATCTGGTGCGAAGCCTCCGTCATGCCGTAGGCCTCGAGCACCGGCGCGCCGAACACGCGCTCCATCTTCTCCATCATTTCCGGAGGCAGCGCCGCGCTGCACGAGCGGATGAAGCGCAACCCTTCGGCGCCCGCCGGGCGCTCCTCGCCCGCCCTCGAGAGCAGAATGTTATGGATGGTGGGAACCGCGGAATACCAGGTGACGCGCGCGTCGCGCACCGTGCGCCAGAACGAGAGTGGGTTGAATTTCGCGGGAACCACCACCGTCCCCCCCGAATAAAGCGTCGAAAGCGTCGACGCCACCAGTCCGTGCACATGAAACAGCGGCATCACGCAAAGCGCCGTATCTTCCGGCGTCAGCGCATAATGCGCCACGATGTTGCACACCGACGCCGCGATGTTGCGATGCCGGATCGGAACGCGCTTCGGCCGCCCCGTGCTGCCGCTTGTGTGCAGCACCAGCGCGATGTCCTCCCCCGAGGGCGCGCGCGCGGTTTCGCCGTCCGGCGCATCCACGATTCGCACGGAGCCTTCCCCATCCATCTCGAGAGCGCGCACCGGAATCCCCAATCCCTCCGCCGCCCGCCGCGCTTCGGCCGCTCCTTCCACCGGACAAAGAACCAGCTTCGCGTTGGTGTCCTCGAGGTAGAACCGGAACTCCTCCTCCCGGTAGCCCGGGTTCAGGGGAGCCGCCGTTCCGGCCATCGATGCCGCCAGAAAACTCACAATGGCGGGCAATCCGTTCGGCAACACCGTCGATATGCGATCTCCCTTTCGGACGCCGAGCGAAGCCAGCGCATTCGCCATGCCCCTCACCTGCTCACGCAGCGATTCGTAGGTCACCCGGATTCCGCCTTCGGGGAGCAGAATCGCCGTGCTCCCGCCGGGAGCGGCTTCGATCACATCGAGCAGTGTATTCGCGGTAGGCATCCCAAACATGATGTCAGAAAACTGGCGGATATGTGGAAGGCCCACTTGTCCCGCAATGCGGAACGCCGCTGTTCGAATTTCCTTGATTTCCCCTTCCCCCGATGATAACCTTGCGCCTTGCTGGTCCATTTCATTCCGACAAAGGGGTCCCGGTTATGCTTCAGCTAGTGCTTCTCGTCCTTGCCTGCGCCTTCTCCGCTTTCGCGCAAACCACGGGCGCGGCCACTGTTGTCGGCACCGTCACCGATTCGACGGGCGCCCTGGTGCCGAACGCCAAGGTTACGGTTCGCAACCTCGGAACTCAGTTCGTCTCCGAAGGCGTTACCAACGCCGCCGGCTCCTACTACATCCCCAATCTAAGCTCGGGAACCTACGAGTTGGCGGTCGAGGCGGCGGGTTTCAAGAAATACACCGAAAGCGGCCTCATTCTCCGCATCAATGAGCAACCGCGCATCAACGTGGTTCTCGAGGTCGGCAGCGTCTCCGAGTCCATTCAGGTCGAGGCCACCACCCCGCTGCTGACCACCGAAACCGCCGGAAACGGCCAGATCCTCGAAAGCGAGCTCGTGCAGAAACTGCCCGTAATGCAGAAGTTCGTCCACCGCGTCCTGCTCTACATGCCGGGCATGACCAACATCAACGGGCAGCACGCCAATGGACAGCGGCAGCGCGCGATCGGCTACTCGATGGACGGCGTCAACGGCAAGGAACCCGCCGTCGGACAGGTGGGCGATTATCAACGCACCATGATCACCAGCCTCGACTCGATCCAGGAGTTCAAGATGTGGACTTCGGGAACCCCGGCCGAATTCGGACATTCCGGGGGCGGCCTGTTGAGCGTTGTGTTCAAGAGCGGCACCAATGAGTTCCACGGCTCGCTCGAAGACCGTTACACCAATGGCAAGCTGATCCACCGCGCCTACCTCGAACAACTCCCGCGCCAGGGTGATTTCGTTTATCAGGAATGGGGGGGAACCGCCTCTGGCAAGATCAAGCGCGACAAGACCTTCTTCTTTGCCGGATTTCAGCAGCACTACGAAAAACTCAATGAAACCTTCATCGGCACCGTGCCGAGTCCGCAGATGCTCGCCGGCGACTTCTCCTTC
The DNA here is from genome assembly GCA_019187195.1 of Bryobacteraceae bacterium. Taxonomy (GTDB): domain Bacteria; phylum Acidobacteriota; class Terriglobia; order Bryobacterales; family Bryobacteraceae; genus CADEFT01. The sequence goes on from JABAQT010000048.1 coordinate 5,655, forward strand.
GGCGGCGTGGGATTCCCCATCTACAATCCCTTCACCACCCGCCAGTTGAACGGGGCCTGGGCGCGCGACCCCTTCCCCGGCAATGTCGTTCCCCAATCGATGTTCGACCCCGTGGCGCGTAAGCTCATCGACCTGAAACCCTGGAAAGCGCAGACCGATCCCGGCGTCATCACCCCCAGCGGGCCGAACAACAACCTCACCATCCCCGCCTTCGGCGGCTACGTGTTCTCACGCTACGACGGCAAGATCGACCACCAGTTCAGCGTCAAGCACAAGATCTTCGGCCGCTACTCGCTCATACGCCACCGCAGCGAAGAGCGGCCCGTCCGCCAACTCACGGAACTTGTTTACGGAAACGTCTATATCAAGCCAATCGACTATAGCAACGTCGCCATCTCCGATTCCTATACCTTCAATCCCACCACCGTCAACGAAATCCGCCTCGGCTTCAACCGCCGCGTCTTTTCCGCCACCCCGGAAAGCTACAACCAGGATTGGGCGGGCAAACTCGGCATCCCCAATGTCAGTAAAGAAACCTTCCCCGAGTTCCGCAACTCCGGCGGAGCCATGTACTACGGCCTCGGCCCCCAGGGCCGTTCGAGCCAGGTGGGCGAGGATTTCACCTTCCAGGAAAACTTCACCAAAGTCCACGACCGCCATACCTTCAAAGCCGGCTACGAGCTCATCCGCACGCGCTACAACTCGCTCCCCACGGCCCAGCCTTCCGGTGAATACCGCATGGGCGGCACGGAGTATCCCTTCCGGCCAAACACCGGAAACGCATTTGCCTCGCTTCTGCTCGGGACCGTTGTACAGGGGCTCTACTCCCGCAATGTCGCCACGTGGCTCCCTCGCTGGTGGCAGCACAGCCTCTATTTCCAGGACTCCTGGCGGCCGCTCCGCAATCTCTCCATCGAAATGGGCGTGCGCTGGTCTTATGAGTCGCCCTTCAGCACAAAGTACGGCCAGCAGTCGCAGTTTGATCCCAACGCCACCGACCCTCTCACCGGCCGCAAGGGAGCGATTGTTCACGGCAAGGGCAGCCTCGCCGGCCGCGACCTGAACAACTTCCAGCCCCGCCTCGGGCTCGCCTGGACCTTTACTCCGAAAACTGTCTTCCGCGCCAGTTTCGGAGCCTTCGCCATCGACCTGATGACCAACGGCACCAACCAGAACTTCGAGGAGTATCTGGCGACAGCCAATGTCCAGGCCGCCCCCGGAGACCCGCGCCACGCCTTCCTCCTCTCGCAAGGACCGCCCGCTTTCAGCTACCCGGCAGCCTCGGACGGCAGCGTCCCCTTCCAGGGCTCGAACTTCAGCGGCCGCTCCGCCTCCTGGTTCGACCCCAATATGCGCCTGCCTTACGTCTACAACTGGTCGGCCGGCATCCAGCGGCAGTTGTCCAATAGCTGGCTGGTCGAGGTCCTCTATCAGGGGTCCTCGGGCGTCGGCCTGCTCAACAATTGGGATATCAACGCCATTCCGCTGAACATCTCCACCGACCTCTCCACCCTGAACCAGATCGCCAACGCGACCCAGAACTATAAGCCCTACACCCAGTTCGGAGCCATTCAGCACTACTCCAACTACGGTCACAACACCTACCACAGCGGAACGCTCCGCTTCGAGCGCCGCTTCGCCCAGGGGCTGACCCTCAACGCTTTCTATCAACTCGGCAAGACCATCAACAACTCGGACGACGATGGCACGGCCACCGGCGTCACCTTCTATAACCGCGCGCTCGAGAAGGCCCGCGCCAACTATGACATCAGACACCGCTTCGTCGGCGTCATGACCTACGAACTTCCCTTCGGCAAGGGACGCAAGTGGATGAACGGCGGCGGCGTCCGCGACTGGGTCTTCGGCAATTGGGATTTTGCCTGGACCCAGACATTCCAGTCCGGCCCCCCAACCACCGTCACCTTCGCCGGAAGCCCCTACCGCTACCTTCCCGGAGCCTCCCGGCCCATCCAGATCCTCCCCAACGACCAGGCCCAGCCGAAGGGCTGGACCATCGGCCCCAACCGCTTCCCGCTCAGCGCGCAGAACCGCTACTACAGCTTCGACGGCTTCGCCTATCCGGCGGCGTTCACAACCGGAACCCTGGGGCGCAACACCTTCGAGTCACCCGGATTGCGCTGGACCCAACTCTCCCTGTCCAAGGAGTTCAAGTTCACCGAGCGCCTCATTTTCAGCATCCGCTGGGACGTCAACAACCCCACCAAGGAGCCGCAATTCCCCGACCCGAACGGCGTCTTCAACCTCGCCAACCGCGCCAACTTCGGCACCTTCGCCGGCATCGGCCGCGGCAGTTTCTCCGACATCGGCACCTCGCGCATGCACCACATCATCGTCGGGCGCTTCCAGTGGTGACAGGCCGATGCGCGCCAGGTCCGAACAACCTATCAAGGTCCTCTCGAAGACCTTCCGTATTCTTGACGTGTTGCACGAAGGCAACGGCAAGGGCCTGCGCCTCGCCGATGTCGTCGAGCGGGTCGGCCTGCCCAAAGCCACCGCGAATCGCATTCTGCGCAGTCTCGACGGGCTGGGGCTTGTGCGTTTCGAGACTGCGCAAGGCCGCTATTTCATCTCCGATCACCTCGAAAAATTCGGGCGGCCCCCTCTCAGCGCCACCCTCGTCCAACTTGCCCGCCCGGCGATGACGCGCCTGGTTTCGCAATTCGAGCAGACCGTAAACCTGGCCGTGGTGGAGGGAGACCACCTCGTCTACCGCCACATGGTGGAAGGCTTACACTCCGTGCGCATGCACGCTATCCTCGGCACCGTGCTCTCTTTCCCGAAGACCGCCCTCGGGCGCAGCATCCTTGCGCACCTGTCCGGCGACCGCGTCACCGTTCTCGCCGGCCGGACCTACACCTCCGCCGGCATCGAAGACCTCATTACGGAACTGGAGCATGTGCGCCACACCGGCTACGCCGTTGAACAGGGAGTCTCCGAGCCCGGGCTCAGTTGCGTTGGCTCGGCGATTCTGGACATGGCGGGACGCCCCGTTGCCGCGTTGAGCATCTCCGGCAGCGCGAGCGTTCTGAACGACGAAGTGGTCCAGGTGGCGGCCCTGCGAATGAAACAGGAATGCGACGCCATCTCCCTGAAACTCGGCTATTCCCCGCCCCGGCAGAAGAGCGCTTAGCCCGGGCCGCGCAGCCCGTTGCACTCCTGGCTTCCCTCTACACCACGTCGCGGTTCACCTTCGCCCATCGCACGCGCGCCTGAATCGTGTTTCCCCTATACACCTTCGGCAGCGTCTCGCATGTCGTCACAATGGACTCCCTCGGACTGATCGCCGTCGTGTGAAAGTTTCCGAGATAGGGGACCGTCTCCGGGTGATTCACCCCGTCGCCCTCGATTCGAAAGACCACGCGCTCCGTGCTCCTGATCAGGCACAGTTTCTCCACGTCCACTTCCGCCGCGAAAATCGGCGTTCTCCACCGCACGACATTTACGTTCGACGCATCCTTGCGCGTGTATGCCAGGTACAACCCTTCGCTGTGCGGCAGCCACCGCTGCTGTGTCGTCGACATCGTCAGCGGCTCCCCGTCATCCCAACACCATGCCCTCTTCTCTTCCCACTCGAGGCCGTCCGGCGAAACAGTCACATAGCCGCGGTCGTCCTCCGCGCGGATGGTCATGTAATACCGCCCCGCAAAGCGCGCCAGCGAGGGTTCGAGCAGGCCGCGCTTCACCGCGTTCCGCTGCACGTTCCCGCTCTTCCGGATGCGTAACTCCTTCCCGTCGAACGAGCACAGCGCCGTGCACACTCCTCGGTCCCTTCTCCCCAGCGGCCCGAATGACAGCGGGACCAGGATATCCCCGTTCTCGAGCGTCACCCGCTGCGAGCAGTTGCTTGTATACATCGCGCTCGCTTCCGGATTATCCCACTCGAGCTTTCTCACCGTCCCCCACCGCCCCGCCGGATCGCGCACGATGTATACCGGCCAGCGTTCCGTATCCGGGCGTGCCAGCTTCCCTGTCCGGTCGTAGTACACGTTATGCCCCATCGCCAGCACGGTCTTCGTCCTGGCGTGATATTCCGGCACAACATCGCAGATGCCCTCCTCGAGGCCGTCCGCCGTCTTGCGTCTCCCCATCCCCGGAATCGGCTTCGGTTCGCTCCAACTCGCCGCCAGGTCTCGCGATTCGCTCCAATGCACATGATGAAAAACGTCGGAACCCGTGATCTCCTGAAGCGTCATCAACAGGACCGGTTCCTTCCCCGGTATCCGGCACGCCCGCGGATGGAACCAGACCTTGCCCTGCTTTCTTCCTTCCCACAACACGCTATGACGGATCCCCGCGATCAGATCCGATCGCCCCTCCAACATCCGCGGCAACGCCAGTCCGCCGAGCACGAACCCTCGCCTCGATATCATTCTTGGCACGCTCCTCCCGTCCCACCATACACTACCCCGGTATCTTGGTTTCTCACGCCTGCCCCTCCCCTCGCTCGCCATTGCTCAGTGAAAGCCCTCTGTCAGCCGTCCGCTCAACGATTCGAGAAACGCCGCCAGCGCCTTCTTCTCTCCATCGGTCAGTTTCAACTCCCGGATCTCCGGATCGAGCCGCGGATTCGCTTTCCCCCCTTTGTCATAAAATTCGATTACATCGCGCAACGACGCCATGCTCCCGTCGTGCATGTACGGAGCGTGCCGCGCCACCTCCCGCAGTGTCGGCGTCTTGAACAATCCGTCCGTATCAATCTTCCCCGCTCCCGTGTTGTGCCGCCGTTCGTCGGTGAAGTTGAACCCCACATGGCAGCGGACACATCCCGCCTTTCCACGAAAAAGCCGCAAACCCTCCCTGGCTTCCGCCGTCATCGCCCCCTGGTCTCCCGCCATGTACCTGTCGTAGGGCGAATCCCCGGATAGGATCGTGCGCACATACGTCGCCACCGCTCTGCCCAGGTCCTCCGCATTCACCTCTCGCGCGAACACCTTGCGGAAATCCTCCGCGTAAGCCGACCGCCGCAATCGCTCCACCGCCTCCGCCAGCGGCAGATCCATCTCCTTCGGATTCGGAATGGGTTGCAGCGCCTGTTCTTCCAGGGACTTCGCCCGCCCATCCCAGAAGAACGACTTCCCGAATACCCTGTTTACAATCGCCGGACTCCGCCGCGTCCCCACGCGTCCTTCGATCCCCACCGCCAGCGGCTTGCCGTCACTGAAGGCTTTCTCCTCCTCGTGACAACTGGCGCACGCCACCGTCCGGTCCCGCGAGAGCATCTTCTCGTGAAACAAAGCCCGTCCCAGAGCCGCCTTTTCCCGGGTGATCGGGTTGTCTTCCGGAACCGGAAGATAGCTGTCCAATCCGAGCGGCGCTGTCACGCCGGCGGCCAGAGCCATCCATATCACCACCAGCACCCTTCCATGTTACGCCCATCCGGACCTCCGCGCCTCTCGGCCACCTTGCCTATAAATCGAACAAAACACACACCTGTGTCCCTTTTCCACTTCCACGTAGTGTATTTCTTCCGAATTCCATAACCGCTGTCCCCTTTGCTAATTCAACTCATAGCAAACAAATTACTTACCTCAACGTAACCGATTTCGATAGGCTGGCATCAAACGTGCTATAGTCACTCCCGAAGTGGGTCGTGTCTCCGCGCCTTCCGCGGACGCCCGTTACCCCTCTCGAGACGGTCGGAGCCGGCATTGAAGGAACTGAAAGTCCAACTGGCCAATGCGCTGCTCGTGGTCCTCACCGTGGCGGCCATCATCGCCGCTGGCATCAACTTCCAGCAGCAGTCCAGGTATCGTCTGCCTGATGACGGCGTCTCCTGGTCCGATCGCCATGCCGGCAACCGGAAAGTAGTCGAGGCGGTCATCATCACCGAGGGCGGCCCCGGCAAGCGCGCCGGCCTCAAGGTTGGCGACTATGTCCTCTCGATCAACGGCGCCACCATCGAAAGCGCCATCGCCGTCCCGCAGGTCCTCGCCCGCCTCGGAGCCTGGAGCAAGGCCGAATACCTCATCGAGCGCCGCGGTGTCCAGGTCAAGGTCAACGTCTACGTCGGCGAGGGCGTCCCCGAACCCGCTGTCTATTACCAGTACGCCGTGGGAGCCGCCTACCTCCTCATCGGCCTGTTCGTCTATCTCCGCCGTGGGAATGCCTCGAAGGCCCGCCACTTCTACGTCCTCTGCCTCACATCGTTCGTCCTCTCCACGTTCCATTACACGGGAAAGCTCAATAATTTTGACAAGATTATCTATTGGGGCAACCTCTGGGCCGGCCTGTTTGCTCCCACCATCTTCCTCCACTTCTGCCTCAGCTTCCCCGAGCGCCGCCCGTGGCTCCAGCGCAGCCGCGTCTTTCTGCTCTATCTCCCCGCCTCCCTCATCCTGAGCCTCTTCCTTCTGGTCGGTTCCGGATCCCTGCGCATGCAGGTCTCCATGCCGGATCTGCGCTGGATGCTCGACCGCATCTGGCTGTTCGCCTACGGCTTCCTCTATCTGCTCGGCGCCCTGGCGCTCCACCTCGAATACCGCCGCACCGAAGACGCCATCGTCCGCCAGCAGCTGAAATGGCTTCGCAACGGCGTCATCTTCGGCATCCTTCCCTTCACCGCCTTCTACCTGCTTCCGTACGCCTTCGGCGTCATCCCCGGGCCTTGGATGAAAATGGCCGTCCTCTCGCTTCCCCTCATCCCGCTCACCTGGGCTTACGCCATCATCCGCTACCGCCTCATGGATGTGGATGTCATCTTCCAGCAGGGCTATGCCTACACCCTGGCGACACTATCGGTCATCGGCCTGTTCTACATGATGACCCTCTCCTTCAACCGCTATGATGACCTCACCCCCTCGGCGGTGGTCGTCATGATTCTCATCGCCACCTTCGCCTTCCAGCCCATTCGTAACTGGTTCCAGGAGTTGATGGACCGCTATCTCTTCTACAAGGACCGCTACGACTACCGCCGCAGCCTCACGGAATTCGCCCGCGAGTTGAACTCGGAAACAGACCTTGACCACCTTCTCGATTCCGTCATCGACCGCCTGAAGAGAACGCTCGGAATCAAGCATGTCGCCGCCTTCCTCCGTTCCCCCAATGAAGACGGCTTCACGCTCGCCAGGAGCACCCACTCCCTCGACCACCCCACCCCGCGGCGTCTCGACCTCAGTTTTCTCACTCCGGAACTCAACAAACCATACCTGTTCTTCGAGCGCACCCGGCACGCGCTCGACGTCGTGACGCGCGAGTTGCCGCCTTCGGTGCGCTCCGCCATCGCCGAACTGGATTTCACCTACTACGTTCCCTGTACCGTCCGCGGACGCATCATCGGCTACCTCGCCGTCAGCCGCACCGAAAAGGGCGACTTCCTCTCGAGCGACGACCTCGACCTGCTCCAGTCTCTCGCCGGCTACCTTGCCATCGCCATCGAAAACGCCCGCCTCTATCAGTCCCTCGAGCGCAAGGCCGAGGAGTTCGAACGCCTCAAGGAGTTCAGCGAGAACATCGTCGAATCCATCAATGTCGGCATCCTCGCGGCCGACCTCGAGGACCGCGTCGAGAGTTGGAACGCCCAGCTCGAACGGCTCACCGGCATCACCCGCGAGCAGGCGGTCGGCCGCAAACTCTCCGCCCTCCTCCCCTCCGGCCTCTGCGAACGTCTCGACCAGGTGCGCGGACAGACCGGCGTCCACCACGTCCTCAAGTTTGCCCTTCCCTCCCCCGCCAATGGAAACGGCAACGGACTCAACGGCCATTCGAAGCCAGCCCTCGAGTCCATCGTCAATCTGGCCATCGCTCCCCTGGTCTCGAAGGACCAGGAACAGATCGGCCGCCTCGTGATCTTCGACGATATCACCGAGCGCAGCGAACTCGAGCGCCAACTCGTTCAGGCGGACAAGCTCAGCTCCATCGGCTTACTCGCCGCGGGCGTGGCCCATGAGGTCAATACCCCGCTCGCCGTCATCTCTTCCTATGCGCAGATGCTTGCCAAGCAGGTCACCGGCGACGACGCCAAGTCCCGGCTTCTCGACAAGATCGCCAAACAGACTTTCCGCGCCAGCGAAATCGTCAACTCCCTGCTCAACTTCTCCCGCGTCTCGCCCACCGAGTACGTGGAGGTCGACCTCAACCGGATCCTCCGCGAAACCCTCGGCCTCATTGATCATCAGCTTCGCAAGGCCAATATCGAAATCGCCGCCGAGCTCGCCCCTTCTCTCAGCTCCGTCAAGGGCAACCCCGGAAAACTGCAGCAGGTCTTTCTCAATCTCTTCATCAATGCCCGCGACGCCATGGAAGGCGGCGGCAGGCTCACCGTCCGGTCGGCCGAGAGCGACGCCATGGCCCGCATCGAGGTGATCGATACCGGACGCGGCATCCCGCCCGAACACGTCGGCCGCATCTACGACCCCTTCTTCACCACCAAGGCAGCCAAGAAAGGCACCGGACTCGGTCTTGCGGTAACCTATGGCATAGTGAAGGAGCACTCGGGTCATATCGAGGTGGATAGCGGCGATGGCCGCGGAACCCGCTTCCTCCTCGAGTTTCCGCTCGTTCGCAAACCCGTGAATGCCTAACAGGACCGCAACCGGCGAAAACCCCTCAAGGGGCAGGATCCTTATCGTGGATGACGAAGCCGACATCCGCGAGAGCCTCGAGACCCTCCTCTCTCTCGAGCACTACCAGGTGGAAGAAGCCCCGAACGGGGCCGAGGGTCTTCGCAAGATGGAGCAATCCAACTACGACCTCGTTCTGCTCGACCTCATGATGCCCGACAAGTCCGGCATGGACGTTCTTCGGGAAGTCAGGGAACGCGACCAGGATACGCCCATCTGCATGATCACCGCCTATGGCTCGGTCGAAGTCGCCGTCAGCGCCCTCAAGTCCGGAGCGAGCGACTATTTCTCCAAGCCCTGGGACAACGAGAAACTCCTCATCGAGATCGACCGCCTCATCGCCCGCCGCCGCCTTGAAAAGGAGAACACTCAGCTCAAACGCGCCCTCAAACAGCGCTATTCGTTTCCCAACATCATCGGCAAGAGCGAGCGCATGGTCAGGATCCTCGACCTCGTATCCCAGGTTGCCAGCAGCCGCTCCACCACCGTGCTCATCACCGGAGAGACGGGAACCGGCAAGGAACTCATCGCCAAAGCCATCCACGCCCATTCCTCCCGCGCCGACCAGACTTTCGTTCCCGTGAACTCCGGCTCACTCCCGCCGGATCTGCTCGAATCCACCCTCTTCGGCCACGTCAAGGGAGCCTTCACCGGAGCCATGGCCACGCGCAAGGGCTACTTCGAAATCGCCAACCGCGGCACCATCTTCTTCGATGAAATCGGCACCATCAGCCCCGAGATTCAAGCCAAGCTCCTGCGCGTCATGCAGGAGAAGGAGTTCATGCCTCTCGGCTCCACCGACACCGTCCGGGTCGATGTCCGCATCCTCGCCGCCACCAACGCCGACCTGCGGAAGATGGTGGAAGAGGACAAGTTCCGCCGTGACCTCTTTTACCGCCTCAATGTCATCGAGATCGCCCTCCCCCCCTTGCGCGACCGCAGGGAAGACATCCCCGCCCTCATCGAACACTTCTTCGACAAGTACTGTCAGGAAAACGAGAAATTCCTCACCCCCGACAACCGCTCCATGCTCTCGTTTGATTCCGAAGCCATGCGCATTCTCATGGACCACACCTGGCCCGGCAACGTCCGCGAACTCGAGAACGTCATCGAGCGCGCCGTCGTCCTCGCCACGGGGCCTTCCGTTTCCGCGGACGTCCTCCCCGAACCGCTCCTCCACTCCCAGGGAATCCGCCTCCGGGAGGACGATTCCTCTCCCCTTCCATCCGACGCCTCGCTCTTCGAACTCGTCGCCGATTTCGAGCGCCGCAAGATTATCGAGGTCCTCGAGACGCGCAACTGGAGCCAGACCGAAGCCGCCGAAACTCTCAGTATCCCGCTCTCCACCCTGAACCAGAAGATCAAGCGCCTCAACATCGATGTCCGTAAACTGGCGGAACGCGCCCGCGCCGAGAAAGCCGTCCAGCCCGCCTCCGCCGGACAATAACCGGCATCCTACCCCGGCCGTCCCTCGGCCAGTTTCCTCCGGAACTGCAGCGCTTTCTCCTCATCCGGCAGAATCACCAGAATCGTGTCGTCTCCGGCGATCGTGCCCACAATCTCCGGCCAGTTCGCCTGGTCCAGCGCCACCGCAACGGGGCTCGCGCTCCCCGGCGAGGTCTTCAACACCACCAGGTTTTTCGCCACCCGGATGTCCAGCACAAACTCCGCCGCCGCCTCGAACACGTCCGGAGCCGCCGGAGCCGCACTCAACTCCTGGTAGCCCTGCCCCGTCTTCACCAGCCCCAACTCCCTGATGTCCCGCGACAACGTCACCTGAGTCGTGCCGATCCCCATCTCATGCAGCGCGCCGGCAAGCTGTTCCTGTGTGTGCAGGCGCCGCCCGCGCACCAGACGCAAGATCTCCTGTTGCCGCTGCCGCTTCAGCATTTCATCTGCTTGAGCCGCGCCTGCGCTTCCTCGAGCGCCGCCGCCACCGCCTTCGGACCCGTTCCCCCCACAATCTCCCGCGTCTTCAATCCTTCACCAGGGTCGAGCAGCGCCGCCATGTCCGCCGTGAACTCCGGCGCGAACGCCGCCAGTGATTCTCCGCTCCAGTCCTTCGCGCTCTTCCCTTCCCTTACACTCTCCAGCACCAGCCGACCCACTACTTTGTGCGCGCGATGGAACGGCATCCCCTTCCTCGCCAGCGCATCCGCCAGGTCCGTCGCCACCGCCCAACTCTCCTCGGCCGCCGCCCGCGCGGCCTCCTCCTTCAAAGACGCCGTCTCCACCACCGCCCGCGCCATCTCGAGCGAGGCCAGCATCTGGCGCGCCACGTCAAACAGCGGCTCCTTGTCCTCCTGCATGTCGCGGTTGTACGTCATCGGCAGACCCTTCATCGTCACCAGCAGCGCCAGGTAGTTGCCGAACACGCGTCCCGCTTTCCCCCTTATCAATTCGAGCGAATCCGGATTCCGTTTTTGCGGCATCATGCTGCTGCCGCTTGTCACCCCATCCCCCAGGTCCATCCACCCGTATTCTTCACCCGTATACAGTATCCAGTCCTCGGCCAGGCGGCTCAGGTGCAGCATGACCAGGTTCGCCGCGTGCTCGAAATCCAGCATGAAATCCCGGTCTCCGCTTGCGTCCATGCTGTTCCGCGTCACCGCCTCGAACCCCAGCTCGCGCGCGATCATCTCCCGGTCCACCGGAAATCCCGATCCCGCCAGCGCCCCGCTCCCCAGCGGCATCACGTTCACCCGCTTCCGCGCCTCGCCCAACCGTTCGCAATCCCGCGAGAACATCTCGAAATACGCCAGCAGATAGTGCGGCCACAGCACCGGTTGCGCGCGCCGCGTGTGCGTATACCCCGGTATGATCGCCCGCGGATACTTACCCGCCAGCCGCAGCAGCTCCTCCATGAGCCCCGTCAGCAGCCGCCGCCCTTCGTCAATCCGCTCCCGCAGCCACAGCCGCACGTCGAGCGACACCTGGTCGTTCCGGCTGCGCCCCGTGTGGATCTTGTCCGCCAGCTCCGCTCCCACCAGTTCCTTCAACTTGCGGATCACTACCGTGTGGACATCTTCTTCCGCGGCGTTGTTGAAGAACGCGTCATCCCGCGCCTCCTCCCGCAGCCCCTCGAGCGCCTCCACCAGCCGCCTGCACTCCCCTTCACTCAGAATGCCGATCTTGCGCAGCCCTCTCGCGTGCGCCGCCGACCCGCGCAAGTCCACGTCAATCAGGATCTTGTCGAAGTCCAACGACCGCCCGAAGCGCTCGAACACCTCCGACGGTCCCGTCTCGAATCTTCCGCCCCAAAGTTTCATGTTGTCCCGTTATTTCCGGCCGCTATTCAAGCAGCATCAGCAGCAGCGCCTTCTGCGCGTGGAGCCGGTTCTCCGCCTGCTCGAACACCACCGACCGCGGATGTTCCATCACTTCATCGGTCACTTCCTGCCCGCGCTTCGCCGGAAGACAGTGCATGAACACCGCGTCTTCCCGCGCCGCCGCCATCAGCGCTCCGTTCACCTGGTGGCCGGCGAACTGACGCCTCCGCTCATCGGCTTCCTTCTCCTGGCCCATGCTCGCCCACACATCCGTGTACACCGCGTTCGCCCCCGCCACGGCTTCCACCGGATCGTTCGTGAACTCTATCCGCGCGCCGCTCTCCGACGCATACTCCCGCGCCAGCGCCGCAATGTCCGGCCTTGCCTCGAATCCCTCCGGAGCCGCCATCGCGAAATCCACGCCCAACCGCGCCGCGTTCAGCATCAGCGAATGCGCAACGTTATTCCCATCGCCCACAAAACTCAGCTTCAAACCCCGCAGCCGTCCGAACCGCTCCTGCAAGGTCTGAAAATCCGCCAGCGCCTGGCAGGGATGGTACAGATCGCTCAGCGCATTGACCACCGGCACGCTGGACCACCGCGCCAGCTCTTCGATCGTATCCTGGGAAAATACTCGCGCCACAATCCCGTGCGTCCACCGCTCCAGGTTCCGCGCCACGTCCTTCACCGGCTCCCGCTCCCCGATGATCCCGTTCGAGACGATGCAGTCTCCCCCCAACTGCTTGATCGCCAGTTCGAACGTCATGCGCGTCCGCAGCGATGGCTTCTCGAACAACAGCGTCAGGTAGCGATTGTTCAACGAAGTGGTGAATCGCCTCGGCGTGCGCTTCACCTGTGCCGCCAATTCCAGGAGCCGTGAAAGCTCCTCCACTCCAAGATCCAGGTCCGATTTCAGATCCCGCGACGCCATCTTCCACGGCGACGCGTCGGTCAACGGGGCCGCCATACCTCCATCCTCCGCAAAGGAAATCGGGACGGAATCCCGCCCCGGCAATGAATGATTATTCACCTGACTGAATAATTACACATCCACGCCACGCTCGCAACCCCTCTCACCGCAGCAGTTGGATGATCGACGCTTCAAGCGCCTTCAGGTCCGACTCTCCAAACAACGCTTTCACCTTTTTCCCGCTGCGGTCATAAAGAAAAGTCGCCGGCAGCGCTCCGCTCCACTTTGCGTCAACGCCATTGAGAAACGCGTCTTCGTTCGCTGCCTTCCGCAGATAGCGCGGCGCCGGCACTTTGTTCTGGTCGAGAAACATCCGCGCTTTCGGCTCGTCTTCCGGTTCGTCGGCGGAAATGGTGGCAAACACGAATCCCCGCGCCTTGAGACGTTCGTGCATCTTCACCAGGGCGGGCATCTCGGCGCGGCAGGGAACGCAGTAGGTGGCCCAGAAATTTACCAGCAGCACTTTCCCTTTGTTGGCCGCCACCATCTTCGAATAGGCCGCTTCATCAAGCGGAGCAAGTCCGGCGGCGGTCATCATGCCGGCCCCCATCACGAGCACCAGAGCCAATTTCATTCGCGCCTACTTCTTCTGATCCATCTTCAGGTTGATGACCGCGGCTTTGCGGGAATCGAACACGCTGAGCGTCTTCACATCGCTCACCTCGTTCTTCCGCTCGGCCTTCACCTGGTAGTCGACATCCTTGCTCAGACCGTAGAACCGGTATCCGCCGTCGTCCTTCGTGATAAACGACCGCACTTGCAGCGACTTCGTATCCTTCAGTTGAACAATCGCCGCGTCCGCCGGGTTCCCATTCTGGTCGTAGACGATTCCATTCAGGCTGCGCGTCTTGCTATCCCGGTCCTTATCCTTCTTCTCACCCTTGAACAGAGGCGGAGCCTGCTGCTGGGGCACGATTTGCGCCGCCAGCACGCCAAGCACGGAAAACGCCAATACCCCCATCAGTCTCTTTTTCACTGGGATCCCTCCTTGCCGGCCTTGAGTGTGAAGTAAATATCCTGCCGCTCTTCCCCGGAAATCGTTACCGTCCGCTCCTCGGCGACATAGCCCTGGGCGCTGGCAATCAACTGGTAGCGCATCGGAGCCGCCGGCACGCGAAACGCAAACTCGCCGCGATTATCGGAAACAGCCTTCATCCTCTTCACCTTGACGGACGTCCCACCCGCGGTATCCGGTTGCAGAACAATGGACGCGCCAGGAAAGGCGAACCCGGGATCTCGAAAGACCGTGCCGGCGATGGTGGCGTAGCCTCGTTTGCCCTTCTCCGGTTTCTTGCCCGCGCTCGACACTGACACGCCCGCCGGAGCCGCCAGTATCAGCCGAACCATCCATCTGCGCGTCATCCCGGCTTACCAGTCCTCCTCTTCCTCCTCTTCTTCCTCGTCCTCGTCCTCTTCGTCGTAATCGTCAAAATCTTCTTCGTCGTCCTCGTCGGATTCGTCATCCGATTCCAACTCCAGTGGTGAAACACTCACCACGTGGAGGCTAGCGCCGCACTCATCGCAGCTTAGAGGGTCCCCTTCATCCAGATCTTCTTCATCCACATCGATGGTGGCATCACACACAGGGCACGTGATCATCGTTGTCCTCCAAAAATTAAAGACGCCAATCCTTTTTACCCAAAGCGGACCTGCGAATGCAATCCCGGTAGGCGACTATTTTTTCGCCATCCGCCTCCTCGTCGTTGACGGCACGATTCCCTTGAGACGTAGGTACAGGAACATCTGCGAACGGTGCGTGAGTTCGTGCTCTTTCACCGTTTGCAGCATCTCGAGTCTGGTCACCCGCTGCCCGTCGAAACGCGTAATCATGCCCGCGTAAAATTCCGCCGGCCGTACAGCCAGCCGGGGTATCAACTCCTCCACGGAGCCGCGCAATGCCGCGGCAATCTCCTCCCGCCCCGACTGTTCCGTGAGTCCGGAATAGTACTTCTTGATCCTGTCGCGAAAGTCCGGCGTGGCCATGTTGTCCTCGCCATCGAGCAACATGCCCGCCAGCGCGTTGCCCGCATCCACCACATGACGCGCCAGGTCGCGAAATGTCATCAGTTCCGGCGTGAGCCGGAAATCGAACTCCGCCGCCGGAAAATCCTCCACCGCCTGAGCCGTATCGGCGCGCACGGTCTTCCATGAATCCAGTACAGCTTCGAGTCGAACCATCCCTCTATTGAAGCATGCGACGGGAAACTTGCAACCTCCGCGCTCATTCGCGCCGGCATCCTGTTTACCTCGATACGCCTCTTCTGCTATAAGTACCGATCTGGGCGTATTCCATTTGTAAGGGAGAAGACAGAAATGTCACTGGCCAGCGAATTCCAGGAATTTGCGATGAACGGTAGCGTGGTGGATATGGCTGTCGGCGTCATCGTCGGCGGCGCTTTCGGCAAGATTGCCACCTCGTTGACCACCGACGTCATCATGCCTCCGATCGGGCTCCTGCTCGGTAAGGTGGACTTCAACAACCTCTTTATCGACCTCAGCGGAAAAGGGTATCCCACGCTCGCCGCCGCCAAGGCTGCCGGGGCGCCGACCCTCAACTACGGAATATTCATCCAGACATGCCTCGACTTTTTCATAGTGGCGTTCGCTATCTTCCTGGTAATCCGGTGGATAAACAAGTTGAGAGGAGTCAAGCCCGCTCCAACCGCTTAGCCTGGAACAATCCTTTGCCCTATCCCGGGATTCCGATGCGCATCAAGCGGTGGAGGCGCCAGCCGTCCTAGAATCCGGCTCGGGCGGCCATCTGCCGCACCTGCTTCCTTTCCTCACCGCTGTAACGGCCGCCGGCATTCAGCGGAAACGGAGCCTTCAACCCGAGCCGCGCTACAAACGCATCCACCGCCAGGTCGCACACCCGCCGTTGCGGCATCGCTCCGCTGGGAACTCCCAGTGCCACCGCGCGCTCGTCATCGAGTAGATTGAGCAACCCCGGAAGCGCTCCGCGGTCGGAGATGTCCGGCAAAACCGATACGAGAAATTCCGCTTCGTTCAAGGGCCCGAGGCCGTCCGTCAAACGCCTCCGCGCACCCTCGACTCCCGCCGAAACCGCCGCCACCGCCGCCGCCAGGCCGGATGGAACAGGCTGGCTCCAGTCCTCCAGTTTCACCGGTTGCTTGTTATTGAGTTGCTGCTTCAGAAACTCCACGTTCGCCTGATCCCGAAACTGTCCGAGCAGCAGCAGCGATGCGGCCGCCGTGTTCCCCATGCGGATGGATTGACGAAGCGGTTCCTCGATGCCGCGAACTCCCGCGGGGCATTTGTGCAGCGCCCGTGACGCGCGCTCCCGTATATCCGCCGAAGCATCCGTAAGCGCCGGGGCCAGCGCCTCGCAGGCGGGAGCGCCGCCAATGCCCGCCAGCAACACCAGCGCCTCCCGCCGCACTGCTTCCTCCTTGTCCCGCAGATAGCCCGCCAACTCCGGCACATCGGCGGTGGTGAGCTTCAACCTCGAAGCAGGACCGAAATTGCCGTTGCCGGCGGCGGCCATCGCCGCGCGGAGATCGCTTCGCTGCCCGCATGCGTAAGGCATGAGGAGAGACGCCAGAAGAATGAGCACCATGACGCTACCTCGGAACCGTGGCCAGAAAATGGCGCATCGTCTCCTCGATCTGTTCCGCCGTATATCGTCCATGCCGGTTCCGCGCAAACGTAACGGGAAACTGAAACCGGTCAAGAAACGCATCCGCGGCATGATCGCACATTCGGCGGCGCGCCGCGCCGGACGGCACATCCTCGGCTATCTCCGTGCTGTCCCGCAGGTATTCGCTGATTGCGTGGAGCACCTCGGGAGCATCCACGTATGGCAGGATGTCGAGCAGAAACACACGCTCACTCGCGGAATAGGAGCCGGCGCCCTCGAGAAGTTCCCGCCGGCCCTGCTTGTCCCCGAGCCGGGATAAAGCAGCCGCCGCCGCAATCGACAAGGGCACCGGACGCGACCAGTCATGCAGTTTCACCAGTTCGCCTCCGTGGCGGCGAACCAGGCTTCGCAGCGCGTCCCCGGTATTCCGGACAAACCCCAGCAATAACACGGCGGTCGCCGAACGGTTGCCCGCCTGTACGCTCCGCAGCAGAATCTCCGCATCCCCCGCCGCTGTCTTTTTCCCGAGAATCTGCGCGTAGAGTGCGTCCGAAGCGCGTCTGGCATCGTCCGGCTCGGCTGCCAGCAGGTCCCCCCACGTGAAGTCGGCTGTTGATTTTCCCATGCTTCCTCCAGCTTAAGGGTTCATCCCGTTGACGTCTTCCTTGGGCAGATGGATGCCCCGTTCGTCGGTGATCCCGTGCATCAGGTGAATCTTGCGCCCCGCGTCGTAGTGATCCGGCCGGCCCAGGTGATGGCCCAGTTCGTGGGCCATGGTCACGGCGATCGCATGTCCGGCATGATCCTCGAAGATGCAGTTCCTCCCAAGTGTTCCGGCGTCCGTGTTGTCCACGGCGGGCGTCGCATCCTGCTCGTACTCCCATACAAGGAAGTAGTTCATGTCGGCGCCCGAATCGCCGAGCGCCGTCACCGTGTCCCATTCGTTCGCGGCGGTGGAAGTCCACATCACCTGCGCGCCCAGGTCGCTGGCCACGTCCACCCGCCGGGCGTGAATCAGCGTCGCGAAGATGTTCGCCTGCCCGTTGTAAATGTAGTTGATCGTGCTCACCCACCCGCGGGCGGAAGCCGGCACGCGGGTCGTGTGATGTCCCGCCGAGTCATGCACGAAATTGAAGGACAGGCGAACCGTCTTCCTGTTTTTCGTGTCCACCTCGAGTTCCACCGCCGTCGTGGCGCCGCTTTTCGCCTGAAGCCTGGCATTGCCCTTTCCAACCCCATGCATCTTGAAGATGCGGTCGCTCGCCTGGAGCGCCATCCGCTCTCCGTGAGCCGGTATCTGCGCGTGCGTGATTTCCGTTACCGTCAACACCGATGTATCGCTGCTGGTCACCGTCAGGCCGGCGCCGCCGCGTAGAGCCATGTACCGGTCCCCTCCGACCGGAACCATCTGCCATCTCGGGTTCTGTCCCTTGTCGAACCCTTGCATGTTGAAGACTTTTTCAAATTGAGCAGCCATTGTAGTCTGTCGATTCCTACCATGTACCGTGCGCTTTCCGGCCGGAACCCGTCAGGTTGTAACGCATTTATTCGATGAGCCTTCAAACGCCGGATTCTTCGCCCCATGACGGATAGCGAAACCAGGGAACATGGCCCTCCCGGGCGCGCTACTATCTGGGAATGCTCCTGCGTTTCCTTCCCTTCCTGTTAGCCGCCTTCTCCTTGAGCGCCCAAAGTGACTGGAACGATCCGTTCCCTCCCCACCGGATTGCTGACAACCTCTATTACGTCGGCTCCAAAGGCCTTTCCTCATTCTTGATCACTACCAGCCAGGGGCACATCCTGATTAATCCGAGCTTCGAGCGTACCGTCCCCATCATTCGCGCCAACGTCGAAAAACTCGGCTTCCGGTTTACAGCCGTGAAAATCCTTCTCAATAGCCACGCCCACGCCGATCACGCCGAAGCGAATGCGCTGATCAAGGAATTAACCGGAGCGAAGCTATACGTCATGCAAGGCGACGAAAAGGTGGTGGAATCGGGCGGCGAGGGACAGTACCTGTACAAGGGCGGCTGGAAACCCTGCAAGGTGGACCGCGTCTTAAATGACGGAGACACTGTCACGCTCGGCGGAGTAACGCTCACCGCGCATCTCACGCCTGGGCACACCCGCGGATGCACCACCTGGACAATGAAAGCAACAGACCGCGGCACGGCCTATGATGCCGTCATCGTCGGGAGCCCCAACGTAAACCCCGACTTTCAGTTGGTGAACAATAAAGACTACCCTCAAATTGCCGCGGACTACGCGCGCACATTCCGAATGCTGAAAGCCCTTCCCTGCGACATCTTCCTGGCCGCCCACGGCAGCGAATACCGCATGGCGGAAAAAGTAGCGCTCATGCACGGCCATCCCTCCCGCAATCCCTTTGTCGACCCAACCGGATACCGGTCTTACGTCGAGCAACGCGAGCAGTCGTATCTCAACAGGTTGAAGCAACAGAGCCGTTGAAAGTGGTGGCCGAAAGCAACCACTCTGGCCGAACTGAGCCAGCGGTTGCTTGTTTAACGATTGATTAATAAGTACCCGCGATCTGGCATGATAATTGCCCTTTAACGGGCGTATGGGCGTCACGAAATCACTTCTAAGCTCTGTAATGCTGACGGGCCTCTTAGCCGCGCTGGTTCCGGTCTACGCGCAGCAGCCGGATCCATCGCCGCCCGCCCCGGCTACAGGTTGGCGGAAGTTTGGCGAGGCCATGCCACCCGGTGATGCTTCCTCTTCTCCCGCCAACCCTTCCCTGGCGAACCAGGAATCCGCCGCGCCTGCCGGCCAGAATGATGCGCCCCCGCCCCTGCATCTCATCATGCCCGCCGGAACCTGGTTGAAAGTACGGGTCGACCAGCCGATTTCGAGTGATCACAACCAGCCGGGCGACGTCTTCACCGGCACTCTCGTTCAACCGCTGGTAGTCAACGGCCTCGTAGTGGCGCGCCGCGGACAGACGATCGCCGGACGCGTCGCCGAAGCGCAAAAAGCGGGCCGCTCGAAGGGCACTTCCCGGCTGGGCATCGAACTGACGGAAGTCAGCCTTGTGGACGGCCAGCAGCTTCCCATTCGCTCTCAGTTGGTCGAATACAACGGCGGCACATCCAAGGGCCGTGACGCCACTGCGATTGGAGTGACCACCGGAACCGGAGCCGCCATCGGAGCCGCCGCGGCCGGTGGTTTCGGCGCGGGCATGGGTGCGATCGCGGGAGCCGCCGCCTCCGCCATTGGCGTTCTGCTGACGCGCGGCCATGCCACCGAAATCTATCCCGAAGCCGTGCTTACATTCCGCACTCTCGCTCCGCTCACCATCAATACGGAAAATTCGGCGCAGGCCTTCCAACCCGTGCGGCAGCAGGACTATGAACCCCGTCTTCAACAGCGGGTTTCGCGG
>JABAQT010000098.1 GCA_019187195.1 Bryobacteraceae bacterium
GCGCGAAACCGGGGAGCCCATAACGTTGATGGGCATCAACATCGCCCGCATTGTTGACGGCAAGATCGTGGAGGAGTGGAATACCTGGGAACAACTGAAGGTTCAGAATCGGTAAGGCGGGACGAGCGTCCGACGATGAGCTCCGGCGCTTCCGTTGGGTGATGGATGGTGTCCGCTTCAGCGGTGATGATCTCTGATGGCCGCTTTCCGGCGATTGCGGTTGGCCTTGCCGCCTCTCCCAGGCGTGGGTCTTGGTGACGGGGTTTGCAAGGCATGATCCGGCCTCGATTGGCGTGGATGTTCAGTTTGGCCGCTGCGGCTGCATCCAGAACAGCCGCGCCTCTTGCCACGACGAAGAGACAATGAAAGGAGGTCAGTAAACTCCAGGTGGGAGGGTTTGGCTCCCCTTCGTGGACGCGCATTTCGACCTTTCGCGGTTTGGCCGCCGCCCGCGGTCAGAGCGGTCCGGCGAGAGGTCCAGACGCTTATAGCTCCCACGGAGAAACCTCTTTCCGGCTAAATGGACCCAGGCCGGTGAACGCAGCGGAGCGCGGTGTACTCGTTTGAGTTCGTTAGCACTGTAGATGTACAGGCTTTGCGCTGCATGACAATAGTCAGGGACGGCACTGGTATGCTGGTACCAGCAATGAGGCGAACGAGGGACAGGCGGGAATCGCCCGGGAGCAAGGATGCGACGCCTCTCGCGCGGCACTCGAGCGGAAGGTGCATATCGTCCTTGCGTAGAGTGCCGGACTTCATTCGGATAACTGAGCGCTAGATGAGTGTATGTATCTTCCTGGCCGGAGCTTCCGGCGCCATCGGGCGGCGCCTCTCCCCCCTCCTGCGGGGAAACGGTTGGCGTCTGTTCGGCTCCACTCGAACCCAGGACAAGGCCACGGAGTTGGAGAAGGCTGGAGTCGAACCGGTCGTGGTCGACGTGTTGGACGCGGATGCCCTGCGGAACCACCTATACGAGATCCGGCCGGACGTGGTGATCCACCAACTCACTGACCTCCCCTACGGCCTGGAGGCAAGCAAGATGCCGGCCGCACTTCCGCGGAATGCCCGCCTTCGGGACGTTGGCACACGCAATCTTGTTGCCGCAGCGTTGCACGCCGGCGCCAGACGTTTGATCGCCCAGAGTATCTCCTTTATCTATGACGAGGGCGCAAAACCACACCGGGAGGCGGATCCGTTGCTGCCGCCGACACATCCGGTCTATGGCGAGACGGTGCGGGGAGTGCTCAGCTTGGAACGCCAGGTCACCGAGGCGCCGATCGAAGGGCTTGTCCTGCGCTATGGGTTGCTTTACGGGCCCGGCACGGGATTTGACGCACCCATCGCTCCAGGGTCCGTGCATGTCGATGCTGCTGCCAAGGCAGCCGAACTGGCAGTCACGCGGGGCGAGCCTGGGATCTACAATGTCGCCGAGTCGGACGGGGAAGTGTTGTGCGAGAAGGCGATTCGGTCGCTCGGGTGGGACTCGGCCTGGCGGTCCGGCATCTCTATCTAAACGGCAGAGGCGGGTTCGAGTTCCGGCTTGGGGCATCTATCCATAGGCTCAGTTAGTCTGGGTTCGATTTCGAGTGGTTGTCAAGTTTGCGCCACCGGCTCCGCCTATGTTTGTCTCCCGCGTTGCGGATGCACGGGCGTTCGTGCGGATTGAGTTGCGGGTGGGCTGGCAAGGCGGTGGTGAGATGGGATATCAGGTTGAGGACGCGGCCTGGTACGAAAGACAGGGCGCCGCCGGCGACGTTCTGCTTAGTGATCTGAAGAAGCGCCTGGACGCTTACGGATACGGAATGCCCTACCCCCGCGTGATCCCCCACAGCGACGGAGCCGGAATTATCGACCGTGTGGAGGACGGTGTGCCGGCGTCGCGGATCGGCGAGCGGGTGTGGTGCTACGGCGCACAGAGCTACCGGGCGTTCGGCACGGCTGCCGAGTATGTCACCGTTCCCTCGGCTCAAGCCGTGCCGCTGCCCGGCGAGACGCCCTTTGAGGCGGCGCCGTCGGCGTTTGCGCCATACAATTGGCTCGCCGGGCTGGAGCCCGGGTTTTCGCCACGGTGCGTTCGAGCCATGACGAGGAGATCGCATTGCGGAGTGGAGCTCATGACGTGGTCCGAACGGACGGCGCCACTGCCGGTGAAATCGTGAGCCGGATTCGCGCGTTTGCCCCCGAGGGGGTGGCGCACATCGTGGAGGTCGCCTTCGATGCGAACATCGCTGTCGATACCGAACTCCTCGCGGACGGCGGTTCGCTCGCGGCCTATGCATCCGGGAACCCGCGGCCGGCGATACCGTTCTGGGAGTTGCTCTTCAAGAATATTCGAGTGTACTTCCTCGGCAGCGACGACTTTCCGCCCGAGGCGAAGGCCGCCGCCGCCCGCGACTTGAATGCCGCGCTGGCCGGCGGTTGGCCGGGCTTTGAGATCGCCCACCGGTTCGCATTGACCGAGATCGTTGAGGCTCACAAGTACCCGGAGGAACAGCGGGGGACGGGTCGCGTCGTTCTACTTCCTACGAGAGGCGAAGCGTGTTGATTAAGGCGCTCAAGGCCGCGGGCTGATTCCGGCGGCTCGGGTAGTACAGGAAGAATCCTGGAAAGGGCGCGCACCAGTCATCCAGCACTTGCACTAACCGGCCCTGCCGGATGAGATCCTCGACGGCGTGCTCGAATGCCAGCCCCAGGCCGGCGCCGTTCAGCGCGGCCTGAATCACCAGGTTCGTGTCGTCGAAGAGAGCAGGTCCGAGGGCGCTGATCGTCAGCGCTTTGCGTCCCTTTTCGAACTGCCAGCGATAGGCGGTGTCCCCCGATCGAATGCCGATGCAGGGGTGGTCCTTGAGTTCGTGCGGTGTTCGCGGAACTTTGTGTGTTTGAAAGTACTCCGGCGAGCCTACAACGATCAGACGCACGTCCTTGCTGACGCGAACGGCGATCATGTCGCGCTGAATAAATTCTCCGATTTGTATTCCGGCATCGAACTCACCGGCAACGAGATCGACGGGACTATTCGATGTGACCACATCCAGAACGATCTCGGGGTATGAAGCCGCAAATTCCGCGAGCTTTGGAAGCAGGACCATGGCGGCGCCTGGCCGCGACGCAATCAGACGCACGCGCCCGGCGGGGCGGGCCTGAAGTCTCCGTGCTTCGGCGAGCGACCTCTCGATCTGGTCGAGGGCGGGGCCCAAGTCTTTTAACAGAGCCGCGCCCGCCGTGGTTGGAGATACGCTGCGCGTCGTTCGCGCCAGCAACTGGAGCCCCAGTTTCTGTTCGAGGCCCCGAACCGTGTGGCTAACGGCCGATTGAGACACGCCGAGGCGAACGGCGGCGCGGGTAAAGCTCCGTTCCTCGGCGACGGTGGCGAAAGCGGCAAGCTCGGCCAGATCACTTCTCATATTCATGAATTGTACTCATGACCACAAGAAAATAAAAGTATCTAGTCTCATGGACTAATCGGCGGCAATATAGAACCAGGAACAAATGCAAAGGCCATGAAGGAGGATTCATGAACGAGGCTTGGAACGATTTCACTCACGAACACGGCCCCGGTATTCAGGGCCGGCGTGAAATTCTCAAATCCGCCGCTGCCGTGTTTGCAGCGCCAATGCTGGCGGGCGTGGCCGAGGGCGCCCAGTCACCGCAGCATGCATCCGCGGCCGCCAAGGGGCCATTTCCGGCCCGGGCGTACGGAGTGGCCGGCGCCAAAGCACCCTTCGCACCGATGCGGATTGAGCGCCGTGCCCTGCGTCCGAACGACGTGCTGATCGACATTCTCTACTGCGGCATTTGCCACTCGGACATCCATATCGCCCGCGGTGAGTGGGGAACATCCAGATTCCCGTGTGTGCCCGGCCATGAAATCATCGGCCGCGTACAGGCAGTGGGCAGTTCCGTTACGAAGTTCAAAGCCGGCGACATGGCCGGCGTTGGCTGCATTATCGATTCGTGCGGCGTGTGCGAGAACTGCCAGGCTGATCTCGAGCAGTACTGCGTCAAGGGCTGGACGCTCGTCTTCAATACTCCTGACCGGGTCTCCGGCGGTTTGAATTTCGGCGGTTATTCGGACAAGCTGGTGGTCGCCGAACACTATGGAATTCGGATTCCCCCGGGAGCGGACCTGGCCGCCACGGCTCCCCTGCTGTGCGCCGGAATCACGACCTTCTCACCGTTGCAGCACTGGAAAGTCGGAGCAAACCAACGTGTAGGCGTTGCCGGGCTGGGGGGCCTTGGTCATTTGGCGGTGAAGCTGGCGGTTGCACGCGGGGCCGACGTCACTGTGTTTACAACCTCGCCGGGCAAGGTGGACGATGCCCGGCGGCTGGGAGCGCGAGCGGCGGTTCAGTGGGGCGACGCGGAGGCAATGAAACGGCTTGAGAACCAGCTCGATCTGATCATTTCCACCGTCCCCAAGGGCTACTCCATACAGCCATTCGTGAACCTCCTGAAGGTTGACGGGACATTCGTCAACGTCGGCGCTCTCGACGATTTGGAGCCTCTATCCGGCCGAGCGCTGATCAGCCGGCGGAGGAATGTCGCCGGATCGGTGATTGGCGGGATTGCGGAGACCCAGCAGGTGATCGACTACTGCGCGGCCCGCAACATCAAAGCGGACATCGAACTCATCCGCCCGGACCAGATCAGCCAGGCTTATGACCGCGTGGTGAACAAGGACGTTCGCTACCGGTTCGTTATAGACATGAGTTCGTCAAAGGAGGCGGCATGACACGGCGTGAACTGCTTTCCACGGGGATTGGCGCTACTGCCGCCGCCCTCTTCGGACATGGTAACGGGTTGGCGCAGAGCGCGCCGATTGGACGCCGCCGGCTGGGAACGCTCGAAGTCTCTGCTCTTGGCTTGGGGTGCATGGACTTCCACCACGCCTATGCGCCGCGGGTCAGCAGGCAGGATGCGATCAAAGTGATTCGCGCGGCCTTTGAGCGGGGAGTTACCTTTTTTGACACGGCCATCAATTACGGCCCGTTCCTGAGCGAGGAATCAGCCGGCGAAGCACTCGCCCCGTTCCGGCATCAGGTCGTAATCGCTACCAAGTTCGGCTATGGGTACGACGCCAACGGAAAGAATATTGGGCTGAACAGCCGGCCGGAGTACATCAAACAGATGACGGAAGGCTCACTGCGGCGGCTCAAGACCGACTACATCGATCTGTATTACCAGCATCGTGTTGATCCCAACGTGCCGATCGAAGACGTTGCCGGGGCCGTGAAGGACTTGATAGCAGAAGGCAAGGTCCGGCACTTCGGCCTGTCCGAGGCGGGAGGCGCAACGATTCGCCGCGCTCATGCCGTGCAGCCGGTGACGGCGGTACAGAACGAATACGCCGTCTGGACGCGAGATCCCGAGCACGAGGTTCTCCCGGTGTGCGAGGAACTCGGGATCGGATTCGTGCCCTGGGGCCCGCTGGGCGCGGGCTACTTAACGGGCGCCATAAAGCCGTCCCGGAAGTTCGATAAGGCCTTGGACATCCGGGCGATGCTCCCAAGGTTTACCCCCGAGGCACGCCGTGCCAACTGGCCGGTTGTCGAGTTGCTCCAACGCACCGGTAAACGCAGGGGCGCGACGCCCGGACAGGTTGCCCTCGCGTGGTTGCTCGCCCGGCGCCCCTGGATCGTGCCCATTCCGGGAACGACGAAGATCAATCACCTGGCGGAGGATCTGGGCGCACTCGGATTCGAACTGACGGGGGACGACATGAAAGAAATCGAAGACGGTTTCGCCCGAATTCGGGTGGAGGGCGCCCGGTCGACCAAAGCGCTTCTCGAACGGCACGACATCGGAGCCAATCTCGGAACGAGTTCGGCGGGCGGGCACGGCCTGTCGCCACTGCCTCAAAGACGGACACAGTAGGCGGGTGAATGCCGTTGAGCCCAACGTAATGATGCGGATGTTCGACGTATTGGAGGAAAACAATGATGATCAGAACGGCTGTCTTCCTGTCCCTGCTCTCCTGGGCAAGCGCTTACGCCGAGGGCGATTCAGAGGCGATCACGATTACGCGACGCGACTCCCGGGATACTATTGCCGGCGCCGCCGGCCACTTCACCGGTTCCGTACGTGTGCAACGCCTGTTCGAAGTAAAGGCCCCGGGGCGCACGGGCGGCGCTCTTGTCACTTTCGAGCCGGGCGCACGCACAGCATGGCACAGCCACCCTCTGGGCCAGATCCTGATCGTAACGGAGGGCGCCGGATGGATCCAGCCGTGGGACGGCCCGATTCAGGAGATCCGGCAAGGTGACGTTGTTCGCATTGCGCCGGGGCAGAAGCACTGGCACGGAGCGGCGCCAACGTCGAGAATGGCGCACATCGCTCTTCAGGAACAGCTCGATGGCAAAGTCGTCGAGTGGATGGAGAAGGTAAGCGATGAGCAATACCGGAAGAGATAGTCCTGAACGGGACTGCGGCGCTTAACTGGAAATGGAGGCGCGAGCTTGTGACAACTCTCGTTGCTATCTGTATGGCCGCGATGAGCGCCGGCCCTGCTTCGGTCCAGGTGATGGACCTATGCCAAGGAGCGCGCGTTACCCGGAACTGATCGAGCGGATGAGCAACCGGTAAATAGGTAAGAGGGAATAAGAATGCAAAAACGAAAACTCCGAAATTTAGAAGTCTCCGCGGTCGGATTCGGCTGCATGGGCTTCAGCCACGGATACGGACCGGGGCCAGGCGACGACGAAGCGATCCAACTTATGCGCAAGGCGTTCGAGCTGGGCTGCACGTTTTACGATACGGCGGAAAGCTATGGCGCAGGCGCAAATGAGCGGCTGGCCGGCCGGGCGCTGGCGCCGATCCGCAACCAGGTCGCGATCGCCACGAAGTTTCTCATGAGGGAAGCCCTGCCAGGCGTGGAACTCCGAAAGGAGATCCGCGCACGTTTGGAAGCGTCGCTGGCGCGGCTGGGGACGGATCACGTTGAATTGTACTACCAGCACCGGGTGCCGGAGTCCATTCCCATCGAAGAGGTCGCGGGCGTCATGGGCGAGTTGATCGCGGAAGGGAAGATCCTCGGCTGGGGTCAATCCCAGGCAAGCGAGGAGCAGATCCGCCGCGCGCACGCCGTGACGCCTCTATCCGCCATCCAGAGCGAGTACTCGATGATGGAGCGGATGTTCGAGAAGGATGTGATTCCGGCGTGTGGAGAGCTGGGGATCGGGTTCGTGCCGTTCAGTCCGCTCGCCAGTGGGTTCCTGTCCGGGAAGGTCACGGCCAGGGACACATACACTGGCGATGACGTGCGGCGGGTCATTACTCGGTTCCAGGCGGACAATATTCGCGCCAACCAGCCGCTACTGGACCTGCTGGCTGAAATCGCGAAAGAGAAGGGCGCGACCCCGGCGCAGATCTCCCTGGCCTGGATGCTGCACAAGAAAGACTTCATCGTGCCGATTCCGGGAATGCGCAAGATGGAGCGCATCAGGGAGAATCTCGGCGCGGCTGATGTTCTCCTGACTGCCGTGGAGTTCGAGCGTATCGAATCGGCGTTGGCAAAGATCGAAATCCACGGCAACCGTACCGATGAAGACATTGCAAAGCTGCGCAATATACGCTGACTCGACCTTCCATATTGAAGGAGCAAGTGATGAAAGGAACAGTTCTTTACGGACCGCGCGATGTGCGTTTCGAAGAGCGCGAAACGCCGAAGATCCTCAAGCCGACGGATGCCATTCTCCGCATATCGGCCACCTGTGTCTGCGGCTCGGATCTGTGGCCCTATCGCGGAATTCAAGCGATTGCGGAGCCAACGCCGATGGGCCATGAATACTGCGGCATCGTGGAAGAAACCGGCAGCGCGGTCAAAACCGTACGTCCCGGACAGTTTGTCATCGGCTCGTTTTTTGCTTCGGACGGCTCCTGCCCGCACTGTCACGCCGGCTACCAGTCGTCCTGCCAGCACCGCGAGTTTGTCGGGACCGCACAGGCTCCCTTCTTGCGCGTTCCGCTTGCGGATGGAACGCTTGTGGCGACGCCTGGCATTCCTCCGGACGATCTGGTTCCAAGCCTGTTGACGCTCTCCGATGTGATGGGCACGGGGTGGTTTGCCGCTGTTGCCGCCGATGTAAAGCCGGGCGGCACCGCGGTCGTTGTCGGCGATGGCGCGGTTGGATTGCTCGGCGTGCTCTCGGCAAAGCAGATGGGGGCAGGGCGAATCATCGCCATGAGCCGCCATCAAGCGCGGCAGAATCTTGCGCTCGAATTCGGCGCCACGGAGATCGTGACCGAGCGGGGCGACCAGGGTGTTGCGCGCATCAGGCAATTGACGGATGGAGTGGGAGCGGATTCGGTTCTCGAATGCGTCGGCACACAGGAATCGATGATGCAGTCGATTCAGTCGGTGCGTCCTGGCGGGTCGATCGGCTATGTCGGCGTGCCGCACGGTGTAATGCTCGACGGAGCACAACTGTTTTTCGCCCATGCTCGTCTCCATGGAGGCCCGGCCCCGGTGCGCCGGTTTCTGCCGCAACTGATCGATTTGGTGTGGAAACGCGAAATCAATCCCGGCAAAGTGTTTGACTTGACTTTGCCGCTCGATCAAGTCGCCGAGGGCTACCGCGCGATGGACGAGCGCCGGGCCATTAAGACGCTTCTACAACCTTAAACACCTTAACTAAACAGGAGAAATATGATGATCACGAATCGACGCCATTTGTTTTCTCTCGCGGCCGTTTCCGCGGGAGCCGCAATGATGCCGGCGCACGCCTCTGCGCAGACCGCGAGTTCGGTTGTACCGGAAAAGAGCCCACGCGTCAAGTTGAACAACGGCGCTCAGATGCCGTTGCTCGGGATTGGCACGTTCAACGTGCCCACATTTCAAGCGGCGGATACGGTGAGTTTCGCACTTCGAAACGGGTACCGCCTGGTCGATACCGCAACGAACTACGGCAACGAAAAGGAAGTTGGTGAAGGAATCGCGCGTAGTGGCGTGCCTCGGAACGAGTTGTTCATCACCACGAAGCTGTGGATCGAGGATTTCGGGGAAGAAGCGGCGCTGAGGGGTTTAGATGCCAGCTTGAAGAAGCTTGGTTTGCGGTACATCGACCTCTACCTGCTCCATTGGCCCGTCCCGACGGATTTTGAGAAGACGATAGCCGCGTATAAAGCGTTGGAAGCCGCTCAGGCCGATGGCCGCATCCGCGCGTTGGGGATCAGCAATTTCCACCCCGAACACCGCGGTGCCTTGATGAAGGAGGCCAAGGTGGCGCCGGCGGTCAATCAGATTGAATTTCACCCGTACCTCGTCCAGACAGATGTTCAGGCGGAGAGCGCCCGCCATGACATCGTCACCGAAGCATGGTCACCGATCGGGGGCAGCTTTACAAACCGTCCCAAAGATCCGGCCAAGCCCATCAGAGTTCTTGAGGATGCGGCGGTCATCGGACTCGCGAGGAAGTACAGGAAGACGCCGGCGCAGATTGTGTTGCGGTGGCACACACAACGCGGCCGCGTGGCGATTCCAAAGTCGGTGCACTACGAGCGCATTCTGAGCAACATCGACCTTTTCGATTTCGAAATGACGGGCGCTGAGCTGTCTATGATTGACGGCCTGAATCGCGGAGAGCGCGGCGGCCCCGACCCGAAGACGTTCGATGTGGCGGCATTCAGGCGAATCGTGGAGCACCGGAAGCAGAATCCGCTCTAGGCAGGCCGGCGGCAGAGTGAACGAAATGAAAGCTTTGTCCAACGACGGGACGTTCCAACCGGATGGGCTCACGGCGGGAAGGCGTGCATTCGTTAGTGCGGCGTTGAAGAGTCTCGCCGTGTTGCCGCTGGTTGCCATCGACAACGCATCTGCCCAATCTGCGACGAGTAGGGAACCCAGCGGGCGTAAAGATATGGCTTCCGTCAATTCCAAGCAGGAGAAAGAAATGGATCGCCGTAATCTGGGTCCTCTCGAGGTTTCCGCGTCCGGCCTCGGATGTCTCCCCTTCGTTGGCTACTACGGGGGCGGACCGCGTGATCGCAAGGCGTCGGTGGCGCTGATTCGCGCGGCCTTCGAGCAAGGCGTGACCTTCTTCGATACAGCGGAGGTGTATGGGCCTTACCTGAGCGAAGAATATGTTGGCGAGGCGCTTGCCCCGGTTCGCAAGCAGGTTGTCGTCGCCACCAAGTTCGGCTTCGGTGTCGAAGAAGGCAAGCCGGCCGCACTCAATAGTCAGCCCGGCCACATGCGCCGCGCGGTCGAGGGTTCTCTTAAACGCCTGAAGACGGACTACATCGACCTGCTGTATCAGCATAGGCCCGACCCTAACGTGCCAATCGAGGAAGTCGCGGGCGTAGTCAGGGAGTTGATCCAGGCCGGCAAGGTGAGGGCATGGGGCCTGTCCGAGGCCAGTGCCAGAACCATCCGCCGCGCGCATGCCGTTCATCCTCTGGCGGCGGTTCAAAGCGAATATGCGATGTGGTGGCGCGAACCCGAAACCCGCATCTTCCCGGCGTTGGAAGAACTGGGCATAGGCTTCGTGCCCTATTGCCCCCTGGGTCGCGGTTTCCTTGCCGGCGCCGTCAATCCGAGTTCCCGATTTGACAGCACGGACCGCCGCCACAATCTGCCGCGCTTCACGCCGCGGGCGTTGGCCGCCAACATGGCCCATTTCCGCTTTGTGCGCGACTGGGCCGAGCGCAAGGGCATTACGCCAGGGCAGCTTGCGCTGGCCTGGGCCGCGTCACGCAAGCCGTGGATCGTTCCAATTCCCGGCACAACACAGTACCCGCATCTCGCCGAGAACGTCGCGGCAGGGAGAGTGCGCCTGACGCCCGAGGAGTTGCGCGAGATCGACGCGGGCCTGGCCAGGATTAAACTTGAAGGCGGGCGTGCCGATCCCTTCACCCAAAGTCAGTTCGACTATGAGGAGGGCGAGCGTCCGGCGTAAGTAATGGTTGCAATGTACCAGGAACTGCGCGATCAATCCAAGTCCCGGTTGATTCGTCCGCCACGCGCGACGGCATCCCGGCAGGCACAGTCCTGCATCTCAGGACAAACCCAAAACATCCAGTACTGGACTGAGCAAATCATGTCAGACCCACACAAGAAACTCACCTCGGCCTTCCCGGCGGTCCTTTGCCTTACCGGCGTTTTCCTTCTCATCTCCAGCGGTTGCTCAAAGGCGACGACCCAGCCGCGGGCGGCCGCGCCGCTGGACGTTGAGGTAGTGCGCGTTGAACAGAAGGACGTGCCGGCATCCGGGGGATGGATCGGGACCCTGGACGGGACGGTCAACGCGGAGATCAAGGCGCAAGTCACTGGCTATCTCCGCAACCGGACTTATGCCGAGGGTTCCCTTGTAACGAAAGGCCAGGTCCTGTTCGAGATCGATCCGCGGCCTCTACAGGCGGCGTTGGATCAGGCTCGAGCGGCGCTCAACGAGGCGGAAGGACAGGTTGCGCAGTCGAAGAGCCAGTTGCTGCAAGCCAATGCCCAACTTCTGCAAGCGGAAGCCAACCAGGGAAAAGCCCAACTCGACGTGAACCGCTACACGCCGCTGGCGCAGCAGCGGGCGGTAACCGTTCAAGACCTGGATAACGCCGTCCAGGCCAATCTTGCGGCGAAGGCACAGGTCGAAGCGGCCAAGGCGCAGGTAGAAATGGCCAAGGCGGCGATCGTGGCGAATCAAGCCGCGGTCGGAGCCGCCAAGGCAGCCGTGGCGACCGCTGATCTCAATCTTGGGTTCACCAAGATCGTGTCGCCTATCGACGGCATCGCCGGTATCGCAACCGCTCAGGTGGGGGACTTGGTCAGTCCCGCGAGCGCGAGTCTGACGACGGTTTCCGCTGTTGACCCGATCCGGGTTTACTTCAGCGTCAGCGAGCAGGAATACCTGGCATTCCGGCGCATGTACCCAGGAGCGATTGAGCAGCAGGCGCGCGTACAGCAGATTCGATATCAACTGGTGCTGGCGGACGGCACTGTCTACCCTCGAACTGGCCATTTCCTGCTCGCCGACAGGCAGGTGAACCTGCAGACGGGCACGATTCGGATCGCGGCGGTTTTTCCTAACCCGGGAAGCAACTTGCGTCCCGGCCAGTTTGGCCGCATTCGCGATCTTACCGACATCAACAAGAACGCTTTGCTGGTGCCGCAGCGGGCTGTTACCGAATTGCAGGGCGGCTATCTTGTCGCTGTGGTTGGGCCCGGCAACAAGGTGAGCATCCAGCCTGTCAAAGTCGGCGAGGACGTGGGCGCTATGACAATCATCACGGAGGGACTGAAGGCAGGAGAAACCGTCATCGTCGAGGGGACGCAGAGAGTCCGGCCGGGCATGGTTGTCAATCCCAAACCGTTTGCCGGTTCTTCCACGAGCCCTGCCGCGGAGGAGCGCTGAAGATGATCTCGAGCATTTTCATCAAGAGGCCCATTCTGGCGATGGTGATCGCGATCATGACCCTCCTCGGCGGCGTCATCGCGATGCTGGGCCTGCCCATGGCGCAGTTCCCGGATATCGTTCCGCCGCAGGTCGCCGTCACCGCTACCTATACCGGGGCGGACGCGATCACGATCGAGCAGTCGGTTTCGGCGCCCCTGGAACAGCAGATGAATGGCGTGGACAACATGCTCTACATGTTGTCCACCAACGCGAGCGACGGCACTGAGCAGTTGTCGGTCACATTCGACGTTGGGACCGACGTCAACATGAATCAGGTAAACGTGCAGAATCGCATTGCCCAAGCGCAACCGAATCTTCCCACCGATGTCGTTCAATACGGGCTCACTACCAGGAAGTCCACTTCGTTGCCGCTGCTCCTCATATCGCTTTCCTCACCCAAGAGGACACACGACGCGCTGTTTCTAGCCAACTACGCGACGATCAACATCATTGACGCGCTGTACCGGGTGAACGGCGTTGGCGAAGTGAGGGTTTTCGGCGCCGGCGAGTACGCCATGCGGGCCTGGGTGAAACCCGATGCGCTGTCCAGGCTGGGACTTGCGGTTCCCGATATCGCCAACGCGGTCCGCCAACAAAGCAATGTCAATCCTTCCGGCAAAGTAGGCGCCGAACCTTCGCCGCCGGGAGTCGAAAAGACTTACACCGTGCGGTCGCAGGGAAGGTTGCAGACACCAGAGGAGTTCGGCGCTATCGTCATCCGGACGGCAGCCGATGGTTCCGTCGTGCGGCTCAAGGATATCGCGCGGATTGAACTCGGAGCCCTCAATTATCAAACCATGTCGCGCACGAATGGCGAACCCGCCGCCAATATTGGCATCTACCAAGCTCCAGGCTCAAATGCGCTGGAGGTTGCCGACGGCGTTAGACGGCTCATGGAAGAGTTGAAAGGGCGATTTCCGGCCGACATCGAATACCGAGTGACGCTGGATACCACGCTGCCGGTGACGGAAGGGATACGTGAGATCGTCAAGACGCTTCTCGAGGCCATGGTTCTGGTTATATTAGTCGTCTTTGCGTTCCTCCAGAACTGGCGAGCCACGCTGATCCCGGTCATCGCGGTGCCCGTGTCGCTCATCGGTACGTTTGCCGTATTCCCGCTGCTGGGGTTCTCGATCAATACGCTGTCGCTATTCGCCTTCGTCCTCGCCATAGGTCTCGTCGTGGACGACGCCATTGTGGTGGTGGAGGCGGTAGAGCATCACATCGAGCAAGGCAAGCCGCCCGTCGACGCAACCTACCAGGCGATGAAGGAGGTATCCGGGCCGGTCATCGCCATTGCCCTGATTCTCGCCGCGGTGTTCCTGCCGGTGGGATTCATGGGCGGCATTCAGGGCAGGCTGAATAACCAGTTTGCCGTGACGATCGCGATCTCGGTGCTCATTTCGGCGTTCAATGCGTTGACGCTCTCGCCGGCCCTTTCCGCGCTTTTGCTGAGGCCTCGAACGGAGTCGAGGGGTCTTCTGGCCAGATTGTTTGGCGGATTCAATCGCGGATTCACGAAAGCAACCAATGGGTACGTGAACTGGAGCCACGCACTGATTCGCAAGGCGGGCATCAGCATGGCCATGCTCGCGGCATTCGCCCTGCTGAGCGGCCTGGCCGGGGCACGCCTCCCGACGAGTTTTCTGCCCGAAGAGGATTACGGCTACGCGATTATCAACGTCCAACTCCCGGTGTCCGCTTCGTTGCCGAGGACGGACATGGTGCTAAGAAAGATCGAGGGAATCCTCGGCAAGACGGAAGGAATCCTGGCCTACAACACGATCGGCGGTTTCAGTCTGCTGACGCGAACAGCCGCTAGCTATCAGGGATTTGCCTATGTCGTTTTCAAGCCTTGGGATGAGCGCGCCTCGAGCGGACTGGGAGCACGGGAGATCGTGACCAGGCTCAACGCCATCTTAGCGGCGCAGATTCCGGAAGCGGTAGTCTTTGGGATCATGCCTCCACCCATTCCGGGACTGGGCAGCGCAGGTGGCTTCTCCCTCTATCTCCAGGACCGGAGCGGCGGACCGGTGGAGTTGCTGGGGGAACAATTGCAGAAGTTTCTCGAAGCGTGCCGTAAGCGCCCGGAGCTGACAGGGGTCGTGTCGCAGTTCAACGCATCCGTTCCCCAAATCTATGCTGACGTCGATCGGGACAAAGCCCTGAAGCAGAAAGTCGCCGTGGCCGATGTGTATGAAACACTGCAAGCCTATCTCGGCGGACTCTATCTGAATCAGTTCAACCGCTTCGGCCGGCAGTGGCGGGTGTTCCTTCAGGCGGAAGGGAACGACCGGCAGAGCGAACAGGACATTCAGACATACTTTGTCCGCAACGCGGAAGGCAATATGGTTCCGCTGTCGGCAATCGTGAACACACGCAAGATAAGCGGACCGGAATACACGAATCGATTCAACCTCTACCGTGCCGCTCAAGTGATCGGCAGCGCCGCGCCGGGATATAGCTCGGGCGAAGCGATGAACGCGGTCGAGCAGGTCGCCAAGAGAGTACTTTCCCCCGAGATGGGGTACGAGTGGGCCGACCTCTCCTTCCAGGAAAAGCGAGCCTCCGGAGCGGCAGTCACCGCTATTTCGTTGTCGCTGATTTTCGTGTTCCTGATTCTGGCCGCGCTCTACGAGAGTTGGTCGCTTCCGTTCTCTGTTCTGCTCACGGTGCCCATTGCGGTGCTTGGAGCCTTCGGGGGCCTGATGTTGAGAGACTACGATCTCGATATCTACGCCCAAATTGGACTTATCATGCTTATCGGGCTCACCGCCAAGAATGCCATTCTGATCGTCGAGTTCGCCGTGCTCGCGGTTGAAAGAGGCCGTAGTCTGGCGGACGCTGCACTGGAGGGAGCGCGCCTGCGTCTGCGCCCCATTCTGATGACCTCGTTCGCATTCATTTTCGGCATGCTCCCATTGTGGTTTGCATCGGGCTCCGGAGCGGCGGGAAGGCGGATTCTCGGCACGGTGGTAATCGTCGGCATGCTGGCCGCCACGATCATTGGTGTTTTCCTCATTCCCGTAACCTTTTATGCAGTGGAGTGGCTGGCGGCGAAATTGGGTAAGACGCCACCGGCGCCCGCCATGCCACCGCCCGAGCCAGCCGGGGATTAGAAGCGGAGTCAGAATGTCGAACACTCGCTTGGCCGTTTTCCTATTTACAGTCTGCCTTTGCGGATGCGCCGTGGGACCCAACTATAAGAGGCCCGCCGTGCCGGTGCCCGCCTCCTTCCGGGGCGCCGATTCCACGCAGTCCGCTGACTCCTCTTCGCTCGCCGATCTGAAGTGGTTCCAGGTTTTCAAGGATGAACAGTTGCAGGAGTTGATCCGCACGGCGCTCGAAAAAAACTATGACCTTCGTACCGCCGTGGCGCGAGTGGGCGCGGCCCGGGCCAATGTGGGCATCACCCGCGCCGACCAGTTCCCGACGTTCACCGGTTCCGCGGACATTACTACTCTTCGCAACTCTAGAAGTGGATCTTTGGCATTGCCCGCATCGTTTGTACCGTCGCAAAACCGTACTTTCGGCGAGACTCTGCTCAACCTGGTCTCCTTCGAGGTTGATATCTGGGGCAAACTTCGTCGCGCGACGGAAGCGGCGCGCGCCGATCTGCTCGCGACCGAAGAGAATCGCAAGGCCGTCGTTACGACACTGGTGAGCGACGTTGCCACGTCGTACTTCAACCTGCTCGAACTGGACATGGAGATGGAGATCGCCCAAAAGACGCTGGCCACCCGTAAGGACTCGCTCGAACTCATCCGTGTGCGCGAGAAAGGCGGCATAGCGACCCTTCTGGAAGTGCGCCAGGGTGAGCAGTTGGTTTACAGCGCCGAGCAGGTGATCCCGGACATCGAGCGATCGATTACTCAAACCGAGAATCAAATCAGCCTGCTACTGGGTGCGAGCCCGGCGCCGGTCAAGCGGGTCCGCCGCTTGACGGATCAGGAGCAGCCGCCCACGACCCCGCCCGGATTGCCTTCGTCCTTGCTGGAACGCCGTCCGGATATCCGAAGCGCCGAACAAAACCTGGTTGCCGCCAACGCCGACATCGGGGTTGCCAGGGCCGCCTACTTTCCTCAGATCAGCCTGACGGGATTCCTAGGGGCGCAGAGCAATCAACTGTCCGAACTCTTCGGCGGGCCAACCGCTGCCTGGCAGTTCATACCGCGCGTGACCCAGCCGATTTTCAACGCCGGGAGAATCCGGTCGGGTGTAAGGCTGGCGGAGGCTCAACAGCAAGTTGCATTAGTGCAGTATGAACAGTCCATTCAAACGGCGTTCCGCGAGGCTTCAGACGCACTGGTGCAACATCAGAAGGTCCGAGAGATTCGGGCGAAACAGGAGGCGCTGGTGACCACGCTCCAGGACCGGTCGCGCCTCGCATACTTGAGGTATCGCGGCGGAGTGGATACCTATCTGAACGCCTTGGACGCCGACCGGGATTTGTTTCAGGCCGAGTTGACGCTCGCCCAGACCAGGCGCAACGAATTGCTGGCCGTGGTGCAGCTTTACAAAGCGTTGGGCGGGGGGTGGCAACAATGACGCGGGAATCGCCGCGCGCCAAGTAAAGCCTCGCTCCGCCGCAACAGTTGCAAGCGACCGTCAGGATCCATTCCCGCAATTCATGAATATCACTCATGACAGTAGAAAACAATAAGGGACTAGTCTCATGAACAAAAAGGGTCCAAGATGGAAACATGAAGTGGATAGGCAATCGACTGGATCGATGGTTTGAACAGCCAGTTGCCACCGCAAGACCAGCAAGTAATGTCGAAGCGCTAGTGCGGACACGAGAACTTTCGAATGCGCCGGCGCCGATGTTCCACCGCAATCATCGTTGGCCCAACAAAGTCATGGTGAAACCCTGAAGGAAAACGAACAATGTCATCTCTACACAATACGAACCCTTCGCTCGTGCTGAACAATGGCGTGAAGATGCCGGCCCTCGGACTCGGCGTCTTCCTCACCCCGGCGGATCAGACCGCGGGCGCAGTCAGCACGGCCATCCAGTCTGGCTACCGCCTCATCGACACCGCCGCCGCTTACCTGAACGAGCGCGCCGTTGGTGAAGGCATCCGCAACAGCGGCGTGCCACGCGAGGAGATCTTCATCACCACGAAGCTGTGGCCCGGACAGTACGGCTACGACGAGGCGCTGCGCGGCTTCAACGGAAGCCTGTCGCGCCTCGGCGTTGACTACGTCGACTTGTACCTGCTGCACTGGCCGGTTCCAACTGACTTCGGCGCCACGGTCCAGGCGTACAAGGCGATCGAGAAGCTCCGGACCGGCGGGCGCATTCGCGCCATCGGCGTCTGCAACTTTCTGCCGCGCCACCTGCGGAGCCTACAGGAAGAGACCGGGCTGACGCCCTCCGTGAACCAGATCGAGCTGAACCCTTTCTACACCCAGCCGGAGACCCGCGCCGCGAATGCCGAACGTGGCATTGTCACCCAGGCATGGGCGCCCATCGGTGGCACCTACCTGCGCAACAGGAAAGCGGTCACCAATGGAGCCGAAACCCCGCTGAAGCATCCTCTGATCACCGGGCTCGCCGGGAAGTACGGCAAGACGCCGGCACAGGTCGTCATCCGGTGGCACCTCGATCACGGCTTCTCAGCCATTCCCAAGTCGGTTCACAAGGAGCGCATCGTTGAGAACTTCGACGTGTTCGACTTCGCACTGACCGCCGAGGAGATTTCGCGGATTGACGCCCTCGACACCGGAGTCCGCGCCGGCGGCAACCCCGAAACGTTTACCGCCAACAGCTACCCGACAGACGTCGACGCCCAGTGACGGCCTCACGGATCGCGATTGATAACTGGGGAGACACGCAATCATGGCAACGCAACCCATTCCGAATATCATCCTCAACAACGGTGTCGCCATCCCGCAGATCGGGTTTGGCACCCTGAATGTCCCGCCGGACCGCACTCCCTCGGACGAAAACACCGCCAAGACCGCGGAGATCGTCGGTCTGGCGATTGCGCTTGGCTACC
This sequence comes from Bryobacteraceae bacterium, assembly GCA_019187195.1. Classification (GTDB taxonomy): domain Bacteria; phylum Acidobacteriota; class Terriglobia; order Bryobacterales; family Bryobacteraceae; genus CADEFT01. Next base: position 18,386 of record JABAQT010000098.1, read on the forward strand.
GGCACATCGACACGGCGCAGATGTATGGCAATGAGCGCGGCGTCGGGCAGGGTATCGCCGCCTCGGGTATCCCGCGCGAGCATCTGTTCGTGACCAGCAAGCTGGGCAACGGCAACCATCGCCCTGAAGACGTGCGTCGCGCGTTCGACGAGACGATGCAAAAGCTCGGCCTCGACTATCTCGATCTCTTTCTGATGCACTGGCCCGTGCCGACCCTGTATGGGGGCGACTACGTGTCCACATGGAAGGCGATGACCGAACTGCTTGCGGGTGGGCGCCTGCGCAGTGCCGGGGTGTCGAATTTCCAGCCCAACCATCTGAAGCGAATCATCGATGAGACAGGTGTCACACCGGTGGTCAACCAGATCGAAGTGCACCCGGGCTTCAACAACGATGCCGCTCGCAATGCGGCCATGAGCCGCGGGATCGCGGTGGAGGCGTGGAGCCCGCTCGGACAGGGCAGGTTGCTCGAAAACACGGCCATCCGTGGCCTCGCCGCCCGTAAACGGAAAACGGCCGCACAGGTCATTCTGCGCTGGCATATCCAGCATGGCCACATCGTCTTTCCCAAGACAATGCACCGTGAGCGAATGCAAGAGAACCTCAATCTGTTCGACTTCGAACTCTCGCCCGCCGAGGTCGCGGCCATCGATGCGCTCGATCAGGGTGAGGCGGGGCGGATGGGACCGAACCCCGACACCTTCGCCTGGGTCCCTTCCGGCGCAACCCCTACACCAAAGGTGAAACTATGAACCGATCATTTGAGAACAAAGTGGCCTTCGTGACCGGCGCCGCCGGCGGCATCGGTTTTGCTGTGGCGCGGGCCTTCGCTGAAGCTGGCGCGGCCGTGGTGATCACCGATGTCAACGAAGGAGCCGCCAAGGCGGCGGCAGACACACTAACCAAAGCGGGACACCGGGCGCTGGGCCTGCGGTGCGACGTTTCGGACGAGGCACAGGTTGCGGCGGCAATCGGCGAGACGGTATCCGTATTCGGACGTCTCGACGCCGCCTACAACAATGCCGGTATGCATGCGCCCAGTGTCGAAACGGCCGATGCCCTGGCCGAGGATTTCGATCGCGTAATCGCGGTCAACCTGCGCGGGGTCTGGGCATGCATGAAGCACGAACTTCGCCAGATGCGAAAGCAGGGCAGCGGCGCGATCGTCAACTGCTCCTCGCAGAGCGGTCTGGCAGGCATCGCCGGGCTTGGGGCCTATACGGCATCCAAGCATGGCGTGATCGGATTGACCAAGGCTGCCGCGCTCGAATATGCGCGCCGAGGCATTCGCATCAACGCGATCTGCCCGGGCACCGTCGACACACCGATGGTTGCGAAGGCGATGGCGGACCATCCGGCGGAAATGCAGGCCGTCATTGACGATATCCCGCTCGGGCGAATGGGAACGCCGGAGGAAATCGCCTCCGCCGTACTCTGGCTCTGCGGCCCCGGCGCCGGCTTCATGATCGGCCAGATTGTCGCGCCCGATGGTGGATACACCGCCCGGTGAGCACTCCGCACGGGTCAAAGCTGGAGACAGGTTATGGCTGCATGTTTGAATAGTGAATTACAGGAGCCCGGCGAGGCCTACGAGGGCGCGCCGCTGGCGGCCATCGCGCCCATCGCAGGCGTTGTGTTCACGGCGTTCTTCGTCATCGGGCTGGCTCTGCCCGTTCTGCCTCTCCACGTTCATGATGATCTCGGAATGGGCGCTTTCGTGGTGGGCCTGGTGGCAGGGTGCCAGTTCGTGGCTTCGCTCGTTTCACGGCTCTCGGCGGGGCGTATCACGGATACGCGCGGGCCCAAACGGGCTGTGCTTCTCGGTCTTGCCGCCGCCGTGGCGGGTGGGACGTGTTACCTCCTCTCGCTGATGTTCACCCGGACGCCGGTGGTATCGGTGGGGATCCTGCTTGCCGGACGCAGCCTGGCCGGCGGCGCCGAGAGCCTGATCATCACGGGCGGGATACTCTGGAGTCTTGGACGCGTTGCGCCCGGACGCGCGGCGCAGGTCATCGCCTGGGCCGGCATGTCGATGTTCGCCGCCATAGCGGTTGGAGCCCCGATCGGCAGTCTTGTTTTCGGCAAGTTCGGGTTTTTCGGAGTCGCGCTCGCAAGCACACTCGTCCCGCTGCTTTCGATCGCATTCATCGCGCCGGTCCGATCCCTGGCGCCGGTTGCGTCTGCCACGACTCCCATTTCGGCGGTGCTCGGAGCGGTGCTGCTGCCGGGCGCCGGCTTCGCGCTGAGCGGCATCACGTTCGGCTCCGTCACGGTGTTTCTCACCCTCTACTTCGCGGTCGAGGGATGGGCCGGCGGAGCGCTCGCCTTCACGGCCTTCGCCGCCGTGCTGATTGCCACGCGCATCGTTGCGGGCCATCTCCCGGACAGGTTCGGCGGAGCACAGGTCGCCCTTTACTGCCTCGTAATCCAGGCGCTGGGACTCGGTTTGATCGGTGCGGCCGGCGCGGGATGGGTCGCCATCCTGGGCGCCGCCATCGCGGGCGCGGGCTTCTCGCTCGTTTTCCCCGGTCTCGGACTGGAGGCTGTCCGGCGTGTGCCGCCCGCAAATCGCGGGATCGCCATGGGCGCCTACAACGCCTTCCTGGACGTGACCCTCGGCGCAGGCAGTCCTTTGCTCGGTCTTCTCGCCGGAAAGGCAGGTATTGCCGCGGTATTCGATGCGAGCGCGATAGCGGCTATCCTGGCAATTCCCATCGCGCTTCGTCTGCGGGCTGAAACCTCCCGATCCGGAGGCGCACGGCATCGGAATGTATCAATGGAGAGTGATTATGGCTACATGGTCGAAAGAGGAACTACGTAAGATCGGCGAGACGGATGACCTGCATATCTCGCCGTTCCGCGAGGACGGAATGACTTATGGCACGCCCACCTGGATCTGGTCGGTTGTGGTGGATGGCGAGCTGTATGTGAGGGCATACAACGGGCGCAAGTCGCGCTGGTATGGGGCGGCGATACGACAGAAGGCGGGCCGAATCACCGCTGCCGGCAAGACGACGGAAGTCACGTTCGAACCGGTGGAGGGAGCAATCCAGGACCGTATCGATGACGCATACCGCGCGAAGTACAAGGGGAGCGATTATCTTTCGCCCATGATTGGCGTACGGGCGCGGTCCGCCACGGTAAGAGTCTCCCCGCGCGACGATCAACAGGAGGGTGCGTAGATGCCTCATGTAACCGAAATGAGAATCGTCGCCGTGTTCGCCTTACTCCAAGCGTTTGCTTGGGCCCAGAATGTGGCTGTAACGAAAGGAAGGAAATCGAAACCGATGTATATGTCAGAGGACACTAGAACGGTGGCGCCAGCGCTCGATAAGTACGCGCGAGGACCAATCGCCGAGCTATGGAAGCGCCCCGGCCTTGCCCCACGGGACCGCAGCATCGTTACCGTGTCGGCGTTGATCGCGCGCAACCTGACCGGCGAGATGGCGCACCAGATGAACCTCGCGCTGGACAATGGCGTGAAGGCCGGCGAACTCTCCGAGATGATCACCCATCTCGCGTTCTATTCGGGATGGGCGAATGCGATGCCCGCCGTAGCGGCCGCGAAAGGTGTCTTCGCCGCGCGGAAGATCGGAACGGAGCAGTTGCCGGAGGTCTCGCCGGCGCTCCTACCACTGAACAAAGAAGCTGAAGAGGCACGCGCGACGAATGTGGAGAAGCAGTTCGGAAACATTTCTCCCGCGCTGGTGCAGTACACCACCGATGTCTTGTTCCGCGATCTTTGGCTCCGTCCCGGACTGGCGCCTCGCGACCGGAGCCTTGTGACCGTCAGCGCGCTCATCGCGTCCGGGCAGGCGGCGCAGATTCCGTATCACCTGAACCGCGCCATGGATAACGGGCTGTCGCAGACCGAAGCCGGCGAGGTGATTGCTCATCTCGCGTTCTACGCCGGTTGGCCGAACGCCTTCTCGGCCGTGGCGGTCGCGAAAGATGTCTTCGAGAAACGGTCGCACTGACAGGAGGAAATATGGAGATCAAACACGCAGGATCGCAAGCATCGGCCAAGGGTCCGGCCGATTGGTTCACAGGCAATGTACGCGTAGACCGTCTTTTCCAGGCGTCCGATCCGGCGCGCGTATCCGGCTCTTCGGTGACATTCGAACCCGGCGCGCGGACAGCATGGCATACGCATCCGCTCGGCCAGACGCTCATCGTGACGGCGGGCTGCGGTTGGGCGCAGCGCGAGGGCGGGCCCGTCGAGGAGATTCGCCCCGGCGATGTGGTCTGGTTCCCGCCCGGCGAGAAGCATTGGCATGGAGCCACGCCAACGACGGGCATGACCCACATCGCGATTCAGGAGAAGCTGGATGGCAAGGCCGTCGATTGGATGGAACATGTCACCGGCGAGCAGTACCGGAAGGGATAGGCAACCACCAGTACGAATTGATCGAGGTTTAGGGAGGACATTATGCAATATACACATCTTGGCCGCTCCGGACTCCAGGTCAGCCGGCTTTGCCTGGGCACCATGAATTTCGGCATGGTGACAGATGAGCCTACGAGCTGCAAGATCATGGACGCGGCCATCGAAGCCGGCATCAACTTCATCGACACCGCGGACGTGTACGGCGGTCCGCAACGCCCGGACATGGAGAAGGGCTACGGCATCTCCGAAGAGATCATCGGGCGGTGGCTAGCCCAAGGCGGCCGGCGCGAGCGGATTGTCCTGGCGACCAAGGTGTACCAGCCCATGGGGACCGGCCCGAATGATCGCCGCCTCTCCGCGTATCACATTCGACAGGCTTGTGAGGATAGCCTGCGCCGGTTGCAGACAGACCACATCGACCTCTACCAGATGCACCACATCGATCGGCGCACGCCCTGGGAGGAGATCTGGCAAGCGATGGAACTCCTGGTCAAGCAAGGTAAGGTGATCTACGCCGGCAGCAGTAACTTCGCCGGTTGGGATATCGCTACCGCACAATGCGCCGCCGCTTCACGTCACTTCATGGGTCTGGTCAGCGAGCAGAGCCTTTATCACCTGGGCGCCCGCACGATCGAGTTGGAAGTGATCCCTGCCTGTCGCCACTACGGCCTGGGTCTCATCCCCTGGAGTCCCATCGGTGGCGGGCTCCTGGGTGGCGCGTTGCGCAAGGCTGCTGAGGGACGTCGCGCGACTGAGTTGGTGCGGCGCCAGGTCGAGCAACGGCGCCCTCAGCTGGAGGCCTATGAGGCGTTTTGCCAGCAGATTCGTGCGGAGCCTGCGGTGGTCGCACTGGCTTGGCTGCTCCATAATTCCGCGGTGACGGCTCCTATCGTCGGGCCGCGCACCGTGGAGCAACTGGCGGGAAATCTCCGCGCTTTGGACTTGGCTCTCTCTGACGAGATGTTGCGGCGTCTTGACGAGATCTGGCCCGGTCCCGGCGGCGAGGCGCCCAAGGCTTACGCTTGGTAATAGGGCGGTTTTCAAATCCCGCAGCGTGTAATGCTGTCAGGTGACTCCTGCCAGTTTCTCCTCATCTTCTTTCCCTTTGCCTCGAACGCGCCAACTCCCCGCTGCCATCGCTCAGATTGGCGACATGCGCCCGGTTCGCTGGTAGCGCGCTTTCGAAAGTGCGGTAAGTACTCGTGTCGTTGCACAAGGAAAGACGACGAGGGCCACGGCCTTCTTATTCGCTGGCCTATCCTGTTGCCAGCAAGACCATCACTCACGTGATCCCCGCCGGTCCCGCCGTTGAGGTCGCGCAAAAACAGTTGCAGGAATATCATCGCTTCCGTGACTTGGTGCAGCAATTGATCACCGTTTCCGAACAGATCTGCGATTTACAACTGCAACAATCCGCCTGTTTCGCAGGTTGTCAACAGGGAACC
>JABAQT010000053.1 GCA_019187195.1 Bryobacteraceae bacterium
AAATCCTGCCTGATGGAACCGTCACCCCCATTGAAACTCCGTTTCCTGTCAACGGCGTCGCCGTCGACCCTCGAGGATGCCTCGTCCTCACCACCCTCGGAGCCGTCTACCTCCTCCACTCCACCGGCGAATTGGAACTCATCGCGGGAGGCGATATCCCCGGCTTCGGAGGCGATGGCGGCGATGCTCTTTCCGCGCGCTTCTCCAATCCCGAATCCGCCTCGGTGGGCCCCTCGGGAGTCATCTACATCCTCGACCGCGGCAACCACCGCATCCGCAAACTCACCCCCGCTGAACCGGCGCGCTAGCTCGGTTGGCCCGCTTTTCTAAGAACGCGCCCGGGCGACGGACCGGGCCGCCACCGGGGGAAGCGGTGTTCGAGATATGGCACTAACGAATCGGGCACGGTGCGCACCCATGGCCGGATTCCAGCACGCCTCTTGAATGCTATGATCGTACCGGGCCACCTTCGTGCGAACGTGGCGGAACTGGCAGACGCACTGGATTTAGGTTCCAGCGCCCGCAAGGGCGTGGGAGTTCGACCCTCCCCGTTCGCACCACTCCCCTTGAATTCATATGACCTTCACGCTAGGATTTCAGTCAATGTTATCCAGATTCTTCAGCCGCCGTGATCTCTTTCAAAAAGGCTCCCTCCTCGCCGCTCCCGGCTTCTTCCGCCGCCTCTCCGCCGGAACTCTCAAAATCGGCCCCGCCATCTTCGAATCCATTGGCGTTCGCCCGCTCATCAACTGCAAGGGCACGTACACCATCATCTCCGGTTCGCAGTCCCTCCCCGAAGTCAAAGCGGCCATGGAAGCGGCCTCTCACCACTACGTCCACCTCGATGAACTGATGGAAGCCGCTGGTAAGCGCCTCGCCGAATTGACTCAGGCCGAATGGGGCATGGTCTCGAACGGTTGCGCCGCGGCGCTCGCCCACGCCACCGCCGCCTGCATCGCCGGAGCCGACCCCGAAAAGATGCAACGCTTGCCCCACGCCGCCACCCTCAGGAATGAGGTCATCGCCCCCGCCTACTCCCGCAACGTCTATGACCACGCCGTTCGCGGAGTTGGCGCGCGCTTCGTCGATGTCCACACCCTCGACGAATACAAGCGCGCCTTCAATGACCGCACTGCCATGGTCATGGTCCTCGCCGGCCCTGGCGACCGTGGCGAGTTGGGGCTCCAGGTCCTCGCCCCCATCGCCAGGGAGCATGGCGTTCCCGTCCTCGTCGATGCCGCGGCCGAACGCTTGAAGATCCCCAACATCCATCTCGCCGCCGGAGCCGACCTCGTCGCCTACTCCGGAGGCAAGTGCCTCCGCGGGCCGCAAGCCGCCGGTCTCCTGCTCGGCCGCAAGGATCTCATCAAGGCCGCCTGGCTCAATTCCGCCCCCCACCACGCCTTCGGCCGCCCCATGAAAGCCTGCAAGGAGGAGATCATGGGCATGCTCGCCGCCGTCGAAATGTGGGTCAAGCGCGATCATGACGCTGAATGGAAACAGTGGGAAAGCTGGCTCGACACCATCTCGAAAAGCGTCACTCGCGTCAGCGGCGTCACCACCGAAGTCATCCAGCCCGGCAGTTTGTCCAACAATTCACCGCAACTGCGCGTCACCTGGGATGGCGAAGCCCTCGGCATCTCCGGCGAGGACGCCGAAAAAGCCCTGCTTAACGGCGATCCCCGCATCATCCTCGGCGGCTCGACAGGTGGCCGCCGTAACGGCGCGAAAAACAGTTCCCTCACCATCATGCCCTATATGATGATGCCCGGCGACGCCGCCATCGCCGCCCGCCGCATCCACGAAGTGCTCGCCCACCCCGCCGCTTCTCCCCTCCATAAGCCCTCCCCTCCCGCCGTCAACCTCAGCGGACAGTGGGATGTCGAGATGGAGTACGTCGTGGGCAAAGCCCATCACCGCCTCGTCTTCGAGCAGCACGAGGGCGAACTCACCGGAACACACTCCGGTGAATCTCTCCACGGTGACCTCCGCGGCACGGTGGATGGTTCTGAAGTCTGGTTCCGTAGTTCGCATCAGTATGAAGGAACCCGCATCGGATACGAGTTTCTCGGCCATGCCGCTTCAGACTCCATCACCGGCGAAGTCAACCTCGGCGAATACGGTACGGCCGGCTTCACCGCCCGCCGTCACCAGTACGGCCGTCCCGGCGGAGCCGTCCGCCCCGTGAAAACCGTCTAGCCCTTCTTCCGTAACGAGTGCCGCCCTGCGTCATCTACCTGATGAGAGCTGTTTCAGCTCCCCTTTAACCGAAGGGAGGTAAACGATGACTAGCAGAGAAATATCCGCCGTGAAAACATCCGCCGTGATCAACCTGCTCGCCGGTATCTGGCTGTTCATTTCACCATGGGCCTATAAAGCCTACACGCCCCATAGTGCCTGGAACAGTTGGATCGTGGGTGCGTTGATCGTGATCTTTGGCGCGATCCGGGTCTCGAAACCGCTGAGCACGGCGGGGCTCAGCCTGATCCACCTGATTCTCGGCATCTGGACCTTCGCCTCGCCATGGATCTACAGCTACACGAGCGCTACGGGACGCTTCGTGAACAGCCTGATCATTGGCGTGATCGTCCTCGTGCTCGGAGCCATCGGGTGGAGCATTGGCCACAGGACCCCGCATCCACCTCAAGCCACGACGTAGCCCGTCTTTAACGGCTTCAATAACCGTTGACGCCGTTACAGCCCACCGGCAGGCGCCGCAATCAATGAATCGCGTCTCGGCCTCCGGTGGGCCGTCGCACTCCGCTTCCATGTTGCACCCCGCCATGACTTTGCCTCGGAAACCTCGTCTCAGCGTGGCATCCGCTTCCCGCCAAAACGTTCGAGCGTCGCTCTCAACAATGCCGGAGAGTAACGGAAGTTTGTCTCGCGTAAACGCTCAATGGCGCTGGTCAAGTCGATTAGATCGCGTGTTGCGGCCTCGGACAGCACGTCAAGCGTCCCGGTCACTCGCAGTCCGCGTTCGGCGGCGGCACGACGCCCCGCTTTTTCGTCGATAACGACGATTTCCGCTCCCAGTTTCTCCGCTAGCAGGATCGCGGACTGTTCCCCCGCTTGAAGCCTGGCGGGCGGAGCCGAAAAGCCGTGAGGATTCTCATGAACCGGCATCCAGGACGGTAGGTCCGCTGCCCAGGATCGAACCGCTTTGGGCGCATCTTCGTGGAGTAATTCATCGAGGACTATATGGGGTACGCAGACACTGTCGAAGAGCCTTGTAAGGAGATTCACCTCGCCAATCAAAATGAGGTAGCACAGTGGCGAGGTATCGCTAACGGCGATCATCGCCGCGAGACATCCCTAATGGCCGCGATATCCCGTTCCAGATCATCCATCGTGTAGTCGTGATACGCTTCGGCGCGGCGTAGAAACGCTTCCGTCTCCCACCGGGACCGCAGGCCGAGCATTTCTTGAACCTGCGCAGACGTGATCGTGGCGGTCCGGTAGGCTTCGATGGCTACCGCTTCGAGAACCGCGCGTGAGACGTCGGCGGACTTTACGGCCAACGCTCGGCCAACTTCATCAGGGATCTGAATAGCAACGTCCATTCCTGGCTCCTATCATATTCAGTATGACAGCGATCCGTCCTTGCCCCTCCACCAGACAAATCACTCACAGCGGAGTCCGCAGCCCGCGCGGACGCCGTCACCGGCCGAAATACCCGCTGACCTCCACCACAACATGCGTGCGGCGATAAGCGTATAGGTTGATCTTGCCGCCTTCTCCGGCGGGAATGATGGCCGAGTTGGTCACAATCTGTCCTTCGAAGGCGTTCAGAATGGACGCGTTGGGAAAGTTCTCCCCCGCCGGATAAGCGGTCAGGAACGGCATCGGATTGCCGCTGGGTAGCGCGGTGACATTGAGTGCGTAGCCTCGGGCGCTCGCGGGAATTCCAAGGCATCCCGGCGCGGCCGGTACGTCGATCGTGCGAGTCGAATCGTCACCGTATATACCACCTCCCGTCGTCGAGTCGCTCGCCCGGCACTGCGTCACGGGGTAGTAATACTGCCCGTTCACCCCATCGTCGGGAGCGAAGTATCCGTTCACATCGATAAGGAAATCCGTGGCGTTGAAGGCGTGGACATTGATGCTCCCATCAGGGCTGGCGGGAAGAATCACGCTGTTGGCCAGCACCCGGCCGGCAGGTGAATTGATGCTGGATACGTTGGGTTGCGCCAATCCGGCGGGCCACGCGGTCAGGTATTGGAGCGGCCCTTTAGGGACGGCGGTGATGGTCATGGAATAGGCCGCCACGCCCGCTGGCAGCGCGCAGGGAGCGTAGTCGGGAAATCGGAATGCCCGAGTCTCCCGGGATGTCATCGACGGCGCGCCGAAAAGTCCGGCCGGACGGTAGGCCTCGCGGGTTTCGATCACTCGGCAGGGCGTGACGGGGTAGTAGACAAGACTGGTTGGAGCGGAATCCGTGAAATACCCCGTAACATCCATGAGGATGTCCGTGTTGTTGGAAGAGTACACGCTGATAGCGCCGTTGACTCCCGCTTTGACGATCGCCGAGTTCGCCACGATATTGCCATCCGGCGAGCGGATGCTCCATACATTGGGGCGAGCCTCCCCAGCGGGCCAGACGGTGACGTAATCCACTGCTCCGCGCGGCACAATCGTGATATTGACTACGTAGGCCTTCGCAGTGGTGGGGATCGCGCAGATGTTCGAGGATGTCATCGGCAGGGTGCGTGTTTCGGCCGCTCGAAGATAAGGCGGGCCGAATGCACCCGTGCGGCCTTCAAAGTTGTAGATCTCCCGGGTTTCCAGAATGCGGCAGGGCGGGAGAGCGGCGAACGTCAGACCGGTGCCGCCCGTCGCCGTGCCGGACTGCGTGATGGTGTAGACCCGGCCGGCGATCGTCAGATTCGAGACGCGCTGGTTCGATGCCGTATTGCCAAGGACTGAAAACGCCACAACCCCCGGGCCGCTGTTGTCGGGCGATGAGTGGATCACTACCCAACTATCGGTCGAACTAACCGTCCATGGGCACCCGGCCGCCGTCGTGACCGTGACCGACCCCGGTCCCCCGGTGGCGGCCGCGCTCATGCCGGAAACGCCCAACGTATAGACGCAAGCGGCCGCCGATTGTGTGATCGTAATGGATTGCCCGCCCGCGCTGATCGACGCTACGCGGGTTGTCCCCCCCTGGTTCGGAGCGATTTGAATAGTCAAACTGCCTGAACCGGAGCCGCTGCTCACGGAGGGAAACGATATCCAGGAAGTATCCGTGGTGATGGCGTTCCACGCGCATCCTCCCGGGGCCGTGACGTTGACGGCTTCGGTGCCGCCCTGCGCCCCCGCCTGTATGCTCTGGGGCGAAACAGTGTAGGAACAGGTGGTTCCATTCTGATTGACGGTGGCCGTGGCGGAAGAGAGGTAACTGGTGAACAGGATAGCGGCCGCGCGCGCCGAATTCGATGGATTGGCGCTGAGAGTCCCCGTCAACTGGCCGTTGCCGGTACCCGAGGCGGGAGCATCCAGTTGCGCGAAGGTGGATGCTTCGCTGGAGGACCACTGGCAGGATGATGGCAGGGTCACATGGATGCTGAAGGGACCGCCGTTCGCGGGCACGGCCGGCGGGCTACTCACTGAGATTGTGCATGGTTGTCCACGTTGCGTGAGAGTGAAAGATGCCGGGCCCAGCTTCACGGTTTGCGATCGCTCCGCGAAGGTGGGATTCACAAGCACGGTGATGCCGTAGGTTCCGGGCCCCGTGACGAGGCTCGGGCTGAGTATCCAGGGCTCGGTGTAGCTGAACGCCGCCTGGCAACCGGAGCCCCCGGTGACCGTCACGGTAGCTGCGCCGCCTTCGGCCGCAACTTGCGCCGGGGTGCTGACCGAAAAGTTGCAGAGCGCGTCAGACTGGTTGATGACAACCGGGGCGTTCGACCGGTAGGCAGACACCATGATCGTGCCCTGCCGCGATGTGCCGGCGTGCGCATCGGCGTTCAGATACACGTAGCCCGCGCCCTGTCCGCCCGCACTGGTGATGTGCAGGAACGTGTCGTTGGTCGTGACGCTCCAGGAGCAACCGCTCGGGACAGTGACCGGAATAGCCATCGGGCCGCCTCCCCTGGGAACGGCGGCGCTGGCCGCGCTGCTGATCGTGCAAGGCTTGCCATATTGCGTGATAACCACGGTTTGACCGGTGCTGACCGTAATGTACCCCGTGCGGCCGGCATACCCCGTATTGGCCTGGACACTGACCGTGAAGCCGCCGGTGACTGGTCCGGGGGTAATGGTCATCCAGGCCGCGGAGGAAGAGGCGGTGGCGGTGCAGCCGGGGTTCGATGAGGGATTCAGTTGCAGGTTGGAAGCCTCGGGCTCGAGCGTGGGAGCCTGCGGATAGACCGTGTAGAAGCATGCGCCGGCCTGGGTCACCGTGACGCCTTGCCCGTTGACGAACACGCTTCCGTTTCGGGATGTTGCTCCGGAGTTCGCGTCGATATTCAGAACTATGATGCCGCTGCCGCTTCCTGACGGATTGGAGATGTGAATCCAGGAATGCGCGGTGATGGCGCTCCACGAGCATCCCGCGGTGGTGGTGACGCCGATCGTTTTCGTGCCGGCTGCCGCTCCAATGATCACTGGATTCGGAGACAAGACGTAGCTGCATGCGCCCGCCTGGCTGATACTGATCGTAATGCCGCCGGCAACGACGGTTCCGGTTCGCGCCGAAGGGCTGGGGTTGGGATCGATGGTGAGGACAAATGAGCCGGCCGTGCCGCTTCGCTTGCTGGGTCTGAGCCAGGGCGCGGACGGGAAATTGACCCATCCGCAGCCCCCCGTCATGGTGATAGTGACCGAACTCCCGCCCGCGGGCGCGTTGATCGAGGCCGGAGAGGCGGCGTAGTTGCACACGCCTTGTGTCTCCTGTTGCCGGAGTGCCTGGAAACTCCCGCTATCCTTCACGCCGTTGCCGTACTCTATGTTGCATCTGTTGATTGAATCGGAGCCGCCGGTCTGTCCCGGCGTCAATCCGTTCGTGCCCTGCACGTTGAACCGGCAGACATATTTGGCCGCCCCGCCGCCGCTTCCGGCGAAATAGGCCCCGCCCGCTGGAACACTGTTGTTGTACGTCTGCCACGAGCCGGAAAAGTTGGTGAGAACCTCGTAGTAATTGAACAGGAACGGCGTATTGCCCGCGCCCGCGCGGCAACCGGACGTCCCTGGTTTGATCTTGCCAAGGTGCTGAACCCCATTCGACACGCCGCGGCAAACATAAAGCGGCTGGCCGTCGTTGTCCGTGCCGCCCTGAAAGGCTCCGCTCGGGATGGAGCCGTTCGATGCCTGGGTCCACGGACTGTACATGACCTCGTAGGTCGGGAAATATCCGCCCGTCTGCCCGAATTCGATCTCGCAGCCCGGCGAACCGGCCCTCACCTGTCCCACCTGGAGGCTGTTCTCCACATAGGCGCGGCAGATGTAGACGCCGCCCCCCGCATGATAGGAGCCCGCCGGGATGGACCCGTCGGCGGCCTGCCGCCAGTCGATCGAATAATCCGTGAGGATCTGGTAGGAGGATGGCGCCACGGCCGATCCGTGGAAGTAGACGCAGCCAAAGTTCGCCGAGAACTTTCCGGCGAAGGTATCGCCCTGCTGATTCACCGTCCGGCAGATATAGAGCGGGACGTTTCCCAGGTCGTAACCCGCCTGGGCGGCAAGAGACGGCAGGGAGCCGGACCCCGCCACCCAGTTCTGGCCCGGCGCGGCCTGCACCATCAACGCGAAAACCCATCCGATAGACTTCATTGCGATCCTCCTGGGCGCTCTGTGCCCATCAGATCGAGGCGGAAGGGAGAAAAAAACCGTGTCAGATATTTTTCTCCGATACGGATTGCCGCCGTCTGCGCCATGATAGGTGATAACACGGCGGCTTATGGAAAGCGGAGCCTGGCGACTTGTGAGTGCGGCGTTTCAGAACGCCATGGATCTGCCCGCGGATCGTAGAAGCGCCTTTCTGGACACTCTGGACGCCGCGGTCCGCGAGGAGGTGCTTGCCTTGCTGGCCTCCCTCGATCCGTCCGCCGGGATCGAGCCCCATCGGCCCTCCGCCGGGCTGACTCTTGGCCCGTACGAAACCGTCGAGCTGATTGGGCAGGGCGGCATGGGAGCTGTTTTTCGCGCCGTCCGGCGCGACGGCGACTTCTCCCAGGAAGTGGCCCTGAAGATCATTAGCGGTCACGCCTTTGACAAAGCGGCGGAAGAGCGCTTTCGCGCTGAGCGGAGGATTCTCGCCCGCCTTCAGCATCCGCACATCGTGCGCCTCCTCGATGGCGGCATCGATCAGGGAAAACACTATTTCGTGATGGAGCTTCTGCGGGGAGAAACCATCACAGGCTATTGCCGCCGCCGCGGTTTGCCGGCCGAAGCCATCGTTTCGCTGTTCCTGCAGGTGGCCGGCGCCATTCAGTGCGCCCATCGGAATCTCATCATCCACCGCGATCTGAAACCATCGAACATTCTCGTAACCGCGGACGGAGTCGCGAAAGTGCTGGATTTTGGCGTCGCCAAGCTGATCGGGCCGGAGCCGGTTCCGGGCGAAGCGGTCACGAACGCGCGCGCGATGTCATTGGACTGCGCGAGTCCCGAACTCGTGCGCGGTGAGCCCGTGACGACAGCCGCGGATGTGTATTCCCTGGGCCTGCTGCTGTATCAGTTGCTCACCAGGGTGAATCCCCAGCCCTGCGGCGAGTGCAGTCTGGACGAAGCGCTGCGCGTTATTTGCGAACGCGATCCGGTGCGCCCCTCCACCCTCGTTCCTGGCCTCGACCGCGACCTCGAGGCGATCGTGATGAAGGCGATCGCCAAGCCCGTGCTCGAGCGCTACGCCTCCGTCGAGCGAATGATGGACGATCTCCAAGCCTTCCTCGAACGAAGACCGGTCTCGGCGCGTAAGGTAACCGCGGCCTACCTCGCCGGACGGTTCGTGGCCCGCCATCGGTGGCCCGTTGCCGCCGCCGCCGCCATCCTGTTGACGGCCGTCTCCGGAGTGGCGGCGGTGCTCTGGCAGGCGAACCGGACCGCGCATCAGCGGCGGTTGGCGGAGCGGCGGTTCGATTATTCCCGGCGGTTGATCCAATCGCTGGTGGTGGATCTGCAGGAGAAGCTGCGCGGAATACCAGCCACCGTCTCGGTCCGCAAGTCGCTCGTCGGGGAAGCGGTCAAATACCTCGAGGAACTCTCGGTGGACGCGGAAGATCGCGCCGGTCTTCTGCTCGAGATTGCAACCGCGTACGGGAAGTTGGCGGAACTCGAGGGGTCGGCTTCCGAATCCAGTTTGGGTGACGTGGATGCGGCCGACCGCATGTACCGTAAGGGGCTGGCGCTGGTCGAGACCCTGCTCGCGCGCGCTCCCAATCATGCCGGGGCGGTGATTGCGGCATCGAGGCTGCATACCGGCCTGGGCTTTTCACAGTCGAAGCGCATGACGCCCGAAGAGCGTCTTGCGCACCAGGCGAAAGCGGCGGAGTTCGCGCGGCGCGCGCGGACGCTTGGCCCTCTCGACCGGCCTTCGCGCGAGTTTCTGGCATCGTCGTATTTCTACACCGCCACCGCTCGCCTCGGGCAGCCCGATGAACTCGACTATTGGAACAAAGCTCTCGAACTCTATCTTGCGCTGCATAACGAGGCGCCTCATCCCAACAGGCTGCGGAATGTCTCTCTCGTGCGGAAAAACCTGGGCGGATATTGGAGCCGCGCCGGCCAACCCGCTAAAGCTTTGGCCGAGGCGCAACTGGCCTTGGCCATGGACCGGGAACTATTGCTGCAAACCCCGGATGATCAGCGGACGCGGTTGGATGTGGCCATCGATCACAACGAAGTGGCGGTGGCGTTGCGTCAGCTCGGCCGGGAGGCCGAGGCAGTGCTCCATGCCCGCGAAAGCGCCGGCATTCGCGCCGGGCTTGCGGAGCGCAATCCGCTTGACGCCCGGTTTCAGGATCGCTATGCCTTCAGCCTGTTCAGTCTTGCTGCCGCCCTGCGTCGGAGCGATCCGAAGGCGGCGGCCAGCCACGCCGGACAGGCCATCCGGATTTGGAGAAAGCTCTCCCCGCCGGGCTCGAATGCGGTGTACGAGATGCAGATCGCCAAGACCAAGGTGGTGCTCGGCGCGGCGCGAACCGCGGCCGGGGGAAACGGCTGCCGCTTGGCGGCGGAAGGACGGGCCGCGTTGCTCGCCCTCGAACCGCATCTGAAACGCGACGCATCCGTAAGCGAACTGCTCGAAGACGCCGCGAACCAGTTGCGCCGGTGCAGGTAGGCGGCGCGCGGTGAGACAATCGGCACTATGCCGGACATCACCGCTTTGTTGCAAAAGTGGAGTGACGGGGATCAACGCTCCTTCGAGGAACTGATCGCGGCGGTGTACGGGGAGTTGCGCCTCCTGGCCCGGCGTCACCTCTCGCGCGAGCCGGCCGCGTTAACCCTCCAGCCGACCGCGCTCGTCCACGAAACGTTTCTGCGGCTGGTCGGATTGAACCGCACGCAATGGGCGGGCCGCGCGCATTTCTTTGGAGCGGCGGCGCGCGTGATGCGCCGCGTGCTGGTCGATGAAGCCCGGCGCCGCAAGTCGCTCAAGCGGGGCGGCGGCATCGAGCCCGACGAGTTGGAAAAGGCGCTTCCCTTCGTGGTCGCCGCCAACATCGACATGCTCGACCTCGACCGGGCCTTGCAGGAGTTCGAGGCGATGGACCCCGAGCGCGCCCGCCTGATCGAACTGCGGTTCTTTGCCGGACTTTCGATCGAGGAGACTGCCACCGTGCTCGGCGTGTCCGCCGCCACCGCAAACCGCGATTGGGTCCTCGTGCGCGCGTGGTTGCACAGGCGGCTGTGTCACTCCGCCAGTTCCACGTGATCGATCACCCCGATGATAGCCATGTCGATGGGCGATTGCGGCCTTCCCGCGCTCGTCATCGCGCTGAAACCCTCCGTCACCACCAACACCCTGTCCCCGATGCCCGCGTCCACCGTGTCCAGCGCCACCACCGCGTCCCCTCTGTTCGTTCCGTCCAGGTGCAGCGGCTGCGCCAGCATGATCTTCTGCCCTTCATGGCTCTCATGCTTCTGTGTCGAAACCACCTCGCCAATGACCCGCGCGATCAGCATTCGCTCTGCCTTTTCCGGTCGACGTGCATCTCGTCGATAATCCCCACGACACATGTGTCCGTGGGAACCTCGGATGGCAAAAACGGAAAGCTCGACTCCTTCCCCCGGCAGCAGTAAACCAGTTCCCCCGCCCCCGAACCCACTGAATCGGCAACCACCATCCGCCTGCCCGTCGCCGTCAACTCCGGCGTCAGCGGTTGAATGATCAACAACCGCTGACCCTCCAGTTTCGGGTCCTTCACCGTCGCCCAAACCCGCCCGATGACCCTCGCCAGAAACATGCGGCTCAGCCCTTCCTCGCCGCCTTCGCAAGCGGTTCGTCGAGCGAAACCGAATCGACAATCCCGATAATCGCCGTATCCACCGGATGGTCCTTGCAGCCCTCCGCCATTCGCGCCGAACTCCCCGACACCGCGATCACCAGTTCCCGATTCCCCGCGCTCACCGTATCCACCGCCACGACATACCCCGCTTCGTCCTTGCCATCCGGCGTCACGGGTTTAATGATGAGCAGTTTCTTGCCCTCGAGCCGCGGATCCTTGCGCGTCGCCACCACCGTGCCCACTACACGGGCGAGTATCATAAAGCGCCGCTACTTCGTGCTCTTGCCGATCGGCAGAACGTCCTCGAGGCTCGGGTGAGGACGCGGAATGACATGGACGGCGATCAACTCGCCCACCCGCCGCGCTGCCGCCGCGCCGGCATCCGTGGCCGCGCGCACGGCCGCGACATCGCCCCGCACCAGCGCCGTCACATAGCCCGATCCGATCTTTTCCCAGCCCACCAGCGTCACCTTGGCGGCCTTCACCATCGCGTCGGCGGCTTCTATCATCGCCACCAGCCCGCGGGTCTCGATCATTCCTAACGCTTCACCCATTCAACCTCCCGGCTCTCTTATTGCCAAATGAAACTATCATGCCATGCCGCGGGCGCGCAATGCCTCATCCACCAGCGCGATCAACTCTTCCCGCGTCACCAGAAACTTGTCTCCGGACACCGCGGCACCATCCTCCGCCGTAACCGGACATCCCGGCTCCACGCCCGTCCGCGCCTTGATGCCGTACCGCGTCCGCGAATCGAACAGCTTGTCCACCTCCGTCCGCGGCAGTATGTTGGCCCCGCCCAGCAGTTCCGCCACCAGCGAAATGCGCGCGAAGTGCTCCACTGTTTCCATCCGGTAGTATGCCTGCCATACCTCCTCGCCATAGGCCACCGCCCCGTGGTTGGCCAGCAGCAGCGCGTTGTACTTGGGTATGTAGGGCAGCATCGGCTCGGTCAACTCCGGAGTCCCCGGCAGCCCATACCCCGCCAGCGGCACGCACCCCAGTCCGATGATCACCTCCGGCAGCAGCGCCTGGTTCAGCGGCCTTCCCGCCGTCGCGAACCCCGTCGCCACCGGCGGATGCGCATGCACCACCGCCCGCGTATCATGCCGCATCTCATAAATCGTCAGATGCATCATGATCTCCGACGTCCGCTCCTTGCGCCCCTCGAGCTTGTTCCCCTTCAGGTCGCAGATGATCAGGTCATCCGGATGCATCGTGCCCTTGCTCACCCCCGTGGGCGTGCACAGCACCCGGCCCTCGTCAAGACGGATGCTGATGTTCCCGTCATTGGCCGCAACCCACCCCTTCTGATACACATAGCGGCCCACCTCGACGATGTCCTGCCGCAGTTCCCGTTCTGTTTTTGGCATCCGAACTCTCGATTGTATCAGGTTACGGTTCCCGCATCGCGCGGCCCGCGGCGGCCGGATTGCTAGAATGAGGGCTGTGAAGAACAGCCGCATGTGTCCGAATTGCCGGGCATTTACCGCAGCCGGGGACAAGGTCTGCCCCTACTGCGAAACCCCTCTCGCAGCCCCCGCCGTGGCCCGCTCATCCGGCGAGGTGCTGGGCGGCCTCATCCCCCATGCCCGCTTCACCACCATGATGCTCCTCCTCGTCAACAGCGCCCTTTTCGCCGCCACCTGGCTCTTTGACATGCGGCAGGGCGCCGATGGCGGCGGCCTCCTCGACATCAGCGGCCGCACCCTCGTCCTGTTCGGCGGCAAGTGGAATCAGGGCATCGCCGCCGGACAATGGTGGCGCCTGGTCACCGCCGGTTTCCTCCACGGCGGCCTCCTCCACATCGGCATGAACTCCTGGGCTCTCATGGATCTTGGCGCGCAGGTCGAGGAACTCTACGGCTCGGCGCGCCTCCTCATCTTCTACTTCGTCGCCACCGTATTCGGATTCTACCTGAGCGCCGTTTGGAGCCCCATCCTCAGCATCGGCGCCTCCGCCGGCATCTTCGGCCTCATCGGAGCCATGATCGCCCTCGGAGTCCGTCACAACACCACCGCTGGCTCCGCCATCCGCGGCATGTACATCCGTTGGGCCATCTACGGCCTTCTCTTCGGTCTTCTCCCCGGGCTTCACATCGACAACGCCGCCCACATCGGCGGCCTCGTCGCGGGCTTCGCCGTCGCCTATCTGGCCAAGGAACCTCACGCGCCGGGAGCCCCGGTGGAACGCGCCTGGCATGCCGTCGCCGGCATCTGCCTCCTGGTCACCGGTTTCAGCTTCCTCCGCATGTTCCTGTGGATGACCAGGCAGATCTGATGAGCCGCGGTTCGCTTCTGCTGGCCTTGCTCCTCGCCCCACCGCTTCCATCGCAGGTCATCCGCTCGCTCGATCTCTATTCCGAACTCGTCGTGATCGATCCGTTTGGAAAGCCTCAAACCAACCACAAACCTCGCGAAATCCTCTCGCCCGGCGTCGCCCGCGGAGGCTTCTTCTCCCTCCAGGCGGCGGTGACCGCCGAGCCGAAGACCATCTACATGATGGCCGTCCAATCGAATCCGCGGCATGTCTTCCAATGGAAACTCTACAAGGAGCGGTACGCCCTCCGCGGCAGCCTCTGGGTCCCCGGCGAATTCGAACCGATGCGCGAACCCTACTTCCGCGTCATGCCCGACATCGACGCCGCCATTCCGAATCAAAACACGCAGGTCTACCTGCTCGACGTGTGGGTGCCGCCGGAAACGCCTCCCGGACGCGTCCGCCTCGAAGTGCTCGCGAAGTCGGACACCTGGCGCGTGGCGCCCCTCGAAATCCGCGTTCTCGATGCGGCCATCCCGAAGACCCCCCTGTCCCCGGTCAGCAGCCTCGATGATGTCATCCGCCGCAACAGGCTTCAGGATACGGCGCTCGCCCGAACCCTCGCCGCTGGGGGAAAGCGTTGCTACGCCCTCGAATCCCTCGATGCCCGCGGCCCCGAGCGCTACCTGCGCGTTCGCGATTGCCTCTACCGCGAAGCCTCGCGTCAATAGCGGCCCGGTCCCTCGATACGATCCCCCTCCCGGCACTCATAGTGGCCCGCCCGCAGGTTCCTGTGCTCCTCTATCCGTCCGCTGGGCCATTCGATAACCAGCCTGGCGGCGGATCTCTGCTTCCCCAATCCGAAAGTGAGCGTCAACTCGGACTGCGAGAGATAGCTCGATCCGCTCTTTACTCTTCGCGATTGCGTGCCCGCCGCCGTCTCGAGCCGCGCCACCGCCCCGATTGCGTCGCGGTTCGATTTGACCCCCCTGAGCCGCACGCGCAGCGACTTGTTCCCGTTCGCCAGATCGTTGCGGTAGAGATACGCCGGCCCCTGGTTCCCGGTCATCAGCACATCCACGTCGCCATCGCGGTCGAAGTCGCCATAAGCCAGTCCGCGCCCCACCTTTCGCGCCGCGAATCCCGCCCCCGCCTGCCCCGCCGCGTCCACAAAGGAGGAGCCCCGCTGGTTGAGGAACAGGTGCGGCCGCTGGGCATAGCCGGCATGGCCTCGAACGTTGCGCACGGTCGCGTCGATGTGTCCGTTAGCCGCGATCAGATCGAGCCATCCATCCAGATCGGCATCGAGGAACGCGCACCCGAAGCCGAGGCTCTGGCGGGAAAGTGCGCCGATGCCGGTCTTCGGCGCAACATCGGTAAATCCCCGGCGGGAAGACGAAAGATACAGCGCCATCATTTCGTTATCGAAGTTCGTGATCGCCACCCCGTTCGATCCGGAGTTCGTATAGTCTGCCGCGTCCACACCCATCCCCGCCCGCGCTTTGCCGTCCTCGCTGAAAGCCACCCCCGCCTTGACCCCTATCTCCTCGAACGTCCCATCCCGCTGGTTCCGATAAAGCTTGTTCGGCTGCGTGTCATTGGCGGCAATCAGGTCCGGCCACCCGTCCCCGTCATAATCGAGCATCGCCACGCCGAGCGATTTCGAACTCGTGTCGAAGATCCCGCTCCGCGCCGTAACATCCTCGAACGTGCCGTCCCCCCGGTTGCGAAACAGCCAGCAGGTCGACCCCCGGTAAGCCTCCGGCGTGCAATAGGACTTGCTCCGTCCATCCACGCTGCAGAAAACGTCATGCTCCGCCGTCCATTTGACGTAGTTGCATACGAATAGATCGAGATGCCCGTCGCGGTCATAGTCAAACCACATCGCGGACGTGCTGAACGCCGTTCTTCCCCCCAGCCCTGCCTTCGCCGTGACATCCACGAAATACCCTTTCCCCGTGTTCCGAAACAGCCGGTTCTGCCCCACCGCTGTCACGAATAGATCCGTAAACCCGTCGTTGTTGTAATCGGCGGCCGCCACTCCCATCCCGTACATCTCCACCGCCAGCCCGGCGCGCTGTGTGACGTCGGTGAATGTGCCATTCCCGTTGTTGCGGTAGAGTTTCAGAGTCGCGCGGCTCTTCTTGTGGCCCGGCCAGTCCATCCCGTTGACGAGCAGGATATCCAGCCACCCGTCGTTGTCGTAGTCGAGAAAGGCGCAGCCCGGTCCCATCGTCTCCGGCAGCAGCTTCGCTCCATACGCTCCGCTGTTGTGGCGAAAATGGATCCCCGCCGCCGCTGTCACATCGGCGAACTGAAAACCCGGCCAGTCAGCCGCCTGGACCGCCTGCGCGCAGCCGAAAAGAAACGCCCGCCGGTTCACGTGATGCTCGCCAGTCCGCCGCGGATCGAATACACCACCAGTTCCGCCGTGTTGTGCACCCCAAGCGTCTGCATGATGTTCGAGCGGTGCGCGGCCACCGTGTTCGCGCTCAGGCCCAGAACCATCGCGATCTCCTTGTTCGATTTTCCGTGCACGATCAGTTGGAGCACCTCGAGTTCGCGCGTGCTCAGCGCCGGAACCTCTCTCTCCGGCATCTGGCCG
The DNA here is from genome assembly GCA_019187195.1 of Bryobacteraceae bacterium. Classification (GTDB taxonomy): domain Bacteria; phylum Acidobacteriota; class Terriglobia; order Bryobacterales; family Bryobacteraceae; genus CADEFT01. The sequence continues at coordinate 16,315 of JABAQT010000053.1, forward strand.
AGCCGCGGATCAAGCACCGCCGCTCCCCCCGCCACCTTCTTGATCGCCTCCACAAGCTCCAGGTCGAGGGCGTTCTTGAGCAGGTAGCCCCGGGCGCCGGCATCGAGACAGGTGCGCACGTAGCTCGGCTCGGAATGCATGCTCAGGATCAGCACCCGCGTGCCGGGCGCGCTCTTCAATATCAGGCGCGTGGCCACCGCTCCATTCATGCTCGGCAGGGCAAAGTCCATCACCACCACCGCCGGCTTGAGCTTCACGGCCATCTCCACGGCGTCATGCCCATCGCTCGCCTCGCCCGCCACCAGCAGCTCCGGATCGTCTTCAATCATGCGCCGGAAGCCCCTCCGCACCAGGGCGTGATCGTCCACCAGCAGAATCGTCGTTTCAGCCTTCGGCATGCGCCTCCGCGGCCAGCGGAACCGTAAGACGCACGGCCGCCCCTCCGCCCATCCGGTCGAGAAATTCGATCCGTCCGTGAATCAGCTCGGCCCGCTCCCTCATCGAGATCATCCCCATCCCCCCTCCCTCCGTTTCCCCGAAACCCGCGCCCTCGTCCTCCACTTCCATCACAACGCGCCCGCCTTCAAAGCTCAGCCGCACCAGCGCGCGCTTTGACCGCGAATGGCGGGCGACGTTATTCAGCGCCTCCTGCGCAATGCGATAGAGGTGAATGCCAACCTCCCGTTCCACCGGCCGGCTCGAACCCGTTTTCTCATAACGTACCGCAATTCCCGTCTGCTTCTCGAATCCCGGCAGGTAATTGCCCAGCGCCGCCTCGAAACCCGCCTCCTCGAGCGCAATGGGGTGCAGCGCCCGGGAGAGCGCGCGGACTTTATCGAGTGTGCTTTGAACGATCTCCCTCACTTCCTGAATCTCCGCCCGCACAGCCGCCCCTTCACCCCTCTCCGACCGCTGGAGCATCGCCCCAATGGCCGTCAGGATCTGCCCGAACTCATCGTGCAGTTCCCGCGAAATGTAGCGGAACGTGCTTTCCTGGCTCGTAATCAGTTGACGGGCCAGTTCGCTGCGGCGCTCGGAAAGCGCCGTGATCCGGCGGAACACCCGGCGGTTCCCATCCACAAGGTAAAGCCCGGTGGCCGTCACCACCAGCAGCATCGCCCCGAGAAACACGTAGAGATTGCGCTCCGCTCTCGAATAGATGCTCCGCGTGGCCGCCGCCGCCTCCCGGTCGCTCTCGTTGTTATGCCCCTGAAGCCGCGCGACAGCCGTCGTGAGCGCGTCGTGGCGGGCCTGTAGCGAAAGCCGGATGAGCGCCCGCGCCTCCTCCTCCCGTCCGCTCCCCGCAAGCGTGAAGATCCCTTCCAGCGCGTCCCAGAAACGCGTGATCGAAACCGCCAGGTAATCCCGCTCGCTGCCTGCCATCGAGGGCGAAGCCGCCGCCTCCTGCTTCACGGCGTCCTCGAGGTCCGTGCGAATGCGCCGGAACTGGCCCTGCCACGCCGTAAGCGGATACGGCTCGGTTGCGTCCAGCATGTCGCGCATCGCGAGCGAGATCGAGTTGAGATTGTTCTGGATGCGCAGCAGCAGCAGCGAATCGCGGCGGTTGCGGTCGATCGTCTCCTCCTGCAGGCGCCGCAGGCTGCGCAGTTGCGCAATGGTGTAGCCCGAATACACGGCGACCGCCGACAGGGTCACGGCCAGCCCCGCCAGCAGCCCGAGTGTGGGAGAACGCTGACCGCTCACGGTTCCTTGTATTCTCCTACGTCTCCGCGCCCCTGTTCAAAACAGCCACCGGAGCCTCAGCGCCGCCGTTCGCGGAGCCGCCAGCCGCGTTCCCACGAACAACGACTGAAAATTGTAGAGCGCCGTCTTGTTGGTTACATTCGTCACCTGGAAATCGGCCTCCCATCGTTCCCCCTTGTACCCGACCCCCACATTCGTGATCGCCCGCGGTAGAGTGCGCGGCGGGTTGGATGTGAGGTTCACGTACGGCAACAGCGGCGCGTAGTCGGCATCGCGCGCCACCACCGCCGGGTCCGAAGGGTTCGTCACCAGCCCGCTGTCGTAGCGCGTCGAGACAGTGGCCGACAGGCCCCTCCCGATATCGTATGCAACCACGGTCTGGACGCCGAGTTTCTGGTCATGGTCAATCACAAAGGGACCTGAACTGAGCAGGATCACGCCCGGGTTCCCGATAAACAGCCCTCCCGTGAAGGGAGGCGTCGAAACCGCTCTGGCGTGCGTTACGCTGGCCGTCGCCGAAAAGCCCCGCGCCGGAAGCAGCGCCACCCGGCCCTCCACCCCGTTCACGCGGATCGCGGCAAGCGACATCGGAAAGATGATCCCCGTATTAAAGAAGTTGTTGTTGTCCTGCTGGTCCCTGGCGTCCTTGTGGTAAAAGGAGGCATCCGCGCTGAGGTGCGATCCGATAGCCTGCTGAACACCCGCTTCATAAAAATTCTGGCGCTCCGGCCGGATGCGGACCACTCCCTGCCCAAGCGTCGAGCGCACGCTTCGAGCCACCAGCACGCTCGATTGCTCCGAACTCGCAAGCAGCAGGTTCTCATTCGGCGGCGTTTGATACGTGCGGTTGTAGGAAGCCCGCAACACCGTTCCCGTTTCGCGCAGATAATAGGAAACCCCCACGCGAGGCTGCATCTGGTTTCCACGCGTCAGAAAGCGGTACGCGTCATAACGCAATCCGAGCGCGAGGTTCCAACGCCCCAAGCTGATGTTGTCCTGAATGAACCCCGAATAAAGCCCTCCGGCCGCCGCGTCCGCAAAGCGGAACAATCGGCCCCCGCGCGTGAGATCGTAGTCGAGCAGCGTATCGATGAACCCGGGCAGTTCCGGCGCGTTGAACGTTGCGCTCGTGATCCCGAAAGTGAACCGCTCCGAAACGGGGAAGTACTGCGCGTCGGCGCCCGCTTTCACGTTGTGGCGGCCGCGAACCGTGTTCACCCGGTTCCAGAGCGTGGCCGTCGTCAGGCGGCGTGTCTGCCCGGCCGTGACCGGAATATCCCCCGGACTCGGCGTGAGCGTGGCCTCCGCCGTGCGGACCGACGCCGTCACATCCCAGGTGGCGCGCGCCGTCAGCGTCCGCACCCAGCCGAGCATGAAACTGAAGTCCCTTAGACCTTGCCGTTGGTCCATTCCGTTTGCCTGCTGTGAGGCGAGGTTGGCCAGTTCGAACGAGGAGTTCCCCGCCATGATGTTCACCCGGAAGGAATCGCGGTCCGAGGGTTGATAGTCGAAACGCGAAAAAGCCCGTTCCAGATTGCCGCCGTTGTGGAAATTCGCCAGGTTGACCGCATCGAGATAACGGTTCGTTTTCATGGCGGAAAGCGACGCCGAATAGCCGAGACGCCCCCTCTCGCCGCTGATCCGCGCCTGGCTCGAGAGCGTGTCCTGCGAATCGGAGCCCAGCGTAACCGCCCCCCCAAGAATACGGCCCGCTCCGAGACCGCTTCGCGTCGTGACGTTCGCAACCGCTGCTACCTTGCTGCCGTACTCGGCGGGTATATTGCCCGTGAACAACTCCACGGTTTGCACAATCGAAGGATCCACCGCGTTGGCGAACGCCCCCGTCAGTTGGTCCGTAACCGGCATTCCATCGACAACGAAAGTCATCTGGTTGTGCGCCCCGCGCGGGTGGATCGCTCCATTGGCATTCTGCGCGAATCCCGGAAACGTGAGCAGGGCCGCCTCCAACCCTCGAGACGCCAGCGGCAGACGGTCGATCTCCCGGTGATGGATTTCAGCCCGCGACCCGGTGTCCTGCGGGTGGACCAACGCCTCCCTGTCAAAATCCACCACGCTCACTGTATTGCTCGCCGTGGCGAGTTCCATGACGAGTTCCACCATGGCCGGGACGTTCGATCGCAGCGCCAGACGCCGCGAAAGCGGAGCAAAACCAGGCTTTTCAACGCTCAGTGTGTAGTTTCCAAAGGGCACATTGGTGAAATGAAAAGCCCCGGAATCGGAGGAGTGCGTCGTCTCGGTAAAGCCCGTCAGAGGGTTCGAGAGAGTGAGGGAAGCATGCGGAATGGCTGCCGGAGAGGGGTCGAGCAGGCGGCCGGAGAGGGAAGCCGTGGACTGCGGGCAGAGTGGTAACGAAAAGGTCCAATTAAACAATAGAAACCAATTCATATTCACTGTAGTTAAACATGCCCCGCCCCTCCTGTCAATCTCTCCCCCGCGGCCTTCCTCCACACTGCCCAACACCTGTGCTCCGCCCGCCTCAAACATCCCGCCCTTCAACCACGAGCTTCGCCCGCCCCCTGCGGCCACACTTGCCAAACCCATCAAAATAGTGCATCATAAGCCGTTACCGTTCCAAAACAAAAATGACCGGAAATGTCGGATCATCGCCGGACTTGGCCGCCAGGTTGATCGATGCCCTCGGCGCGAAGCAGGACGAACTGAACCATATGGCGCGCGTGCTGCACGAAAATGTCGGACAGGTGCTCACCGTGGTCGGTCTTCAACTCGACGTGCTGCGCCAGGATTTCTCCGCCGCGGCCCCCGCCCTCTCCGGACGCGTCGCCGATGTCCAGCGCCTCCTCGAAAAAGCGATCTCCGACGTGCGCGACCTGAGCTATCAGTTGAACCCCGACATTGTGCCCCGCTCCGGTTTGCGCTATGCATTGGATACACTGGTGGGGCGGATGCGTGAATCCGCCCGGGGCGCGACAATAAGATTTTTGATGGACTCGCACGTTCATCTCCCGCTGCCCGCCGCGGTAGCGATGTATGAAATCACCGCGAGGTCGTTGAGCAACGCGGTCGAACATTCCGGAGCAAGTCTGATCGAAGTGGTCCTGCAGCCGCTGCCCGGTTGCGTGCGGCTCGAGGTGCGGGACAACGGCAAAGGCTTTGATGTCGCGCGAGCCATGACACACCCGGCCGGATTGGGGCTGTTGTGGATCCACCATACCGCCCGCAAGCACGGCCTTGCGCTGCAGGTGGATAGCCACCAGGGAAAAGGAACCGCGGTCCAGGCGGTCTACCAGGAACAACCGGAGAGCCCGCCGGAAGAGGCGCCTGACGCCTCTCTCCCCGGCGAAAGGAAGTGACGCGCCATGCAAACGTGCGACATTCTCTTGGTCGATGATCATAAGATCATGCGGGATGGCATCAAGGCCATCCTCAAGAGTTGCGAGGAGTTCAAAGTGGTCGGGGAAGCCGAGGACGGAGCCGAGGCGGTAATGCAGTGCAGAAGACTGAAGCCGCATATCGCGCTGGTTGACATCAACCTTCCCAAACTGAACGGCATCGAGGCGACGGGTGAAATTGTCCGCCATTGCCCGGAAACGCGCGTCGTCATCCTCTCCATGTATGACGACGAGAATTCGGTCGTCAGCGCCATTCGCTCCGGAGCCCGCGCTTTTGTTCTGAAGCAGGCCTCGGACGGCGATCTGCTCGACGCGTTGCGGACGGTGGCGAAAGGCGGGTCGTATTTGAGCCCGCAGGTGTCGGACAAACTGCTCAACCGGATCAAGCGCGGGGAGATGGACGACAGGCGGATGCCGCAGGCCCTCGAGGGATTATCGCCGCGGGAATTGCAGGTGCTGCGCCTCGTCGCCGAGGGCAAGACCAGCAAGGAGATTGCCGTCCTGCTCGACCTCGGTTTGCAGACCGTGCGAAGCTACCGCAAGACCATGATGAAGAAACTCGGCGTGAGCAACGTCGCCGGGCTCACGCAGTTGGCGCTCGCCGCCGGATTGACCCGCTTCGCGGCCGCTGTGGCGGCCAGCGACTCGCCCGTTACGCAGTAATTCTCAGGATCAGGATTATGTTGACGCCTTGGGGAGATATCCCGGTTTCGGACGCGCACGTCCACTTTTTCTCGGATGGCTTCTTTCGCCTGCTGGCGAAACAGAAGGAAGGTTTGTCGAAGGAGGCCATCGGAGCCCAACTGGGATGGGAGATGCCTCCTCCCGATCCCGTCGATCTCGGGGCGCGCTGGGTCGCGGAACTGGACCGCCGCGGCGTGCGCAAGGCGGCCATCATGGCCAGCATACCCGGTGACGAGGCTTCCGTCGAGGCGGCCGCCAAGGCCTATCCGAAGCGGTTTTTCGGCTATTTCATGGTGAATCCGCTGGCGCCGCACTCCCTCGCCCATGTCCGCGGCGCGCTTGCCGCCGGCTGTCTCCGCGTGCCATGCCTGTTTCCAGCCATGCACCGCTACTGGCTCCATGAGAAGGAATCCGTGGCCATAATCGAAGCGGCCGCCGATACCGGGAAGGGCGTTGTCTTCATCCATTGCGGAGTGCTGAGCGTGGGCGTCAGAAAGCGGCTCGGCTTGAGCTCGCCCTTCGACCTGCGCTATTCAAACCCCGTGGACATTCATGGTCTGGCCCTCCGCTTTCCCGGCGTGAGCTTTGTGATTCCACACTTTGGGGCCGGCTATTTCCGGGAGGCGCTGATGGTGGCGGACTTGTGCCCCAACGTCTACCTCGATACTTCGAGCAGCAACAGTTGGATGCGCTACCAGGAAGGCGAACTGACGCTCGCCAGGGTATTGCGCAAAGCCCTCGGCGTCCTGGGTCCCACCCGCCTTCTGTTCGGCACCGACTCATCGTTCTTTCCGCGGGGCTGGAACGAGAGTGTTTTCCAGGAGCAGATAGCGGCGCTCCAGGAGGTTGGAGCCGGAGCCGGAGATGCGGCCGCGATTCTCGGCGGGAATCTCGAGCGGATTCTCGGCTGAGAATTTCCACTGGCGCGCCTCACCTATCTGATGAGATGCGCTGCGTTATCCGCTGGAAGAGGCGTGGGATAGACCTGCCCGATAACGGCCCTGTTCACTTGGCGGGCGGCGCAAAGCGGGATCCATCCCCCACTCTATCCTCCGTCATGACGTATTTCCGCCTCGTCACAAGAGTCAACGGCGCCGCGCCTAGAACCCTCAGGCTCGAACGGCTGGATGCTGTCATCAGTCAAGCCGCCAGAAGCGGTTTCTATCGTAGACGCCGGCTCTCTCTGCCCGAATGCGCGCCGCGTGACGAGGATTTTCTCGAAAGTTGCCTCGAAGCCGTCCCCACCGTCGAGCTGAGGGAGTTCCTTGCCAGCCCGGCCGAGTTCTACAACTGGGACCACAAACCCCGGCCGCTCCATTCCCTGGAATGCCCGTTGGGGGATACCGGAAAGACGGCGCTGCTCGCCGGCGGATTCGAGGAATCAGGCAGCTTGCGGTCCTTCCCTTATGCGGCGCATGACGAGTTGGAGGAGTTTGCGCCGGACTCGCTGGCGGGCCCCGTTCACCGCCTGTGCGCCTTGGCCGAGGACGCCATCGAGGGCCGCCTCACGATGAGGCCGCTGCGCAGCGTGGTGATCGCATTCACCGGACTGCGCCACGGATGTTTGAAACAGGAAGACCGCGATCTGTTGTGGCGGGCGTTTCAGGCGCCGGTCTTCGAGCAGTTCCGCGGCTTCAGCCAGGAGCTGCTGGCCTGGGAATGCGAAGCCCACGACGGACTGCACATTCAAATCGAGAACGCGATCTTCGAAATCTCCGCGCACGGCAACCAGCTCCTGCTGACCTGTTTGGACTGCGCCGAGTATTCCCTCCTTCGCATGGGGACGGAGATGACCGGACGCATCGTCAGGACGCCCTGCGGGTGCGGGGACGCCTCCCCCCGCCTCATGGGCCTGCGCGTCCTGCCCGAGCGCCGGGGTCCCGTGGTCATGGCGTGAACCCCGTTTCCAACCAGCCGGCAATTATTTCTCTTCACCCCACAACCACTTACACATTCCGCCGGCATCTCTCAACGCTCCCGCGTGCTACAACCGGGCCAGAGTTGAACACTATGCCAACCATCAGCACCGCCCATAGCGACGCCGCTCGCCTCAACGGAGCC